>NZ_JAYWHI010000105.1:0-18619 GCF_043778355.1 Polaromonas sp.
TCGGTCGGGTGCAGCTCAAACAGCTTGAGCTTGTCGCGGCCACTTAAAAACTGCTGTTCTATGAAAGGCGAACCCGGGTAGATTTTCAGATGGGCTGGATCGCCCGTTTCCGCAAACTGGGGGTTCAGGCTGCGCAGGACGTTGATGTAGTCTTGCAGTGCGGGCGCGAGAGTAGCCGTGACTGCTGGTTTTTTTACATCTGCGGGCGAACCTCCTTTCTGGCTCTCAGGCGCTTTTTCTTTTGAAAGCAACTTGAAAATACCCTCGCGGGCTTCACCGCTGGTTTCGGTGTAGTCACCGTCAAGCCGGTACAAACCGGCACCGGCATGGGTGTCAATCACACTCAATGCGGTGTCTTTGGCGGTCAAATATTTCATCAACGCGATCAGCGTTGTGTGCTTGAGCACGTCGGCGTGGTTACCGGCGTGGAAGGCGTGGCGATAGCTGAACATGCGCCTATCCTACCTTCTTGCACCCTTCAAAGCATCCAAAGTTGACTCAAGTGCCTGATTTTTCATATAATCGAGGGCTTCGCAGCGCACATGTGGTTCCGCGGCGGGGCAAGGCGATGGAGCGATTCATTGCCGGACTGACTACCTAAGAGGTTCTCATCAGAAGAACGCCGACCGTAGAAAAGAACCCGACAAACCCTTCTTAAACGAGAAAACTCATGAAAACTTTCAGCGCAAAACCCGCTGACGTAGTGCACGAGTGGTTTGTGGTTGACGCGACCGACAAGGTCCTCGGACGAGTAGCCAGCGAAGTTGCTCTCCGTTTGCGCGGCAAACACAAGGCCATTTACACGCCTCACGTCGATACCGGTGACTTCATCGTCATCATCAACGCAGCCCAGCTGCGTGTCACCGGCGCCAAGTCGACTGACAAGATTTATTACCGACACTCCGGTTACCCTGGCGGCATCTCGGCGACCAATTTCAAGGACATGCAGGCCAAGCACCCTGGCCGCGCCCTGGAAAAAGCCGTCAAGGGCATGTTGCCCAAGGGCCCGCTCGGCTACGCCATGATCAAGAAACTCAAGGTGTATGGTGGTGCTGAGCACCCGCATACCGCCCAACAGCCCAAAGTGCTTGAAATTGCAGGAGCCGCCAAATGATCGGTGATTGGAACAATGGCACCGGCCGTCGCAAATCCAGCGTCGCCCGCGTGTTTATCAAAAAAGGCACCGGCAAGATCACTGTCAATGACCGGGATATCCAGACCTTCTTCGGTCGCGAAACCTCGATCATGATCTGCAAGCAGCCGCTGCACCTGACCAACCATGTCGAAACCTTCGACATCATGGTCAATGTGCATGGCGGTGGTGAGTCCGGCCAGGCCGGCGCGGTGCGCCACGGCATCACCCGCGCGCTGATCGACTATGACGCGACCCTCAAGCCGGTGCTGAGCCAGGCCGGCTTCGTGACCCGTGATGCCCGCGAAGTCGAGCGTAAAAAGGTCGGTTTCCGTTCGGCACGCCGTCGCAAGCAGTTCAGCAAGCGTTAAGACGTTTTGCTGTCTCCGAAAAGCCGTCTGGTTCGTTCCTGGCGGCTTTTTTCATGGACTTTTGCTGGAGCGGCGCAGACGCAAATCCTTACCCGTGCTTTACCGGGCGGGTGCGGATTGCGGGCGGTTGCGGGCGCATCTGCGTGCACAATGCTCCTCCCGACCTAAAAACCACAGGATCTGCGTTTGAAGTTTCGCCTGTTTCGCCGCCGTCTGACCATCAGTTCGCCCCGTATGGCCATACGCACCTCCATGCCCTGGCCGCTGCGCTGGGCGATGGGCGCGGTCATGCTGGGTTTTTCTGCCGCCCTTGCGCTGTGGACCTTTGAACTCGGTGTCAGCATTGCCGGGCTGGACAAGGCGGCCAAGCTCGAACTGAGCAAGCTGCGCGAAGAAGTTGCGGCGCTTCGCTCTGAGCGCGACAAATCCCAGTCGATTGCCAATATTTCAGGCAGCCTGCTGACGGCTGAAAAAGCCGCGCAGGAAAAGATGGTGGGCCAGATCAAGCAACTGGAGTCGGAGAACCGGCTGCTGCGTGATGATCTGGGTTTTTTCGAGAAGCTGCTTCCCGCGGCCGGTGCTGACAGCGCTGCGATTCGGGGTCTGCAGGCTGAAAAGCTGTCGGACATGCAGCTCAAATGGCAGGTGCTGGTGATCCAGCCAGTGCGTGACGCGCCGGTATTCAACGGCAAGCTGGAACTGACCTTCAGCGGCACGCTGGCCGGCAAGCCCTGGACCACGGGTTTGTCCGGTGGTTCGCAGGCTTTACAGTTCAAACAGTACCGGCGCGTGGAAGGTGTCCTCGACTTGCCGCCCCAAGCCGTGGTACAAACGATTTCAGCCAAACTCATCGAAGGAACCGTGACGCGTTCCGTGCAAGCCATCAAGTTGTAATGGCGATGTCAGACAGGAAACCCCATGTTCGGTAAAAAAGCCCAGCCTTCCATCCGCAGCCTGATCGCCCAGGGCAGCTGCATCGTAGGCAACCTCACGTTCACCGACGGCCTGCGCATCGATGGCGAAGTGATCGGTGACATCCGCGCCAACGAAGGCAGCCCCAGCATTCTGGTGATCAGCGAGTCCGCTTGTGTCACCGGCCATATCCACGCCGATCACGTCATCATCAATGGCCGCGTGATGGGACCCGTGCACGCGTCAGAATTGCTTGAATTGCAGCCCAAGGCAAAAATTCAGGGCGACATCGCCTACAAGGCGCTTGAAATGCACCAGGGTGCCGTCATCTATGGGCAGTTGCGGCCCACTGAGCAGGAGACCGGCGACAAGCCCCTGCTGAAGCTGGCTGCCAACAACGTCGAGAAGGCGCGCGAGGAAGCCCCGATCAGCGGTTACGGCCGGCCTTAGGGTTTATCAATAGGCGGCGGCAAGTCAGCGCCGCCCTTGTGGTTGATCGAATTGCGGTACCATGAAAGTCAAGATTTGTGAAGAACGGAGCCTCCCATGAGCGCAGTAGCTGAAAACATCCAGACCGACATGCCCGCCCCCTTTGTCTTCACCGACAGCGCGGCAGCCAAGGTGGCGGACCTGATTGCCGAAGAAGGCAACCCTGACCTGAAGTTGCGTGTGTTCGTACAGGGCGGTGGTTGCTCGGGTTTCCAGTACGGCTTCACGTTTGACGAAATCACCAACGAAGACGACACCACCATGACAAAAAACGGCGTGTCGCTGTTGATTGACGCCATGAGCTACCAGTACCTCGTCGGTGCCGAGATCGACTACAAGGACGACCTTGAAGGCGCCCAGTTCGTGATCAAGAACCCGAACGCCACGAGCACCTGCGGCTGCGGCTCCAGCTTCTCTGCCTGAGCGGGCAGCGCCCTCTGTAAAAGCCGCCGTGAGGCGGCTTTTGCTTTCGCGCAGCCGGGAAGTTTCAGGCCGGGTAAATCGCGCCCAGCACCCGCGGTCCGGCTGCGCCCGTCACACTTGGCAGGTTGCCCGGCAGGCCCAGCATGGCCTGGCGCGCCAGCCAGGCAAATGCTGCGGCTTCGACCTGCAGCGGCGGCAGGCCATGCAACTGCGACGATTCAACCCGCAATTGCGGCAAGCCCGCCTGCAGGCGCTGTATCAGGTGTTGGTTGAAGGCCCCTCCACCACAGACAATCAGCAATTTGCTATCTTTAGCATAGCTGTTCACGCCCGTCACACATGGGCTGGCAGCGAATTCGGTCAATGTGTTTTGAACATCTTCGGGGCGCTCGCGGGAAAACGCGGCCAGCTTGTGGCCCAGCCAGTCCATGCTGAAAAGATCTCGGCCAGTGCTTTTCGGGGGCGGCAGGGCGAAATAGGCCTCGTCGAGCAGGCTGGCCAGCAAGGCCGGGATCAGTTTGCCGCTGGCAGCCCACGCGCCGCCGGCGTCGAAGGGCTGGCCGGTGTGCCGCTGACACCAGGCATCCATCAGCGCGTTGCCTGTGCCGCAGTCAAAACCCAGCACCGAGCCCTTGCCGGCCGCAGGAAGCACGCTGAGGTTGGAGATACCGCCCAGGTTCAGGACGCACACGGTGGCATGCTCCTGGCCAAACACGCCCTGGTGAAAAGCCGGTGCGAGCGGCGCGCCCTGGCCACCTGCGGCCATGTCGCGGCTGCGGAAATCCGCGACCACGGGCAAGCCCGTCAGTTCTGCCAGCAGGGAAGGGTTGTTGAGTTGGAGGGTGTAGGCTGCATGGGCGGGCTGGGAAGCGTCAGAAGGGCTGTGTGGCGGCTGGTGCCGTACGGTTTGTCCGTGCGCGCCGACCGCCTGAACCTGGCTGGCTGGAACCCCTTGGGCCGCGCCCTCGGCCAGCAGCGCCTTGACGACGCGCGCATACACCGTTGCCAGCCGGTTGGCGGCCAGGGCCGCTCGGTGCAGCTCGTTGTGACCGGGCGAGTTCAGTGCCAGCAATTCGGCGCGAAAGTCATCTGAAAAAGACTCGGTCGCCGTCGCCATCACCTGCGGCTTGCCGCCCGAAAAATCAACCAGCACGCCATCCGCACCATCCAGGGAGGTGCCTGACATCAGGCCGATGTAGTGATTGAGCATGAAGTCATTTTGCCGCATGGCAGCGGCTACCCCGTCGTGGCAGGGCGCCACGCGTCAGTGATCCTTCGACAAGCTCAGGACGATCGGACGCGGGGGTCAACTACTCCGCGCGGGTCTGAGTGATCGTCGCTGCCGCCTGCAACTGGCTTTTCACGCCGGCAGCGAGTTCACGGAAGGCGGGCATGGCGGACGCAGACAGCGTCACGGTTTCGCTCTGCTTGGCAATGGTCATCGGGTCTTGATGAACACCGTTGACGCGAAACTCAAAATGCAGGTGGGGACCGGTGGCCCAGCCGGTGGCGCCGACCAGGCCGATGGTCTGGCCCTGGCTGACGGTCTGGCCGCGCTGCACCGAGATCTTGCTCAGGTGGGCGTACACGGTCTCGTGGCCGTTGCGGTGTTTGATGAAAACCACGTTGCCGTAGCCGTTTTGCGCGCCGGCAAACTCGACCACACCGTCGCCGACCGTGCGAGCCGGGGTGCCGGTGGCTGCAGCAAAATCAGTGCCCAGATGCGCGCGCCACTTCTGCAGGATGGGATGAAAACGCATGGAAAAACCGCTGCTGACACGCGAAAACTCGACCGGGGAGCTCAGGTAGGCGCGGCGCAGGCTCTGGCCGTCCAGGGTGTAATAACCGCCCTTGTTTTGAGCGCCTGAGTTCTGGCCAGGGGCCTGGAACCACATGGCCTGGTAAGTTTTGCCTGCGTTGACGAACTCGGCCGACAACACGCGGCCGGTGCGCAAGGCTTCGCCATCGGCCTCCAGTGTTTCATACACCACGTTGAAGCGGTCACCCTTGCGCAGCGCGCGCCGGAAATCGATGTCGCCGGAGAATATCTCGGCGATCTGCACCGCGACAGCGTCGGGAATCCGCGCCTCATCGGTGGCTGCAAACAACGAGCTCTGGATGTTGCCACTGGCCAGCCGTGCCGATGCCGTGTAAGGCGCCGTTTCAATGCGTGAGACCAGACCGGCCGGCGTACGCTCGATGACCAGGCGTTTGAACAGGGTTTCATCGTCGGTGGGCCAGCGCATGCTGAGTTTGAGCAGTTGCTGGCTGTCGCTGGCTTCGACCGTGACGGCCTTGCCGGGTCGGCCTGCAAGAATGAGGTGGGCATTGGCATCACTGCGCAGAAAAGCCGAGGCGGAAGCGTCGTCAATGTTCAGCCGCTTGAGCAGGGCGTCGGCGGTATCGCTGCTGCGGGTGGTGTCGGTGCGAAACAGGGAGTAGCGGAAATCATCCAACACCTCGGTCTGGCTTTGCGTCGGCAGGGCTTGAACGGCTTCCAGCACCTGGCGCACAGGCAGGTCGGCGGCGTCAGGTGCGAGCGGGGCCACGCCGAAAGCGGTCACACCCGTGCCGAGCAACAAGGCAGCCAATGTGCCCGTGACCCTTTTCGGGTGACGGTGAAAAAAATCGGAGACGACCTGCAGGCCGCGCGAGACATCGTTTTTGATCAAAACTGAAATTCCCAACTTAAAAGGCCATCAGACAACAACACACAGCCTGGTGACGAGGGATAAAGGTGTTGTGCCGCCAAAAAAGCCGGGGCGGGCGACAACTTAGAATTGGTTTGCAATTTGTGGACCAGCCAGCGCTGGTGCCTGAACAATGGCAGAAACGCGAGTATATCTGTCAGACAACTGCCCGACATGTGAAAAACCCTTATGAATCAAGAGCTTGTTACAAATTTTCCGGTGACGGATCGCGTCCAAGAGGCGCTCGCCGTGACGCTGCGGGGGTGTGAAGAGCTGATTCCGCAGGGTGAGTGGCTTACAAAATTGGCACGTTCGGAGGCCAGCGGCGTGCCCTTACGCATTAAATTGGGGCTGGACCCCACCGCGCCTGACATTCATGTCGGTCATACCGTGGTGTTGAACAAAATGCGCCAGCTGCAGGATCTCGGCCACACAGTGATCTTTTTGATCGGCGACTTCACCTCCCTGATTGGTGACCCCTCGGGCCGCAACACCACCCGGCCACCGCTCACCCCCGAGCAGATCAAGGCCAATGCCGAGACCTATTACAAACAGGCCTCGCTGGTGCTGGACCCGGCGCGCACCGAGATTCGCTACAACAGCGAGTGGAGCGACCCCTTGGGTGCGCGCGGCATGATCGAGCTGGCCGCCAAATACAACGTGGCGCGCATGATGGAGCGCGACGACTTCAGCAAACGCTTCAAGGCCGGCCAGTCCATCAGCGTGCATGAGTTTTTGTACCCGCTGATGCAGGGTTACGACTCGGTGGCCCTGAAATCGGATCTGGAACTCGGTGGAACCGACCAGAAATTCAATCTGCTGGTGGGTCGGCATCTGCAGGCCGAATACGGCCAGGAGCCGCAGTGCATTTTGACCATGCCCCTGCTCGAAGGACTGGACGGCGTGGACAAAATGTCCAAGAGCAAGAACAACTACATCGGCATCTCGGAAGATGCGAACACCATGTTTGCCAAGGTGTTGTCGATCTCTGACGTGTTGATGTGGAAGTGGTTCACCTTGCTGAGCTTCAAGAGCGAAGCCGACATCGCCGCGCTCAAGAAGGAAGTGGAGGCCGGCCGCAATCCCAAAGATGCCAAGGTGGCGCTGGCCAAGGAGATCACGGCGCGTTTCCATTCCGTGGCTGCCGCCGACGCAGCGGAGCAGGACTTCATCAACCGCAGCAAAGGCGGCGTGCCCGACGAGATTGCCGAAGTCAGCCTCAGTGGTGCGCCGCTGGGCATAGGGGCGCTGCTACGCATGGCCGGGCTGGCAGCGACCGGCGGGGAAGCCACCCGCCTGATCGAAGGCGGCGGCGTGCGGGTCGATTCCAGCGTGGTCAGCGACAAGGCACTCAAGCTGGCTGCCGGCACTTACGTCGTGCAGGTCGGCAAGCGCAAGTTTGCGCGTGTGACGCTGGGCTGACGGCAAGCTGTCGTTTGGGTCAGGAAAAAGTTTGTACAGACAATGTACAATAAAGCCCATGATCACCAACATAGATATTGATGAAATCGTTGTGGCCGAAGCCATGCGCTTGTCGGGCGCGCGTACCAAGCGCGAGGTGGTGGACCGCGCCTTGCGCGAGATGGTGGCGCGCGCCACACGTCCCTCAGTCCGCGAATTGTTTGGCATAGGCGGCGTGGACCCGGAGTACGACCCCAAGGCGCCGTGGGCGCGTGGTGCCGAAGTGGGGCAAAACCGGGTGGAGCAGCCGCGTGCCACCTACCAGGCGCCTGCCAGGCCCGCTGCAAAAAGTCCCGCCAGGCCAGCCCGGTCAAAGAAGACTGATGCTGCTGGTTGACTCGTCGGTCTGGATCGACTGGCTGCGCGGCGCCGACACTGACGCGGTGCGTTTTGTCCAGGAGCGCGAAGCGCACGAAGAACTGGCATTCACGCAGATGATTTACCTGGAGGTGCTGCAAGGTGTGAGCTCCGAGCGCCAGTTTGCCGCGACCCGGCGCGTGCTGGGCGCGCAGACCCTGCTGCAACCGCTCGATGCGCTGGAGACGTTTGAGGCGGCAGCACAGCTCTATCGCCATGCCAGGCAAAAGGGCTACACGATCCGTAAATCAACAGACTGCCTGATTGCAGCGATGGCGCTGGAGCATGAAGCGATGCTGGTTCACAACGACCGTGATTTTCTGGCACTGGCAGAGACGGCACCTGCACTGGTGATTTACCCCAACCGGAGGTTTTCTTCAGGACACTGAGCGCGTTCAATGCCTCACGGTTTTTGGTCCTGCTTTGGGCCCGCCTTTTCCAGCATCCTGATCATCTCGACATAGCCGCGCGACTTGGCCAGTTGCAGCGGGGTATTGCCCAGACGGTCGGTCAGTTGCAGGTTTGCACCCGCAGCAATCAGGGCTTGCAGGGTTTTCTGGTGCCTGGGCCCGCCATCGCCGAGCACCACCGCCTCAATCGCGGCGGTCCAGTGCAGATTGTTCACATGGTCCAGTGGCGCGCCGGCGGCAATCAACTGCCTGACGACGCCGTCGTGGCCGAGGTGTGCGGCGGCAATCAGCGCCGTACCGTCGTAGCGGCTGGTGATCAGCTTCGCGCTGGCGCCGAGTGACAGCAACACGCGCAGTGTCTCCTCATCGTCGGCGACCGAGGCGATGGTGACACCATCGTAGCGGTCCTTGTCGAGCAGATTGATGTTGGCACCGGCCTTCACCAGCGCACCAATCGCGCCTCGCTGTTTCGCGAAAGTTGCCACATGTATCGGTGTGCGGCCATTGCCGTCGCGGGCATTGAGGTCGGCTTTTGTGCCGATGAGTTTTTCAATCCGGGCCACATCACCATGGTGGGCGGCGGCGTGCAGGCCCTGGTAGGCCGCCACTTCAGCGGCGTGCGGAGCCACCTGAGCGGCAGCCGGTCGGGCCGCCATGGCGACGAATCCGCAGGCTGCGGCCAGCGCCAGATGTTTCAGCGGCAGGGACAGGCGACGAGGAATGTTTTTCATGGCGGTTTCTCCTGATGGGTGCGGGGCTTACTTCAGTTGGTCTTTGACCTTGTCCAGTGCGGCCACGGCACACGCTTCGTCAAGGTGGCCACCCGGCGCGCCACCGACACCAACAGCGCCAATGGTCTCATTGCCGACCTTGACCGGCACGCCGCCGCCCAGCAGCAAGAAACCCGGAATGTCGGTCAGGTTCGCGGCCGCGGGGTTTTTCTGGGCGCCTTCCATCATGGCGAGCGTTGTGTTTTTGGCGGAGGCAGAGGTGAACGCCTTTTGCAGGCTGGCGGCCAGGGTGTGGGGCCCGGCATTGTCGGCGCGCTGTACCGCACGCACGCTACCGGCCCGGTCCACCACCGTCACGCCCACCGCATAACCGTTGGCCGCGCAGGCGGCCAGGGTCGCGCTGGCGATCTGGTTGGCCAGATCGAGAGACATGTTTTTTTCGGTGCGCACGCTTTGCGCGAAAGATGCTGTGGCGAGGAGGGACAGGCAAAGGGCCGAAGCCTGGATGATGTGACGCATGGTGGGTTCTCCTGGGGTGTTGTAACGGTTCAATCAACCGTGGAAGAACTTTATGAAAATGCGTCGCTGCCGGCCATGCGTAGCGCTACGCGCGCAGCTCCGTAGAACTACGGGGTCCACGGGTTTCAAGCGGTCTTGCAGCGGATCTAGCCGGCGTCGGCTTCGTCCACCAGCGCTGCATAGTGCCTGATCAGCTGAGCCAGGGAGTCGGCTTCAAGCTTGGCGAACAGGTTGGCCCGGTGGGTCTCCACGGTGCGCGGTGAGACGTCAAGCGCACGACCAATTTCCTTGTTGGTCAGTCCGGCAATGATGAGGCCCAGTACTTCGCATTCGCGCGCGGACAGTTGCGCGTAGCGTTCCCGTGCGTGCCGGTTGGTCTGGCTGCGTTCGCGTGACTTCACATGCTGCCGCACCGCGTTCTGCAGCGCTTCGAGCAGGGCTTCGTCATCCACCGGTTTTTCAAGAAATTCAGCGGCCCCCGCCTTGAAGGCACGGCGGCACATCTCCACCGTTCCGTGCCCGGTCAACATGATCACTGGCTGATCGACCCCCTGCGCCACCAGCGTCTCCAGCACCGTCAGGCCACTGGTTCCAGGCATACGCACGTCCAGAACGATGGCGCCTATGGTCAGGCGGTCAAAACTGCGCATGAACGCGTTCGGGTCCGGCCACGCCTGCACCCGCAGGCCCACCGTGCTGATCAGCAGGGTCAGGGCGCTGCGCACCGCCTCGTCGTCATCGATCAGGTGAATCAGCGGCGACAAGGTGGCGCCCGCGTCGAGCGGCCTCATGGCTTGCCTTGGGGTGGCAGCGGCGCCAAGGGCAGTGACAGCCGAAACACAGCCCCGCGCGGCGCGTGTTGTGCCGCTTTCAAGCTGCCGCCCATGCCGGCAGCCAGGGTTTCGCACAGGCTCAGCCCCAGCCCCAGGCCGGCCTCCCGCGTGGTGAAAAATGGCTCGAAGATACGGGCACGCACTTCCTCGGTCATGCCCGGCCCGCTGTCGAGGACCGCCATCTCGCCCCATCCGGCGACGGTCTTCATTGAGACGGTCAGCTGACGCTCTTTGGTAGGCACCTGTTCCAGCGCCTGCAGGGCATTCATCAGCAGGTTGTGAATGATTTGCTCCAGTGCCACCGGCTCGGCCATGACGGTGAAGGACGCGGGCGGCGCATCCATCTGGGGAAACACTTCGCGGCGTCGAAATTCCGGCTCCAGCAGGTAGAGCGCGCGTTGCACCGCCTGTTGCAGATCGACCGGTTGCAGTTGCGCTGCCAGGTCCGGCCGCTCCACCGCGCGTCGCAGGCGGCTGACCACCGCCGAGGCACGGCGCGCCTGCTCGACCGACTGCGCCATGGCGCTGCGGATGGTGGCCATGTCCGCAGGGGATTCTTCCAGCAAGCGCATGGACGCCTGGGTATTGGCCAGCAAGGCGGTCAGTGGCTGGTTCAGCTCATGCGCCATGCCGGCGGCCAGCTCGCCCAATGTATTGAGCCGCGCCACCTGACCCAGTCGCAGCAGTTCCTCTGCCCGCCGTCTCGCCGCGCGCTGCCCCATCAGCGCCAGACCGCCCGCCAACGCGGCGGCAACCAGTGCGGCCCAGCCCAGCATCCCGGTCCAGGGCAGTTCGTTCCATCCGACCTGTCGCTGCGCGAACACCTCAAAAGGCTGGCTCTCTGCGGCCAGGTGTTTGCGAAAATCGAAACGCCAGCCACCCTGGCCCAGGCGGCCCGGCTGCAGCACCCAGTCCTGGCCGTCGTGCGCAAGCAGCACACGCACCGCACTGGTCTCGGGCGCCATAGGCCACTCGGCCCACGGTACGACGGCGCGTAAATCCATCTGCAGTGCATAACTGGTGGGCTCGGACGCCAGGACCAGGTGGTAGCGGCCACGGGCAAAATCGACACCGGCGAGCGCGGGTCGGCGCAGGGCGCGGGACAGGGTTTCCGCAACCCGCAGGCGTTCATCTGGCCAGGATGCGTTGCTGTCACGCCTCTGCACGGAAAGAATTTGTGGATAAAGCGCGCTCAGCCGCTGCTCTGGCTTCGAGTCAGGGGCCGCCGGTTGCAGCAGCGCCAGCGTGGCCATCACCGCATCGTGCTGCACCACGCGCTGGCTCAACAAGCGGTGCACGATACGTGCGTCGGTTTCAAAAGTATCGCGCTGTTGAGTCAGCTCGATGCGTGCCAGCACCACACAGCCCAGGGCCGTGATCAGCCCCCAAAGCAGAAGTCCGACCCAGCGATGTTGCAGTGCTTTGCGCATCGTGGCATTTTTGCATAGCGTGCCATGCATCGGGGACAATGGCCTGATGCTGCTGATCACACTGCAAACCTGTTGCCCGCTGTCACTCGCGCATGTTGGCGATGCAAGGAGCGTGATGTGATCAGCGTGATCCAGCGCGTCAGTCAGGCGCGGGTACTGGTAGGTGGGGCGGTGACTGGCGAGATCGGCGCGGGCTTGCTCGTGCTGCTGTGTGCCGAGCGCGGTGACAGCGAGGCCCAGGCCGACAAGCTGCTGGCAAAAATCCTCAAGCTGCGCATCTTTGCCGATGACGGCGGAAAAATGAACCGCAGCGTGCAGGACGTGTCCGGTGGCTTGCTCATCGTCAGCCAGTTCACGCTTGCTGCGGATGTGTCGGGCGGCAACCGGCCCAGTTTCACCGGCGCCGCAGCGCCGGACGAAGGCCGGCGGCTTTACGACTATTTTGTGGCGCAGGCGCGGCTGGGCCATCCGATGGTGCAGACCGGTCAGTTTGCTGCCGACATGCAGGTGCACCTGGTCAATGACGGGCCGGTGACGATTCCGCTGCGCATTGACCCGCTATCAATTCAGTAGCTTGTTGCGCTTATGGGGTAGGGGCTACAGCCGCTTTTGATGCTTGAAAGCAGCGACCCGCAGGGTTGGCCGCCCGCTTACCGGGTGAGGCGGTAAGGCTCGTCAAAATCAACAAAGTCTTTCTCGGCCAGGGCCTCGTCGATCCATGCTTTCACGCCGGGCAGGGCGCAGACGCGGCCGATGTAGTCGGTGATGGGCCCTGGCACCGGCAGGCCGTAATTTTTCAGGCGCATGCAGACCGGGGCGAAGTAGGCGTCAGCGACTGAAAACTCGCCAAAAAGCATGGGGCCCCTGTGTTGCGCCAGCAGTTCGGTCCACATCGTCACGATGCGCTGCACATCGCTGCGCACTGCTGGCTGGTCGCGCCAGACGATACCCCCGGTCTGTGACAGGTCTGCTTCAATGTTCATCGGGCAGGCACTGCGCAGGGCGTTAAAGCCCGAGTGCATTTCGGCGCAGATACTGCGGGCGCGGGCGCGCGCCTGCACCGCCTGCGGCCAGAGCTGCTTGTCCGGAAACTTCTCGGCCACGTACTCGGCGATGGCCAGGGTGTCCCAGACGGCGAAGCCGTCGTCCACCAGCACCGGCACCCGGCCCCCCGGACTGACCGCCAGCACCGCCTGTTTGAAGCTGGAGGTCGGGGCGAAGGTATCGGCGCCGAAGCGCACCATGACCTCCTCGAAAGGGATGCCGGCCTGCCTGAGCTGCACCCAGGGGCGCATCGACCAGGACGAGTAATTTTTGTTGCCGATATAGAGCTTGAGCACGGGGACTCCCTTGAGAATGAGCACCCATGCTACTGCGCACCGGCTCTTCGATTGATGCGAAAAGCCGCGTCTATTGATGCGAGCCCATCGTGCCGCCCCTAAAAACGTCCGGCGGTCTTGCGCTTGGCCACCAGGTTGCTGCGCAGACCCCAGCCGCCGGCGTTGGGCCCGAGATAGCTGGGCGCAATCGCTTCGAGCGCCGCAGGCGTGATGCCCAGCGCGTCCAGGCCCGGCAGGTTGCCGCTGGCGATGTTGGGCACGCTCATGGAGTCGAGGTTGTCCCGGCTCATCAGGGGCTCGCCGGGCGCCAGCGCCATCATACGGGCCTGCAGCCGACCCAGCGCTGCGGGCAGAGCCAGCACCGGACGGCCCCGGCCCTCATTGATGCCGCTGAATCGGCCCGCGAGCTCGACCAGTTGCCGGAGCGTATAGACATCCGGGCCGCAGGCTTCGAAGGTCTGGCCGCTTGTGGTGTGCAGGTGCGCGTCTTGCAGGCAGTGCACGATGGCGCTGGCCACGTCTTCGACCCATACCGGCTGAAACAGTGCGTGGCTGCCAGCCAGCGGAATCACCGGGAAAATCTTCTGGAGCTGCGCAAAGGTGTTGAGGAATTTGTCGCCGTTGCCGAAGATCACGCTGGGCCGCAACATCGTCAGCGCCAGACCGGCCTGGTGCAGCACGACCTCGCCCTGGCCCTTGCTGCGCAAGTACATCGACGGTGCGGCGTCCGGGTTGCGTGCATCGGCGCCGAGCGCGCTGACATGGACCAGCCGAGTCACGCCGGTGCTGGCACAGGCGCGGGCGATTTTTTGCGGCAGTTCCACATGCGCCCGCTCAAACGAGGCTTGCGTTCCATGCAGGATGGCTACCAGGTTGACCACTGCATCGTGGCCGGCCACCAGCCGCGTCAGGGCGGTTTCGTCATGCACATCTGCCCGCACCACATCGAGCGAGGGCAGCATCTGGATCTCACGGGCGCGGGTTTCATGGCGTGTCGGCACGCTGACGCGCCACTGGAGCTGAGTCAATTTTTCGCACAGATGGCGGCCGACAAATCCAGTGCCGCCGAGGATCAGTATTTTTTTCATAGGCCTTATTAAACGCTTTCACGCCAGGTGTTGCAAAACACCCCTGGACAACAGTCTGCCATTGATTTCCGACCGCCGCCGATGCGGTCAAATGCCGGAGCGGGGGACACAGGTGTAGGCAGCGACCGCAATAAATCTGGGCATCCCGGCCTACAGCTTGCGCGGTGCTGGCTTCGCATAATCGCCTAATGAATATTTTTGAAGCCCTGCGTACCAGCCATGAAACCCAGCGCGGCCTCGCCGACGCGCTCATCAACACCTCCGGTGACAGCAAGGAGCGCGATGTCCTCTTCAAGGAGTTGAAGGCGGAACTCGCGGCCCATGCGGCTGCCGAAGAACGTTTCTTTTATGTGCCGCTGATTGCGCATGACATGACGCAGGAGCCTTCGCGGCATGGCATTGCCGAGCACCACGAGATGGACGAGCTGGTGGAAAGGCTGGAACACACGGACCTCAGCTCTCCGGCCTGGATTGCGGTGGCCAAAGAACTGCACCACAAGATCTTCCACCACCTCAAGGACGAAGAGCAGGGCATTTTCCAGCTGGCCGGTAAAGTCCTGACCGAAGCCGAGAAATTGTCGCTGGCGAAGGACTACGAAGGCGAGTTCGTCTCGCAGCGCGTCAAGGACTGATCACTGGCCTTTGTCGTTGATGGGCTCGGGCGGAAGCTTCCCGTCAGCGATCAGCGGCGCGGGCTTGGCGATCATCCTGACGAGCACCGGCACCGCGGCCAGGATCACCAGGGCCAGCACGGTGGCCAATATCGCCGTCAATTCACGCCCCAGTCCGGCGGCGACGCCCATGGCGGCCGTGAGCCACAGGCCGGCTGCGGTGGTCAGGCCTTTGACTTCGCCGGCCTTGTCGCCTTTGAGGATGGTGCCTGCGCAGAGAAAGCCCACGCCCGCCGTGATGCCCTGAATCACGCGGCTCATGTCGTCTTGCGCCATGCCGATTTGCTGCGAGACCAATACAAACAGTGCTGCACCCATGGCCACCAGCATGTGGGTGCGCACACCGGCCGCCTGGCCCTTGTGCTCGCGCTCCCAGCCGAGCAGGCCGCCCAGCACCGCCGCCACGGTCAGGCGCACCACCACGCGTGTGGTCTGGGCCAGGTCGTCCAAGTCGGAGAATTCGGCGGAAACGATACCGGCAATCTGTTGCCACCAGCTGGGGTTCATTCGGGGCTCCTGCGCCGTGGGGAAGCGCCTAATTTAGCCTGCAATGGCAGTGCGCGACATAGGCACAAACCTGCAAAACGCACCACCCCTTCGCATGTCGCGGTGTGACCATTGATTTGAAGGCGATTCAGGCCCCCAGCCCATGACAAATGGGTGTGAGTAGCTATCAACTCAGGAGCACTTCGACCACGGTTCAGGGCATCTTCTCGTCCGGCGGCGGCGCCGATGCGTCGCGCGGACCGACCGTGCCGAGCCGCGCCTTCAGTGATTGCGGCTGGCCGGTGAGCAGCGCGGCATAGTTGGTGGTGTTGGACAACACCTTCTTGACGTAGTCGCGGGTTTCGCTGAAAGGCACGTTTTCAGCCCAGATGGCCGCCTCGATCACCGGCCCGTTACGCCAGCTGCGCGGCCGGCCCGGCCCCGCGTTGTAGGCCGCTGCGGCCAGCGGCATGGAGCCGCCGAAGTCGTCGAGTGCACGTTTGAGGTAGGCGGTGCCGATGATGATGTTGGTGTCGCGGTCGTTGATCTGCTCGGCGGTAAAGCCGGTCAGACCGATGTAGCGCGCGGTTTCGCGTGCGGTGGCCGGCATCACCTGCATCAGACCGGAGGCGCCAACATGGGAGCGCGCATCCATGATGAAACGCGACTCCTGCCGGATCAGGCCATAGACATAGGCCGGGTCCAGGCCGATGGCCTGGCTGCGCTGGGTGACAGCCTCGCGAAACGGCGTGGGGAAACGCTGCTCGGCGTCGAAGGCATTCGGGGTCCGTTCGCTGGTGTTGATGCAGCGGTCCCAGATCGAGCGGTCGCAGGCAAACTGGGCGGCCGCCAGCAGCTCGCGCTCGCCCATGCCGCCGCGGGTGTGCAGGTTGGTGCTGTAGTTCCATTCGCGCACGCCCTCGCTGCGCAGGCCCAGGGCAATCGCATAAGCGCTGCGGTTCAGGCCGGGGTTCAGGCGCGCGGCTTCTTTTTCCTCGGCGCTCAGTGCCGGCGGCTTGGCCGGCAGGGTGATCTTCTGGCCCAGCTCTTCGAGCGCGAGCTGCTCGTAGAAACCACGCACCGAGGCGATCGACTGCAGCAGGGCCAGCGCCTCAGCACGTTGCGGCGAGGGCGCGGCGCCAGGGACGGCGGGTGGCGCGTTGCTCAGCAGCGCGCGCGCCTTCCAGTAAGCCCAGACCGGCTCCTTGCGCGCGCCGTCACTCATGGCGTTGATGCCGGCCAGCACCAGCGGCCAGCGCGGCGTGCTGCCGGCGCGCAGCGCGGCGCGAACCTTCCAGCCCAGCATGTCGTCGCTGAGGTCGGTGTTTTTGGTGACCTTGGCGAAATAACCGACCGAGTCCGTGCTGGCCAGCCGCGTCGCCGCCTGCCGGCCGATCGCGCCCCAAACCCAGTTGCGCTCCTCGTCGTTGAGCTGCGAGCCCCATTTGTCCTCCATGAATCGCGCTGCGCCCTCGGCATCGGTGCTGGCGAGCTTGACCAGCGCCAGCACGATGATTTCCTTGCGCACCCGGCTGATCGCAATCACCTTGGTGGTCAGGAAGCGTGCCGGGCTGGCATGGAGTTCGGTGACCAGGCTCACAGCTTCTGGCGCGATGATCTCGACCGCATCACGCGCGGCGCGCGGCCGGTTGGCTTCGGTCGCGAGCCTGGCCTTGATCCAGGCGTCCTGCGTTGTCAGGTTGCGGTTGCCAATCAGGCGTGAGGCGGCGGCGGTGCAGCCGTCGCTGGCCTCGCGCTGGGCAAACCAGTTTCTGCGGACCTCGTCGGCCAGCTGTGCATCGGCGCCCGGGTTTTTCAGGTGTTCGATCAGCAGCGCGTAACAGCGCACATCGCGGTCGTCGCCCATGCGGTAGTTCGGGTATTCGGCCGCAAACGCAGCCCAGTCGCGGCGCTGGCCCAGCAGCAGCAGCCAGTCGTTGCGCAAGCGGTCTTCCTGGTAGCTGCCGGCATAACGCGCCATGACATCCTGCACCTCGCGGGCGCTGGCCTCGTCGAGACGGGCCCGGAGTTCCCAGTAGGCTGCCCACGGCTCCAGCGCATGGCCCTGCGCCTGCGGCAACAGCTGAGACAGGCGGCTTCTGTCGCCGCGTTTGAAGGCCTTGTTCATCTCCACCAGCACCTCGTCGGCGCGCGCGGCGTTGTTTTGCGCCCATGTGGGCGGGAGAATCAAAAAGGACGAGAGGCCCGATATCAGGGCGGTGACAACAAATTTGGATAGCATCAGGTCATTATGGACAAATTAACTGCACGAAAAGCGTTGATCGAACAACGCCTGAACCTGCCCGACCGCCTACAGCGCGCCGACCTGTTACAGCGGGTCATGCGGATCTGGCTGGTGGGACGTGAAGACGCGGTGATCGGAGCCTACTGGCCGATCAAGGGGGAGTTTGATCCGCTGCCCGCGCTCTACCGTTGGCAGGAGGACGTGATTTTAAGTCGGGGATCTGATTCAAATCAGGCTCCAGCCCATGAAGGACGTGCGGAAGCAGCTACAGAAAACATAGCAAACCGGTCGCCGCGCAAGATCGGCTTGCCGGTGGTCAACAAGCTGCACAAGACCCTGACCTTTCACGCCTGGTACCCCGGCTGCCCGATGGAGGAAGACGCCTACGGTATTCCCAAACCCAAGGACACCGAGATCATCGTGCCGACCCTGCTGTTCGTGCCCTGCGTCGGTTACGGGCCGGGCGGCTTCCGGCTGGGTTACGGCGGCGGCTTTTACGACCGCACGCTGGCCACACTGCAGCCCAAACCTTTCACCGTCGGCCTCGGCTACAGCCACGGCTGGCTGCCCGACCTGGAGCCTGAGCCGCACGATGTGGCACTCGATGCGATCCTCAATGACAACGGGGTGGTTTGGCCGGTTTGAGTTTTGTGATGGGCTTGTCATCCCGGACCCCGGATCAAGTCCGGGGCAGGCCCGATCCGGGATCCATGGGGGCGTCCAACACCGTTCGGGCTAAGCCCGTCGAGGCTGTCTCTGCTTCGGCTGATCGTGGTTTGCCAACAAGCCGGGGGTTGCCCGGCGGCAAGTAACTCTCTTTTGCGTCGCCAAAAGAAAGTCACCAAAGAAAAGGCGACCCTGCTGTCTGCGTCCCTCCTTCGCTGACGCTGCGGAGGGCAACCTGCGGTGCTCGGTCCAGCCGGGGTCTGGCTAAACTCGCTTCGCTTGTATGTTATGGGTGTCGGGGTGGAGGGACTCGCTTCGGATTCGGCCGCGGCAGCGGACCGACAGTTTTGAGATTTCTCCCGCCC
>NZ_JAYWHI010000106.1:0-44317 GCF_043778355.1 Polaromonas sp.
TTCACGGGGTTTCCTCGGGTCGTTGCAATGCCCTCACTTTACGGATTGCACTGCTCAAACAAAGCGTCTAAAGTTATCTTATTGTTTACTTTGAGTTAAGAGTCATTTCATGTCCACACCCGTCTCCGCGCCTTCCGAGATGGCGTTTTTCAGCCTGCTGGCGCGCTGCGCCAGTTTCTCGGCCACCGCCCGTGAGCTCGATGTCACCACGCCCGCCGTCAGCAAACGCCTGGCGCAGATGGAAGGCCGGCTCGGTGTGCAACTGCTCAACCGCACCACGCGGCGCGTCAGCCTGACGCCCGAGGGTGAGTTGTACCTGGGCCACGCCAGGCGTATCCTGGCCGAAATCGACGACATGGAGCAACTGGTGTCCAGTGCGGTGGCGGCGCCCAAAGGCTTGCTGCGCGTGAACGCCACGCTGGGGTTTGGGCGCACCCACATCGCGCCGCTGATCTCGGGTTTTGCCAAGCTACATCCCGAGGTGCAGATCCAGCTCCAGCTCACGGTCAACCCGCCACCGGCCGACGACGATGCCTTTGACGTGTGTGTGCGTTTCGGTGAGCCGCCGGACGCGCGTGTGGTCGCCCGCAAGCTGGCACCCAACCGCCGCCTGCTCTGCGCGTCACCCGCCTACCTGGCCAAACGCGGAGCGCCCAAGCTGCCGCATGAGCTGGCACAACACAGTTGCATCGGCATACGCCAGGGCGGCGAGGCTTATGGCATCTGGCGTTTGAGCGCGGGCAAACGGGTGGAAACCGTCAAGGTACGCGGCAACCTGAGCACCAGCGACGGCGAGATTGCGGTGAACTGGGCGCTGGCCGGCCACGGTATCGTGATGCGGGCTGAGTGGGACATCGCGCGTTACCTGCGCAGCGGCCGCTTGCGCCAGGTGCTGGAGAACTACCAGTCGCCGCCGGCCGACATTCATGCGGTCTGGCCGCAGCGGCACCAGGTGTCAGCCCGCGTCAGGGCTTTCGTCGACTACCTGGCCAGCCACTTTGAGAAAACCTCGACCCGCTCTGCGGGCTTGGTGAGCAGCTGGTAAGCCGCTCCGAGCAAGATCAACGTAGGGAGGACGCTAACAAAGCTCTCGCGCGATATTCTTTGCCCCTCTCTGCAGGTTTATCCGATACCATCAATCCGGCTACAGGGGAGTTGTATGTTTTATAAGATTTCGCCCGTTTTACTCGGTCTGTGCGGTCTGCTTCCGTTCGCCCATGCGCAAAAGCCAGCGCCGGAGAACCGACAGGAAGAAGCCGGGTCCGCTCCCATGCCGGCTTATGAGAAGGTGAACGTGGACAGCCTGGCCACCAGCGGTATCTTCTCTTCGAAGCCGGCAGTCATCACGGGTTATCTTTTGAAAGCCCCTGCCTCCGAATCAGGCGGCAAGACACCGGGAGCCGTGCTGACCCCGGCCTGCGAAGGCTTGATGGCGCCGGACGGCAAACGCATCAAGGTCAAATACCGACGCATGGGCAAACTGCTCAACGACATGGGCGTGACCGTTTTGATGGTGGACGGGTTTACGCCAAGGGGCTTCGACGAGGTCTGTACCCGGGCGCACATCGACCCGATCACGCGACTGAAAGACTCGTTGGGCGGCCTGGCTTACCTGCGCGGCTTGCAAACTGTGGCGGGCGACCAGATTGTGACGGTCACATGGGGAGCTACTGCGGGCTTGCAAGGCATGAACAAAGCCAATGCACTGGCCGCAGCGCCTGGGGCCGGCTTTGCAGGCGCGGTGATGTTTTACCCCGATTGCACCCAGGTGGAAAATCGCTTTGCGCCTTACGCGCCCGTCCAGATGTTTGTGGGCGAGAAAGACACGTGGAACCCGGCGGCACCCTGCCAGGCGTTGTCGCAACGGCAGGAAGCCGGCAGCGCCCCTTTTTCCATCAAGATCTACCCGGACGCGTACCATAGCTTCGACGCTCCGATGCCGCCGCACATCAACAATGTCAACCGAAAAATTGGCCCGGTGATGGTCGGCAACAATCCCGAAGCAATGGCCGACGCCTACAAAGTGACCACCGAGTTTGTCTCAGGCCTGCTCAAAAAGCCGTAACCAACAACGCTGCTGTCCGCCCGGCGCCAAGCCAAACCTTATTGCCGGATGCGCCCGCTGGCGGTCACGATACTCAGCTCGACAAAACGTGAACCGGAACGCATGCCGGGTTTGAAACCGACCTTGTAGCCGCCCAGATCAACATCAACACTGTCGAGTGCGTTGACAAAACCCTCACGCGAGATTTTTGGACCCATGCGCCGTGCGGCTTCGACGATCACCGCGCCGGCGATATACCCTTCCATCATGGCGTAGCTGACCGGCACCTCCAGGTTGGGCGTCTTGGCGGCGATGTCGCTGAACTCCTTGGACAGCCGCCCGGAAATTTTGTACGGGTTGGGTGTGACCTGCGTGATCGCCAACCCCTTGAGCTGGTCCTCACCGAGACGCTGGGAAATCTGCTCGATGTCCGCGCCGGAGTGGGCAAACAACTGCGCCGTGCCACCATCGAGCCGGTATTTCTCGATGAAAGCTGCGGCAGCAGCGCCGCTGGCGACCACGATGATGGCCTGCGGCGCAGCATTGATGAAGGTGTCGACCACCGCGTTGGGGACCTTGTTGGTGCCCTGCACATAGGTGGCCTTGGCCGTGAGCTTGGCGCCGCGGGCTTTCATCACCTCTTCCATGGCCGTCAGCAGCGTTGCCGCGCCAGCGCCATCCGGGTAGAACAGGCCCAGCCGGGTCACACCCACGGTCACCAGGTGTTCGGTGATTTTGTTGATTTCATCGCGCAGGTTGGCACGCACGCTGTAGACCAAAGGGGCTTCGCTGCGAATCTCGTTGACCCGGTAACCGACCAGCGCGATGTTTTCGGTTTCCAGCAGTTTCGAGCTCACCAGCTCGCCGACGATGCGGTCGCCGAAGTAGCCGGCCAGCACCAGCGGCCGGTTCTCGCTGAGCAGTGCCTTGGTGGCAGCCAGGTTGTCGGCGGGGCGCCCGCCATCGTCCTTGCGCACCAGGCTGAAAGTGTGGCCATTGACGCCGCCAGCCTTGTTGGCCTTGGTCAAGGCGAGCTGGATACCGGTGGAGTAAGCCCGTGCCTGTGTGCCTTCCAGCCCCGACAGGGGCGCCACCTGCCCGATAACAATCTGGGCGGCGCCTGCTGCCAGCGAGGCAGCCACGAGGCCGGTGCTAACGAGCGTGCGAACCAGTAACTGGGTATGCGTCATGTTTTGTCTCCTCGGTTGTCAACGACGGCGGCACTTCGACGGTGCCGACCTGCCCACAGCAAGCTGTTTGCTGCGGTAGCGCATTGAAGCATGCCACAAGGCCAGCGTCGATACGCGATATTACGGAGAACTTACAGCCTCAGTTGGCATGCCGACGCAAGCCATGCACTGGGCTTACGCTGCGCGAAGGCGGTGCATACGCTCAGGGCGTCTTCGCGCCGCCCTCAAACCACTGCCGGACCAGCGCGCGCTCTTCATCGAGCATGCCGGTGGCGTTGTTCATGGGCATGATTTTGCTCACCACCACCTGCTGGTACACAGCCTGCGCATGCTGCTTGAGAAGCGCGGGCGAATCCAGCCGGACATTTTTCATCTGCAACTGGGCACCGTGGCACTGGTAACAGCGCTGTTCCATCACCTTCTGCAGATTTATATAGTCATTTTGGCCTCCAGCCCCTACCAGTCCTTCGTGACTAGCTCCTGAATTAATAGCAACCGCGACTGCGGCGGGCGCCGGTGGCCTCATCCAGACGATCGCGCCCAGAATCAGCACCACACCGACAAGCGCATAGGGCAAGGGGTTGCCGTTGCACCCAAGCTTGAAGCCGTGGCGCATCACAAAAAACTGGCGGATCAGCGCGCCGGCCAGCATCATGACAATCAGCACCAGCCAGTTCTGCGGGTGGCTATAGGTGAAGCTGTAATGGTTGCTGAGCATGGCAAACAGCACCGGCAAGGTGAAGTAGGTGTTGTGCACGCTGCGCTGCTTGCCGCGCTGGCCGTGCACCGGGTCCACCGGCTGGCAGGCCTTGATGCTGGCGATCACCTTGCGCTGGCCGGGAATGATCCAGAAAAAGACGTTGGCGCTCATGGCGGTGGCGATCATCGCGCCCACCAGCAAAAACGCGGCCCGCCCGGCAAACCAGTGACAAGCCAGCCAGGACGCCACGCAGACCAACAGAAACACCAAGGCGCCGACGATGGCATCGCCGTTTTTGCGCTTGCCAAAGACCTGGCAGATGCCGTCGTACAACATCCAGAACACCACAAAAAACGACAGCGCCACACCGATGGCGGCGCCAGACGACCAATTCATCAGCGACTTGTCGATCAGGTAGGTGCTGGCGTTCCACAGGTAGGACACGGTAAACAGCGCAAAACCCGACAACCAGGTGCTGTAACTCTCCCAGTAAAACCAGTGCAGGTGTTTCGGCAGTTCAGGCGGCTTGACGGCAAATTTGACGGGGTGGTAGAAACCGCCGCCATGCACCGCCCACAGTTCGCCGCTGACGCCCTGCTTCTTGAGGTCTTCATCGACCGGCGGCGTCAGGCTCGAATCGAGAAAGACAAAGTAAAACGAGGAGCCCACCCAGGCGATGGCGGTGATGACGTGGACCCAGCGCAGCAGCAGGTTGGCCCAGTCCAGGTAGTAACTTTCCATGACTCAACTTTCAAGCCTGCTCACCACTGCGGGCGCTCTGAGCAGAATTTCGGCCACGAACACTGGATGCTCCGCTGCGACCTGTCCACTAAAGTGTATACAAACTGAGTGCATGATGCAAAAACTCAGGTCTTCGTTGCCGATGGCATGAGCAACAACTGTGCCGCCACGGACACCGCGATTACCTCGGGCTCCTTGCCGTGGATGCCGGGCAAGCCAATCGGACTGGTGACCTGCGCCAGCTCTTTATCGCTGAAACCGCGTGCCTGCAAGCGGTGGCGAAACGTCGCCCACTTCGTTTTGCTGCCGATCAAGCCGATGTAGGGCAAGTCCTTGTGTGCGCGCTGGCGTTTCAGGCACTCGGCGACGATGTCCAGGTCTTCGGCGTGGCTGAAACTCATGATCAGCACCCTGGATTGCGGCGCCAGGCCGCGCACCGCGCCTTGCACCGGGTCCGAATGCTCACACGTGATATTGGGCCCCCACGGTCGCTCACTTTGTGTAGCTTCCTGCCCCCCGAGGGGGTGCATTTTTCCTTGGGGCGGTCCGGCGGAAAAACTGGCCAGCTCCGGCGGGAAAATCCCGTCGCGGCTGTCGATCCAGGTCAGCGCAAACGGCAGCCGCGACAACACCTGCACCAGCGCGTGGCCAACATGGCCGCCGCCGAACAAGGCCAGCGGCTGTAAATTCACGGGCAGTTGCTGTCGCAACGCAGCCACATCCGCCGGCCCAACTGTTTCAAAACGCAAGTTCATGACGCCACCGCAACATTGCCCCAGCGAGGGTCCGAGCACGAAGCGGCTTTCGGCCTGGGCCGGCCCCGCCTGCAACTGCGCGCGTGCCGCCGCCATCGCCTGGTGCTCCAGGTGGCCGCCACCGATGGTGCCGACAACGCCATCGGCAAACACCGCCATCCAGGTGCCGGCTTCACGCGGCACCGACCCTTCGGTGGCAGTCACACTGACCAGCACGGCGGGGGCCAAATTCAGCCGGGCTAAAAACAAATCATTGAGCTGACTCACGGTATAAACCCTCTGATACGCGGCCTCTGTCAAAGGCTCGCAGAACGCATAATTCAGTCTCCGGGCAGCCGGTGTCGGTGACAAGCGCACCCCGGTCAGCCTGCACAATAACAGCCGCGACCCGACGAACCACAAGGAGACGTATGTCTGAGCCCACTCCCCGCCGTTTCTGGCTGCTGGCCCTGGCCTCTGCTGGAGTTGCCGCCGTCATCTCCGCCTGCAAAACACCGCCCGAACCCGCAGCGTCCGTGGCGCAACCCCAGCCCACGCCCACGCCCAGCCCTGTGATCGGCCCGATAGCCGGCCCCAGTGGCTCGGCCCGCAACTCGGCAGCCCCGACCCCGCGCCTCTACCGCGAAAGCGGCGCCACCCACATTTACGGCCTGAACGCCGACCGCATCTACAAGGGCAGGATGCCGCCACTTCTGTATGCGGTGGGCGTGATCAACGTCGAGATCAACCAGGTCGGCATCGTCACCAAACTCGACTGGATGCGCGCACCGCGCCATGCGCCGGAAGTGATTGCCGAGATCGAACGCACCATCAAGGCCGCCTCGCCGTTTCCAGCGCCGGTGCGCATGGGCAAGGTGGTTTATACCGACACCTGGCTTTGGCACAAAAGCGGGAAGTTTCAGCTGGATACGCTGACTGAAGGCCAAAATTAAGGCCTCCACCTTCGCGATATTCCGTTCGTCCTGAGCCTGTCGAAGGGTGTCCCCCGAGGGAGCCGCTGCGCCTGCGGGACGGCGAAGCCGGACCCGCGGCCCCTGGTTGAGTGAGAGAGCACTCAGAGTGGCCCACGCTTGTCATGCCGGACCCGAGCCGGCATGCCTGCCGCAGTGACCCATCGACCTGCGAGGACACCTCACTGCATCCGAGCCAGATCAAACTGCTGCACCTCTGACGGTCTGGCCACCTGGTCCAGCCGCCCGCTCATACCCCTTACCCCACCCAGCAGGCCGATGGCAAGGCCCAGGTCGCGCGAACCCCGGCTGTCCATCGAGATGTCTGCCGTAAAGCGTCCGTCCGGGTTTTTGGCCAATTGCATGTCCAGCAAGGCATCCTGCAGGTTCCACAGCAAAGGCAAAGCCCTGCGCTGGGCAAACTCACTGCGGCCGAAGCTGCCTTGTTCATCTACGCTGTACTTCAACGCCTGCAGGCCTTGCTCAAAGCGCTCCCGTGCCGCTGCAATCGATTCGGCCACGGTTTGCGGCTCGGTTGTTGCATCGCCGGTCTTTGTGGCCGCTGGGTCAGGTGCATCAAACAGGGCTGTCGGGTTGCCGGTGCGCACTTCTACCGGCAAGGCCTGGGCTTCGGATGTCCCGCCACTGTCCACGGCGGTTCGGCTCAGCACCGCCGCGTGGTTCAGGCTGCTGCCGTCGGCAAAGCGGATCTTCTCCAGGGCATTGGCGCCTTTGCCACCGTTTTCAAAATAGCTGGCCACCGTCAATTGGTCCGCGGTGCCATTGATGCTCAGCACCAGGTCGTTGCCTTGCCTGAGCATGCTGATGTCGGCGTCAACAATGCCGGCCCCGAGCTGCACCATGTCGCCCGAAGGTTTGCCAGCGTCAAAGTTGGCAATGATGTCGTGGCCCGAACCACGGCCAAACACATAGGTGTCGTTACCCAGCCCGCCAAACAGGATGTTGTTGCCAGCATTGCCCTCCAGGCGGTTGTTGCCTGCGTTGCCAATGGCGTTGATGTTGTCGCTGCCGGTCAGGGTCAGGCGTTCAACGTTGTCAGTCAGGGCGTAGGAGACGCTGGCGTAGACGGTGTCTGTGCCTTCGTCTGCGTTCTCCACCACCAGGTCATCGGACGAGTCCACCCAGTACTTGTCGTTGCCCAGCCCGCCGAACAGGATGTCGGCACCCGCGCCGCCGTCGATCTCGTCGTTGCCAGCACCGCCCCAGAGTTTGTTGGAGCCGGCGTTGCCTGTGAGTTTGTTGTTCAGCTCGTTGCCCATGCCTGCTTCGGCGTTACCGGTCAGCGTGAGGTGTTCGACGTTGTCACCCAGGCTGTAGCTGACGCTGGACTGGATGGTGTCTGATCCTTCTGCGGCATTCTCAACGACGGTGTCGGCCTGGCTGTCCACTAGGTAAATGTCATTGCCTTTGCCGCCCATCAGCACATCGGCGCCGGTACCGCCGTCGAGCGTGTTGGCGGCATTGTTGCCGGTCAGTACGTTGGACAGTTCGTTGCCCGTCAAGTGGGTCGCTGAGCCGAGCAGCACGCCGTCTTCGACGTTGGCCGCCAAGCTGGCGGACAGGCGGCTGATCAGGGTGTCGCGCCCGGCATCAAGCTCTTCTACGATCGTGTCGACATCGTCTTCAAACAGGTAGGTGTCGTTGCCCGTCCCACCTATCAGTGTGTCCGCACCCTTCATGCCGTTCAGGGTGTCGTTACCCGCGCCGCCTGTGAGGGTGTTGTCGCCCGCATTGCCTTGCAGCAGGTTGTTCAACGCATTGCCTGTACCGTCTATGGCGGCCAGGCCCGTGAGAATGACGTTCTCGACCTCGCTGGCCAGGGTGTAGGTGACGCTGGCCTCTACCGTGTCAACGCCTTCGCCAGCGAATTCGGTAACCACGTCCGCCGTGTTGTCCACTTCATACAAGTCGTCGCCTTCGCCGCCCAGCATCTGGTCGGCACCCAAGCCGCCGGTCAGGCGGTCGTCGCCTGCACCACCTGTCAAGGTGTTGGCGCCGCTGTTACCGGTGAGTTTGTTGGCCTGCGCATTGCCAGTGGCGCTGATGTTGCCTGTGCCTGAGAGTTGCAGGTCTTCCACATCAGCACCCAGGGTGAAGCTGATGGGGGAAATGACGCGGTCTGTGCCCTCGCCCTGCTCTTCAAGCACTTCATCGCCAGCATTGTCAACGTAATAGCTGTCGTCGCCCGCACCGCCTTGCATACGGTCAGCGCCTGCGCCACCGCTCAAAGTGTTTTTGGCGGCGTTGCCAATGACGATGTTGTCCAGGCTGTTGCCGGTGGCGTTGATGGCATCACTACCGGCCAGGGTAAGGTTCTCCACATGGGCGCTCAGAGTCTTGCTGACCGTGCTGATGATGGTGTCTGTGCCTTCACCCGCTCTTTCCACAATCACGTCGCCAGTGTTGTCAACGTAGTAGGTGTCGTCTCCGTCACCACCCGTCATTCGGTCCGCCCCCTCGCCTGCGTGAAAGCGGTCATTGACATTGGTGCCAGTCAGCGTGTCGGCACCCGCCGTGCCGCGAATATCAAAGCCTCGCTCCAGAAGTTCGTCAAAGTCGAGTTCGGTGCCATCGGCAAACTCAAAACTCTGGACGCTCCAAAAATTATCCGCTTCAGACGCATCAAACCCGTCGAGGTGAATCGCGTCGCCCTGATCTCCTATGGTGAGCAGCAAGGAGCCCAAACCGAGGCTCACCATGCCTGGAGTTATGCCGCTGCCAAAACGCAGTGTCCCACCGCCCGGGTCGGAGATATGAACCGCTCCGCTTCCAGCATTGAATACATAGGTATCGTTGCCAGACTGGCCTATCAAACTTGTGTTGAGGCCAGCTATAAAGGTCGTGGCGAAACCGGGCACGCCGTACAAGGTCATGTTTCCGGCGCTGCCGTCCATCACGAGTCCTAAGACGGTCAACTCGCTAGAGGTGACAAAAGCACCGTTGCCCAAAGCCAGCAAGGTGCCGGGCAAGTCGTCCGGGTCGCTGTACCAGCCCGTCAGCCGCAAGCTGTCACTCCCGCCATTGATGGAAACCAGCAAGTCCAGACCATCGACCTGAACTTGAACATCACCTATCGCGCTGGCACCTGCTTCGATACCAGCCATGCCTCTCGGGTCGCGCACTTGGTGGCCATCGCCCGCTTGAAACTGGAAATAACCGGGATTGAAGCTGGGCGCCGGCGGCGCCATCGCGATCACATCGGCGAGGGTCAGGGTGGTGCCGTCCGTAAATTCAAACTGCTGCACCGTGCTATTCAGAACGTCGCCAGTGCGGGGAATCATGATGCGGATGCCCTGGTCGCTACCCCACCGCAGATCTAGCGTCACGCGCAATATGCCATCGGTCGAAGCAATCTCTTCGCCCCAGTTGAACGAGATATCAGCCAATGCCAGCCCAGGGCCGAAGGTGACAGTTTCGATCGGCAATAACTCGGCATTGAAGAAGGGCTGGAGCGCCGCGAAATTGTTCGCAGTCAGCCTAACCACTTCAAACGGATGCGTCTCGTAGTATTCGCTTCGTGTACGAGGAAGCTCAAATCCATCACCCGCGTAAGGTGCTTTGAGCAGAACTGTCAATGGCTCGACAAAACTGAGCGCATCGTTAGATAAGCCCAAGCTATCCAGAACGCCACGCGCATCTTCAACAGAATCAAAGTAACCTCGGTAATACTCGTACACATCAAGAAAGTACTTTCCCCCGTACTGGTAGCTGACCTCCCAGTCCTCAATGCCTTGCGCCCGATAAATCGAATCGAGAACATCGGCCAGTCCGTTTTCATCGCTGTCTTGTGGCTGGCTAAAGTCGCTCGTGATCAGATCCATGCCGGCATTGTTCGGATCTACCAGAATGCGGCTGCCACCCCGGCCTACCACCGTGGTGTGCCCATCGCCAACCACCATGGTTCGGCCGCCCTCCAGATACTGGTCGCCGTTGCCCGCCATCAGAACTTCACCGCCAATCAGTCGGGCATTGCCGGTACCGCCATACGCAAAACCGGCGCCGTAAATGGTGCTGTCGCCAACCCCTCCCACCACTGCCGAATAAGCGTCAGCCACCACGGTGTGGTTGCCGTCTGAAAGTATGGTTTCCCCCAGGTTGTAGTTCAGGTAGTTGTGGGTGAGGGCAATCGGAACATAGCCTGGCAAAGGCCCAGACACGGCGGTCGCGCCTGGGTCCTCTACCGACAGGGCACTGCCCCTGCCGAGGTAGTCCCTGTAGGTGGAAATTGTTCTGCGCTGCTCCGTGATTACCTCGACCGCCGACCCGTTTTGCGGCCACTGGTACGCGTAGGGTGCGCTCCAAGCGGACGTTTGTGTGGCGGTTGAATAGTTGAGCCAAGTCACGGCGCTCCATGCGGCTTGATCGGCGGAACTGCTGCTTACCGGGTTCAAGGTAATGAATTCATCAGAAATGGCCTGCGACTGCTCGTCAAAGGAGATACGTGTGTCGTTGGCTATGTGATTGCTTTGCGTCCATTGGCTAGTGTTCCACGATGCGCTGATCACGCTGGAAGACGTTGTGGTCCAGGTATTGCCTGGGTCCGAAAGTAAGCGATGGTTGTACGAAATATGCAGCACCGTCTCGCGGCCAGTATTGTAGAACTCGGGGTTGTCGTTCCCACTCGAATATGCGGGGCGCAGCCAGCTACCGTCGGCCTGCTGGGTATAACCTTGCTCAAAATAGTTATTCCCTATGCTGCTTCTTCCCCAAGCCTTGAACTCCTGGATCAGGCCGCTCTGCAAGCTGCCCCATTGGGGTGTTGACGCATCGATCACCGCCTGCGCCGGCAGCGTATTGCCTGCTGAGTCCTTGAACAACCACGAGGTTTGCGGCGCGCCGTAGTAGTCCTTGATTCGCATGCTCGTCTCGGTGCCGCGAACTTCAACCAAGAGATCGTTGCTGGCACGCCTGGCGCTCAGGCTTTGCAGTTGGAGGCCAGACGTATCCAGTTGAATAGTTGAGCCTTCCGCCGAATCATCGATCAATGTCATCTGGCCCATGCCGTAGCCCAGCACATAGGTGTCCAGGCCGGCGGCGCCGCGCAAAGTGTCTAGGCCACTGCCCGCATGCAGCCAGTCATCGCCCGCACCACCGTCGATCACATCGTTGCCGCTGGCGCCGTGCAGCATGTCGTTGCCGTCTCCGCCGGATAGGCTGTCGTTGCCCGTGTCACCTTCCAGTGAGTCGTCACCTGCACTGCCCTGCAAGTTATCGCTACCCCCACCACCGAGCAAGATGGCTCCACCGTGCAAGGCAGTCAACTGGTCGGCGCCAGAGCCGCCACTCAGGACTTGATTGTTTCCGGTGGTGGACAGGCTGACGCTTTGGCGTAAACGCCCCTGTACCCATTCGTTCAGTTCAACACCGTCAATAGTGGAGATACTGCCGTTCAACGCGCCGCCTAAGAGCAGGTCCCCGCTGTCGCCGTAGTGCAGCAGCAAGTCGTTTCCATTGGCGCTGACCGTGTAAGGCTCGCCGTCGTCCAGCGTCAAGGTGTTGCTGCCGCTGGCATCGGTAACGGTGTCGCCAGCGCCGGCTTCATAGCGGTCGTCGCCTTCCCCGCCGTCCATATAGTCAGCCCCGCTACCTCCTATCAGGGTGTCGTGGCCGGCCCCGCCGTAGAGGTTGTCGTTTCCGTGGAACTCGCTGGCCAGGTTCTCCGGCTTGTCGTCGCCATACAGGATGTCGTCGCCATCTCCGCCAAGCAGGGTATCGTCGCCACCGCCACCGTACAGGGTGTCGTCGCCGCCTTCGCCGTCAAGGTAGTCATTGCCATGGTACTGGCCAGACAGGAAGGTTTCGGTGCTGTCCCCGTAGAGCAGATCCTTGCCCGCGCCGCCTAGTAGGGTGTCGTCGTCACCGTCTCCCAAGAGACTATCGTCACCGTCCTCGCCATCGATGTAGTCGCGGCCATGGAAGTCGCCCGCAAGGACCCTATCAGCAGGGTTCCCGCTCTCAGACTGGTCGCCAGAGATGTGATCGTTGCCCGCTCCGCCATACAAGGTATCGTCCGCGCCGCCACCGCTCAGGCTGTCGTTACCGTCCCCCCCATCCATGTAGTCTGCGCCATGAAACTGACCCGCCAGCTTGAGGGTGGCCGCTGCATCGCCCCACAAAGTGTCATCACCCACTCCGCCGTACAAGGTGTCGGCGCCGCCGTTACCTTCGATGTAGTCGTTGCCTTCTTCGCCATCGACATAGTCGTTGCCATGGAACTCGCCGCTGAGGTAGCCTGGGCTGTGGGCGGCCAAGGCCTCATCGCCAAAAATCGCATCGTTGCCTTGGCCTCCCAGCAGCGTGTCATTGCCGCCACCGCCGTTTAAGACGTCATTGCCCTCACCACCATCGAGGTAGTCGTTGCCATGCTCAGTGGCGGCGGCGTGGTCGGGCAAGCTGGGGTCGTGTGTGGTGCCGTCGCCGTCCAGTTTATCGGCGCCACTGCCGCCCAAGAGGGTATCCGCACCAGTGCCGCCGAACACACGGTCGTCTCCGGCGCCGCCCACCATCAGGTCTTGGTCTGAACCGCCGTACAGCGTGTCACTGCCCGCATCCCCCACCAGCGTATCGTCACCATCACCGCCGTCCAGGGTATCGGCCTGATCGTCAAGCGCTGCGACGGTTTGCGCCAGTACTTCGTCGATCGGGCGCAGTGTGTCGGCATATATCCGGTCATCGCCAGCTCCGCCCGAGCCGTAGTCGCGCTCAGTGCCCAGCTCGATGAGGTCGTTGCCAGCGCCCCCCTCGACACTGTCACTCCCGCTGCCGCTTTTGATCCAGTCGTCGCCTCCGCGTGTTGCGTTGATGCGGTCGCTGCCCCCGCCTGCAATGATCTCGTCGCTGTCTGGGCTGTCGTACAGGGTGTCGGCGAGGCCTGGTTTGCTCTGCTCTGGATCGGCGCTGATGTTCCCCAGCGCGTCACGCTGTGTCTGAACGCCCTCTGCAACGGCATCGAAATCCACGGGAGCCAGGTCACCCAGAATCTGCTGACCTGTGGTGGGCGTTGGCGAGCTGGGCGCTGTCCCGGGCAGGGTAATGCCGAGATTGCCGGAGTTGAAATTTTGCACAACGGCGTTGATGCCGCCGCCGCTGATGCTCAGCGTGTTGCTGCCATCCGGTTCGGCGCGTACGGTATAGGTAAACCTTTTGTCTTCACTTTGCCAGGTGCCGGTTTCGGCAGACGAGCCGTTGGCTAATTTTTTAATGGCGGTTACGCCTAAAACAGTTTCGCCGTCGCCGGAGGCAATCACCTTGATCTGACCCAAGCCGTCTGCATCAAGAATGGTGTCTATGCCGCTGTCGCTGGCGCGCAGGGTGTAGGTGTCTGTGCCGGTACCACCTTTGAGGATGTCGACACTGGCTCCGCCGTCGAGCTGGTCGTCGCCGAACCCGCCCAGCAGGGTGTCCTGGCCTTCGCCGCCTTGTAAGTTGTCGTCGCCGGTGTTGCCTTCGAGGTGGTCGTTTCCGCCTTTGCCGTCCAGGGTGTCGTTGCCTGCGCCGCCGTATAAATGGTCGGCGTAGCCTTTGCCGTCCAGCGGGTCGGCACCTTCACCGCCAAACAGGTACTGGGTACGCTGCGCGTCGCCTGCACCGAGCAGTACTTGGGTATTGCTGGCCTTGTCGTCGTAGAGAGTGTTTTGAGTGCTGGAGACGATGCCGGCATCTGTCTTGTTGCGTTCGACCAGGGCGCCAAGCATCGCTGCCCGGTCGGCGATCCACTGATCGGTGAAGGTTTCAGCATTCGCTGTTGTCTTATCGGCTTGCCAAGCAGCGTAGTCAGCTGCGTGTTTGCTTTGCCACAACGTCGCCAAGGTCGCATCGGCTGCGGCGGTTTTGCCGCTGATCCAAATCGGGGAGAGGTCTTGCAAGGCAACCAGGGCAGAGAAGTCATTGCGGGCGGCAGCGCGCAGGTCCGCGCTGCTGGCACGCACAAGGAGATTTCCTAAACTGGCCAACAGTGGCCCATCCAGGGCCGTGCCCAGCCGTCCCATTGCAGAGTGCAGGGCATCACGGCCAGCGTTGCTGGCCGGCAACAAAGACCTGGACAGTCCCAGGAAGGACTCCGTAGCGTTAACCAGATTCTCCAGGCTTGCTGCCGGACCGACTGCAGCATTTCTCATCAAAATCCGAAGGGAGTCCAGGCCGAAATCAGGTTGCATACGGCAGAGAACGGCGTAGAGCGTGAGGGCGTCATCTACCTGCCGTTGATCGTGGTTGTAGCTAGGGAACTTTGGGTCCGGGACATTTGTCAAAAATTGGTCCTCTATGGGGACATTGACACGTTGCCCAGGAATGCTGTGCATGCCCGCAATAAGCTCGAGGCTCGCTCCGGACTTGTTGGCTTCGTCTGATATGAAATTCAGGACGTTCGGTGAACCAGCTATCGGCACGCGACCTCCCAATGCCGAGAACAGATTAGCCACGTCGCTGTTGGGCGCAAAGCCAGGACTGTTAAATGCCGCCGCCTGACTAATTTGGCTTCCAAATAGGCCAGCGAAAGCCATGGCGAGGTGTCCACCCAAAGATGTGCCAACCACATTCAGTTTCCTGTCGGGATCCTCCATGAGCAGCTGCGCAACCTCACCGGTCGATGTCACGTCGGCAACGCGAGTTACTTCAAAAAATACAGAATACGTGGAGGACCCTACGGTGTGTTCTAAAGCACGAAACTGTGCTACGGCTGTTCCAGCCGGCGTGCCAACGCGCTGCCACCAGTTGTGCATTGCGACAATTTGCGCGAATGCGGCGCCGTGACGGCTGATAGACGCGCTTTCTGGGAGGTCGAGCAGCTGCTGTGTGCCGCGGATTGCGAGAGTGATTTGGTTGAGATTGTCTGCCGCTATTCCGCGAAAAACGGTTGCATCAAAGCTGGAGTTGCTGGCACCGGTAGGTGAAATATCGTTGTAGGTTGGGACTGCAACTGCAAAGCGCTTGCTGAAGCGGTCTGCTTGAGCGGTTGCGAAACCGTGACCAGAGCCATTGAGATTGAGCAGCGGCCCCAACTGTTCTATGTCACCTGCCGTTAAGTATTGACCGTAGGCTGCGTGTGCGGTCTCGGCTAGATCGAGAAGGTGTTTCGCATTATTCATCGAAAAATCCTCGGTTTATTGATTGCCAAATCAAACGAAGGCGAGTTGACGTAGGTCGCTGATTTAAGATCACTTCCGCTGCCAACAAAATGTCTGCAGTGATGCTGTGATGCTATGGGTGAAAAGGACTGAAGCAATGCTGGCTCTCCACCATAGCGCGAGTACCCGACTTGGCGCGACAAGATCTTCTGATCGCTTTGCCTGACGATCAAGACTTCTGTTCTGACCACCGCGGGATTGCCCTTCAGAAAATATTCGGGTGCGCTCAGCCTCGTCACATATGGATGGCTCAGGTCGGGCGGGTTCTGTTCCCGCGGCGTTTGGGGAAGCTCTCCCTTCACTTTGAAGTAACTTGCAGGCGCCTCAACTCGCTCGTAGATGTAGATGCCCGCATCCTTCTCGCAAAGTTGATTGACCAATTTGTCCGCATTATCTATTTGCCATTGGCTGTACGGGCAGGAGGCCAAGCCAGCCAAGAACGCTAGCATGATGGTCCAGGGTAAAAAGTGTTTTACGAGGGTTAGGGCGTTGGGCATTCAGCACTCCTTGAGCAAACTGCCGCTAGACGGGTACCACTGTGTTTTGCGCGGAGTTCATAGGTGATCCTCGGAGCGGGTGTGGCTGGAAACAATTTGGATTGATACGGGGGTGAGTTGGTGTAAACACTGGCGGTCTGGTCGTGGCTCCCTCCGGTGTTTATCTGGCACGATCGGTTAGACCGCATTGGCGATGGAGAAATGATGTCGAGAAACAAGGTTTCAAAAAAATGGTTCCCGCCCACTAGATGTACGTCCGTGCTTTTCGACAAGACAGAACCATCACTTCTTCTGATGATTAGTATTTTTCTGATTGAGATTGTTGGATAGCCAGTTCGATGAGGATTTCCCTTTAGAACAACTTCTTCTATGGTTGGGGCATAAACGTACGGGTTGCTCTCTTTGAATATTGCCGGTCCAGGCGTAATGGGCTGCTCTCCTGGCATATGACTTCGAAAGTAATGTGCCGGCGCCTCAACCTGTTCGTACACCGTGATGCCGGCGTACTTCTCGCACAGCTCATCAACCAGTCGATCCGCTTCGGCGGTGCGCCTGTTCAGGTCTTGGACATACAGGCTATATGCCACCACCGCGACGATTGGAAAGAGCCACGGAACGACCCAAAGCCGGCGCCTCGTGGAAGTAATTGCGACCACCTGAGAAGTGGTACCGCCTGTTTGAGTCGGCCCTTTGTCAGGGGATGGTTGCGGTTGTTCGTCATGAGGGGTCTGCATTTGGTTCCTCCGTGTGTTGCCTGTGCTGGCGCTTGATCCCATCGACGCACTCAGCAGGCTTAGACAGCGATGCATTCCTCGACGCTTGGAACTTCTGAATGGACGGGATTCGGGAAGCGGACAGCATCAAGACCTGACCCTCGATATGCAGTATCTTCAGAGACCTCGGTTTCCTCATAGCGATTTCTCCTTGCCAGAAAATTAAAAATCCAGCTTTCAACACTCGTTTCACCGCTCCCTCCCAGCCTCAGCCGACACCTTCTGCACCGGGCTCAGCAAATATTCCATGATGGTCCTGCGACCTTGGTGGATTTCTGCGGCGACTTGCATGCCGGCCTCCAGCCCCTTGCGCTGGCTGGTGTCGCCGTTGAGGGATTCGAGAAACTGTGTGTCGAGCTTGACCAGCGCTTTGTAGCCCTGCGGTGCAGGCTGGCCGGGGTAGCTATTGTTGGTCTGTGCGTCAGGTGCCAGCGTTTGAATGTGGCCTTCGATTAGCCCATACTTTTGAAATGGGTAGGCTGCCACCTTGACGCGCACCTGCTGGCCTGCCTGGACAAAACCCACGTCTTCGTTTTTAACCTGCACCTCGGCCAGCAGTTGCTCACCCTTGGGCACCAGGGTGAGCAAGACCATGCCGGGCTGCACCACCGCGCCCTTGCTGGTGGTGGCCATGTCTTTGACGATGCCGGTCTGTGGCGCCTTGAGCTCCAGCAGGCCGGTCTTGTAGCCCATCTTCTGGGTGTCTTGTTCCAGCTTGGCGAGCTGGCCCATGGCTTCGGTGCGCTCGATCAGCAGTTGGCTGCGGAAGGTACTGGAGAGACCTGCGATTTTTTTGTCTTGCGCGGTGATGGTGGACAGCAGGCCTTGCACCGTGGCGGCCTGGGCCTTGAGGTCTTGGGACTTTTCAATCGCCTCACGCTCTTTGTCATTGCCAGCTATCGGGCTCAAGAAGCCTTCCGCCACCAGCTTGCTGTGCGCTTTGGCGCTTTGCTCATAACTGGGCAGCGTGCTTTTGAGCTTGGTCAAGGTTTCTTGCGCGGCGCGCAGCTCGTTTTGAGCACGCTCGCGGGTGGCCACCTCTTGCGCCAGCGCGTCGGTGAAGGCCTGGCGGTGGGCGTTGGCCTGGGCCTGCACCTGGGCGATCATGGCGGGCTCGTCGCCGTCTTTGATGGCCAGAGGTATGCCCGCCAGTTCTGAGTCCACCCGGCGCAGCGTCAGGCGCTTCAAAGTCAACTCGCTGGCCAGGCTGCGGCTGTCGGCGCCTGTCATGGTGGGGTCCAGGCGGATCAGCACCTGCCCGGCTTGCACCTGATCGCCCTCTTTCACCAGAATGTCGGACACCACACCGGCCTCGGCCGGCTGCACGATTTTTGTGTAGCTGATGGGCACCAGCTTGCCTTCGGCCACGGCAACGATATCGACCTTCGCAAAGATGGCCCAGGCCAGCAGGATGGTAAAGAGCACGGCGACGATATAAAAGATCAGCCGCGGCAGCTTGGGCATGGGGCTTTCCTGAATGGCCAGCAGGCCGGGGGAAAACTCTGCGGCGTCTGGCAACAGGCGCTTGGTCAGGGCTTGGGTCAGATTGCTCATGCCACTTCACCCAGCTCGGTGCGCGCAATACGCTTTTCTTGCCCCCTCGCCTTTTGGGAGAGGGCTGGGGTGAGGGTCAGGAGCAATACTGTTCGTCTGGCTGTCATTGCGGGCTCGACCCGCAATCCATTCTCGCGCGTCATGGATGCCGGATCAAGTCCGGCATGACGGTGGGGCAGTACGAGCTGCGTAGTTATCACGCGACCGCCTTTGTTTGAACAACTTTTTTCAGATGCCCACCGCCAATCACAAATATCTCGTCCACCTGCAGGGTCTTGGGCAGCGCATGCGTGACGAACAACATGCTGACCTTGCCGCGCAAGGCGTTTACGGTGGTGGCAAAGGAGTTGGCGGTTTGTGCGTCCAGCGCGCTGGTGGCTTCGTCAAAAATCAGTACTTTGGGCTTTTTGAGTAAGGCACGGGCAATGGCCAGCCGCTGTTTTTGTCCGCCTGACAAGCCGGCGCCCCGCTCGCCAATTTCGGTTTGGTAGCCTTGCGGCAGCGCCTGGATGGCGTCATGAATTTCTGCCATCTGGCAGGCCTGCACCACCTCGTCAAAGCTGGCGTGCGGGTTGGCCATGATCAGGTTGTCGTACACCGTGCCGCTGAACAGCACCGTCTCTTGCGGCACCACGCCAAAGTTCGCGCGCAGCTCATTGGCGCTCAGGTGCAGGATGTCGATGCCGTCTACCTTGATTTGCCCCTCGGTAGGCCGGTAGAAGCCCTGCAGCAATTTGGTCAGCGTTGATTTGCCGGTGCCACTGGGCCCCATGATGGCAACGGTTTGGCCGGGCTCAATAGTGAGGTTGACGTTGCGGTACAGCAGCGGCAAATCAGCCGCGTAGCGAAAGCCGATGTCTATCAGCTTAATCTCGCAACGTGCCTCACTTTTGCGGCTGGGCGCCAGGCGGTAGGGCTCGGGCGGCACGTTCATCAAATCGCCCAGCCTGTCCACCGCCAGACTGGCTTGCTGAAACTGCTGCCACAGGCCCACCATACGCAGCATGGGCTGGCTGAGCTTGCCGGCAAACATCTGAAAAGCCACCAGCATGCCGATGGTGAACACGGTGCCGGTGCCCGCTGCCAGCGCAACAGTGTCGGGGTGCATCACAATCCAGGCCCCGGTGACCAATATCAAGAGCGTCATCATCTGCTCCAGCGTGTTGGCCACCACGTTGTAGGTGTTGGCGATCTGTTTGGTTTGAAAGCCCGACTGCAGGTAGGTAGCCAGGTAGCCGTCATACCGGGTTTGCAATTGCGGCTCAAACTGCAGGCTTTTGACGGTCTCCAGCCCGGCGATGTATTCGGTCAGAAAAGCCTGGTTGCGCGCACCCAGCATGAACTGCTGGTTCAGCCGCGTCTGGAAGATGGGCGCAACCAGAAACGACAGCAGTGCAATGACAGCCAGAATGCCCAGCACGATGAGCGTGAGCGTGACGGAGTAATAAAACATCACGCCCATACAGATCAGCAAAAACGGCACATCCAGAATGATGGTGACCGCTGCCGAAGCAATGAACTCGCGTATGGTTTCCACCCCGTGCAGGCGGGCCGCGATGACGCCGGTGGGCCGGTTTTGAAAATACCTGGGCGGCAGGCGAAACAGGTGCTGAAAAACCGCCGCACCCAGCACCGCATCCACCCGATTGCCGGTGTGCAGAATCGCATACTGGCGCACCCAGGTCAGCAGCGCGGTAAACAGCATGAACACCACCATGCCTATACCCAAGGCAATCAAGGTGCTCTCGGTGCGGTTGACCACCACTTTGTCGATGATGGCCTGTGTAAACAGGGGCAAACCCAGCGCCAGCAGCTGCAGCACCAGGCTGGCGCCCAGCACCTCATGCCAGATCTTGCGGTGCTTGAGCAGCTCTGGCACAAACCAGCTGAAGCCGAAGAAGGGACCGATAGAAGAAGCAGCGTCAGGGTCGCGCACGGCTTCGTCTTTCGGGTACAGCAGCACAGCTTGGCCGCTCAGGGCTTGTGCAAATTCAGCCCTGGGGTCGGTCAACGGCGAGTCGGTGTTGGCAGGTAGCCAGACAACCTGGTCATCACTGACTGCAATCACGACGCCGAGGGTGAAGACGTGCGGCGCGATGTCGGTAACGCCCTCTGCCACATGTGCATCTGCAGGCTGCGTACTGGCATCACGCAGCTCCACCAGCAAGGGCATGGGCAACTGGTCCAGCACCTGGGGGGTTATGGCGCGAAGCTGCGTCTTGAAACCCAGGCCACGCGCCGCGCGCACCAGGGCGGCTTCGTCATACGGCGGCGGAAACTGCTGAAGCAGCAATTGCGCATCAAACTGACGCCGGTGTACCGCGCACAGGGTTTGCAGCGCCCACACGAAATCAGCTTGTGTATATTCTTTTTGCATTGCTCCCCAACCCACAATACCTTGCGGGTCCTCCCTCAATTCGTATGCCTGACGCATACGTTTGACACATCGCGAACGATGGTGATTTATCTACAAAACGAGGAAGGCGTTTGGCTGACCCCTGTCAATGTTGACAGGGGTGCGACGTGAATTAAGGGTAATCACTTAGCCAAAATGGAGCATCGCGGATTGTGCATGTACCCCGTAATAACGCAGGAAGGTATTTCTCAGGTCGAACCTGATCCGGCATGCATGCCGACTCGAGAGCAGTTGAAGGTCGAAGGCCCATAAAGACAGGCAAACCCGTCGCACCTCTTCACGACCCCCGATACGTCGAATAACTCCACGGACTGACCAGCAGCGGCACATGGTAGTGCTGGCTGGTGTCGGCGACGCCGAAGTCCAGGCTCACCTTGTTCAGAAAATTCGGCTCCGGCAACTTCACGCCGCGCGCGCTGAAATACGCCGCCACATCAAACACCAAGCGGTAAGTGCCGCGCTGCAGGCTGCTGTTGTTATACAGCAGACCATCCGGGTTGCGGCCGTCGCTGTTCAGCACAAAGGATTTGACCAGCGTCGCCTGCGCACCGTCGGTGGTGTAAAGCTCAACGGCCATGCCGGCCGCTGGCGTGCCGTGCATGGTGTCCAGGACATGTGTGCTCAGGCCCATTGATGATTCCCCGGTGTGTCTATGGTAAACAGAAGTGTATACACTTTCTGGGCGTTCAGCTATCATGCATTCATGGAAACATCCACCACCAGTTCCATCGTCGAGGCGCTGACCCGCGCCATCGTTGATCATCGGCTGCACCCCGGCACCAAGCTGGCAGAGCAAAAGCTGGCCGACCATTTTGGCGTCTCACGCACGCTGGTGCGCCAGGCCTTGTTCCAGCTCTCGCAAAACCGGCTGATCCGGCTGGAACCGGCGCGCGGTGCCTTTGTGGCGGCACCTGCCGTCAACGAAGCGCGCCAGGTATTTGCAGTGCGCCGCATGCTGGAGGCCGAAATGACACGCGCCTTCGTGCGCGAGGCAACGCCTGCGAAAATTCGCGCGCTCCGGGAACATGTGGCGCAGGAAAAGGCCGCCGTGGCCAGCAACGACGTGGCCGGGCGCACCGAGCTGCTCGGTGACTTTCATGTGCGCATGGCCGAACTGATGGGCAACGAGGTGCTGGCGCAGATGCTGGGTGAACTGGTCTCGCGTTGCGCCCTGATCATGCTGATGTACCAGAGCGCCACCGCGGCAGAACACTCGAGCGAGGAACATGCCGAGATCGTCAAGGCGCTGGCTGCCAAAGACGAGGAGCTCGCCGTGCGCCTGATGGACGAGCACCTGTTGCACGTCGAACAGAGTTTGACCTTTGACCGCAAGGTCCCGAGCAACGATATTTCAATGGCCTTGTCATGACCCAAGCCACTCCCTACCCTCGCGACCTGATCGGTTACGGCCGCACGCCGCCGCATGCGCAGTGGCCGAACAATGCGCGCATCGCCGTGCAGTTTGTGCTGAATTACGAAGAAGGCGGCGAAAACTCGGTGCTCCACGGCGACGCCGGCTCGGAACAATTCCTCTCTGAGATGTTCAACCCGCCGAGCTACCCTGAGCGGCATCTGAGCATGGAAGGCATTTACGAATACGGCTCACGCGCGGGTGTCTGGCGCATCCTGCGCGAGTTTGAAAAACGCCAATTGCCGCTGACGGTGTTCGGCGTCAGCATGGCCTTGCAGCGGCATCCGGAATTGACGGCCGCGTTTGTCGAGCTCGGCCATGAGATTGCCTGCCACGGCCTGCGCTGGATCAACTACCAAAGTGTGGATGAATCCACCGAACGCGAACACATGCGCCTGGGCCTGGAGATCATCACGCAGATGACCGGCCAGCGCCCGCTGGGCTGGTACACCGGCCGCGACAGCCCGCGCACGCGCCGGCTGGTTGCGGACGATGGCGGCCTCGAATACGACAGCGACTACTACGGTGACGACCTGCCCTTCTGGATGAACGTCGAACGCAGCGACGGCACACTGGTGCCGCGGCTGGTGGTGCCCTACACGCTGGACACCAACGACATGCGGTTTGCGCTGCCCCAGGGTTTTTCGCAGGCCGATGATTTTTTTACCTACCTGCGCGACAGCTTCGATGCGCTGTACGCAGAAGGCGAAAGCTCTCCGAAGATGCTCAGCATCGGCATGCACTGCCGCCTGCTGGGCCGGCCCGGCCGCATCGTGGCGCTGCAGAAATTTCTCGACCACATCCAGCAACACGAGCGCGTCTGGATCTGCCGCCGCATCGACATTGCCCGGCACTGGCAACACGTCCACCCTTTCAAAGAATAAGCATGGCCCTGACACTCGCCCACATCAATACCGCGCCGCTTGCAGAGGCCGCCGCCCTGCTCGACGGTTTGTATGAACACTCGCCGTGGATTGCCGAAGCGGCGCTGGCGCAGCGGCCCTTCCGGTCACTGGCGCATCTGAAACACATGATGGCGCGTCGGGTTCACGACGCCGGGCATGAGGCGCAACTGGCACTGATCCGCGCGCACCCCGAGCTCGCCGGCAAGGCCATGGTCAGCCAGTCGCTGACGGCTGAATCGACAAATGAACAGAGCAAGGCGGGTCTGACGAACTGCAGCCCCGACGAGTTCGAAAAAATCCAGGCACTCAATGCCGCTTACAACGCGAAATTCGGCTTTCCTTTCATCCTCGCGGTGCGCGGCCCGCGCGGCACCGGCCTGACCCGCCAGCAGATCATCAGCACCTTCGAACGACGCCTGGCCCACCACCCCGACTTCGAGCTGGCCGAGTCGCTGCGCAACATCCACCGCATCGCAGAACTGCGCTTAAACGACAAGTTCGGCGTCGAGCCACTGTTGGGCAACCAGGTCTGGGACTGGCAGGAAGCACTGGGCGCCTTCAGCGACCCCGGCTACATCGAGCAGGGCCAGCTCACGGTGACCTATCTGACCGATGCGCACCGCTCGGCCGCCGCCATGATCAGCCAGGCCATGCGTGACAGCGGTTTTGACGAGGTAACCATCGATGCGGTCGGCAACGTGGTGGGGCGGTACCAGGCGTCAAAGCCTGGCGCCAAAACCCTGATGACCGGCTCGCACTACGACACCGTGCGCAACGGCGGCAAATACGACGGCCGCCTCGGCATCTTCACGCCGATAGCCTGCGTGGCCGAACTGTCGCGCCAGGGGAAACGCCTGCCCTTTGACTTCGAAGTTATCGGCTTCGCCGAGGAAGAAGGCCAGCGCTACAAGGCGACGTTTCTCGGCTCGGGCGCACTGATTGGTCAGTTCAACCCGGCCTGGCTGGAGCAGAAAGACGCCGACGGCATCAGCATGCGCGAAGCCATGCAACACGCCGGGCTGCCGGCGACCCTGGAAGCCATCAAAGCGCTGCAGCGGAATCCATCGGACTACCTCGGCTTTGTTGAAGTGCATATCGAGCAGGGGCCGGTACTCAACGAACTCGATATTCCGCTGGGCATCGTCACCTCGATCAATGGTGGTGTGCGTTACCTGTGCGAAGTCACCGGCATGGCCAGCCATGCCGGCACCACACCGATGAACAGTCGCCGCGACGCCGCTGTCGCGGTGGCTGAATTGGCGCTGTATATCGAGCAGCGCGCCGCCCGCGACGGCGACTCGGTCGGCACCATCGGCATCCTCAACGTGCCCGGTGGCTCCATCAATGTGGTGCCGGGCCGCTGCCAGTTCACACTGGACCTGCGCGCGCCCAACGACGTGCAGCGCAACGCCCTGGTCAGCGATGTGCTCGCGGAACTCGCTGCCATCTGCGAGCGGCGCGGTGTGGCGCACACGGCGGAAGAAACCATGCGTGCGGCAGCCGCACCGAGCGCACCCGCCTGGCAGCAACGCTGGGACGCCGCGGTCGACAGCCTGGGCGTGCCACGTTACGCCATGACCAGCGGCGCCGGCCACGATGCCATGAAGCTGCACGAGGTCATGCCCCAGGCCATGCTGTTTGTGCGCGGGCAGAACTCGGGCATCAGCCACAACCCGCTGGAAAGCACCACCAGCGACGACATCGACCTGGCCGTACAGGCCTTCCAGCATCTCCTGACCCAACTCGCGACAGAAACTTCATGACCGACGATGACAAGATTGACGCCTGGATCGACGCCCACTTCGACGAAGAAGTGCGCTTCCTGCAGGAACTGATCCGCGTCGCGACACCGACACCACCCGGCAACAATACGCCGCACGCCGAACGCACCGCCGAACTGCTCAAAGCCTTCGGATTCGAGGCTGAGAAACACCCGGTTCCCGCTGCCGAGGTTCAGGCTTACGGGCTGGAGTCACTGACCAACTTGATCGTGCGCCGCCCTTACGGCAAAGGCCTGACCATTGCACTGAACGCGCATGGCGACGTGGTGCCGCCCGGCGAGGGCTGGAGCTGCGACCCCTATGGCGGGGAGATCAAAGACGGCAACATCTACGGCCGCGCCTCGGCGGTCAGCAAGTCCGACTTTGCGACCTTCACCTTTGCGGTGCGTGCCCTCGAATCGCTGGGCCTGCCGCTGAACGGCGGTGTTGAGCTGCATTTCACCTATGACGAGGAGTTCGGCGGCGAGATGGGCCCTGGCTGGCTGCTGCGCAACAAACTGACCCGACCTGACCTGCTGATCGCCGCTGGCTTCAGTTATGAAGTGGTCACGGCGCACAACGGTTGCCTGCAGATGGAAGTCACCGTGCACGGCAAGATGGCGCATGCGGCCATACCGGCCAGCGGTGTCGATGCGCTGCAGGGCGCGGTGCAGATTTTGAATGCGCTGTATGCACAAAACGCGCTGTACAAAGAAGTCAGCTCGCAGGTGCCCGGCATCACGCATCCTTACCTGAACGTCGGCCGCATCGAAGGCGGCACCAACACCAATGTCGTGCCCGGCAAGGTGATGTTCAAGCTGGACCGCCGCATGATTCCTGAAGAAAACCCGGCGGAGGTCGAAGCCAGCATACGCAAAGTGATTGCCGATGCGGCGGCGCTGTGTCCGGGCATCCAGGTCGAGATCAAACGCCTGTTGCTGGCCAACGCCATGAAGCCGTTGCCCGGCAACCAGCCGCTGGTCGATGCCATTCAGAAACACGGGCAGGCTGTGTTTGGCGAAGCCATTCCCGCCATGGGCACACCGCTGTACACCGATGTGCGCCTGTATGCCGAAGCCGGCATCCCTGGCGTGATTTATGGCGCCGGGCCGCGCACGGTGCTGGAGTCGCATGCCAAACGCGCCGACGAACGCCTGAAGCTGGACGACCTGCGCAAGGCCACAAAGGTGATCGCGCGCACGCTGCACGAACTGCTGCGCTGACAACGCTCTTTTTTTGATAGCTGCCCACGCCCACTGGACATGGGCTGAGGGCATTTTTCGTCACGAAAATGCCCGTTTTATGCCTTTGGCAGGGTTTCCCACCAGCGCTCGGCAAAATGCCCCTGGAGGTAGGCCACAAATGCCTGCACCTTGCCGGGCACCAGCTTGGGTGACGGGAACACCGCATGGATTTCCTGCTCGGGCAGGCTGTAGTCGCCGAGCACTTCCAGCACCTGCTCCGACGCCAGTGAATCCGCCGCCACATAACGCGGCATGGCGGCAATGCCCAGGCCGTTACGCGCCGCCGCGAGCACGGCAGATAGATTGTTGGAGCGCAGCCTGCCCGCCACCGGCACCGTCACTGCTTCGCCTTTGGGCGAGACCAGGCGCCAGACATCGTCGCCCAGCACGCTGCTGTAGATCAACGCGGCATGGCTGCTCAGGTCCCTGGGCTTTTTTGGTGTGCCGTATTTCTTGAGATAACGCGGCGCGGCGACCATCACCCAGGGATTGGCGCCCAGGTAACGCGCACCCAGGCTGGAGTCGGCGAGTTTGCCCATGCGCACCGCCACATCCAGGCCCTGCGACACCAGGTCGGTGTAGCGGTCTTCGAAGCTCAAGTCGAGCTGGACTTGCGGATGGCGTTTCATGAAGTCGAGTGCCAGCGGCACAATCACGCGCCGGCCAAAGGCCACCGAGGTGCCGATGCGGAGCATGCCCTGCGCCTGGCTCTGGCGCAAACGCACGATGTTGTCGGCCTCTTCGGTTTCGCGCACGATGATCTTGCATTTTTCGTAATACAGCGCGCCTGATTCGGTGAGGCTCACACCGCGCGTGTTGCGGTTGAGCAGGCGCACGTTCAGGCGCTCTTCGGTCGCCGCGATCTGCTTGGAGACGGTGGGCTGCGTGGTCGAAAATTCGCGCGCCGCTTTCGAGAAGCTGCCGGTTTCCACCACCCGCACAAACATGTGCATGACCTGCAATCTGTCCATGGCCTGATGATAGTCACTTATTCCTCCACGGAATAGCTTTTATGGTTTCGGGGCACCTTCTGCATTGATGAAGTGCTGCCTACAGTCGAGCCTCCAACAAGGAGACAAGACATGGCAAAAATGACAGCCGCGCAGGCCGCCGTCTGGGTGATGGAAAAAGAAGGTGTGACGCAGGCCTTCGGCATCCCCGGCGCGGCGATCAACCCGCTGTATTCGGCGCTGCGCAAGCAGGGCACGATCAGTCACATCCTGGCGCGCCACGTCGAGGGCGCCTCGCACATGGCCGAGGGCTACACCCGTGCCGCCGCAGGCAACATCGGCGTGTGCATAGGTACCTCCGGCCCGGCCGGCACTGACATGATTACCGGTCTGTATTCAGCCCAGGCCGATTCGATTCCGATTTTGTGTATCACCGGCCAGGCGCCACGCGCACGCCTGCACAAGGAAGACTTCCAGGCCGTGGACATCGAGTCCATCTCCAAACCCGTCACCAAATGGTCGGTCACGGTGCGCGAGCCGGCTTTGGTGCCGCGTGTGTTCCAGCAGGCTTTCCATGTGATGCGCTCCGGCCGCCCCGGCCCGGTGCTGATCGACCTGCCCTTTGACGTGCAGATGGGCGAGATCGAGTTCGACATCGACACCTACGCGCCACTGCCGGTGTACAAGCCGGCGGCCACACGCGCGCAGGTCGAAAAGGCGCTCAGCATGCTCAACGAGGCGGACAAACCGCTGATCGTGGCTGGCGGCGGCATCATCAATGCCGATGCGTCAGAGTTGCTGGTGCAGTTTGCCGAGATCACCGGCATCCCGGTGATCCCCACGCTGATGGGCTGGGGCACGATTCCGGACGACCACCCGCTGATGGCCGGCATGTGCGGCCTGCAAACCAGCCACCGCTACGGCAATGCCACCATGCTGGCCTCGGACTTTGTAATCGGTATCGGCAACCGCTGGGCCAATCGCCACACCGGCTCGGTCGAGGTCTACACCAAGGGCCGCAAGTTTGTGCACGTGGACATCGAACCGACCCAGATCGGCCGCGTGTTTTCGCCCGACTTCGGCATTGTGTCGGACGCCAAGGCTGCGCTGGAACTCTTTGTGGAGGTGGCCACCGAATGGGCAGCTCAGGGCAAGCTGAAAGACCGCGGCGAATGGGCCTCGGCCTGCCGCCACCGCAAGGGCACGATGCTGCGCAAGACCAATTACGACAGCGTGCCGATGAAGCCGCAACGGGTGTACCAGTGCATGGTCCGCGCCTTTGGTGAAGACGTTTGCTACATCAGCACCATCGGCCTGTCGCAAATCGCCGGCGCGCAGTTTCTGCATGTCTACAAGCCGCGCCACTGGATCAACTGCGGCCAGGCCGGCCCACTGGGCTGGACCGTGCCGGCCGCGCTCGGCGTGCGCGCGGCCGACCCGACGCGCAAGATCGTGGCGCTGTCGGGCGACTACGACTTCCAGTTCATGATCGAAGAGCTGGCCGTGGGTGCGCAGTTCAAGCTGCCTTACATCCACATGGTGGTGAACAACTCCTACCTCGGGCTGATCCGCCAGGCGCAGCGCGGCTTCGAGATGGACTACTGCGTGCAGCTCGGCTTCGACAACATCAATACCGACCAGGATGAACCGGTCCGGGCTTACGGTGTGGACCACGTCAAGGTGGTCGAGGGCCTGGGGTGCAAGGCGATCCGCGTGCACCGCCAGGAAGAACTGGCGCCTGCAATCCAGCAGGCCGAAGCCTGGATGAAGGAGTTCCAGGTGCCGGTGGTGATCGAGGTGATTCTGGAGCGCGTGACCAACATCGCCATGGGCACCGAGATCGACAACATCATCGAGTTCGAGGACCTGGCCGCCAGCCGGGAAGATGCGCCCACGGCCGCTGCCGCGATGCTCGACTGATCCCTTCGACACACTCTGGACGAACGGAAAACCCCCCTATGCCGAAATTTGCCGCCAACCTCACCATGCTCTTCACCGAGCTGCCCTTCATGGACCGCTTCGCGGCGGCACGGGCCGCTGGTTTTAACGCTGTGGAGTATCTTTTTCCCTACGACTACAGCAAGGAAGAACTCGTCTCCGCGCTGACAACCAACGGCCTCACGCAGGTTCTGCACAACCTGCCGGCGGGCGACTGGGCCGCCGGCGAGCGCGGCATTGCCTGCCACGCCGGACGCACTGCCGAGTTTCGCGAAGGCGTCAACCGGGCCATTGACTACGCCACGGCGCTGGGCTGCCCGCAGGTCAATTGCCTGGCCGGCAAGTTACCGGAAGGCGCCAGCAGCGCGCAGGCCCATGCCACCCTGGTGGCCAACCTGCGTTTTGCGGCATCAGCCCTGCAAGCTGCGGGCATCCGGCTGCTGATCGAGCCGATCAACACGTTCGATATTCCCGGCTTCTTCCTGTCGCGCACCGACCAGGCACTGGCCATTCTGGACGAAGTGGCATCACCCAACCTGTTTGTGCAGTACGACATTTACCACGCACAGCGCATGGAGGGCGAGCTCGCCAGCACCCTGAGCAAAAACATCGCGCGCATAGGCCACATCCAGCTGGCCGACAACCCCGGACGCAACGAACCGGGCACCGGCGAGATCAATTACACCTGGCTGTTCAAACACATCGATGCTTCCGGCTACGCGGGCTGGATCGGTTGCGAATACAAACCCAAAACCATAACGACGGCCGGCCTCGGCTGGATGGCAGGCGCAAACACATGACCAAATCAGGACTCAAACTGGGCTTTATCGGCCTGGGCATCATGGGTGCGCCTATGGCCTTGCACCTGCTGCAGGCCGGCCACATGCTCTTCGTCAACACCCTCAGCAAGGTGCCCCAGGATCTGCCCGACAAGGGTGCGACCCTCTGCACCACGGCGCGCGGCGTGGCCGAACGTGCCGACATCATCTTTGTGATGGTGCCCGACACGCCTGACGTGGAGGCGGTGCTGTTCGGCGACAACGGTGTGGCCTCGGGTTTGTCCAAAGGCAAAACCGTGGTCGACTGCAGTTCCATCGACCCGATTGCCACACGCGGCTTCGCCAAAAAGATCCAGGCCCTCGGCTGCGAATGGCTGGATGCGCCAGTGTCGGGCGGCGAGGTGGGCGCCAAGGCCGCCAGCCTGACCATCATGGTCGGCGGCGAGCCGGAGACTTTCGACCGGGTCAAGCCGCTGTTTGACCTGATGGGCAAGAACGTGACCCTGGTCGGCGGCCCCGGCGACGGCCAGGTTTGCAAGGTGGCGAACCAGATCATTGTGGCGCTGACGATTGCCGCCGTCGGCGAGGCGCTTGTTTTCGCCTCCAAAGCCGGCGCCGACCCGGCACGGGTGCGGGCCGCACTGATGGGCGGCTTTGCCTCATCGCGCATTCTGGAAGTGCATGGCGAACGCATGATCAAGCGGACCTTTGCACCGGGTTTTCGCATCGCGCTGCACCAGAAGGACCTGAACCTCGCACTGCAGGGCGCCCGGACGCTGGGCATTGCCCTGCCGCAAACCGCCGGCGCAGCGCAACTGATGCAGTCCTGCGTGGCGCTCGGTCACGGCCATGCCGATCATTCCGCACTCGTCAAGGCGCTTGAAGCCATGGCCCAGCACCCGGTGGCACCTGACGCCTAGGCGACTGGGCGACACCAACCAGCAGGCTGCGCAGCCTGCTTTTTTTTGTTCTGCGCGGGGCGAACTGCCCGCACTTTCGGGACAAACCCGGAAAAAGCGCCCACCGAGCACGCTTGAAGCCACTTTTTAAGGGGTATGTACGGAGGCTTGGCCGCGCCTCTCCCGTCCAACATGTCAGAGAATAGGGGCTGAAAAAAATGTGTACAAACCATGTGTGCAAACGCACAGGCATTGTTTTTGCTTGGTTTGAGCAGCCGATTCATTTCCATCTGGAGTTCCCATGACAAAACGCGTTTTTATCCAAACCCTCGCCGCGCTGGCGGTCACTGCCGCCACCTGCGGCAGCGCCTTTGCCCAAAACACCCCCATCAAGTTCCAGCTCGACTGGCGTTTTGAAGGTCCGGCCGCGCTGTTTGTCACGCCGGCCGCCAAGGGTTATTTCAAGGATGCCAAGCTTGACGTCACGATTGACGCGGGCAACGGCTCGGGCGGCACCGTCACCCGTGTGGCTTCGGGCAGCTACGACATGGGTTTTGCCGACCTGGCCGCGCTGATGGAATTCCACGCCAACAACCCCGACGCCGCCAACAAACCGGTCGCCGTAATGATGGTCTACAACAACACGCCGGCCTCGGTCATGGCGCTGAAGAAATCCGGCATCAAAACCGTCGCTGACCTCAACAACAAGAAACTCGGCGCCCCGGTGTTTGACGCGGGCCGCCGCGCCTTCCCGATTTTCGCCAAGGCCAACAACATCTCTGGCGTGCAGTGGACCGCCATGGACCCGCCGCTGCGCGAAACCATGCTGGCCCGCGGTGACGTGGATGCCATCACCGGCTTCACCTTCACCTCACTGCTCAACCTCGAAGCGCGCGGCGTCAAGGCCGAAGACGTGGTGGTGCTGCCGTATGCTGACAACGGCGTCAAGCTGTACGGCAACGTCATCATCGCGTCGCCGAAAATGATCCGCGAGAACCCCGCCGCCATCAAGGCCTTCCTGCTGGCCTTCACCAAGGGTGTCAAGGACGTGATCGCCAAGCCGGCGGCCGCGATTGAAGACGTCAAGGCCCGCGACGGCATCATCAACACCGCGCTGGAAACCCGTCGCCTGCAACTGGCCATTGACACCGTGGTCAACAGCCCGGATGCCCGCGCCGAAGGTTTCGGCCAGGTCCAGGGCCCGCGCCTGTCGCTGATGGCGTCCCAGGTGTCCGATGCCTTTGCCACCAAGACGCGTGTGAACCCGACCGCCATCTGGAACGGTTCCTTCCTGCCAACCACCGCTGAACTGAACGTCCTGCCGAAAAAATAAGCCCGCTCCGCCGGCACAACCTGCCGGCGGCGGCAATCACACCACGGCCAGCCTTTCTACCGGAATGCTGGCCGTTGCCTTGACTGACACCCGTGAATCAGAAAACGACACGCACCATGCACGACACGCAAGACGCTCATTTTGTTGACTTTCGCGACGTCTGGCTGGCCTACAACGACGAGCTGCTGGCGCAAAACCATTTTGCGGTCGAAGCCATTGACCTGAAGGTGCGCGAGGGCGAATTTATCGCCATCGTTGGTCCCTCGGGTTGCGGCAAATCCACCTTCATGAAGCTGACCACTGGCCTGAAGATGCCGTCGAAGGGGCGCATCCTGATCGACGGCCAGCCCGTCACCGGTCCGCTGAAAATTTCCGGCATGGCTTTCCAGGCGCCTTCGCTGCTGCCCTGGCGGACCACGGTAGACAACGTGCTGCTGCCCCTGCAAATCGTCGAGCCTTACCGCAGCCAGTTCAAGAGCCGGCGCAAGGAGTTCGAGGAGCGCGCGCGCAAGCTGCTGCAAAAGGTCGGCCTCGGTGGTTACGAAGACAAATTTCCATGGCAGCTCTCGGGCGGCATGCAGCAGCGCGTCAGCATCTGCCGCGCACTGATCCATGAGCCCAAGATGCTGCTGCTTGACGAGCCTTTCGGCGCGCTCGACGCTTTCACGCGCGAGGAGTTGTGGTGCATATTGCGCGACCTCTGGACCGAGCAGCGCTTCAACGTGATTCTGGTCACGCACGACCTGCGCGAGTCGGTCTTCCTGGCCGACACCGTTTATGTGATGAGCAAAAGCCCAGGCCGGTTTGTGGTCAAACGCGAGATCGACTTGCCCCGCCCGCGCGACCTTGAAGTCACGTATACCCAGGCCTTTGGCGACATCGTGCACGAGTTGCGCAGTCACATCGGCGCGATCCGCACGCCCGTCATCAACCCGGCGCCCGCCGCTGGAGGCACACAGCCATGAGCAAGAAACAAATTGAACGCTGGTCCCCGTTTGTGCTGCTGGCGGCCATCATTGCGCTGTGGCAGGCAGTGGTCATGGTCTTCAACATCGCTGAATACATCTTCCCCGCGCCGCTGGCGATTGCCCAGTCCATGGCCGAGTTTGCCGGCCCGATTGCCCAGGCTGCCTGGAAAACCTTCTGGGTCACCATGGTCGGCTTCGGCCTGTCCATCGTGGTCGGTGTGATGCTCGGTTTTCTGGTTGGCTCCTCGCGCCTGGCCTACGCTGCGGTCTACCCACTGCTGGTCGCTTTCAATGCCGTGCCCAAGGCCGCCATCGTGCCCATCCTGATCGTCTGGTTCGGCATCGGTGTCGGCCCCGGCATCCTGACCGCCTTCCTGATCTCGTTTTTCCCGATCACCGTCAACATGGCCACCGGCCTGGCGACGCTGGAGCCGGAGCTTGAAGACGTGTTGCGCGTGCTGGGTGCCAAACGCTGGGACGTGCTGATCAAGGTCGGCCTGCCGCGCTCCATGCCCTACTTCTACGGCTCACTCAAGGTGGCGATCACGCTGGCGTTTGTCGGCACCGTGCTGGCCGAGATGACGGCCGGCGACTCCGGCATCGGCTACCTGATGCTTAGCGCCGGATCGCAGCAGCGCATGGCGCTGGCCTTTGCAGGGCTGGTGGTGATCGGTGCGATGGCGATGATCATGTACGAGCTGTTCAGCTACATCGAGAAACACACGACGGGCTGGGCCCACCGCGGCACGCAGGGCGGTTGAGGCCGCCGGCCTGCGTTTCAGGCATCAAATCGAGACCCAGCCCTTGTCGGGTATGGGTTGGCAGCTATTGAATTAGTAGCAGATTTAGCATCATGCTGCGGTCACGGCCCGCCACAGGCGGTAGTTTCAACTCCCCACTCCCACCCCTAGCCCCTCCCTCGCCCCGCTGGGCGATGGATGGGAACTTCATGTGGCCACGTGCGCTGCGCTCGCGTGCAAACATGACGGCCTGATGGGATTCCCGTGCAGGAAGCGCTTCGCGCTTCCTGCACTCCGGAGGAGTTCGGTATTGGTGTTTGGATGTTTCTCTTCTTCCCCCACCCGTCGGGCTGGGCCGAGGAGCACAGCCGAAAACGGATCAGGGCGAGCGATTGTCTGAGGCGCTAGCCGAGTTCGAGCTCGACCCCGTTTTCGGCGAGCACCGCAGGTTACCCGCAGCGAAGCGGAGGGACCCAGACCATCGGGTCGCCTTTTTCTTTGCTTACTTTCTTTTTGGCGACGCAAAAAGAAAGTGAGTTGCCGCCGGGCAACCCCCGGCCAACATGCAAAGGCAAACAGCAGCAGCCCGCGCTCAGGCTATGCTTACAAGACAAATATGCCCGTAGCCCACGCCAATCAGGCGCAAGCAGCTACAAATTCAATAGCATCCGACGCATCAAGCCATGCACTTGCGCGGTTAAAATCGCGCATGGCCTGGAACGCAACGCTCTCACTCGACTACTCCCTGCAGGCCGGCAAAACAGTTGCGCACTTCCGCCATGATGGCCCTTTGCGCATTCTGCAAAGCCTGTACCCCGAAGGCGATGCAGTCTGTCACAACGTGCTGGTGCATCCGCCGGGCGGCCTGGTCGGAGGCGACACGCTGGACATTGCAGTCACGGCCGCCACTGGCAGCCACGGCCTGATCACCACCCCCGGCGCCACGCGCTTTTACAAGTCACTGGGTGAAACGGCGCTGCAGCGCACCCGCATCCGGCTGGAGGCCGGCGCACGCGCTGAATGGCTGCCGATGGAAGCCCTGTGTTACAGCGGCTGCCTGGCGGAAAACCACCTCACGCTGGATCTGGCCCCTGGCGCGGAGCTGATGGGCTGGGACCTGACCGCACTGGGCTTGCCGAGCGCCAGTCAGCCCTTTATCGAAGGCAGTTTCTGCCAACACATTGAGTTGCCTGGCGTCTGGCTGGAGCGGGCGCGCATTCGTGCAGACGACCCCTTGTTGATGGACAGCCCGCTGGGCCTGGCCGGTCAGCGTTGTATCGCCACCCTGTTTTTTGCCAGCGGGAGCAAACTTGACCGAAAGCGCCGTGAGCTGGCGCTGGATGTGGCGCGCGCGGTGATGCAGGCGCATCCGCTGGTCAACACAGCGGGGGCGACCAGCCCGAACGGGCAGGTCGTGGTGGTTCGTGTGCTGGCGCCTCTGGTCGAACCCGCGATGGGTCTGCTCAGACAGGTCTGGAAAAGCTGGCGCCGCCACTTCTGGGACCAGTCCGCGCCCAGCCCGCGCATCTGGTCGGCCTGAGCCTGATCAGTCCCGCAGTTCGGCAGGCACCTTGCCACCGTTGGCTGCCAGCTTGTTCATGACCTGCTTGTGCAGCCAGATGTTCATGGCCGCGCTGTCGTTCATGTCGCCGGTGTAGCCGAGTTCCTTGGCCAGTTCCTTGCGTTCGCCCAGGCTGCTGTCCAGGTCCAGCAACTTCATCAGGTCGACGATGGACGTCTTCCAGTTCAGCTTTTGGGAATTTTTGCTCGCCATGTCATCCAGCAACACTTTCACATCCACCTCGGCCATGGTCGCGGAAGCAGCACCCGCAGCACCTGCAGCACGTGACGCCGCATCGGAGGCGGCCGAAGCGGCAGCCGCCTCTTCAGGCGACAGTGAGCCACCAGCACCTGCGGAAGGCGCAGGTGTCTGGGCGTTAGCCGAAGGGAAAATTTTGCCGAAGATTTTGCTGAGGATGCTCATGGGATGGTCCGTTTTTGAAGTGAAGTCTTATCCTAGGCCTGGGACGTGTTGCCAGGGAACAGGCAAAAGCGCGCCCCCTTGTCGGAAAAAACCTTCAATCCGCATCCTGATTTCGACGATGGTCACCTACGCCGACTGGCCCGAGCGTCCTACTTGCAACGACTGCGGGCTGCGCACAATGAGTTTTCGTCGGCCAATGCCCCTACAGCCACTTTCCTCCTTCTTTATTTTTTCTTCTTTCTGTGAGACGCCATGAAAACTTCCATGCTGACCCCTGTCGTGATGGCCCTGACTTTGGTGTTCGCCGGTTGCTCCAGCACCACTGAAAGCGGAGCCGTGGGAGCATCACGCTCCCAGCTGCTGCTGGTGTCCTCCGCAGAACTGAACGCCATGGCGGAGCAGGCCTATGCCAAGCTCAAGACAGAGGCTGCTGCCAAGGGCGCGCTCAATACCGACGCGGCAATGCTGGCGCGTGTTCGTGCCGTTGCTGCACGTATCCAGCCGCAAACGGCCACCTTTCGCGGTGACGCGCCCGGCTGGAAATGGGAGGTCAACGTCATTGAGAGCGAGCAACTCAATGCCTTTTGCATGCCCGGCGGAAAGATCATGTTTTACACCGGGCTTGTTCGCAAACTCAACTTGACTGACGAGGAAATCGCCGTGGTGATGGGCCATGAGATTGCCCACGCCCTGCGCGAACACTCACGCGAGCAGGTCTCGCAGGCCGCTGCCGCACAAACCGCCATTGGCATTGGCACCCAGTTGCTGGGCTTGGGCGGCGGTGCCTCCCAGATCACCGGCGCCGCCTACCAGGCCTTGGTTGCCAGCCGCTTCAGCCGCGCCCACGAGATCGAGTCTGACCGCATCGGCCTGGAACTGATGGCCCGCGCAGGCTATAACCCGCAAGCCGGCGTGACCTTGTGGCAGAAGATGGGCAGCGCAACCGGAAGTGGCGGTGGCGCGCCCGACTTCCTGAGTACTCACCCCAGCGACAGCAGCCGGGTTCAGCAAATTCAGGCCCTGCTGCCCACCGTGACGCCGCTGTATCTGGCAGCGCGGCGCTGACCCTGCGCCCTTGATCGCGAGGCAGCCCTGCTGGGCCGCCTGACGGGTGACCCTCGGTCCGGCGCACCACGACCTGCGCTTCTGACAAAGAACAAGACGGAGGGAGATCCATGCACACGGCCATGACCACGACCGAGATTTACCTGATCGCCATGGCGATCATCTTCACGGTGCCCTATTTGATCTGGCGGTTGTTCAGGACCGACTACTACGCGCCGTTGGTGGTGGTGCAGATCATTGCCGGCATCCTGCTCGGCCCCGGCATCCTAGGCAAGGTCTATCCCGACTACTACGCCTTTGTATTCAGCGCGCCCGTCGTTCAATCGCTCAATGGCATCGCCTGGTGGGCGGTCATGGTATTTGTCTGGATCGCAGGCATCGAGCTCGATCTGAAAAAAGCCTGGGCCCACCGCCGCGAAAGCAGTGTCACAGCGGGCCTGGCGCTGGGAATGCCTTTGCTGTTCGGCTGCGTGGCCGCAGCCGGCATGATGATGTATGAGGGGTGGGTAGGCTCGCAAGGCATGCGCTGGCAATTTGTCGCCGGTGTCGGTATGGCCTGCGCCGTGACCGCCCTGCCGATCCTAATCCTGCTGATGGAAAAACTCGCCATCCTGCGCCAGCCCATCGGACAGCGCATCCTGCGTTACGCGAGTCTGGACGACATCGCCATCTGGGGCGTGCTGGCTTTAATCCTGATGGACTGGGAACGCGTTGGCCGGCAAGCCGGTTTTCTTGCCGCGTTCGCCGTGCTCAGTTATGTCTTCCGCAAACTGATGCTGTGGATGCCGGAGCGCGACCGCTGGTACGCCGGCCTGATCTGGCTGATCGTCTGTGCCTTCGGAGCAGACTGGGCCGGCCTGCATTACATGGTCGGCGCCTTCCTGGCCGGTGCCGTCATGGACAGCGACTGGTTCAACCAGGAGCACATGGACATGCTGCGCCATCACGTGCTGCTGGTGATGATGCCGGTGTTTTTCCTGAGCACCGGCCTGCGCACCAACTGGTCGGTCGGTGGCGAAGCGGTGTTTATCGCCGCAGCGGTGCTGCTGGTGGCGTCGGTGGCCGGCAAGCTGATCGGCATTCACATTGCCGGCAAGGTGCTCAAGTGGGCGCCGGGCGAGAGTTCCATCATCGGCTGGCTGCTGCAGACCAAGGCGCTGATCATGATCATTTTTGCCAACATCCTGCTGGACAAACAGATCATCACCAATGAGACCTTCACCGCCCTGCTGCTGATGGCGATTGCCAGCACCATGCTGACGGTGCCCGTGGTGGCGCCCAAACTTCAGCGCATGAAAGAAATCATTCTTCGGTCGAAATGAGCAGCTTTGTCATCCCGGACCGAGCCTGTCCCGGACCTGATCCGGGAATCCGGGATCCATCTCACATGAAACACATCGCCGGTATGCGGGCATGGATTGCGGATCAAGTCCGCAATGACAACGCAGGAGGCAATGGCCCCCCTCAAATCGCCACCAGTTGCCGCACACCGTTGGCCTGCATGTCCTTGCCCTGGCCGCGCGCGATGAACTCGCCGCGTTCCATCACCAGGTAGTCGTCGGCCAGTTCTTCGGCGAAGTCGTAGTACTGCTCGACCAGCAAAATGGCCATGTCGCCGCGGTCGGCCAGCATGCGGATCACGCGGCCAATGTCCTTGATGATGCTGGGCTGGATGCCTTCGGTCGGTTCGTCCAGGATCAGCAGCTTGGGTTTGGCCGCGAGTGCACGCGCAATCGCAAGCTGTTGCTGCTGCCCACCCGACAAATCACCGCCGCGGCGGTTCAGCATCTGTTTGAGAACCGGGAACAGCTCGTACAACTCCGCCGGGATGGGCGTGCCGGCACTTTTGTAAGCCAGACCCATGCGCAGGTTTTCTTCGACCGTCAGGCGCGCAAAAATCTCGCGGCCCTGCGGTACAAAACCGATGCCGGCGCGGGCGCGTTCATACGGCGTAGCGCTCTGGATGGGTTTGCCATCGAACTCGATGCTGCCGGTCTTGATCGGCACCAGGCCCATCAATGATTTGAGCAAGGTGGTTTTGCCGACGCCGTTGCGGCCCAGCAGCACGGTCACCTTGCCGAGATGTGATTCCATGCTCACATCGCGAAGGATGTGGGAACCGCCGTAGTACTGGTTGATGTTTTTGACAGTCAGCATGGGGAATTCTCGTCAGGCTTGTGGTGGGGTCGCGGTGCTGTGGGTCGCCAGCAAGCCGGGTCTCGCCCCGGCGGGCGAGGCACTTTTCTTTGCGTCGCCAAAGAAAAGTACCCAAAAGAAAGGCGACCCGATGGTCCGGGTCCCTCCGCTTCGCTGCGGGCAACCTGCGGTGCTCGCCGAAAACGGGGTCGAGCTCGAACTCGGCTGGCCTCAGACAATCGCTCGCCCTGATCCGTTTTCGGCTGCGCTCCTCGGCCCAGCCCGACGGGTGGAAAAGAAAATGCGGATACGGGGAAGGCGAGGACGCGCAAAGCGCGTCCTCGGCGGGGCCCGATTGCGAATCCGTTCCCGTCTCCACCACCCTTCTGTATGCGCCGAGGAGCGCAGGGCCAGACGGATAAGGACGGGCGATTGTTTGAGCGAAGCGAGTTCGAGCCCGGCCCCGGCTGGACCGAGCACCGCAGGTTGCCCGTAGCGAAGCGGAGGGACGCAGACAGCAGGGTCGCCTTTCTTTTGCTTACTTTTCTTTGGCGAGACAAAGAAAAGTGAGTTGCCGCCGGGCAACCCCCGGCTAGTTGGCGAGCCCGGGAAGTGGGGAACGTCCCGCTGGGGGGTGTGGCGGAATCAACGCCCAAGGTACACCTCGATCACCCGTTCATCCGCCTGCACCTGATCCAAAGTGCCCTGCGCCAGCACGGAACCATCACACAATACCGTGACGATCTCGGAAATTGTCCGGATAAAACTCATGTCGTGCTCGACCACCATCAGCGAATGTTTGCCCTTGAGCGTGAGAAACAGTTCAGCCGTACGTGCGGTTTCCTCGTCGGTCATGCCGGCTACCGGCTCGTCAAGCAGCAGCAGTTTCGGATCCTGCATCAGCAACATGCCGATCTCCAGCCACTGCTTTTGTCCGTGGCTCAGGTTGCCGGCCATGCGGTTCACGCTGTCGGCGAGTTGAATCGTCACCAGAATCTCGGTGAGCCGGTCGCTTTGCGCAGAGTCGAGTTTGAAGAACATCGACGACTTCACGCCCTTGTTGGTCTTGAGCGCAAGTTCGAGGTTTTCAAACACCGTGAGCTGCTCGAACACCGTGGGCTTCTGGAACTTGCGGCCTATGCCGAGCTGTGCAATTTGCGGCTCGGTGTGGCGCAGCAGGTCAATCGTGCTGCCAAAATAAACCGTCCCTTCATCAGGGCGGGTTTTGCCGGTGATGATGTCCATCATCGTCGTCTTGCCGGCGCCGTTGGGTCCGATGATGCAGCGCAGCTCGCCGGGCGCGATGTCCAGCGACAGTTTGTTGATGGCCTTGAAGCCGTCGAAGCTGACGCTCACATCTTCGAGATAGAGAATCCGGCCGTGTGTGACATCGACCTCACCCGGCGTGGCGATGCGGCCCGCTGCGGCGTGGCGACCGCCGGACTCGGTATTGCTGCGGCCAGCCTCCAGCGCAGCGCGGCGTTCTTCGATACGACGCGCGCCCTGCTCCAGCAGATCTGGCGTCATTTGGACTCTCCCTTGCGCAGCTTTTTGATCAATCCAACCATCCCATTGGGCAGAAACAGCGTGACTGCGATAAACAGCAGGCCCAGGAAGTACAGCCAGTATTCGGGATAGGCCACCGTCAGCCAGCTCTTGGCGCCATTGACGAGGAAGGCGCCAACAATCGGGCCGATCAGGGTGGCACGACCGCCGACCGCAGCCCAGATCGCCATCTCGATCGAGTTGGCCGGGCTCATCTCGCTCGGGTTGATGATGCCGACCTGCGGCACATACAGCGCACCGGCAATACCGCACATCACGGCTGAGATGGTCCAGATCGTCAGCTTGTAGCCGATGGGGTTGTAGCCCGAGAACATGACGCGGGTTTCCGCATCACGGATCGCCTGCAGCACCCGGCCAAACTTGCTGCGCACCAGCCATTTGGCAAACAGGAAGAAACCCAGCAAGGTCAGGCCTGTGATCACGAACAGCCCCATGCGCATGTTGGGTGTGGCGATCGGCATGTCCAGAATGCGCTTGAAGTCGGTAAAACCATTGTTGCCGCCGAAGCCGGTCTCATTGCGGAAGAACAGCAGCATTGCCGCAAAGGTCATGGCCTGGGTGATGATCGAAAAGTAGACGCCCTTGATACGCGAGCGGAAGGCGAAATAGCCAAACACAAAAGCCACCACGCCAGGCACCAGCACGATCAGGAACAAGGTGGCGACAAAACTGTCGCTGAAGGCCCAGTGCCAGGGCAACTCTTTCCAGTCGAGAAACACCATGAAGTCGGGCAAGTCGCTTTTGTAGTTGCCGTCGCGGCCGATCTGGCGCATCAGGTACATGCCCATGGCATAGCCGCCCAGTGCGAAGAACAGGCCGTGGCCCAGCGACAAAATGCCGGTGTATCCCCAGATCAGGTCCATGGCCAGCGCCACGATGGCATAACACATGATCTTCCCAACCAGAGCCACGGCGTAAGTGCTCATATGAAACATGCTGGTTTCGGGCACCAGCAGGTTGAGCGCAGGAGCCAGCGCGCAGACCAGCAGCAGCGCCACGATGAAAGCGCTCAAACCGACGCGGGTGAACATCGGACCTTTGGAAGGAAGAACGATGGAAGATATGGGCAAGTTCATACTACGCTTCCGCTGAGCGACCTTTCATTGCAAAAATGCCCTGGGGCCGCTTCTGGATGAAGATGATGATGAGCACCAGCACCGCAATCTTGGCCAGCACCGCACCGGTCCAGCCTTCGAGGAATTTGTTCAGAATGCCCAGGCCCATGGCGGCATACACGGTGCCCGCCAACTGACCCACGCCGCCCAGCACCACCACCATGAAGGCGTCGACGATGTATCCCTGGCCGAGGTCCGGGCCGACGTTGCCGACCTGGCTCAGCGCGCAGCCGGCCAGACCCGCGATGCCCGAACCAAGCGCAAACGCATAGGTGTCGACACGCGCCGTGTTCACGCCCATGCACGAGGCAATCGGCCGGTTCTGCGTGACGCCGCGCACAAACAGGCCCAGCCGCGTTTTGCCGATCAGCCAGGCCATGCCCAGCAGCACCGCAATCGCAAAACCGATGATGACGAGGCGGTTGTAAGGCAGCGACAAATTGCCCAGCACCTGCACGCCGCCGCTCATCCAGACCGGGTTTTCAACCCCGACGTTTTGCGCGCCGAAAATCGAACGCACCAATTGCTGCAACATAAGGCTGATGCCCCAGGTCGCCAGCAGCGTCTCCAGCGGTCGGCCGTAAAGGAATCGGATCACGCCGCGCTCCAGCGCCGCGCCCATCAACGCCGACGCCATGAAGGCCACCGGCACCGCCGCGAGCAGATACCAGTCAAACATGCCGGGCAGGTATTTCTGGAACAAGCCCTGCACCACATAGGTGGCGTAGGCGCCAATCATCATCAGTTCGCCATGCGCCATGTTGATGACGCCCATCAGGCCGTAGGTGATGGCCAGGCCCAGCGCCACCAGCAGCAAAATGCTGCCCAGGCTGATGCCGCTGAACACCGCGCCCAGCTTGTCGCCCCAGGCCAGCGCCGACTCGACCTTGCGCAGCGAAGCCTGCAACGCACTCTTGACTTCGGGGTCGTCTTCCTCCGACAAACGCGCGATCAGCACGGTCTTGCTGATCGGGTTGTTGCTGCCCGACAGCCGGGCGGCAGCTTCGAGACGTTTGGCCTTGTCGCTGCTGCTCAGGAGGATGGTGGCGCGCACCATCTCGAGCTGGTTTTTCAGGGCCGGCACGGTTTCCGCCGCATAGGCCTTTTCGATCAGCGGCAGGCGGGACTCATCGGCGCCGCCAGACAGGGTCTTGATGGCCTCGGCCCTGATCTTTTCTTCCTTCGAGAACAGTTTGAGCGCGGCCAAAGCATTGTCGAGTTCGCCACGCATCAGGTTGTTGTTGATCACGTCCTCGGCGTCGGCAGGCACCGTCAACCCGGCGCCGGTCACTGGGTCGTAGCCTTTCTCGTTCTTGATCAAAAACACCTTGTCGCCCGCTGTTTTCACGCTGTCGTCGGCCAGGGCCTGGATGAAAGCGGCGGTTTTTTCGTCAGGCACAGCCGAGGCCTTGACCAACGCCTCGACCCGGGTCTCGGTTTCGCCGATCGCCATGCCCTTGGCCTCTTCCGGCGTCAAGGCGTGGGCGCCGGCAGAAAGCAGAAATACAGCGGATAGAAGGAGTGTTCGCATCATCATGGTAAAGAACCTGTAGGGTGGGCACAGCAGCCTGCGGGTACGGCTTGCTGCGGTGTCCAGACTGCAACTTCCTTGAGAAAAGTGCGCCATTTCATGCACCGGAGTAGTGCAAGAACCGGGCCAAACCAAAAAAAGCCGCACCTGTTTTTGCAAACCAGGTGCGGCTTGCACCGCAGGTCCGGAAACCCGCGGTGACGGCCTTATTTGGCGGCCATTTTTGCCGGCTCGTCAGGCTTCTTGTCGTTGCCTTCGATGTAGGGGCTCCATGGCTTGGCTTTCACCGGGCCAGGTGTTTTCCAGACCACGTTGAACTGGCCGTCGGCCTTGATCTCGCCAATGAACACCGACTTGTGCAGGTGGTGGTTTTTCTCATCCATTTTGGAGACGATGCCCGAAGGTGCCTTGAAGGTCTGGCCGGCCATGGCTGCGATCACCTTGTCGGTGTCGGTGGACTTGGCTTTCTCGACAGCCTGCTTCCACATGTTGATACCGATGTAAGTCGCTTCCATCGGATCGTTGGTCAAAGGCTTGTCCTTGTGGCCGGCGATGCCCTTGGCCTTGGCGTAGTCGCCCCACTTCTTGATGAACTCGGTGTTGGCCGGGCTCTTGATCGACTGGAAGTAGTTCCATGCAGCCAGGTGGCCCACCAGCGGCTTGGTGTCCACGCCGCGCAGCTCTTCTTCACCCACGGAGAAAGCGACCACCGGCACATCTTTGGCCTTCAGGCCGGCATTGCCCAGTTCTTTGTAGAAAGGCACATTGGAGTCGCCGTTGATGGTGGACACCACGGCGGTTTTGCCACCGGCGGAGAATTTCTTCACGTCAGCCACGATGGTCTGGTAATCGGAGTGACCAAACGGTGTGTATTTCTCGTCGATGTCCTTGTCGGCCACACCCTTGCTCTTGAGGTAAGCGCGCAGGATTTTGTTGGTGGTGCGTGGGTACACATAGTCGGTGCCCAGCAGGACCCAGCGCTTGGCACCGCCGCCGGCCTTGCTCATCAGGTAATCCACCGCAGGAATGGCCTGCTGGTTGGGAGCTGCACCGGTATAGAACACGTTTTTGGACAGCTCTTCGCCTTCGTATTGCACGGGGTAGAACAGCAGGCCGTTCATTTCCTCAACCACGGGCAGCACCGACTTGCGCGACACCGAAGTCCAGCAACCAAAGATGACCGAAACCTTATCCTGGGTCAGCAGCTGCTTGGTTTTTTCGGCGAAC
>NZ_JAYWHI010000107.1:0-110299 GCF_043778355.1 Polaromonas sp.
CATCGTCAACCTGATTCACGGCGGGCCGCACTTCTACCTCGGGGTCTACCAGGCCGGTCGGGCGCACGACTTGCTCGACCACCTGCCCGGCATGCTCCTTCTCATACGCGGCAGGTGTGGCCGAGACAAAAATCGCCTGCCGCATCTTGCCTTCGAACTCTTCAAATTTCAGCGGCCGGTTGTCCAGCGCACTCGGCAGGCGAAAACCGTACTCGACCAGCGTCGTTTTGCGCGAGCGGTCGCCGTTGTACATGGCGTTGAGCTGGCCGATCATCACGTGGCTCTCGTCGAGGAACATCACCGCGTCTTTCGGCAGGTAGTCGCACAGCGTCGAAGGCGGCGAGCCCGGCGGCGCGCCGCTCAGGTGGCGGGTGTAGTTTTCGATGCCCTTGCAGTGGCCGATTTCGCTGAGCATTTCCAGATCGAAGCGCGTGCGCTGCTCGATACGCTGGGCTTCGACCAGCTTGCCGTCGCCGACAAACTGCGCGACGCGCTCGGACAGCTCCAGCTTGATGGTTTCGACTGCCGCCATGACCTTGTCGCGCGGTGTCACGTAGTGGCTTTTCGGGTAAACCACAAAACGCGGCACCTTCTGGCGGATACGCCCGGTCAGGGGGTCGAACAACGAGAGTGTCTCGATTTCGTCGTCGAACAGTTCGATGCGTATCGCGAGTTCTGAATGTTCGGCCGGAAAAACGTCAATCACATCGCCCCGTACACGAAAAGTGCCGCGCGAGAAATCCTGATCATTGCGCGCGTACTGCATGCGGATCAGCCGCGAGATGACGTCGCGCTGGTTCATCTTGTCGCCGGTGCGCGCGATGAAACGCATCTGGGTGTAATCCTCGGGCGCGCCGATGCCGTAAATCGCGCTGACAGTCGCCACGATGATGGTGTCGCACCGTTCCAGCACACTTTTGGTGGCCGAGAGCCGCATCTGCTCGATGTGTTCGTTGATCGCCGAGTCCTTCTCAATGAACAGGTCACGCTGCGGCACATAGGCCTCGGGCTGGTAGTAGTCGTAATAGCTGACGAAATACTCGACCGCATTTTTCGGGAAAAACTCGCGGAACTCGCTGTAGAGCTGCGCGGCCAGCGTCTTGTTGGGCGCAAACACAATCGCCGGCCGGCCCAGACGGGCAATCACATTGGCCATGGTGAAGGTCTTGCCAGACCCCGTCACACCCAGCAGGGTCTGGAACACCTCGCCGTCATGGATGCCTTCGACCAGTTGTTCAATCGCCACCGGCTGGTCACCGGCCGGCGGGTAAGGCATGAAGAGCTCAAAAGGCGAGTCCGGATAACGCACAAACTCGCCTTCGGAGGAGGCAGCGCCGGCCTCTGGCATGACTTCAATCAGTTCTGGCATAAAAAACCTATTCCTGGCCCGCTAAAATCTGGGGCAACCAAACAGAATACGACATTTGGCGGGCGCGCGGAACCTTGGGGCCGACGATCTGCCGACTGTCCGCGTAACACCCGGTAAACCAGATGACCTGCCGGACCGTTTGAAACACAAACCACCCTTCAGAGGATTTTCATGTCGCTTTTCACCGCCGTCGAAATGGCCCCCCGTGATCCCATATTGGGCCTGAACGAGCAATTCAACGCCGACACCAACCCCAACAAGGTCAACCTCGGCGTGGGCGTGTATTACGACGACAAGGGCAAGCTGCCGCTGCTGCAATGTGTGCAGATCGCCGAAAAAGCCATGATGGAAGCGCCCAAGCCGCGCGGCTACCTGCCGATGGACGGCGTGGCTGCCTACGACGCAGCGGTAAAGGCCCTGGTGTTCGGCGTCGACAGCGAACCGGTCAAAAGCGGCCGTGTCGCGACGGCCCAAGGCATAGGCGGCACCGGCGGCCTGAAGATTGGCGCCGATTTCCTGAAAAAACTCTCGCCGAATGCAAAAGTTCTGATCAGCGACCCCAGCTGGGAAAACCACCGCGCGCTGTTCGCTCAGGCCGGCTTTACGGTCGAAAGCTACCCCTACTACGACGCGGCCAAACGCGGCGTCAATTTCGACGGCATGCTGGCTGCGCTCAACACTGCGGCTGAAGGCACCATCGTTGTGTTGCACGCCTGCTGCCACAACCCGACCGGCTACGACATCACCGCGGCCCAGTGGGACCAGGTGATCGCCGCCGTCAAGGCCCGCAAACTCACGGCCTTCCTCGACATGGCCTACCAGGGCTTTGGCCACGGCATTCTTGAGGACGGCGCCGTCATCGGCAAGTTTGTCGCTGCCGGCCTCAATTTCTTTGTCTCGACCTCGTTTTCCAAAAGTTTCAGCCTTTACGGCGAACGCGTCGGCGCCTTGTCGGTGCTGTGCGAGAGCAAGGAAGAAGCCGACCGCGTGTTGTCGCAAATGAAAGTCGTGATCCGCACCAACTACAGCAACCCGCAGATCCACGGCGCCACCGTCGTTGCGAACGTGCTGAACAACCCCGAGCTGCGCGCACTCTGGGAAAAAGAACTGGCCGAGATGCGTGTGCGTATCAAGGCCATGCGCCAGAAACTGGTGGACGGCCTGAAAGCCGCCGGCGTCAAGGAAGACATGAGCTTCATCACGACCCAGATCGGCATGTTCAGCTACTCGGGCCTGACCAAGGACCAGATGGTGCGCCTGCGTACTGAATTCGGCGTCTACGGCACCGACACCGGCCGCATGTGTGTGGCTGCGCTGAACAGCCAGAACATCGCCCACGTCTGCGCGTCCATCGCCAAGGTCCTGTAAGCACAAAAAGCCTGATTTGCCGCCGGGACAAGCAGGTATCAGGCACCCAAAGTGGTCTAAGCCCTTATGCAGCGGACTTAAGCAGCTATTAAAACAGGAGCATATGTCAGGGCCTGTTGACCTTAGACCAGCGTCTCGCCACACATGTGCTGGCCCAGGAAGTCCAGGAAAGTGCGTACTGCCGGCACCTGGCCGCGCCGCGAGGTGAACACGGCATGCGTGACCCCGGCGCGTAGCGCCCAGCCGGGCAGCACCGGCACCAGCAACTGCGCCTGCTGCTCGGCCGCGCTCATGGACTCCGGCAAAAAACTCATGCCGGTGCCAGCCAGCACGGCCAGCTTCAGTGTCTGCAAATCGTCGGCCACATAACGCGGTTGGTGCTGCAGCACAAACTCCCTGCCGTCCGGGCCCAGCAGCGTCCAGGCGGCGCGCCCATCGGTCCAGGACATCGCCACCGTATCGAGTTTGTGCAGGTCTTCCGGCTTGTCCGGCACGCCCTGCCTGCGCAGCAGGTCCGGGCTGGCCAACAAATGCCCGGCGCTGGGGCCCAGGTTCTTGACGACTAGGCTGCCGCTGTCGTCCAGCGTGGGCCGCACGCGCAGTGCGATATCCACGCCCTCCTCCACCAGGTCCACCACCCGGTTGGTCACCCGCATGTCCACCTTGACCTGCGGGTACTGCGCCATGAAACGCGGCACCAGGAAACCCAGCGTGCTTTGCGCCAGCGTGACCGGGCAACTGATGCGCAGGGTTCCGCGCGGCTCGACCTGCAGTTGCGCGACCGCCTCGTCAGCGGCCTGCGCCTCGTCACGCATGGCGCTGCAGTGGCGCAGGTAAATCTCACCGACCTCGGTCAGTGACAGCTTGCGGGTGGTGCGCTGCAGCAGCCGGGCGCCCAGCCGCGCCTCCAGCTCGGCCACGCGCCGCGACAGGCGTGATTTGGGCAGGCCCAAGGCGCGTCCGGCAGCGGCAAAACCGCCCCGCTCCACCACCTCTGCGAAATACAACATGTCGTTCAGATCCTGCATGACTTGGCTCCATTGTCCTGTTTATAGAACAATGTATCGCGATTTTGCTGACTTATCAATCAATCGACCCGCCAGCACAATCTATTCATGGCCAAGATTCAGGTGAATCCGCCAACAACCCGAATCAATCTTTCAAGGAATCCACCATGAGCAAACTTCTTCACATCGACTCCAGCATCCTCGGCGGCAACTCGGTCTCGCGCCAACTCACGGCCCAGATCGTGGCCTCCTGGCGCGCCAGCCACCCTGCCACCGACGTCAGCTACCTGGACCTGGCCGCCGACGCGCCCAGCCACCTGTCGGCCGAATCGCTCGGTTTTCGCCTGCCCGACGGCAGCACATTGAGCGATGTTCAGAAACAGGAAAACGCTGTGTCCGAAGCGCTGGTGTCGCAGTTCCTCGCTGCCGACGTGATTGTGGTTGGCGCGCCGCTGTACAACTTCAGCATCCCGACCCAGCTCAAGGCCTGGATTGACCGTGTGGCACAGGTCGGCCGAACTTTCAGCTACACCGACAAGGGCCCGGTCGGCCTGGCCGGCGGCAAGACGGTGATCGTGGCCTCCTCACGCGGCGGCATGTACTCGACCAGCGAAGCCGGTCAAGCCACAGAACACCAGGAAAGTTACCTCAAGGTGGTGTTTGGTTTCTTCGGCATCACCGACGTGCGTTTTGTGCGCGCCGAAGGCCTGGCCATGGGTGAAGCTGCCAAAGCCAGCGCGCTGGCCGCTGCCGAGCTGGAGATCAAAGCCGTCGCCACGCTGGCTGCCAACCAGCCGGAAGCCGCGCTGGCCGCATAAAGGCAGCGCTTAGCCACGAAAAGCCCGCTTTGCGGGCTTTTTTATGCGCAAAAATTACGCGCTGGTCTTGACGAAGGCCACGTAAGCATCGACCCAGGACTGCAGGAATTTTTTACTCGCCTCGCCGATGTTGCCGGCCTCGTCGTACAGGCCTTCCTTGTTGTGAATAAAGGCCTCGGGCTGGCCCAACGTCGGCATGTTCAGGTAAGCCAGGATGTTGCGCAGGTGCTGCTGCGCCAGCGCTGTGCCAATGGGGCCGACCGAGGCGCCGATGACACCGGCGGGCTTGCCGTTCCACACACTTTTGCCGTAGGGGCGCGACGCGTGATCGATGGCGTTTTTGAGCACACCGGGGATGGATCGGTTGTATTCGGGGGTCAAAAACAGCACGCCCTGGGCGGCCGTGATCTCGCCTTTCAGGCGCGTGACCGAGGCCGCCGGGCTGGCGTCGTCGTCCTGGTTGTACAGCGGCAAGTCGTCAATGCGTACATGGGTGAAGCTGAACTCTGCCGGGAACAGCTTTTCAAGCGCCTTGGCGAGCTTGCGGTTGAAGGAGTCCTTGCGGATGCTGCCGACGACGACGGCGATGGTGTATTGGGCCATGGAATGCTCCTGACTGCAGAAAATGGAAAAGTCCATTGTGCAAAGCAGCCAGCGCCCATGCCCTGACCAGCCTGCCGCATCGAATGTAGTATTAATTCCCTTTCTTGCCTTCTTTTTCCGCCACGTCCCGGCGCCTGCGATCTCCCGCCATCAATCAGCAAATGGCAGCGCCCACTGCGCTGCGTCAAAGGCCCTCGGGCTGCTTTCCGGGGCGCCCGGCCGATGCGGCGATCTCCGCCCAGGATTTGCCATCGGCCCTGAGCTGCTCCACCGACGGCCCGGTGGTGTTGCCATACTGCGCCAGGCTTCGGGCCTCGATCACGGCCAATGCCGCCGGCGGTGTTTTGCCGCGGTAAACCTGCTTGAGCCGGTCGCGTTGACCCGCCGCCCAACGCGCGACCTGCTCCTGCGCCACGCCGGCGGCCAGCATGCCCGACACCTGCACACCAAGTTCTGCCACCGCGCGCTCGTACGCCAAACGTAAATCTGCCATGACCCGAATTTAATACCCCGTCCTGTATTTCTTGCGTATCCACCCAGGACTTGGTGGGTTTTCCGAACTGCGAGCCAGATTGGCTGGTTTGAGGCCAGGCCTTGCAACTACTGGCGGTATTGGCTGGCAAGCCCAGCCCTGTCACAACGCTACAAACAAGGCATGCTCCCGTCCCCGCGTCCACACGCCACTGCCAACGCGCAGCCCCGCACCCGGTGCCCGCGCTGGGGCCGCTGGCTGGTGGCCGTGCTCTGGGGTCTGCTGGTCGCCGCCGGCTACAGCGTCTACAGCGGCATACTCACTCTTCCCGAGCGTTTCAACCCTTGGGCGCGGCTGGATGTGGCAGCAACGCCCAACGTTCTCACGCCGTTCAAACTGTCACGCGCCAAAAGCGAACCGGCGCCTTGTCTGGCCGCCTTGGCGCAGACCGGCATGCGCTACAGCGTGCTGCCGGATCGCGTCACCGGACCGGGCTGTGGCTTTGAGAACGCCGTTTTGCTGCGGGAGGCCGGCGTACGACTCGGACCGCCGGTGTCGCTCAGTTGCCCGATGGCCTTGTCGTTCGCCATGTGGGAGCGGCATGCGCTACAACCCGCAGCGCAGTTGCATACCGGCCAGCGGGTGACAGCCATCACCCACCTCGGAAGTTACGCCTGCCGCAACGTCAATGGCGGTGAACCGATAGCGCCCCCACGTTCGTCCACTTCGTGTGACTCTCTGCCCCCCCAGGGGGCTGTGCTTGCTCGGGGCGGCCCTTCGCGGTGTACGCCTGCGCTCAATGCACCCCCAGGAAACCGCAGCCGGCACGCCACCGCCGATGCGCTGGACATCGCGGGCTTCACGCTGGCCAACGGCAAAACCATCGCTGTGCTGCGCCAGTGGCAAGCCGATGATGCGGTCCCCGTGACCGGGCCTGACGCGCTGTTTCTCAAGGAAGCGCACCGCGGCGCTTGCCGCTACTTCAAGGGCGTGCTGGGACCAGACTACAACGCCGCGCACAGCGACCACTTTCACCTGGAGACCGGCGGCTACAACATGTGCCGATGAGCTGATTTGCTCCTCTTTTCATAGCTTCTCGCGACCGTCCGGTAAGGGCTGGAGGCTGTTTTTACTTATAAAGCCTGGCCCGCGCAGCGAAATGTCAGGTTGATACGCCGCCGGCCCAGCAGCGCATGGTCACCGTCGGCCAGCGGCGCCACCCCATGAAAGGCCAGCCGCGCTGGTCCGCCCCAGACCACCACATCGCCATGCTGCAGCCGGTGCCGTTGCGGCCGGTCGCTGCGCTGCGGCGTGCCGAACAGGAAAACCGCGGGCAGGCCCAGCGACACCGACACAATGGGCGCTGAAAAATCGTTTTCGTCCTTGTCCTGATGCAGCGACAGTTTGCTGCCCGGCTGGTACTGGTTGACCAGGCAGGCGTCGGGCGTGAAGCCGCTGAAGCCAGCCTCGGTGGCCGCGCGGGCGGCGAGTGCACGCCAGTTCTCCGGCATGGGCGGCCAGGGCTGGCCCGAGAGCGGGTCTTCCCTGCTGTAGCGGTAGCCGCGCCTGTCGGAGACCCAGCCCAGCGGGCCGCAGTTGCTCATGGCGACCGACATGGTGTGACCGCCCGGCGTGACGAGATGGCGCAATGGCGCAGCGGCCAGCACAGTGTCCAGCGCTGCCAACAGCTCAGCCCCCGCCTCGCGCGCAAAGCCGCGCAGCAGCACGGCGCCGGGCGCCAGCGTCTGATGCGCTGGCTCCGATGTATGGATGTCTTCAAACAGGTCGGCTGTCACGCGTCCATTGTCTACGGACCCGTTCTTATTGAGCGTCATGAAAAATAATGCCCAGTGTGTGGCGCTGGCCGCTGCGCACCTCACTCACGCCGTGGCCCATGTTGACGCGGTAAAAGCCCCGGCTGCCGGCCACCGGTCGCTGGTGCACGGCAAACACCACCGCATCACCCTGAGCCAGCGGCACCACGGTGGCGCGCGACTGCCTGTGCGGCCGTTGCTCGGTCAGCACAAACTCGCCGCCGCTGAAGTCATGCTCCGGCCGCGACAGCAGGATGGCGACCTGCAGAGGGAACACATGCTCGCCGTACAGGTCCTGGTGCAGGCAGTTGTAGTCGCCCTCGGCGTATTGCAGCAGCAGCGGTGTCGGCCGTGTTTGCCCAGCCGCATGACAACGCGCCAGAAACGCTGCATGGTCGGGCGGGTATCGCACATCCATGGCCATGGCCTCGTTCCAGCGGTTGGCCACATTGACCAGCAGCGGGTACAGCGCGCTGCGCAACTGCTGCACCCGCGCGGGCAGCGGGTAGCTGAAGTACTGGTATTCGCCCCGGCCAAAACCATGGCGCGCCATCACCACGCGGCTGCGGAAGTTGTCGGCCTGCGGGTAAAGCCGGCCGATGGCCAAACACTCGTCCAGACCGAGCAACTGCGGCAGCACCACATGGCCGTGCACTTGCAGCGCCTCAGTCAACAGCCCCCAGTCGCGTGCGGCGGGAGAAATTGAAATCGTGGTTGGTGTCATGGCGCGTGGGTTCCGGAAAAGCTTGAGGCAGGGGCACCAGCTTAGGCAGTTCGCCGTGGCCGGGCTCGCCAAAAACGGACATCTCGCCGCCGTGCAGCTTGCTCAGGCCCAAGGAAGGCCGGGATCCAGTTTTTAGCCGCATCTATGCATCAAATCGGGCTCGGGCCCCTACGCAGAAAGCGTGAGCTGCTACTCTATTGATAGCAAGCTGATGCTCTGGCAGAAGCAGGTTGACGCGGTAAAGTCAGCCCTCGGGCGGCAACAGCATGGCAATACGCTCGCTCAGGCCATCGGCCCGCTCGGCGCCCGCGACTTCCTGCACATTGAGAATGATGTCGCGGGCAATCGCCATCATGGATTCACGGTCACGCGCCTCACGCAACTGGTCGCGGTAATGCCTGGCCAGCTCCGGCATCTTTCTGACGAACATACGCTCGCAAATGTCAAACAGAAACATGCGTGTCGTCGCCAGCGAACGTTTGCCTTCAAAGTTATCACCCTGTGGTGCAGGTGCAGGGATAGCTGTAGCCACGGGCAAGGAAGGGCTTGGCAACGGCGGTGCATAAAAGGCCTGCGGCGCCAGTGCCGGATCTTTGGCAGGCGTCATGCCTGCGCCTTCCGCTCCCAGCACGATCAGGTAGCCGTCGGCGATCAACTTTTGCAGGATGCGACCGTCGTCTTGCAGCAGGCCCTGCATTTCGTCGCGCGTCTTGAGGCCGTCCGCGAGAAAAAGCGCTCCGCGCTCACGCACGTTGAGTACGCGCGCCCTGGAGGCTAACTCGAGCTTGGCCTTTTCTGACTTGTGTAGTTGCATGGTGCGACTCAAACGGCCCAGATTGTAAGAATCTGTGAATCGTAGGCAAGGCGTATGTCCGGCACATGACACGCGGCATGGCGCGTATCACGCCGCGCAGAAAAAGCAAGATATCCCGGAGCTCAGAGCGCGTGAAACTTGGCCCAGCGCACGATGTCAGCCGCACCCATGGCGCCGGCCTGGCGCGCGACCTCACGGCCGTTGATAAACAGCGCCAGCGTCGGAATGCTGCGAATGTTGAAGCGAGTACCCAACGCGGGCGACGCTTCGGTATCAACCTTGACGACCCGAAACGCCGGCTCAAGCTGAGCAGCGACGTGCGCGTAGGCTGGCGCCATTTGCAGACACGGGCCGCACCAGGGCGCCCAGAAATCAACGAGCACCGGGATCTGGTTGCGGCTGATGTGACGGTCGAATGCGTCCCCACCGAGCGCCACCGGATGCCCCGCGAACAAGGTCTTGTGACAGTTGCCGCAGTTGGGCACCTTGACCAGGTCGTCCTGGCGGACGCGGTTGGTGGTATGGCAATGCGGGCAGACGATGTGCAGCGGCTCAGCCATCGTGGCCCTTGTTGTCACCCGGTTTTTTCTTCAGCGCGGTCTCAGCTACCGGCCTCGTCCAGCGCCTTGCATGAAGGCGCACAGACGGCGTGCGACTTGCCGAGCACCTTGCGGGTGCCCATTTGTGAACGCGGGCGGTGTTTGCCACACATGAAACACGACATGGTGGCCGCGCCGAAAGAAGCGGACGCCACAAAGGGCGAACCCGATACCTTGGATTTGTAGCGCAGCCCATCGGCGAGGACAGTGGTTTTGGCATCAGCTCTGGCCATAAGGGTTTCCTTTGTTGGATGAGCGCATGGCGCGCTCGATGACTTGCCTGGCTTGCTGCTCGGCGCTGAGGGCGGTTTCCAGCGGGGAGCGGCACAAGCCCGCGTACTGGTAATTGACATTTTCGTACAACTCGGCCGCGGCCGGGTGGGTATCGAGCAAAGCCCCCAGTTCAGCGCCCGGCGGGGCGTCGCCAAAGGCCTCGACCAGATGATGCACGACCGACAGGTATTGCTCCGGCCCGACTGGCTCTTGGCTGTGCTCCAGCCGCTCAAGCAGTTCGGCAAGCACGTGCGTCACGGTCAGGCTGGTGCTGGGAGAAGGGGTATGGATGGTGGTCATGCTTCAGAACTGGGGGTCCCGTGCCGAAAAACAAGCGCCGGACCTGTCATTTTACCAGCAGCTGCAGGCATCCACCGGGCCAGGACAGACTCCGATCACTCTTTTTTTTATAGCAGCTTGTCCAAACGGGACGTGGGCTGGCAGGCATTTTAGCTTCAGGAACTGGCCGCGACGGGCGGCCGGCGCCACGTCAAGCCTCGCGCGGCCGTCGCAGCCCGCCTACACGCGGATGCAGCCGGGGCCGACGGCGCTGGCTGCAGCCACCTGAAACACTTTGTACTGCTGGCGGCTTTGCCGGTATTTGCAGGACCCGCTGTGCATTTCAAGCTTTTTTACCGCCTTGCCCGGCAATCCGTCACCGCCTGGATCGACGACTACGCACCCAGCATGGGCGCGGCGATCTCCTACTACACGGTGTTTTCGATCGCACCGTTGCTGATCATCGTGATCGCCGTCGCCGGGCTGGTCTGGGGGCGCGACGCTGTGCAGGGCGAAATCGTCGCCCAACTGACTGGCCTGATCGGCCGGGACGGCGCAGTGGGTGTGCAGGCCCTGATTGAAAGTGCCAACAAACCCGCCAAGGGCGTGATCGCCACCCTGATCAGCGTGGGTGTGCTGCTGGTCGGCGCGACCACTGTGTTTGCCGAGCTGCAAAGCGCGCTGGACCGCGTCTGGGACGTGCCGCCCTCGCAAAAGGCATCGGGAATATGGGCCACCCTGCGTGCGCGGCTGCTGTCGCTCGGGTTCATCCTCGGGCTGGGTTTTTTGCTGTCGGTGTCACTGGTTTTCAGTGCCGGGGTGGCGGCTTTTGGCGGTTGGGCCACCGGCCTGTTTCCGGGATGGGAACTGCTGCTGCAGGTTGTGAACACCGCCATCTCGCTCGGAATTTCCAGCCTGCTGTTTGCCATGATTTTCAAGCTGATGCCACAGGCCAGCGTGAGCTGGCGCGATGTCTGGGTCGGCGCAGCCGTCACGTCCGTGTTGTTTGAAGTCGGCAAGGCGCTGATCGGTCTGTACATCGGCAAAAGCAGCGTGACCTCGTCTTTTGCGGCCGCCGGCTCGCTGGTTGTGCTGCTGGTCTGGGTGTATTACTCCGCGCAGATCTTTTTGCTGGGCGCGGAATTCACCTGGGTGTTTGCGCACGAACACGGCTCGCGGCGCGGTCAGGTCGATACCCCGGCCACATTGGCTGCTGAAGCTGCAGCGCCCGCGGCCAGCGCAGGCAGCGTGCTCGCGCCAGCGGTCGAAGCGCCGCGCCGCAGTGAATCGGCGGGCAAGACGGTGCCGTCGGCTCCGACCGGTACGCAAACCTCCTCGCCGGCGCGCAGGCGGTCGATCACGCCCACGCTGGTCCAGCGCGCCTGGGTTTACGGCGCGGCGTCCGGCACGCTGGTCCTGCTGTCCCTGCTGCTGAAAAAGCGTCGCCGCGTCCCGCAGCAGCGCATGGACCGGCGTTGACCTGACCCTTTGCATGCCTAGAAGGCCGGCACGCCTGTACCGTCCTCCAGCACCCCCAGCACGGGCCGACCCGGTATGTGCAGGATGAACCAGGAACCGGCCTGCACCCCGCCGACATCGACAAACTGATCGCGCAGTTGCAAGGATTGGTGCACGCCGGCAACACCGTCATCCTGGTCGAGCACGGACTGCGCGTGGCGGCGGCCAGCAACTGGGTCAAGCGACGTCCGCCCTGGTGACGGCGGACAAGGCGTCCGCATCGTGGCCGTCGGCACGTCGGCAGAAATTTGCATGATCACTGGCAGCCGAACCGGGCCCTGTCTGCCTAGACACCGCGACTGATCGGCGACTGGCAACGGAGTCTGGTCATTCTGCATCCGGGACGTTGTCTGTGCCGGGCGATGGCCTTTTAAGGACCGGCGGGTGGAAACCTTCCTAAAATGGTGGATTCAGGGCCACCGGTCTGCTTTCCTTGTCGGGTGCATTGGCATGCGATGGAGGCAAAGAGCGAAATTCTGCAGGCTTGGTCCCGCCGCATTCATAACGTCCCTCACGAAAGAACTCACATGGCACGCACCGTCAACTGCATCAAACTGGGCCGCGAAGCCGAAGGCCTGGACTTTCCTCCCTACCCCGGCCCGCTGGGCAAACGCCTGTGGGAGGAAGTCAGCAAGGAAGCCTGGGCCGAGTGGATGAAGCAGCAGACCATGCTGGTCAATGAAAACCGGCTGAACCTGGCCGATGCCCGCGCTCGCCAGTACCTGGCGCGGCAGATGGAAAACCACTTCTTCGGTACCGGCGCCGACAAGGTGCAGGGATACATTCCTCCGACAACCTGATTGCGGCTGTGCCCGAGCGCATCGAGTGGCTGGCTGACGGTACGCCCTACAGCCCGCGCTTTGGCGACCGTTATCGCAGCGAACTCGGCGGGCTGGCGCAAGCACGCGAGGTTTTTCTGCGCGGTTGCGGGCTGCCTGAGGCCTGGGCCCACCAGCCGCAGTGGCGCATCCTGGAAACCGGGTTTGGCCTGGGACTGAATTTTCTGGTCACCTGGCAGGCCTGGCAAACGGACCCTGCACGCCCACGCATGCTGCATTTCGTCTCGACGGAAGCTTTTCCGGCCGGCGCCGCCGACCTGCTGCGCGCCGCAGCCGCACACCCTGAACTCTTGCCTTTGGCCACACAACTGCAGGCGCAGTGCTGGGGCCTGCTGCCGGGCGTGCACCGGCTGGTGTTTGAAGAAGGCCGGGTGTTGCTCAGTCTGTGCATCGGTGACACCCAGGCCGTGCTGCGCGAACAGCAGTTCGAGGCTGACTCGGTGTACCTCGATGGCTTCAGCCCTTCAAAGAACCCGGACATCTGGGACACACACACGCTCAAGGCGGTGGCGCGCTGCTGCCGACGCGGCACCCGCATTGCGAGCTGGACGATTGCGCGCAGCGTGCTCGACGGCTTGAGCCAGTGCGGCTTCACCGTGCGCAAAGTGCCAGGCCAACCGCCCAAGCGCGACAACCTGCAGGGCGAGTTCGACCCGCGCTGGGAACCGCGCAAGGCGCTGTCGTTCCAACCCTTGGCGCCGGTCACCCCCGCCAGTTGCGTGGTGATAGGCGCCGGCCTCGCGGGGGCGTCTGTGGCCGCCAGCCTGGCGCGGCGCGGCTGGCAGGTCGAGGTACTGGACAGCGAAACAGCGCCGGCAGGCGGCGCCTCGGGGTTGCCGGCCGGCGTGCTGGTGCCGCATGTCTCGCCGGACGATAGTGTGCTGTCCCGGCTGTCGCGCTGCGGCGTGCGCGCCACCTGGCAGCAGGCTGAAGCGCTGCTGCAGGCAGGCTCGGACTGGCAGACCTGCGGCGTGCTGGAGCGGCGCCTGGACGGCAGTGCCGGTCTGCCCGCCGACTGGCCAGAGGCCGGCCGCGACTGGAGCGACATCGCATCCGAGGCGCAACTGACGCAGGCCGGTCTCAGCACGAACGACGGGCCCGCCTGCTGGCACCACCGCGCGGGTTGGATCAAGCCGGCGCGGCTGGTGCTTGCGCTGCTCGCACAGCCGGGCATACGCTGGCGAGGCGGCAACCACGCCGCACGATTGCAGCGAGACCTGGAGACCGGCCACTGGCAAGTGCTGGACGAGCAAGGACACTGTCTGGCGCAGGCGAGCATGGTGGTGCTTGCCGCCGGCCATGCAAGCCGCCTGCTGGTCGAAAGCGGCTTGCAGCTGCAGGCGATCCGCGGGCAGATGTCCTGGGGCCTGCAAGACGACGCGCCGAGCACGGCAACTTTCCCGCCTTTTGTGGTCAACGGCAGCGGCAGTTTTATTCCCGCCGTGCCGACCGATCAGGGCCTGGCCTGGTTCGCAGGCGCGACTTTCGAGCGCGACCAGGACAGTACCGAAATCCGGCCCGCCAATCAACACGCCAATCTTGCGCGCCTGCAAGCGCTGTTGCCAACGACGGCTCAAACACTGGCGCCAATTTTTCAAAGCAACGCAGCACGTGCCTGGGCCGGTGTGCGCTGCGCTGCGCCGGACCGCCTGCCGCTGGTGGGCCGGGTTGACGCCAGCGCTTTGCCGGGATTGTGGGTCAGCACCGCCATGGGTTCGCGCGGCCTGAGCTTTGCCGTGTTGTGCGGCGAGTTGCTGGCGGCCCGCCTGCATGGCGAGCCTTTGCCGCTGGAACAGCGTTTGGCGCAGGCCCTGGCGCCGCAGCGCTTCCGGGCTTGAAGTTCCGAAATTGAGTATCTTTTCAGCCTCTAGCCCATACCCTCCGGGCGTAAGCAGCTATATATTTTGTAGCAAATTCTTGAGTTTTTCGGGATCCAGCGGCTTGGACAAATAGACTTGCGCGCCCGAAAACCGGGCCCGCAGCCCGCGCCGCCAAGCCGGCTCGGCGCCCGTGATGAACAGATGCGCAATCGCTGGCCGGGTACGGTCCACGGCCTTGATCACCTGCCAACTGTCCATGTCAGTCAGGCCCAGGTCCACGATGACTAACTGGTACGCGGCGCTACGCAGCAGTTCCATCGCCTCCGCGCCGCTGGCGGCTTCGTCCACCTCATGCAAACCCGCCGCGGCCAGCTTGGCGCGCAGGTAGAGACGCTCGTCTCGGCCAGCATCCACCAACAGCACACGCCGCGCGGCTGCGCTAGCCGCGCCCTCCAGCGCCATCGGAGCGGTGTCGTCAACACCCTCAAAGTGAACATCCAGATCCGTATCGTGGGCCAGCGCCAGGTCAAGTGACAAGGCTTTTGATGTCACGGGCAAAAACGCCTCGTCCATCGCCTCGATCAGGGCAGACCATTTGACCGGTGACGCAAATACCCGCCAGGCCGAGGCCGGAGCGCCCGCACCCACCCAGGCCAGCTTGAGCTTGTCGTGCGAGGGATTGGCCAGGGCCAGGGCAGCCTCCCAGCTATCACCGTCTACCAGCACGACCTGGGCGGCTTCCGGGCCGTCGGCCGTCCAGGGCGCATACACCACCGGGTGCGATTCAGAGAGCCGAAACAGGGTGTGCAAGGCATGGCGCTCGGCATCGCTGAAGCCGTAGTACTTGACGAATATTGGTTTCACAGCCCCCAGCGCTCCCATGGATGTCATTTGCGGTGGATTATGCGGGGCGCGCGCCGCGGCTCGCAGCGGGCTTGCCCCAATCCAGCGCCGGTGCGGGCTTGGCAGGCCTGAAAGAATCGGGCAGCCAGAACTGTGTAAGCCCGCATGAACACTGATGAATAAGCTTATGCGAATAAGCCAACAACAAATCTGTCGTTTGTTTTCATAAACAGCGGTTTTACAGTCGACCGCATATGCATGATCTTGTTTTTGTCTTCGCCGGTTTTGCGGTGGGCCTGGTGGTTGGCCTCACCGGAGTCGGTGGCGGCTCGCTGATGACGCCCTTGCTGATTTTCTTTTTCGGCGTCAAACCACATCTGGCCATAGGCACCGACCTGCTGTTTGCCGCCTTCACCAAGATGGGCGGCACCGTCAGTCTGGCACGCGCCCGTATTGTCGACTGGAAAATCGTCGGCCAAACCGCCGCCGGCAGCATCCCGGCCGCGCTGGTCACACTGTATGCCCTGCACCTGCTGGGTCCGGCCAGCCCGGCCGCCCATGCGGTGATGACCACCACGCTGGGCATTGCGCTGCTGCTGACCGCTGCCGCGATGCTGTACAAGGCGCTTTACGGCAAGGCCGCGCCACGCCATATCGATGCAGCCGCCCTGGGCGCCGCGACGCAGGCCCGGCACTGGGCCCTGCCGGTGCTGTTCGGCGCGGTGATTGGCGCCATGGTGACCATCACTTCGGTGGGTGCGGGCGCCATCGGCGTGATTGTGCTGATGCTGCTGTACCCCGCCCTGCCGCTACCGCGCATCGTTGCCGCCGACATTGCCCACGCCGTGCCGCTGACATTGGTGGCCGGTCTCGGTCATGCGTCCATCGGTTCGGTGGACTGGGTCTTGCTGGCCAAGCTGCTGGCCGGTTCGCTGCCGGGCATCTGGCTTGGCGCCCGGCTGGTGACACGCACGCCCGACCGCTGGATACGTTCCCTGCTCTCCGTGTTGCTGGCCTATGCCGGCGTCAAACTGATCGCCATCTGAAACCACTTTTTGATCTCTGACAGCCATGTACCAATACACAGAATTTGACCGCCAGTTCGTGCAGGCACGCGCGGACCAGTACCGCGACCAGCTCACGCGCTGGCAATCCGGCCAGTTGGCCGAGGACGAGTTCCGCCCGCTGCGCCTGCAAAACGGCTGGTACGTCCAGCGTTATGCGCCCATGCTGCGCGTGGCTGTGCCCTATGGCGAGTTGTCGAGCGCGCAGGTGCGGGTGCTGGCAAAAATTGCCCGCGAGTACGACCAGCCGAACGCTGCGCTGTTCAATGACGCCCAGGCGGCACAGGACAAGCTCGGCCCGGTCAACCTTAAAAGCGGCCTGTCGGTGGCGTCCAAACTGACCGCCGGTTACGCCCACTTCACCACGCGCCAGAACATTCAGTACAACTGGATTCCGCTCGACAAATCAGCAGACGTGATGGACCTGCTGGCCAGCGTCAACATGCACGGTATCCAGACCAGCGGCAACTGCATCCGCAACATCACCAGCGATGAACGCGCCGGCATTGCGGTCGATGAAATCGCTGATCCGCGGCCTTTCGGGGAGATCCTGCGCCAGTGGAGCACGCTGCACCCCGAGTTCGCTTTTTTGCCGCGCAAGTTCAAGATCGCCATCAGCGGCGCCAGGGAAGACCGCGCAGCCACCGCCTGGCACGACGTGGGCCTGCACCTGATCCGCAACGCCGAAGGTGAACTCGGCTTCAAGGTGCAGGTTGGCGGCGGCATGGGCCGCACGCCCATCATCGGCACTGTGATCCGCGAGTTTTTGCCGTGGCACCAGGTCATGAATTACATCGAGGCCATCGTGCGTGTGTACAACCGCTACGGCCGCCGCGACAACATGTACAAGGCGCGCATCAAGATCCTGGTCAAGGCCGAGGGCCAGAAGTACATCGACGACGTGGAAGCCGAGTACCAGCAGATCATGGAACATGACGGCGGCCCACACACCATCACCCAGGCCGAACTGGACCGCGTCACGGCGTGTTTTGTGCCACCTGCGCTCAAGTGCGACCGCAAGAGTGCCGACGCCAAAATCGCCAACATCCTGCGGGCCGCGGCCGAGGACGACATCGAGTTTGGCCGCTGGCTCAAGCAAAACGTCGCGCCGCACCAGAACCCTGACCTGCGCTGCGTGACGCTCTCGTTCAAACGACTGGGCCAGGCGCCCGGCGACGCGACCGCCGACCAGCTCGACACGGCCGCCGACCTGGCCGACCAGTTCAGTGCCGGTGAGGTGCGCGTCACGCACGACCAGAACCTGCTGCTGCCCTGGGTGCGCTGCGACGAACTCCCCGAGCTGTGGCGCGCCGCACGCAAGTCGGGTTTTGCACGCCCCAACATCCGGCTGCTGACCGACATGATTGCCTGCCCCGGTGGCGACTTCTGCTCGCTGGCCAACGCACGCTCGATCCCGATTGCCGAAGCCATCACCGAGCGTTACCAGGACATGGACGAGCTGCACGACCTCGGTGAGATCGATCTGCACATCAGCGGCTGCATCAACTCCTGCGGCCACCACCACAGCGGCCACATCGGCATCCTCGGCGTCGACAAGGACGGCAAGGAGTGGTACCAGGTCACGCTGGGCGGCTCGGACGGCTCCACCCTGAGCGGTGCGCCCGTGCCTGGCAAGGTGGTCGGACCCTCGTTCTCGGCCGCCGAAGTGCCAGAAGTGATCGAGGCCGTGCTCGAGACCTACCGCCAGCACCGCGAAACCGGCGAAACTTTTATCGCCACCCTGCGCCGCACCGGCATTGACCCGTTCAAGCTGGCCGCCAACAGTGCGCGTTTTCCCGCTGCCGCGTCTGCAGTCGCCTGAGGAGCACACCATGAAACTTTTGCCACTGACCGATCACGCTGCCGCTGAAGACAGCAGCACACTCGTCCTGCCCAACGACGCCGACCCGCTGCAGGCTGCGCTGGACGGCGTGACACGCATCGACCTGCACTTTCCGAAATTCACCGACGGCCGCGCCTTCAGCCAGGCGTTTCTGCTGCGCCGCCGCCGCAGTTTTACCGGCGAGATACGCGCCACCGGTGACGTGCTGGCCGACCAGCTCGCACAAATGGAGCGCAGCGGTTTTGACGTCGCCGTGCTGCGTGCTGACCAGGACATGGCGACCGCCCAGCGTGTGCTGGCGGCTTATCCCGGGCGCAAAGTCGGCAAATACCAGGGCGACGCCGTCAAGGTGCAACCCCACTTCAAGGATGTCCAGGAACGGGCTGCGGCCTGAACACGATGAAGCTTGACCTTGCAAAAATCAACGCAGAACTCGGCCACAACGCGCAGGGCCTGGTGGACTGGGCTGTGGAACTGGGTCGGCCCGCCATCGTCACCACCAATTTCCGTCCCTTCGAGGCGGTCATTCTGCACATGGTGACACGTGCCAACCCCCGCGTGCCCGTGGTCTGGATGGACAACGGCTACAACACCGAGGCCACCTACCGTTTTGCCGACGAAGTCACGAAGCTGCTGAACCTCGATCTGCATATTTACCTGCCGCGCCGCTCGCGTGCGCACCGCGAGGCGGTGGCCGGCCCGACCCCGGCGCTGGACGACCCCCGCCATGCCGCCTTCACCGAAGAAGTCAAGCTCGAGCCCTTTGCCCGCGCCCTGCGCGAAACCGCGCCCCAGGTCTGGTTCACGGCCTTGCGCGCCACCGACACCGCTGTGCGCGCCCAGATGGAGCCGGTCAGCGTCAACCCCGACGGCCTGATCAAGGTCGCGCCTCTCCTGCACTGGTCGTCCAAAGAGCTTTACCAGTACTGCGAGACCCACGGCCTGCCCAACAATTTCGACTACGTGGACCCCACCAAGGGCGAGGACAACCGCGAATGCGGTCTGCACCTTGCACACTGACCTATGAACGCCCGCACACCCTCCAACCTGCTGCCTGCCGACCCGGTGATATCCACCGCCCGGCTGTCCAATACCCACCTCGATGCCCTTGAGGAAGAAACAATTTTCATCCTGCGCGAAGTGGCGGCCGCTTTCGAGCGCCCGACCCTGCTGTTCTCGGGCGGCAAGGACTCGCTGGTCATGCTCAAGTGCGCCGAAAAGGCCTTTGGCGTCGGCCGCATTCCCTACCCGCTCCTGATGATCGATACCGGCCACAACTTCCACGAGGTCACCGACTTCCGCGATCTGCGCGCGAAAGAACTCGATGCCGAGCTGATCGTGCGCAACGTCGAAGACTCGATGAAACGCGGCACTGTGCGGCTGGCGCACCCCGGCGAATCCCGCAACGTGCACCAGTCGGTGACGCTGCTGGAGGCCATCGAAGAGTTTCGCTTCGACGCGCTGATAGGCGGCGCACGCCGCGACGAGGAAAAAGCCCGCGCCAAGGAGCGCATCTTCTCGCACCGCGACAGCTTCGGCCAGTGGCAGCCCAAGGCCCAGCGACCGGAACTCTGGACCCTGTTCAACACCCGGCTGCAACCCGGCGAACACTTCCGCGTGTTTCCGATTTCCAACTGGACCGAACTCGACGTCTGGCAATACATCGAGCGCGAAAACATCGCCCTGCCTTCGCTGTATTACGCGCACCAGCGCAAGGTCGTTGAGCGCAAGGGCTTGCTGGTGCCGGTGACTGAGCTCACGCCAGCACGCGATGGCGAGGAAGTGGTCGAGAAAACCGTGCGTTTCCGCACCGTTGGCGACATCACCTGCACCTGCCCCGTGGACAGCCCGGCCGCCACCGCCGCCGAGATCGTGATCGAAACTCTGGCCGCAGACGTCAGCGAGCGCGGCGCCACACGCATGGACGACAAGACTTCCGACGCTTCGATGGAAAAGCGCAAGAAAGACGGGTATTTCTGATGAGCACTACTGATTTGATAGCTGACGAAGCAATACAGGCAAGGGCTACAGGCAAAAATGACCTGAAATCTGCGCTGAAATTCATCACCTGCGGCTCGGTCGATGACGGCAAGAGCACGCTGATCGGTCGCTTGCTGGTGGACAGCAAAGCCGTGCTGCAAGACCACCTGGCCGGCGTGCAGCGCGGTGGCGAGACCGACCTGGCCCTGCTGACCGACGGCCTGTCGGCCGAGCGCGAACAGGGCATCACCATCGACGTGGCCTACCGCTACTTCAACACCGAAAACCGCAAGTTCATCATCGGCGACGCGCCCGGCCATGAACAGTACACCCGCAACATGGTCACCGCCGCGTCCAGCGCCGACGCCGCCGTGGTACTGGTCGATGCTACCAAGCTCGACTGGAAAAACCCGTCCATGGAGCTGCTGCCGCAGACCCGGCGCCATTCGCTGCTGGTCAATCTGCTGCGGGTGCCGTCCATTGTGTTCGCGGTCAACAAGCTCGACGCGGTGGAAGATTCCGCACAGGCCTTCCGCAACATCAGTGCTGCACTCACAGCATTTGCAAAAGCCGCGTTCATCCCGGTCAAGGCAACCGTTCCGGTGTCGGCCCTGAAGGGCTACAACGTGGTGGATACGCTGCCAGGCTGGTGTGACTACCAGGGCCTGTCACTGCTGCAATTGCTTGAACAGCTGCCCACCACCGCTGCCGAAAGCACCGAAGCTTTCTCCTTCCCGGTGCAGTGGGTCGAAAAATTTTCGTCGTCATCGGATACCTCGCAGGGTCGCCGCGTCTTCTGGGGCCGTGTCGCCACCGGTGGCGTGCAGCCCGGCCAAAACGTGACCGTGCTACCCAGCGGCCAGACCGCCGTCGTGGCCCAGGTGCTGGACCACACTCGCCAGGCCAAATCCATCCTGGCCGGCCACAGCGCGGGTATTGTGCTGGACCGCGAAGTGGACGTGTCGCGCGGCGACTGGCTGCTGGCCGAAGACAGCTTCGAGCCCTCGCGCGAACTGTCGGTCACCATCGCCTGGATGGACGACGAGCCGCTGGTTGCTGGCCGTGTTTACTGGGCACTGCACGGCCACCGCTGGGTCAAAGCCAAGGTCAAACGCATCGTGCACAAACTCGATGTCAACACATTGGCTGAGGAAGATGCCAGCGCGTTGCCGCCCAATGCCATCGGCCACATCGAGCTGAGCCTCCAGGAGCCATTGGCCACCCTTCCCTATGCACGGTCGCGCGTTCTCGGTGCGCTGGTGCTGGTGGACACGGCGTCGAACAAAACATCGGGCGGCGCGCTGATTCTCTGACCGGGATCAGCCGCGCCACCGCATCCATTCACCCTGCTCCCGGAATCCTCTTAAAATCAAGGGTTTCCACCGATCTCCGCCAGAACAACATGACTCACATCGTTTCCGAATCCTGCATCCGCTGCAAGTACACCGACTGCGTTGATGTCTGCCCCGTGGACTGCTTCCGCGAAGGCCCGAACATGCTGGTCATCGATCCGGATGAATGTATCGATTGCGCGGTCTGCATCCCGGAGTGCCCGGTCAACGCAATTTATGCCGAAGAAGATGTGCCGGCCGACCAGATCGCCTTCATCAAGCTCAACGTTGAGTTGAGCCAGGCGGCAGGCTGGAAAAGCATCACCAAGCGCAAGGAAGCCTTGCCCGATGCTGAAGAGTGGAAAGACAAAACCGGAAAGCTGGCCGAGCTGATCCGCTAGACATGAACACCCCTGCCGGATGCTCACTTCGTGTAGCACCACCTCCCCTTGCAGGGGACAGCGCCTGCGGCCGGGCAAAGCCAGTTCCGCGGCGCCTGCTGGCTTGGTAAAGTCAGCGGCATGACCAACACCTCCATGATTCAGACCGATGCGCTGGTCGTCGGCGCGGGGCCTGTCGGTCTGTTCCAGGTGTTCCAGCTGGGCCTGCTGGACATCAAGTCCCATGTGATCGATTCGCTGCCGCATCCGGGCGGCCAGTGCATCGAGCTTTACGCCGACAAACCGATTTACGACATTCCTGGCACGCCGCGCACCAGTGGCCGTGCGTTGGTCGCCAGCCTTCTTGAACAGATCAAGCCTTTCGGTGCCGGCTTCCATCTGGGTCAGGAAGTCAGCGCGGTGGCGCAACAAGCCGATGGCCGCTTCCTGGTGGAAGCCTCTCATGGCACCGTCTTCCTTGCCAAAACCATTTTTATTGCAGCCGGTGTAGGGTCCTTCCAGCCGAAGCGCCTGAAGATCGCCGGGCTGGACGCCTTTGAAAATACCCAGCTTTTTCACCATGTCGACGAGCCGGCTCGGTTTGCCGGAAAAAACGTGTTGGTGGTGGGTGGCGACGAAGCGGCTGTGGACTGGGCGACACGCCTGGCCCAAGCCGGACCGGAGCAGGCGCAGAGCGTGACCTTGCTGCATCGCCGCGATGTTCTGCAAGCCTCTGCACCGGTCCTGGCCCGTTTCGATGCCTTGCGCAACAACGGGGCTGTGCGTTTTCGGGTGGGTCAGGTTACAGGCATAGACACCGAAGACGGCAAATTGAGCGCAGCGCGTATCACCGACGTTGACGGCAACACATCCGCCCTGCCTGTGGACCGGATGCTGGTTTTGCTCGGGCTGTCACCCAAACTCGGACCGCTGATCCAGTGGGGTCTGGACATGGAACGCAAGCAGTTGCGGGTAGACACCGAAAAATTCTCCACCAGCGTGCCTGGCATTTTTGCGGTCGGCGACATCAACACCTACCCCGGCAAGAAAAAGCTGATTCTCTGCGGGTTTCATGAGTGCACGCTGGCCGCTTACGCTGCAGCCGAACTCATCTTCCCGGACCAGAAGATCCCGTTTCAGTACACCACCACCAGCCCGAAACTGCACAAGCTGCTCGGCGTTGGCGCCGACGCGTCCCCGACCGAGCCCGAGGGAAGCTAGACAAGCGGCTTGAGTCGCATCGGCAACGGGGCGTGGCCATGATTGAGCGGACCGCCCCCCGCACCGGTTTTGACGCTGGCCCCCGCGCTCAGTGCCGCGCGCACATAAGCCCGCGCCATCTCCACCGCCTCCAGCAGCGGCATGCCCAGCGCCAGTCCCGAGGCAATCGCCGATGACAGCGTGCAGCCGGTGCCGTGGGTGTTGGGGCTCTGGATGCGCGGCGCTTGCATCCAGTGGCTGCCGCCTTCAGCCGTCACCAGCAAGTCAATCACCGTGTCACCCGGCAGATGCCCTCCCTTGAGCAGCACGGCATGCGCGCCACGGGAAAGCAATTCGCTTGCCGCACGCGCCATGTCCTGCGCATTGTGCAAAGGCCGCCCCACCAGCAAGGCCGCCTCGTCGAGGTTGGGCGTCACCAGCACGGCGCGCGAAAACAGCTCGCGCACCAGCACCGCAATGGCCGGGTTGTCGATCAGCACCGCGCCGCTGGTGGCCACCATCACAGGGTCGAGCACAACTCTCCGGAGTGCATGGCGGTCTATTGCTTCAGCCACCGCCAGCACAATCTCGGGTGCGTGCAGCATGCCGATCTTGACGGCATCAACGCCGATGTCCTCAACCACCGCGTCAATCTGGTGGCGTAAAATTTCTGGTGGCACACCATGAATGGCCCGCACGCCGAGCGTGTTCTGCGCGGTCAGTGCGGTGATCGCCGTCATGCCGTAACAACCGAGCGCGGCAATCGTCTTCAGGTCCGCCTGGATGCCTGCGCCACCCCCGCTGTCAGAACCGGCGATCGACAACACGCGCGGGTATTCGAATTTAAAAATGTCGTCGCTCATGAGGCTTTGCCATCCGGTCGCCCGGATCTTGGTGGAAGGAGTCCGGATTATCGGGCCCGCCCCGCGACCGTCTGGCGGCGGCGGATGAACCGTCTATTTGAAGTGCGTCAGGAAATGCGCCATATCCGCCAGTTCGGCATCTTTGAGCCCGTACAGCGAGGCAGCCATGATGGTGTCGCGCCCGAGGCCCGGATGATCCCGAAATTGCTTCATGGCGTACAGCAAAAAAGCCTCCTGCTGGCCAGCCAATCGCGGAATCTGCTCACGTCCGGAGTAATCAGGCAAGTGGCAGGTACCGCACAACATCCGCTGGGAGGTCTGAAGACCACGCTGATAGGTTGCGCTGTTGACGGACCCCGATGCCTTGGCTGGCGTCTGCGCTGAGAAATAGGTGGCCAGCGCCACGATCTCGGGGTCTTTCACGCCATCGAGAAGCCCCTTCATCTGCGGAATGTCCCGCAAACCTTCCCGGATCAGCACCAGCTGATTTTCAATGAACACCTTGGGTTGGCCTGCCAGTGAAGGCGTCAGGGGGATTTGTGAATTGCCCTGGGGGCCGTGGCAGGCCATGCAAAGGGCCAGCTGCGCGGCGTTGGGCGGTTGCACCTGGGCATGGGCCTGGCCCAGAAAAAAAAGCAGGGCAACTGCTGCCAGTGCCCTGCCCGCCCGCGTGATGTTGCCTGTTTCAGGACCGGGCATAGGTGATGCGGTAGATGGCGCCCAACTGCTCGTCCGACAGCAGCAGCGAGCCATCAGGCAGTTGCAGCATGTACACCGGACGGCCCCAGAATGCATCGGTCTTGTCGTCGAGGAAACCCGTGACGAAAGGAGTGACCTGTGGGTTCTGTCCGTTGGCGTCAGTGCGCACCATGAGCACGTCATAGCCGCTTTTCTTGGTGCGGTTCCAGGACCCCTTGCGGGCGACAAACATCGCGTTTTTGTAATCGGAAGGGAACATGTTGCCCGTGTAGAAATGCACGCCCATGGCAGCGGTGTGGCCGCCCAGCGTCTGCACTGGCAAGGTCACGCCATCGCAGGGCTTGTCCTTCTTGATGTCCTTGTCGGCCACGCCGTTCGCATGGCAGTAGGGGAAGCCGAAGTTCTGACCGACCCGTGTGATGCGGTTGAGCTCGTCCTCAGGAGAGTCGTCACCCATCCAGTCCCGGCCATGGTCGCTGAACCAGAGTTCTTTAGTGACCGGGTGCCAGTCGAAACCCTGCGTGTTCCGTATACCGGTGGCCACCACTTCCATGTTGGACCCATCTGCGTTGTAGCGCCGCAGTTGCGCGTAACCTTCAGCCGGCAGCAGGCAGATATTGCAGGGCGCGCCGAAGGGCACATAGAGCTTGTTGTCAGGACCGAAGCGGATGTACTTCCAGTTGTGGTGCTGCTCGGGTGGCAGATTGAATTTAGCCGTCAGGTCGACCGGCTGCACATTCGGATTGCTCTCGATGCCGTCGTAGCGCAACACCTTGTCGATCGCCATGACATAAAGCGAGCCATTGTGCATGGCGACCGCCGGTTGATTCAGCTTGTCCACCACCACGCGACTCGTGCGCTCTCTGCCGTTGTCGGAGATTTCGTAGACGCGGCCCAGCCCCCGCGTGCCAACGTAGATTTTTCCACTTTCGCCGCGGGCCATGGCCCTCCCTCCCGGCGTGCCATGGGACCAGATCTCGGCTTTGAAGCCCGCTGGCAACTTCAGGTTCTGAAGGGGAATGTCGGCGGCGGCGGTAGCTGTCAATTTGCCCGCATGCGGGGCCAGCCTGGAGCTCGCCATGTCGGCCGACCTGCCCTGTTGCCACGCGGGCGCAGCGGCTGCGGGCGGAGCTGCAGGGGTTGCCGCAGGAGGCGGGGGTGTTTGCGCGCAGCCTGACAAAACACCGATTGCGATCAGTGAGCTCCAGAACGTCCGGTTTTTCGTCATCGAAGATCTCCCTTGGATTGAAATTATTGCAGCGACAATTTGCATGCTAACTTTCGCATCGGAGGGGCTGCAGAGGGTTTCCACCTAGCGGCGATAACAGCCAGCGGAAAGGGCTTTTCCAACAGCGGGCGGCCCATGACGACGGGATTGCGCACAACGACAGAGCCGCCCGGAACAGGCGCTTCGGCGATCATGCAAGCTGGTATTTTTTACGAGGTGCGCAGGCCAGTTCACAAAAGCAAAAGGCCTGCACGAAATGTGCAAGCCCTTGAATTTGGCTCCTCAACCTGGGCTCGAACCAGGGACCTACGGATTAACAGTCCGGCGCTCTACCAACTGAGCTATTGAGGAATACAGCCTAAGATTATAGCCTTAATTATTCGCGCTTCTTCCTCCCAGGATGCACCACGAATGCTGGCAGTGCATTCGAATGGCCCCGTGGAGTACCATTCGCGCAGTCTTCATCGCGACTCTTGGTGTGCCCCTCGCCGAGTGAATCGACAGGCTGGCTCCAAGCTCCTACTTTCATTTGCCTGCGATGCCCAAGTCTCCCCACACCCTGCCATGGCTAGATGCCGACGACGCCTTCCCGCTGGTTGAGACCGCCTGGGGCGAGGGCGATCCGGCGCCGGGCCTGCTGGCGGCTGGGCGGACGCTGGACGTGGCCTGCTTGGTGCAGGCTTATGGCCTTGGCATCTTTCCGTGGTTCAGCGCGGGTCAACCCATCCTGTGGTGGAGCCCCGACCCGCGCATGGTGCTCCGGACACAAAATTTCAGATTGCATCGATCGCTTCGCAAAAGCATCGCGAATTTCCGCAGCGCGCCCATCCACGAGATCCGCTTCGACACGGCATTCGCCAAGGTGATCAGCGCCTGTGCCAACACACCGCGTGCGGGGCAAGCAGGCACCTGGATAGTTCCAGACATGGTGCGGGCCTACATCGCGCTGCACCAGGCGGGGCATGCACACAGCGTCGAGACATGGATAAATGGCGAACTCGTCGGCGGGTTGTACTGCGTGAACATCGGCGGCATGGTGTTTGGCGAGTCCATGTTTGCGCACCGGACCGACGCCTCCAAGCTGGCGCTGGCGGCCCTGGTAGCTTTTTGCCGGGCGCACGGCATCGCCATGATCGATTGTCAGCAAAACACCCGGCACCTCGCGTCGCTCGGCGCAGCCGAAATCCCGCGTGAGGAATTTGTCGCCCATGTGGGGGACCGCAAGGCCCTCACCTCACCCCAGTGGGAGTTTGAACCCCTATACTGGAACCAGTTAATGACGCCCGACGCATGACGTGACGCACCTCAAAGACTTGCCCCTTCAGGCGCTGCAGTTTTATGCCACTGCACCCTACCCCTGCAGCTACCTGCCCGGCCGGCAGGCACGCTCACAGGTCGCCACACCCAGCCACCTGATTCACAACGCAGCCTATTCGGAACTGGTGACCAACGGCTTTCGCCGCAGCGGCATGTTCACCTACCGCCCTTACTGCGATGGCTGTCAGGCTTGTGTGCCACTGCGCGTCCCGGTCGCCACGTTCACGCCCGATCGCAGCCAGCGCCGCGCCTGGAAACGTCACCAGTCGCTGCAGGCGCGCGTGCTCAAGCTGTGTTTCCTGCCCGAGCATTACCAGCTCTATCTGCGTTACCAGAACGGCCGCCACTCCGGCGGTGGCATGGACCATGACAGCGTGGACCAGTACACCCAGTTTCTGCTGCAAAGTCGCGTCAACTCGCGACTGGTGGAGTTCCGTGAAACCCTGCCCAATGGGGAAGCGGGGGCTCTGAAAATGGTGTCAATTCTCGACGTACTTGAAGACGGCGTTTCTGCCGTGTACACCTTTTATGAGCCTGATTCCCAGGCCAGCTACGGCAATTACAGCGTGCTGTGGCAGATTGAACAGGCGCGCCACTTGGGTCTGCCCCATGTTTACCTGGGTTACTGGATCGCACAGAGCCTGAAAATGAACTACAAAGCCCGGTTTTTGCCGAACCAGATCCTGGTTGACGGCGAGTGGGTGACGGCCCCTGCCGGGTAGCGGGCGTCTCGCCAAGTCCACGCGCAGCGCAAAAGACGCAGCGCCCTGGCACTTGCGCCGTATTTCACAGGGTAAAATTTAGCGTCAAGATCCTATGAAAAAACCCGACCCCTCCGCCCCGCCCGCTAAACCAACTGTCCAGGTGTTGGAACGCATGTTCACCTTGCTGGAGATTCTGGCGACGCGTGAGGAAGCCGTCTCGCTCAAGGAGATCAGCGAAAAATCAGGCCTGCATCCGTCCACAGCACACCGCATCTTGAACGATCTGGCGACCGGTCGCTTTGTAGATCGCCCGGTCGCCGGCAGCTACCGCTTGGGCATGCGCCTGCTCGAACTCGGCAATCTCGTGAAAGCGAGGCTCAGCGTGCGCGATGCGGCACTGACACCCATGCGCGAGTTGCACCGCCTGATCCAGCAACCGGTGAACCTGAGCGTGCGTCAGGGTGATGAAATCATTTATGTGGAGCGCGCCTACAGCGAGCGCTCGGGCATGCAGGTGGTGCGGGCGATTGGCGGACGGGCGCCGCTGCACCTGACCTCCGTGGGCAAGCTGTTCCTGGCCTTTGATGATCCGCAACGCCTGCGAACCTATGCCACCCGCACCGGCTTGCCGGGTCAAACCAAAAACAGCATTACCCAGCTGGCCATGCTGGAGCGCGAACTGTCCAAAGCTCGCCAGTACGGCATTGCCCGCGATAACGAGGAACTGGAGCTCGGGGTGCGCTGCATGGCCGCCGGCATTTACGACGACCAGAGCAAACTGGTGGCAGGGCTGTCGATCTCGGCGCCTGCGGACCGGCTGGACGAAAGCTGGTTGCAGAAACTTGAGGCCACCGCGCACGAAATTTCTGCGGCGCTCGGCTACCGATCCGAAAACTTCAAGTAAAAAAAGGCGTTAGCCCTTTTAAAGCAAGCGCAACCAGCTATCAATACGATAGCAAGAAAGTCTGTCGGAACAGCGACAAAACAGGCATTACGTTGTTTCAGCCGTTGCTGGCCCTGCCGGCAGCGCTGATTTTCGGCACATTGACCGGCTGCGATTCGACCCACCGACGAACACGTTCGGCATCACCCAGGCGGCTGAGTTTGCCAGCCGAATCCAGAAACACCATGATCAACTTGCGACCGGCGATTTTTGTCTGCATGACCAGGCACTGGCCAGCTTCGGAGATGTAGCCAGTTTTTTGCAGGCCAATGTCCCAGTCAGGATTTTTGACCAGCCGGTTGGTATTGTTGTACTGCAGGGTCTGCCGCCCCACCGCCACCTGGTAACCGGTGGAGGTAGACAGCTCGCGCAGCACCGGGTCGGCATGCGCCGCATTGACCAGGGTGGCCAGATCCTGCGCGCTGGACTGGTTCTGGCTGGACAGGCCGGTGGGCTCGACGTAACGAGTGCCCTTCATGCCCAGCATTCTGGCCTTGGCGTTCATCAAATTGACAAACGACGCCATGCCACCAGGATAAGTGCGACCGAGCGCATGCGCAGCGCGGTTTTCGCTGGACATCAGGGCCAGATGCAGCAATTCACCGCGGGTCAGACTGGAACCGACGCGCAAGCGCGAACTGCTGCCTTTCTCAGTATCCACATCGTCTTGCGTGATCGTGATGTTTTCGTCCATGGGCAACTGGGCGCCGCTGATGATCATGCCGGTCATCAGCTTGGTCAACGACGCGATCGGCAACACGGCCTGGTCGTTCTTGCTGAACAGCACCTCATGCGTATCCTGATCGATGACCAGCGCCACACTGGACTTCAGATCCAGCGGATCTTGCGCGCCGTGAAGGCCGGCGATCTGCCCAAACGAAGGCCGGGCGGGTATCGCGACGATGACCGGCTTGCGCGGGGACTTTGCGACAAAACGAACGCTCTTGCGGCTGGAGACGACTTTTTTGGAAACCGTCTTGGTCGCCTGAGATTTTTTGACGACCTGGCGTTTGGCGGTAGCCGCCTCCGACGCCACCGGATAAATCAACGCGACCGAGAAAGTAAGAAGTCCAACGAGTTGTAAGCTGCGTTTGAATATCAGGTTCAGGGTGTTGGCCATTGATTCGCCTCCAGTTGCGATTAGTGCGATGCTGGAGTGTATACAAATAGAAAAAGTCACGCAATATCAATCGTTTGCGCGACTTTCCTAAACGCAACAATTAACTCGTCGCGGATTTAGCACGCAACCCAAACCTGATCAACAAAAAATTACTAAGCTCTTGATTTATAAAGACTTTATTATCGAAAAGGTCTAGCCTTGCGCCGCCACCCGGTCAGCTTTGCTCTGCAATTTGCTCAGGGCGCTCAAATAGGCCTTGGCTGAAGCCACCACAATGTCGGGATCGGCACCCACGCCATTGACGACACGGCCACTGTTTTGCAACCGAACGGTCACCTCGCCCTGGCTTTCGGTGGATCCGCTGATCGCGTTGACCGAATACAGCACCATTTCGGCGCCGCTTTTGACGTGCGTTTCGATCGCCTTCAGTGAGGCGTCAACCGGGCCGTTGCCGTCAGACTGGCCTCGAACCTCCTTGCCGTCCACGGTAAACACCACGCTGGCCTGCGGGCGCTCGCCGGTTTCGCTGTGCTGGGACAGAGAAACAAAGCCGTACTGCTCTTTCTCGTGCGTGACGCTCTCGTCGCTGACCAGCGCCAGGATGTCCTCATCGAAAATTTCGCTCTTGCCGTCGGCCAGTTCCTTGAAGCGCGCAAACGCAGCATTGGTGTCGGCTTCACTGTCCATCTGGATGCCCAGATCCTGCAGGCGCTGCTTGAACGCATTACGGCCGCTGAGCTTGCCCAGAACCATCTTGTTGGAGCTCCAGCCCACGTCTTCGGCGCGCATGATTTCGTAGGTTTCGCGCGCCTTGAGCATGCCGTCCTGGTGAATGCCGGAGGCATGCGCAAAGGCATTCGCGCCAACCACGGCCTTGTTGGGCTGGACCACAAAACCGGTGGTCTGGCTGACCATGCGGCTGGCGGCCACGATATGCAACGGGTCAATATTCATGTCGAGCTGGAAATAATCACGGCGCGTTTTCACGGCCATGACAATTTCCTCGAGTGAGCAATTGCCGGCGCGTTCACCCAGGCCATTGATGGTGCATTCCACCTGGCGCGCGCCGCCTATCTTCACGCCGGCCAGCGAGTTGGCCACGGCCATGCCGAGGTCGTTGTGACAATGCACAGACCAGACCGCCCTGTCGCTGTTGGGCACACGCTCACGCAAGGTCTTGATGAAATTTCCATACAGTTCCGGCACCGCATAACCGACGGTGTCGGGCACATTGATGGTGGTCGCGCCCTCTGCAATCACGGCTTCAAGCACGCGGCACAGAAAGTCCACGTCGCTGCGGTAGCCGTCTTCCGGGCTGAACTCGACATCGGCCACCAGATTGCGCGCGAAACGTACCGATTGTTTGGCCTGCTCCAGCACCTGCTCAGGGCTCATGCGCAGCTTTTTCTCCATGTGCAGCGCACTGGTGGCAATGAAGGTGTGAATGCGTGCGCTGTTGGCGCCCTTGAGCGCTTCGGCGGCGCGCGAGATATCGCGGTCATTAGCCCGCGACAGCGAGCAGATGGTCGAGTCCTTGATGGCGTTGGCGATGGCCTTCACCGCCTCAAAGTCACCATTCGAGCTGGCAGCAAAACCGGCTTCGATCACATCGACTTTCAGGCGCTCGAGCTGGCGCGCAATGCGCAGTTTTTCGTCGCGCGTCATGGACGCGCCAGGTGACTGCTCACCGTCGCGCAGGGTGGTGTCGAAAATAATCAGTTTGTCGGTCATGGCTGGCTCCTGTTGCGTGCTCGCTGTACGTCGTTGAGATACGAATCAATCCGCCATGTTAACGGCGGTGGACTGTTGAATGCCGGCGCGCTGCAGACCGGAAACGATGGCCTTGAGCGAAGCCAACACAATGTTGCCGTCCATTCCGACGCCAAACAGGGTCCGGCCATTGATGCGCAGTTCCAGGTACGCCACAGCCTGCGCCGCAGCACCCGAGCCGATGGCATGTTCGTGATAGTCCAGCACACGCACGACACGGCCGGTGGCGCTGTTGAGCCCGGCCACAAAGGCGTCGATGGGCCCGGTGCCTGCCCCGGTCACCTGCTGGTTGATCCCATTGATCTGCACATCGGCGCGAATATTGAAGGTCTTGGAGCCTGCAGCCGTGACAAGCTCTTCGCTCACGAGGTGTTGCGGCGCCGGGATGCTCTGCACACCGTATTCCTTCTCAAACAGCGCAAACAGGTCTTGCGCGGTGAGCTCCTTGCCAGTCGCGTCCATCACACCCTGCACCACCTGGCTGAACTCGATCTGCAGGCGGCGCGGCAACTCCAGGCCAAACTCACTTTCGAGCAAGTAGGCAATGCCGCCCTTGCCGGACTGGCTGTTCACCCGGATCACCGCCTCGTAGCTTCGGCCCAGGTCTTTCGGGTCGATCGGCAGGTAAGGCATGTCCCAGATGTCGCCGTCTTTGCGCGCAGCAAACGCCTTCTTGATCGCGTCCTGGTGCGACCCTGAAAACGAGGTGTAGACCAGGTCACCGGCATAGGGGTGGCGCGGATGCACCGGCAACTGGTTGCAATGCTCGACGGTGCGGCGGATCTCGTCGATTTCTGAAAAATCCAGTCCCGGTGACACGCCCTGCGTGTAGAGGTTGAGTGCAATATTGACGAGGTCGACATTGCCAGTGCGCTCGCCGTTGCCGAACAGGCAACCCTCAATGCGGTCGGCCCCCGCCATCAGGGCAAATTCGCCAGCGGCGGTCCCGGTGCCGCGGTCGTTGTGCGGATGCACCGACAGCACAATCGCGTCGCGCCGCGCCAGGTGGCGATGCATCCATTCCATCATGTCGGCAAAGATATTGGGCGTGGAATGCTCCACCGTCGAAGGCAGGTTGATGATGCACTTGCGCTCAGGCGTGGGTTGCCAGACTTCGGTGACGGCATCAACCACACGCTTTGAAAACGCCAGTTCAGTGCCGGACCACATCTCGGGTGAATACTGGAAGGTCCACTGCGTGCCCGGCTGGTCTGCAGCCATCTCGCTGAAGAGCCGGGCATTGCTGGTTGCCAGTTCGACAATCTCGTCCTCGTTCATGCCGAGGACTACCCGGCGCATGGCCGGCGCGGTCGCATTGTAGAGATGCACGATCGCGCGCGGGACGCCCTGCAGCGCTTCGAAGGTACGTCGGATCAGCGGCTCGCGTGCCTGGGTCAGCACCTGGATGGTGACATCTTCCGGAATCAGGTTTTCGTCGATCAGCCTGCGCAAAAAGTCGAACTCGACCTGGGACGCCGAAGGGAAACCCACTTCGATTTCCTTGAAGCCGATCTTGACCAGCATTTCAAACATCCTGAGCTTGCGCGGTATGTCCATCGGCTCGATCAGCGCCTGGTTGCCGTCACGCAAGTCCACACTGCACCAGATCGGCGCCTGGGTCAGCACCACATCCGGCCAGTTGCGGTCGGCCAGGCGAACCGGGGGAAAGGACTTGTATTTGCTTGAAGGTGTTTTCAACATGTTGATCTCATCGCCTGTGTGACATTCCAAAACCAGCAACCCAAAGAAAAACGGCCCGTTGCTGGTGCAAACGGGCCGTTGAATTGGGTGTACGCGTGCGCGCTACCGTCTCCGCCCGTTGGCAGATAGCAGTAGCACTAGCGACATCTTGTTCATGACTGGCAATGTATCACAAAATTATTCAGGGCTCGCTCTCCGCAACTCCGCAGCAAACTGTCCTATTTGTGCAGCCCACGTTCATCGGGTTCATCGGTCGAGGTCGAAATCACGCTGGTCTGCAAGCCCTTGGCCTTGCGCCAGCCGTAAAGCACATAGCCCGAAAAACCGTAAATCACAAACAAGCCGAACATCACGGTTGGAGGGTCGATGTTGATCACGGCAATGCCCAGAGCGATCAGCACGATCACGGCAAACGGAACACTGCGCTTGAGACTCAGGTCCTTGAAGCTGTAAAAGGGCACGTTGGTCACCATGGTGAGGCCGGCATACAGGGTCAGCGCAAACATGACCCAGCGCACCTCCTGGCCAGATACACCGGCTTCCGTCATCAGCCAGATGAATCCGGCCACCAGCGCCGCCGCAGCGGGCGATGGCAGTCCCTGGAAAAAGCGCTTGTCGACGACCGCTGTATTGACGTTGAAACGCGCCAGCCTGAGTGCGGCGCAGGCGCAATAGACAAAGGCCGCGATCCAGCCCCAGCGCCCCAGCCCGGTCAAGGCCCAAATGTAGGCAATCAGCGCGGGCGCTGCGCCAAAGGACACCATGTCGGCCAATGAATCCATCTGCTCGCCAAAAGCACTCTGCGTATTGGTCATTCGCGCCACGCGGCCGTCGAGGCTGTCGAGCACCATGGCAGAAAACACGCCAATCGCCGCCTGATCAAAACGCCCATTCATCGCCATCACGATGGCATAAAACCCGCCAAACAGCCCAGCCAGCGTGAACAGGTTGGGCAGGATGTAAATGCCCTTGCGCCGCTTGCGCGGAACAACTTCCTCAGCATCGATGTCAGGGTCGTGGCCGTCATGCATGGAAGATGCTCCGGGTGTCGGGAAAAGTGACGCGCCCAGTGTGCGACGCTATGGAAGATAGGTTCATGCCCAGAGGATACCAAACGGTCGCCAGCGAAAACGAAAAAGCCGCGCAAGTGTTTTGCGCGGCTTGAAGCTCAACCTGGCCGGGCCTGCTGGGACCCGGCAGCGTCATCAGTTGCGGGTCTGATCAACCAGCTTGTTCTTGGCAATCCAGGGCATCATGGCGCGGAGTTTCTCGCCCACGATTTCAATCTGGTGCTCTGAATTGAGGCGGCGGCGGCTCAACAGTGTCGGTGCGCCGGCCTGGTTTTCAAGCAGGAAGCTCTTGGCGTACTCACCGGTCTGGATGTCCTTCAGGCACTTGCGCATGGCTTCTTTCGTGGCCGAGGTCACGATGTTCGGGCCGGTCACGTACTCGCCGTATTCGGCGTTGTTCGAGATCGAGTAGTTCATGTTGGCGATGCCGCCTTCATAAATCAGGTCGACGATCAGTTTGAGCTCGTGCAGGCATTCGAAGTAGGCCATTTCAGGCGCGTAGCCGGCTTCCACCAGGGTCTCGAAACCCGCCTTGATCAGCTCGACGGTGCCGCCGCACAACACGGCCTGCTCGCCGAACAAGTCGGTTTCGGTTTCTTCGCGGAAGTTGGTTTCGATGATGCCGGCCTTGCCGCCACCGTTGGCCATGGCGTAGCTCAAGGCCAGGTCACGGGCCTTGCCGCTCTTGTCCTGATGAACTGCCACCAGATGCGGCACGCCGCCACCCTGGGTGTAGGTGTTACGCACGGTGTGACCGGGCGCCTTGGGCGCGACCATCCAGACGTCGAGGTCGGCGCGCGGGATCACGGCACCGTAATGCACATTGAAGCCGTGGGCAAACACCAGCGAAGCGCCCTGCTTGATGTTGGGAGCCACGTCATTGGCGTAGACCTTGCCAATCTGCTCATCAGGCAGAAGGATCATCACAACGTCAGCCGATTTGACGGCGTCAGCGACTTCAGCAACCTTGAGGCCGGCTTTTTCGACCTTGGGCCATGACGCGCCGCCTTTGCGCAAACCGACCACCACCTTGACGCCGCTGTCGTTCAGATTTTGCGCGTGGGCGTGGCCCTGGCTGCCGTAACCGATGATGGCGACGGTTTTGCCCTTGATCAGGCTCAGATCGCAGTCCTTGTCGTAAAAAACTTTCATTTCTCTCTCCGTAGATGTCGTTGATGGATTCTGGCGAAAATGCCCTTCGACAGGCTGAGGGCGAACGGTAAACACACATCGCCACTTCCGTCCGTTCGCGCCCCGCCTGTCGAAAACGCGCGCGCGGACTACTGAAAATCAGACCCTGAGAATCCTCTCGCCGCGGCCAATGCCACTGGAGCCGGTACGCACAGTTTCCAGGATCGCGCTGCGGTCAATCGCTTCCAGGAAGGCGTCGTTTTTGGACTGGTCGCCGGTCAGCTCGATCGTGTAGCTTTTCTCGGTCACGTCGATGATTCGCCCGCGGAATATATCAGCCATGCGCTTCATCTCTTCGCGCTCCTTGCCGACGGCGCGGACCTTGACCATCATCAGCTCGCGCTCGGTGTAAGCGCCTTCGGTCAGGTCCACCACCTTGACCACCTCGATCAGGCGGTTCAGATGTTTGGTGATCTGTTCGATCACGTCGTCAGAGCCGGTGGTCTGTATGGTCATGCGCGACAGGCTGGCGTCTTCGGTCGGCGCGACGGTCAGGCTTTCGATGTTGTAGCCACGCGCCGAGAACAGGCCAACCACGCGGGAAAGGGCGCCGGGCTCGTTTTCGAGCAGAACGGCAATGATGTGTTTCATGGAGAGATTCCTCTTTTCGGTGCCCTCCCCGTCCGGCGGTAACTGGACGGCTTGGCAACCAATAGATTCTTCGGATTTGTCATGCCGAACTTGATTCGGCGTCCATGCTGGGTTGCCAGCATGGATTGCGGGTCAGGCCCGCAATGACAGGCTTTGTTGTTTAAAGGTCTTCGCTCCCGAGCAGCATTTCGGTAATGCCCTTGCCGGCCTTGACCATCGGGAACACGTTTTCAGTGGGGTCGGTGCGGAAGTCCATGAACACGGTGCGGTCCTTGAGCTTGCGCGCCTCGCGCAGCGCCGGTTCGACGTCCTGCGGCTTTTCAATCAACATGCCGACGTGGCCATAGGCCTCAGCCAGTTTGACGAAGTTGGGCAAGGCGTCCATGTAGCTGCTGCTGTAGCGGCCTTCGTAATCAATCTCCTGCCACTGGCGAACCATGCCCAGATAGCGGTTGTTCAGCGACACGATCTTGATCGGCGTGTTGTACTGCAGGCAGGTCGACAGCTCCTGAATGCACATCTGCACCGAACCTTCGCCAGTGATGCAATAAACCTCGCTGTCAGGCTTGGCCAGCTTGATGCCCATGGCGTAGGGAATGCCTACACCCATGGTACCCAGGCCGCCCGAGTTGATCCAGCGACGCGGTTCGTCAAACTTGTAATACTGCGCCGCCCACATCTGGTGCTGACCCACATCAGATGTGATGTAGGTATCAGCGTCCTTGGTCATGTTCCAGAGCGTCTCCACCACATATTGCGGCTTGATCACATCGCCTTGGCCCAAGCTGTATTTCATGCAGTCGCGCTTGCGCCAGCCTTCAATGGTTTCCCACCAGTTGCCCAGCGCATCGCCGTCGGGTTTCAGGCCGGACTCACGAATCATGGCGATCAGCTCTGTCAGCACGTCCTTCACATCGCCGACGATGGGGATGTCCACCTTGACGCGCTTGGAGATGCTCGACGGATCGATGTCAATGTGAATGATCTTGCGTTCGTTCTGCGCAAAGTGCTTCGGGTTGCCGATCACGCGGTCGTCAAAACGTGCGCCGACGGCCAGCAACACGTCGCAGTTCTGCATCGCGTTATTGGCTTCCATGGTGCCGTGCATGCCCAGCATGCCGAGAAACTTTTTATCGCTGGCCGGGTAAGCACCCAGGCCCATCAGCGTGTTGGTACAGGGGTAACCCAGCATGTCCACCAGCGTACGGAGCTCCTGCGACGCATTGCTCAGCAACACGCCGCCGCCGGTGTAGATGTAAGGCCGCTTGGCCGTCATCAACAACTGCAAGGCCTTGCGAATCTGCCCGCCATGGCCCTTGCGCACCGGGTTGTAGGAACGCATTTCGACGGTTTGCGGATAACCGGTATACGTTGTCTTGTTGAAGGACACATCCTTGGGAATGTCCACCACCACCGGGCCGGGCCGACCGCTGCGCGCAATATGGAAAGCCTTCTTCATGGTTTCCGCCATCTGCCGCACGTCCTTGACCAGGAAGTTGTGCTTGACGATGGGACGCGTGATGCCGACGGTGTCGCACTCCTGGAAGGCGTCCAGGCCAATTGCATGCGTGGGCACCTGGCCGGTGATGATCACCATCGGAATGCTGTCCATGTAGGCCGTGGCGATACCGGTGACCGCATTGGTGACGCCGGGCCCGGAGGTGACCAGGGCCACGCCGACTTCACCCGTCGCACGCGCATAACCGTCCGCGGCATGCACTGCCGCCTGTTCATGGCGCACCAGCACGTGCTGAATCGTTTCCTGCTTGTAGAAAGCGTCGTAAATGTGAAGGACTGCGCCGCCCGGATAACCCCAGACGTGTTTGACACCCTCGGCCTGCAGGGCCTTGATGAGGATTTCCGCGCCGCGGAGTTCTTGCGGATGGGTTGGGGCAGACGCTGCCGCCGCTGCCGAAGCGAGTTCGGCCTTTGTGATTTCCATGATGAACCTTTGTGAATTTCTCTAACGAAATACCTTGGGTGCCTCTTCACCCACTCTTGTGGAGTAGCGTCGAGACTTGAGGCCAAAACCATGGGCGGAAACATAAACCGCCGGGTCATGACCCGTTTGCTGTTTGAATTGCAAGCAGGATTATAGGGCACGGGCTGGCGCGCCGACGCAAGCAGCCATCAAGTCCGGACGAGTGGCGCTTGATGCGATAATTTTGCTGCCAGTGCGTATTGCTGGCACAAAGGCCTGTCGGGCCGGCCGCACTCCAGAGCGACCGGCAACAAGTAAAACAAGGACAGCGTCGGGACAAACCGGAAATTTACCGTTGGCAACCGAACAAGAACTTTCCGACTTTCTGAAAAGCGTCGAAAAACGCGCTTTCAAGCGCAGCGTTTACCACGTTCGGGACGACGAGGCGGCGCTGGACATTGTCCAGGACAGCATGATGAAGCTGGCGCACCACTATGGCGACAAGCCCGCCGCCGAACTGCCCATGCTGTTCCAGCGCATCCTGTCCAACACCACGCTGGACTGGTTCCGTCGCCGCAAGACCCGCAACGCGCTTTTCTCCAACATGAGCGACTTCGAATCGGCCGGTGAAGACGGAGATTTCGATTTACTTGAAACTTTAGAGTCTTCCACCAACTCAGAAGGAACAGAGAGCGCCCAGGACGCGACGGAGCGGGCCCAAATCTTGCGCGAGATAGAAGTGGAGATCAAGGAGCTGCCCGGCCGTCAACGGGAAGCCTTTCTCATGCGTTACTGGGAGGAAATGGACGTGGCTGAAACGGCTGCTGCCATGGGCTGTTCCGAAGGTAGCGTGAAAACGCATTGTTCGCGAGCCGTTCATGCACTCAGTAAAGCTTTGGCCGCCAGGGGAATCAAACTATGAACCGCTCACCGCAAAACCACACCGATATCCTGCAGGACCGTTACGGGCTGAAAACTGCTTCTTACCTGTCCGCAGGCGCTGCCGACCTGCCTTACGACATCTCTGAGCGTCTGCGGGCCGCGCGTGCACAGGCCGTGGCCGCGCGCCGGATCGCCAAAGTGCAGCCTGCACGCGTTGGCGCCACCTCCAGCATGGGCGGCGGCACGCTGGCCTGGGGATCGGACGAAGGTTTCAGCCTGTGGAGCCAGATCGGCTCCGTGCTGCCGCTGATTGCGTTGGTGGTGGGCCTGCTGGCCATCAACTCCCTGCAAACCGACAAACTCGTGCAGGAACTGGCCGAGGTGGACTCGGCCCTGCTGACCGACGAACTGCCGCCGGATGCTTTTTCCGACCCCGGTTTTGTGCAGTTTCTCAAAACAACGCTTTGAACCTGCCATTGACCTTTGCCTCTGTCGAACCCTTCCTCACCCGTAGACATGACTGTGCCAACCTGCCTCGCTGACGACGTGTATTGCCTGCCCGGCAAGCAGCGCGCGCGGCCGGCTGGCCGGTGGGCGCTGCTGCTTTTGGTGGCAGCCTCGGCGATCTCCACCGCCCAGACCGTCTCGCCTGCGCCAGCGGCGGCACCAGCAAAAACCGTGGTCGCCCAGGCGTTTGCCGGACCGGGCTGGAACGAGTTGACCCCGGCGCAGCGCGAGATCCTCAATCCCCTGGCATCCGCCTGGCCCTCTTTGAGCCAGAGCCACAAGCGCAAGTGGCTGGAAATGACCCGCAGTTATGGCTCCCTGCCTGCTGACGAGCAAACGAAAATGCAGGGTCGAATGAAAGAATGGGTGGCGCTCAGCCCCCAGCAACGGATTCAGGCCCGACTGAATTTTGCAAAAACCAAAGAGTTGTCCAAAGAGCTGACGGCTGAAGAGAAAAAAGCCAAGTGGGAGGCTTACCAGTCGCTCAGCACTGAGGAAAAGCAAAAACTGGCTGACAAGGCACCGACCAAGCCGGTCGGTGCAGCGCCAGCCTCCAAACCCGTCGCCAGGCAAAAACTGGCCACCATTCCTTCGGCTGAAGAGCAGGCCAAGGCCAAGGCTGCGCCTAAAATCGCAGTTTCGCAGTCGATGGACACCCCGCCCGGTCTGGCGCCCGCCGCCACACCTGCCAGCCCGAACGGCACGCCGCCTCAGCCCCAGTAAGCTTGAAGGGTCGCATGCCGTACGGCGCCCTAGTTTCAGGGTCAATCGCGCTGTAGCCCTTATCTGCCCTCACCTGGTCGCTACCAAATTGATAGTAAATTCGGTTCCCCAAGCTGTTACACCGTCGCTGCGCAGGCGCCTGGCCTGCTGGATGTACGAAGGATTGCTGATGTTCGGCGTGGTCTTCATTGCCGGTTACCTGTTCGGCACGTTGAGCCAGACGCGCAACGCGCTCGACAACCGCCACGCGCTGCAGGCCTTTTTGTTTGTTATTTTCGGCATCTATTTTGTCTGGTTCTGGGCCAAAGGCCAGACCCTAGCCATGAAAACCTGGAACATCCGGGTGGTGGACAAGCAAGGAGCGCCCATTAGCCAACGGCGCGCCTTGCTGCGGTACGTATTGAGCTGGTTGTGGTTTTTGCCGCCACTGGGTGTCAGTTGGCTTCTGGGGCTGCCTGGCCGCGAAGCCGCCGTGCTGGCCTTGGGCTGGGTGCCCATTTGGGCGATTCTGGCGCGTTTTCATCCCGACCGGCAGTTCTGGCATGACGCCCTCGCCGGCACCCGGCTGGTTACCAGTCTGCCGACGGGCAAACCGCCCAAAGCGGCCTGAGGCAGGCGGCATGCAGGCCTCACATCAAACTGCCACAGAGTCGGGCCACAATCGCCGGATGCCCGATTCCGCTTCCTTCCGTGTTCCCGATGCTGTCCCTCCTGCGCCGGCCTCCCCCGTCAACCCGCAAAAAGACCGCAAGGGCTTGAACCGTGTCTGGCACGCGCTCGGGTATTCGGTGGCCGGCCTGCGCGCCGGTTGGCACGAAACCGCCTTCCGACAAGAGGCCATCGCCTCGCTGGTGCTGCTGCCGGCGGCTTTCTGGCTGGGCCGCAGCTGGGTCGAAACCGTGTTGCTGGCCGGCTCGGTCATCCTGGTGATGATCATCGAGCTGCTCAACACCGGCATCGAAACCGCGATCGACCGCATCGGCCCCGAGTGGCACGACCTGTCCAAACGCGCCAAGGACATGGGCAGCGCGGCCGTGTTGCTGAGCTTGCTGCTGTGCGCCGGAACCTGGGCGCTGGCGCTGTTTCACCGGTTTGTGGCATGACGCCGGCTTTTTCGCTGTGTGTCTATTGCGGCTCCCGCCCCGGCGTGGAGCTGGTATTTGCCGAGACCGCCCGCGCCGTCGGCACCTGGATAGGCGGCCATGATGGGCAACTGGTCTACGGCGGCGGACGCAATGGCCTGATGGGCATCGTGGCCGACGCCACCCTGGCGGCTGGCGGGCGCGTGATCGGCGTGATCCCGAAAGCGCTGGTGGAAAAGGAATGGGCGCACACCGGCTGCACCGAGTTGCACATCGTCGACACCATGCATGAGCGCAAACGCATCATGGCTGAACATGCCGATGCCTTTTTGTCACTGCCCGGCGGGATCGGCACACTGGAAGAGTTTTTTGAGGTCTGGACCTGGCGCCAGCTCGGCTACCACGCCAAGCCGGTGGGCCTGCTCAACTTGAACGGCTATTACACCGATCTGCTGGCCTTTCTGGCCTCATCGGTCAAAAGCGGCTTCATGAGCGACTGGCAGATGGAACTGATCCACGTTGGTGCCGAACCGGAGGCCTTGCTGGAGCAACTGGTGCAGGTCGCGGGCATGGCGCCCGAAGGCTCAAGGCTGGACCAGATTTAGCTTCCGGTCAGACTGCGGCTTCGTCCTCTTCGCCGGTGCGGATGCGCACCACACGCTCGACGCTGGTGATGAAAATCTTGCCGTCACCGATCTTGCCGGTGCGCGCGGCCCGCACGATAGCGTCGACACAGCGGTCCACATCTTCGGTTTTCACCACCACCTCAACCTTGACCTTGGGCAGGAAGTCGACCACGTATTCCGCACCGCGATACAGCTCAGTGTGGCCCTTCTGGCGGCCGAAACCCTTGACTTCGGTCACCGTCAGGCCGGTCACGCCGCATTCGGCCAGGGCTTCACGGACTTCTTCGAGCTTGAAGGGTTTGAGGACGGCGGTAATTTGTTTCACTGAATATCTCCGTTGGTTTTGATGGGCTCCGGCGCAGGGGCTCAGGCGCGGAATTTACTGGTAATAGGATAGCGCCAATCCTTGCCGAAACTTCGGTGGCTAACCCGGATGCCGACCGGGGCCTGTCGGCGCTTGTACTCGTTGATCTTGATCAGCCGTGTCACCCGCTCGACCACCGCGCGGTCAAAACCGGCGGCAAGGATGCTCTCTATGCTTTCGTCGTTTTCCATGTAGCGTCGCAAAATCGCGTCCAGCACCTCGTAGGGCGGCAGGCTGTCCTGGTCGGTCTGGTCGGCGCGCAGCTCGGCACTCGGCGGACGCGTGATGATGCGCTCGGGGATCGGGTTGCTGCCGGTGCCATAGGGGTCGTTTTTGTTGCGCCACTCGGCCAGCCGGAACACCGTGGTCTTGAGCAAATCCTTGATGACGGCAAAACCGCCCGCCATGTCACCGTACAGCGTGCAGTAGCCGGTCGCCATCTCGCTCTTGTTGCCGGTGGTCAGCACGATGGCGCCGAACTTGTTGGACAGCGCCATCAGGAACACGCCGCGAATCCGCGCCTGGATGTTTTCCTCGGTGGTGTCCTCGGGCAGGCCCTTGAACTCGCCGGCCAGCGAAGCCTTGAAGGCCTCGAACTCCGGAACAATCGAAATCTCGTCGTAACGCACCTGCAGCCGCGCGGCCATCTCGCGGGCGTCTATCCAGGAGATGTCGGCCGTGTAGGGCGAAGGCATCATCACGGTGCGCACCTTGTCGGCGCCCAGCGCATCGACCGCAATCGCCAGCACCAGCGCCGAATCAATGCCGCCCGACAAGCCGAGGATGGCGCCGGGAAAGCCGTTTTTACCGAGGTAATCGCGCACGCCCAGTACCAGCGCGTCCCACAGGTCGGCCTCAGCGCTGCGCTCAGGCGCAACATCCGCTACCAATTTGATAGCTGTCTGCCCACGCTGCGCCTGGGCTAGAAACAGATTTTCCTTGAAACTTTCGGCCCGGCCGGCGAGCGACCCGTCGGCCTGCAGGGCAAACGAATGGCCTTCGAAAACAATCTCGTCCTGCCCGCCGACCAGGTGCGCATAGACCATGGGCAGGCCGGTGGCCAACACACGCTCGCGCATCATCAACTCACGCTCGCCGCCTTTGCCCACATGAAAAGGCGAGGCATTGATGACCGCCAGCAGCTCGGCGCCAGCCTCTTTGGCCAGCCGCGCTGGCTCCTCGAACCAGGCGTCCTCACAGATCAGCAGGCCGATACGCACCGAATCAACGCCCTCTCCGGCCTCGAACACACAGACACCCTCGCCCGGCGTGAAATAACGCCGCTCGTCAAAAACCTGGTAGTTGGGCAACTCGCGTTTGGCATAGGTGGCGACGACCGCGCCTTCGCGCAACACACGCGCGGCATTGTGGCGCTGCTGCACCTCCACACTTTTGGTACGCAGCGCCTTGCCGCTGTCGCCATGGGTGGGCGTGCCCACCACCACCGTCAAACCCTTTAACCCGGCCAGCTCACGGGCGATGTGATTCACGGCATCATCACAGGCTGCGATGAAGGAGCGGCGCAAAAACAGGTCTTCGGCGGCATAACCGCAAATCGCCATCTCGGGCGTGAGCAGCAGGCGCACGCCGTCGGCATAGGCCGAGCGGGCTGCATCAATGATTTTTTGCGCGTTGCCCGGCATGTCGCCAACGCAGTAGTTCAATTGGGCAACGCAGATCTTGAGAGTCATGGAAAAAGAAGAAAACGGTGGATGCTGTGACTGAAAACGATTATGTCATCCGGGTGCTGGACGCGCCGGGGCTGGTCGATGGCGCCGCCTGGAATGCCCTGCTCGCGTCGCAGGACCCAGCAGGCGGGCTCAACCCCTTCATGCGGCACGAGTACCTGAGCGCCATGCACGCCAGCGGCAGCGCCACCCCGGCCACCGGCTGGACCCCGCGTTTCATCACCCTCTGGCACGCCGATGAGCTGGCAGGCGCCTGCGCGCTCTACCTCAAGGACCACTCCTACGGCGAATACGTCTTCGACCACGCCTGGGCCAATGCCTACCACCAGCATGGGCTGAGTTATTACCCGAAAGCGCTGGTGGCGCCACCCTTCACGCCGGTGCCCGGCCCCCGCCTGCTGGCGCGTGATGCGGCCGCGCGTACGCTGCTGGTGAAAGCGCTGGTGGCCTGGTGTGGCGAAGAGGGTTTGTCTTCTCTGCATTTGCTGTTCACCAGCGATGCGGATGTGGCGGCCTGTGAGGAAGCGGGTTTGATGCTCAGGCACAACGTGCAATTTCACTGGACAAACCTTGCCCCCACACTTGGCACTGGCGTGTCCTCGCTGCCCCCCGAGGGGGCGCATTTCGCCTTGGGACGGCCCGGCGGCGAAACCTCCTCACCCGGCTACCGCGACTTCGACGATTTCCTGATGTCGCTGAGCCAGGACAAGCGCAAGAAGATCCGCCAGGAGCGGCGCAAGGTGGCCGAGGCCGGGGTCAGCTTCCGCTGGTCGCTGGGTGCCGACATCACCTCCGCGGACTGGGACTTCTTCTACAGTTGCTACGAGCGCACCTATTACGAACACGGCAACGCGCCCTACCTGAGCCGCGACTTCTTCCGGCGCATGCAGGACGACATGCCGGAGAACTGGCTGCTGTTCGTCGGTGAACGCAACCATGCCCTGATCGCTACAAGTTTGATAGCTGTCAGTCAAGGCGGGACAGGAGCTGCAGGCCAATTTGGCACCGAATCCGGCGCCAGGGTCGCCTACGGCCGCTATTGGGGCGCGACTGAGCGCGTGGACTGCCTGCACTTCGAAGCCTGTTATTACCAGCCGCTGCAGTGGTGCATTGAGCATGGTTACCAGCGCTTCGAAGGCGGCGCCCAGGGTGAACACAAGATGGCGCGCGCCCTGCTGCCGGTCAAAACCACCAGCGCCCACTGGCTGGCCCATCCAGCTTTTGCCGACGCGGTCGAGCGTTTCCTCGAACGTGAAGGCGAAGGCATAGGCGCTTACATGGATGAGCTGGACCGCCGCAACCCCTTCCGGCAAACCGGCAGCCCTGCCGGCGGCTGAGACCGCTTCAGTTTTGATAGCAAGCTGCGCAGGGCCGCCATGGGCTGACAGCCTGTTTGGCTTGTGAAACAGGCTGTTTTAAGCTGTCGGCCTGAACCAGACTTTTTCAGCATGCTTGATCCATCCTCCGCAATTTCCGAGTCCACACCTTCCATCGGGCCGGCCGCCGTACTCGGCAAAATCCACGCGCGCCGCCTGCGCGAGATTTACCGCTCGGCTGGCTGGCCCTGCCAGGACCTGATCGAGATCGAACTGCTGGCGGGCGGCTTGCTGCAGCGCGTGGCTGGGCCGGCAGGCCACGAGACTTTGCGCGTCACCGACGCCGGTGTCAGCTACCTGGCCACCACGCTGGTGCGCACCCGCTCGGCGCTGTCGGCCCATGAGGCGCTGGTCGAACGCATCGCCTGCGAGATGCTGCGCGCCGGCCGCATCACCTGGCGCGGCCTGGGGCTGCGGGCGCAGCTTCCACCGCTGGAAGAAGGCGGCAAGATCCGCTGGTGCATTGCCAAACCCGATGTCTTCTCCATCCGCAATACTTCGGTCGCCGAGTATGTCGATCCGGTGGTTCACGAAATCAAGGTGCGTCGCTCCGACCTGCTCGGCGACTTGAGGCGTCCCGACAAACGCGCCGCCTACCTCGACCTGGGCGGCGAGTGCTGGTATGTGCTGGGATGTGATGCGAAGGGACGATGCATCGCCGACCCCAGCGAGGTGCCGGCCGAATGCGGTGTGATGGTGATTGAAAACGGGCGTTTCGCCGTCGCCCGCGCAGCGCCCCGGCACATGCGCCAGCAACTTCCGTTTAGCGTCTGGGTGGCCCTGGCCAAGGCCACGCCGGTGGTGGGTTTGAATGACGATGAGCAGGCCATGCTGGCTGATGCGCAATCTCAGTGCAGTTGACTCGCGTCCCCGGCAAACCCTAGTGGTCCGGGACTGCCGACTCGGTTAATGTCTCCCCCACGGAGACACCCCAACAATGAAATCCCTGACCGGCCTCGACGCCACATTCCTCTACCTCGAAACCCCCGAGATGCCCATGCATGTGGGCTCGCTCAACCTGTGCGAGTTGCCGGCTGACTTCAAGGGCAGCTTTCACAAGGCGGTCAAGGCGCACATTGCCAGTCGCATCCACCTGGCGCCCATCTTCAGTCGCAAGCTGCTGTTCATGCCTTTCGACATCGGCCACCCGCTGTGGGTAGAGGCTGAATCGGTGGATATTGACTTCCACATCCGGCGCGTGCCCTGCTCCGCGCAAAAACCCATGACACTGGCACAGGCGCACACCCTGGTGGCCAAACTGCACAGCGAGTTGATCGACCGCGCGTACCCGTTGTGGGAGTTTTACGTGTTCGACGCGATCAAGCTGCCATCGGGCGAACGTGTGGGCGGCTTTTTCTCGAAGATTCACCACGCGGCGCTCGACGGCAGGGGCGGCGTGATGCTGGCCAATGCGATGCTCGATGTCGGCCCGGTGCCACGCGAGGTAGTGCCACCCGATCCGGCAAGGCGCGGCAAAACGGCGGCTGATCTGAAAGTTGGCAAGATGATCGGCTCGGTCTTCTCCAACTCGCTGGCGCAAGTGGCCAAGCTGGCCAAGTCCCTGCCCTCGGCCGCCAGCACCCTGGGCAGCACGCTGGCCAAACAGTCCCTGCAAGGCGGCACGGGTCGGCCCAAGATGCCGATGAAGCTCGCGCCCAAAAGCCCGTTCAACACCGCCGTGACGCAGGGCCGGGTGTTTGTTGCGGCCACGGTGCCGCTGGCCGAATGCAAGGCCATGGGCAAGGCGGTCGGCGGCAGTTTCAACGACGTCGCGTTGTGGATCTGCTCGACCGCGCTGCGCAGCTACCTGGCGCAACACAACAGCGTGCCCGCCAAGTCGCTGGTCGCGGCCATGCCGGTGTCCTTGCGCGAAGCCGGCGCCAGCGACGCCAGCGACCTCGGCAACCAGGTCAGCATGAGCCTGGTCGAACTCGGCACCCACATTGCTCACCCGCTCAAGCGCATGAACGCGATCATGGCGTCCACAGCCAAGGTCAAGAGTTCGATGCAAAGCCTCAAGGGCCTGCTGCCGACCGACTACCCTTCCCTGCTGGCGCCCTGGCTGGTCGGCGGCGCGGCGAAAGCCGCACTCAACGCCTACGGCAAGACCGGGTTGGCGAGCCGCCTGCCGATGGTCGCCAACCTGGCGATCTCCAACGTACCCGGCCCACCGGTGCCTTTGTTTCTGGCTGGCGCGAAGATTGTGAGTTTTCATCCGCTGTCCATCGTGATACATGGGCTGGCGCTCAACATCACGATCCAGACCTACGCCGGCCATGTGGATTTTGGCATCGTCGCTGGCAAAAAAGCCTTGCCTCATGCGCAGGACCTGGCGCGCGCCATCACCGCTGCTTTCCATGAGGCACAGGCGCTGCTGGGCGCCGCAGCACCGGCCACACCCCCTGAAACGCGTGTCGCCTCAGCGACGCTTTCAGGGAAGTCTCGCTCTGTGAAAAGCGCCGGTGGTCCCAAGATAAGTGTCATCAAAAACAAAGCTCATCCATCCAATGCATCCAGCCATGGCACAACCCGCACCCCGGCAGTCGGCGCAAAACCCAAACAAAAAGCAAGCCCTGCACGACGGCCCGCCGCCTAACGCCTGGCTGCTGGCGCTGGAGTTCCGTGCCTTCTGGGAGTTTGGCGCTTTGCTGCCGGCCTGGCCGGTGCTGGCCCGAGCGCCGCGCGGCGACGGCCACGGTGTTGTCGTTTTCCCCGGCCTGTCGGCCAACGACGGCTCCACCATCCCGCTGCGCCGCTACCTCGACTCGCTGGGCTACGCCACCAGCGGCTGGGAGCAAGGCTTCAACTTCGGCCCGCGCGCCGGTGTGCTTGAAGCGGCCCGGGCCCAGGTCACTCGCGCCTTCCATGAGACCGGGCACAAGGTCAGCCTGATCGGCTGGAGCCTGGGTGGGATCTACGCGCGTGAGCTGGCCAAGGAGTTTCCGCACATGGTGCGCGGTGTGATCACCTTGGGCACGCCGTTTGCCGGCTCGCACCGTTCCACCAACGCCTGGCGTATTTATGAACTGACCAGCGGCCGCAAGGTCGAGCGCGAGACTGAAAACTATGACCTGCCGGTGGCGCCGCCGGTGCCCACCACCAGCATCTATTCACGCAGCGACGGCATCGTGGCCTGGCAAGGCAGCATCCAGAAAGCGGCCGCCGATCACCCGCAGACCGAAAACGTGGAAGTCGTTGCAAGCCATGTCGGCCTGGGCATCAACCCAAGCGCCTGGTGGGCAGTGGCCGACCGGCTGGCGCAGCCCGAGGACGCGTGGAAACCGTTTGCACGCAAGGGCACATTTCTGCACGGACTGATTTACCCCGACCCGACCCGCGCTGGCTGAACCCAGGGCAGTCAACAGCCTTTCAGTTGGTCATCTCGGGCTTGACCCGGGATCCGTGCAACAGGACATACAGGCGCGGGCAGGCGCTGCATGGATTGCGGTTCGAGTCCGCAATGACAATGAGGTCGCCCCCTTTTTGATAGCTACCATCCCTTGCAGGACAAGGGTCGGAGGGCTAAATCACCTGAAAATCAGGCTTCGGGGTGTTCCTTGCGGTAGTTGGCGATACCGTCGGTGATTTCCTTGTGGGCCGCGTCAAGGCCTTCCCAGCCATTGATCTTGACCCACTTGCCTTCTTCGAGGTCCTTGTAGTGCTCGAAGAAATGCGCAATGGTTTTCAGGCGCAGCGGATTCATGTCTTCGGGTTTTTGCCACTGCGTGTACAGCGAACACTTCTTGTCGATAGGCACGGCCAGCACCTTGCCGTCTTCGCCGGCTTCGTCGGTCATCTTCAGGATGCCGATGGCGCGGCAGGTCACCACCACGCCAGGGATCAGCGGCACCGGCGTGATCACCAGCACATCGACCGGGTCGCCGTCGCCGCTCAGGGTCTTGGGCACATAACCGTAGTTGGTCGGGTAGTGCATGGACGTGCTCATGAAGCGGTCCACAAAAATCGCGCCGGACTCCTTGTCGACTTCGTACTTCACCGGGTCGGCGTTCATCGGAATTTCGATGATGACGTTGAACGAGTCGGGGGCGTTTTTGCCGGGGGTAACTTTATCGAGTGACATGGTCGCTTTGCGTAGAGATAAATAAAAAGGATGAGGGCTGCGTGATCAGTATTTACCCTCATTTTACTGATTCAGACCTGACGCTTCGCGAACTTGTCACGTTTTGGCGTTAAATTTCGACAGTTGGCCAATCGTCTCCACGCATGTTGAGAGCAACGAGGAAGCAACGCAGCGGGGGCTCCGCTAGCGTGGCGCCCCCTCCAAGCGAAAAACAACGTAGGAGATTTCTCTATGACAGGCAACTCAGCGCTCATTCTTGCGCTCGTCTGCGGCTTCATCGCCGTCGGGTACGGTTTCTGGGCCCGCAGCTGGATTCTTTCCCAAGACGCAGGCAACGCGCGGATGCAGGAGATTGCAGCCGCCATTCAGACCGGCGCCGCCGCCTACCTGGCGCGTCAATACAAAACCATCGCCATCGTCGGCGTCGTGCTGGCGGTCCTGATCGCCATCTTCCTGGATGTGCCCAGCGCCATCGGCTTCGTTGTCGGCGCGGTGCTGTCGGGCGCCTGCGGTTTTATCGGCATGAATGTGTCGGTGCGCGCCAATGTGCGTACCGCACAGGCGGCAACCCGCGGCATTGGCCCTGCACTCGACGTCGCCTTCCGAGGCGGCGCCATCACCGGCATGCTGGTGGTGGGGCTGGGTCTGCTGGGCGTCACGGCGTTTTACTGGTTTCTGGTGGGCAACGGCAACTACACCCCCGATGCGAAGCTGGCCAACCTGCTGAACCCGCTGATCGGTTTTGCCTTCGGCTCATCGCTGATTTCCATCTTCGCGCGTCTGGGTGGCGGCATTTTCACCAAGGGCGCCGACGTGGGCGCTGACCTTGTGGGCAAGGTCGAGGCCGGCATTCCGGAAGACGACCCGCGCAACCCGGCCGTGATTGCCGACAACGTCGGCGACAACGTCGGCGACTGCGCCGGCATGGCCGCCGACCTGTTTGAAACCTACGCGGTGACGCTGATCGCCACCATGGTACTGGGCGCCCTGCTGCTGGGCACCGCCGGCACCGCTGCGGTGGTGTATCCGCTGGCGCTGGGCGCGGTGTCCATCATCGCCTCCATCATCGGCTGCTTCTTCGTCAAGGCATCGCCTGGCATGACCAACGTGATGCCGGCGCTTTACAAGGGTCTGGCTGTGGCCGGTGGCCTGTCGCTGATCGCGTTCTACTTTGTCACCACCTGGCTGATTCCTGACAACGCCATCAAGGCTTCAGGCACCCAGATGGCGCTGTTCGGCGCCTGCGCCGTTGGCCTGGTGCTGACCGGCGCGCTGGTCTGGGTCACCGAGTACTACACCGGCACGCAGTACGCGCCGGTCAAACACATCGCCCAGGCATCGACCACCGGCCACGGCACCAACATCATCGCCGGCCTCGGCGTGTCCATGCGTTCGACCGCCTGGCCGGTGATTTTTGTGTGTATCGCGATCTGGGTGTCGTTCTACCTCGCCGGCCTGTACGGCATTGCGATTGCCGCGACCTCCATGCTCAGCATGGCCGGCATCGTGGTGGCGCTGGACGCCTACGGCCCGATCACCGACAACGCCGGCGGTATCGCTGAGATGGCCGACATGCCGCCCGAAGTGCGCGCAGTGACCGACCCGCTGGACGCCGTGGGCAACACCACCAAGGCGGTGACCAAGGGTTATGCCATCGGTTCGGCCGGTCTGGCGGCGCTGGTGCTGTTTGCCGACTACACCCACAAGCTCGAAGCCTACGGCCGGGCCATCACCTTCGACCTGAGCAACCCGATGGTCATCATCGGCCTGTTCATCGGTGGCCTGATTCCCTATCTGTTTGGTGCCATGGCGATGGAAGCCGTGGGTCGCGCCGCCGGTGCGGTGGTGGTCGAAGTGCGCCGCCAGTTCCGTGACATCAAGGGCATCATGGACGGCACCGGCAAGCCCGAGTACGACACCGCTGTTGACATGTTGACCACCGCAGCCATCAAGGAAATGATGATCCCCTCGCTGCTGCCAGTGGTGGTTCCGATTCTGGTCGGCCTGCTGCTCGGCCCCGCCGCGCTGGGTGGCCTGCTGATGGGCACCATCGTGACCGGTTTGTTTGTGGCGATTTCCATGTGTACCGGCGGCGGTGCCTGGGACAACGCCAAGAAATACATTGAAGACGGCAACCACGGTGGCAAGGGCTCCGAAACGCACAAAGCTGCCGTGACCGGCGACACCGTGGGTGACCCCTACAAGGACACGGCGGGCCCGGCCATCAACCCGCTGATCAAGATCATCAACATCGTGGCGCTGCTGATCGTGCCGCTGATGATGAAGTTCCACGGTGGCCCCGCCACGGCCGCACCGGTCGCACCGACCGCAGCGCCAGCGATGACCAGCGCGCCAGCGGCGCCCGTCACCACAGTGACTGCACCTGCCGGCATGCCGGCACCCGCACCCACCCAGGCGGCCGATGCCGCAGCGACGCCCACCGGCGGGCCTGCACCGGCAGCGTCCGCAGCGAAATAAAAGAAGAAGCCGCGTTTTGCCTCAGCCCGCTTCGGCGGGCTTTTTTACGCGCGGTGATTACTCGGGCACGGCCAACACGGCCCGCACCAGTGCGCTGCAGGGTTGCGTGAGTTCCACCAGATCGGCCGTGCGGCCCGATTCAATCGCCTGCAGCACCAGCTCGTTGATGCCGCCGACCACCGCCATCGCCATGGTGGTGTGGCGCGCCGCGTCCTGCGGCGTATGCACATGGCCGGCATGCACCACCTGCACCACGAAATCGGCCAGTTCCTGGTTCATGCGGCGGCGCACCTGCAGGCCGGGGTCGCCCAGGCCCAGAATTTCAATAAACAGGGTGCGCAGCAGCGCCGGGTTGCTGGCCAGGCAAGCCAGGTAAGCACCCAGGGCATGCTCCACTTGGGTCTTCCAGTCACGGCGCGGGTCGATGGAATCCTTCAGCACCTTGAGCGCGCCATGGCTGGCCGCAACGTAAAGCGCGATCAGGCATTCGTCCTTGCTTGCAAAACACTCGTAAAAACTGCGTTTGGAGGCACCGGCCTCACGCACGATGTCGGCCACCGTGGTGTCGGCGTAGCCTTTGGCTGCCACGCTGTGCGCCATGCCTTCAATCAGGCGCGCGCGATAGGGGTTGGCTGGCGCTTCGGCTTGGCGGGTGGTTTCAGGGGGCATGGATAAAACGCAATCAGTTTTTGGTACTTGACAGTACCACAGCATGGTCTTACAGTCATCCTCACTGGTACCACGCGGTACCAACCACTTTCCCCTTGGAGATGACCATGAGCGAACTTGTTGTACGGCGCCTGCTGATTGACCTCGAAACACCGCTGCCGCGCCACTGGTGCGCCGGTGATGCTTTCCGCACGGCTTTTTTCAATGCGCTGTCCATGAGTTTCCCGGTCGGCGAGCAGTTTTTCATTGACGCAGTGCGCAACGGTTTGAAGGCCCTGCCCGCGCCACAGCAGGAAAAATACAAGGCGGAAGTCCAAGGTTTCATTGGCCAGGAGGCCACCCACCGCCGCATCCACAGCCTGTTCAACGGCCATCTCGGCAGCCACAGTCTGGTCAACGACTGGGCGCCGCGCGCCGAACGCAACATGCAGATGCTGGCCGGCACCAACCCGCTGCATGCGCTGGCGATCACCGCTGCCAATGAACACTTCACTGCGATATTTGCCGAGTGGCTGCTGCGCAACCCCGACTTGCTGGCACCCTGCGAGCAACGGCTGCAAACCATGTGGTTGTGGCACAGCGCCGAGGAGTCAGAGCACAAGAACACCGCCTTCGACATCTATGCGGCGCTGGGCGGCAACCATGCATGGCGCATCAAATGGTTCCGCCGCATCACCATCGTCTTCGTGAGCGACACCGTGCGCCAGACCGTCAACAACCTGCGCCATGACGGTACCTTGTGGAAGTGGTCGACCTGGACAAGCGCCGCCAGCTTTTTGTTCGGCCAGCGCGGTCTGGTGCGCCAGACCTTCAAGCCCTGGCGCGCTTATCTGCGCGGGGATTTTCACCCCGACCAGCAGGCGACCGAGTTGTCGGCGCGCTGGCTGGCAACCCACGGTGATCATTACGTGCAGGTGGGTGTATAGCCGGTTACAGCAGGCTTTCGGGCACCACGGTCCCCAGCAGCCGGTTGTAGAACCGCTGCAACCAGCTCGACTCGGGCTCTGTCGAAAGCACCACTTCCTTCTCGTCGTCCACGGTCAGCCATTCAATGGCGCCGGCCGTGCCGACCAGCCGGAGCCGGTAGGCATTTTCCAGCTTGCTGATGTTGATGATGCGCAGCATCTCACGCGCGAGCTGGGGGCTGTCCACCATGATGCCGAGTTCGGTGTTTTTGGTGGCCGAGCGTGGATCGAGATTGACCGAGCCGATAAACATCATTCGCCTGTCGATGACTGCCGTTTTGGCATGCAGCCGCCCCAGCGAGCTACCAAATCGTTCAAGTCGTTTGTTGCGGGTGGTACGGGCGGGGCTCAACTCGTACAGATCAATACCCGCTTGCAGCAGCCTCTGGCGGTAACGCACATACCCGGTATGAACCAGCGGCTCGTCGGTAGCAGCGAGCGAGTTGGTGAGCAAAGTAAGCGCGACTCCGCGCTGACGCAGCTCCTCGAAAGCAGCCATGCCCTTCTCACCTGGCACCAGGTAGGGTGAGGTCATCAACACCTCCTTTTCCGCCGTCAGAAGCTGGCCCCAGACCCGCATGGTGACGCTGGTAGCAAGTGCCTCGGCCTCGGTCATGGAGCGCAGTTTGTGCGGCGGGTCGGCAACCGCCGTGGCGCGCCCCCACAGGAAACCGACCCGGCCAGCGGAGAGCTCCTCGCCGATGGGACCGTAGCCGAGCACGTCCGTGGGTGGCAGATCCAGACGGGGTGGCGGGTCTGCCATGCCCACCGTGTCGTCAAAATCGCTGGCCATCACTGCGCGCAAGTCGCGGGAACGGACGATGGCAGCGACCGGATACACCTCTTCGCTGTTCCAGTAGGCGTCGAAAATCGCCGTCAGCTCGCTCATGACCTGCCCCACCACCAGCGCATCCATGTCGATGAAATTCTGCGCGGTGTTCAGGGTGAAGTATTCATCGGCGATGTTGCGGCCACCGGCCACCGCCATCACGCCGTCGGCGATAAAAAGCTTGTTGTGCATGCGGTGGTTGAGCCGGGCAAAATCAAAAGCCGAAGTGATGAACCGCCCCGCGAGCTGCTCGCGCGCGCAGCAAAATGGATTGAACAGCCGCACTTCGATATTCGGCGTCGCGCCCAGCGCCAGCAACAACTGCTGGGTGCGGGCGGTATAGAGATCATCGACAAGCAGCCTCACGCGCACCCCGCGCTGTGCGGCTTCCTTGAGTGTGCGAAGCAACAATCGGCCTGCACCGTCGTTTTCAATCACGTAATACTGAACATCCAGGCTGTACCTGGCCCGCCGGGCCAGCTCCAGCCGCGCGTCAAGTGAATACACCCCCAGCGGCATCAGACGAAAGCCGGAATGTTCTCCCGGAGGCGTCGAAGCTGTCACGATTTTCGCCAGATCGCCCGACGCATCAACCTTCAAGGCGTACGTGGGAGGCATCTCCTTGACCGCGGGCAGGCTCCCACACGCGGTGACGAAGGCTGCAGCGCCCAGCACCAGGACGCGACAGAGCAGGCGCGAAAAACTTCGTTGCAATAAGATGGGAAACATTACTCTGGGCGATCTCTATGAAGCTGCTGGCAAGAAAAATACTTTCAACAGGAGCCATCATGCTCGCTTTTGCGCCGTTGGTTCCGGTGCAGGCTGCACTGGACATTGGCGACACCGTCCCAAAATTCAGCGCGCCGGCCGCTCTCGCCGGAAAAACTTTCACCTTCTCCCTTGCCGCAGCGCTTGCCAAGGGGCCTGTAGTGGTCTATTTCTTCCCGGCAGCGTTCTCGACAGGATGCTCGATTGAAGCGCACGCCTTTGCCGATGCCATTGAACAGTTCACCTCGCTGGGCGCCAGCGTCATTGGTGTTTCCACCGACGACATCGACACGCTTTCCAAGTTCTCCAGCCAGGCTTGTCAGGGCAAGTTTCCCGTTGCCTCGGATGAAAACAAGACCATCAGCAAGTCGTTTGACGCCTTGATGCAGACCCGGCCCGACTATGCCAACCGCATTTCCTATGTGATCGCGCCCAACGGGTCAGTGGCCTACTACTACCAGAGCCTCAACCCCTTCAAACACGTCGAGAAGATGCTCGCGGCGATCAGGGATTTGCCGCAAAACCGCGACAAAAAATAGCCACCGTCAAGGAACCGTCCGGGCCCCTCGAGCGCCTTGCGTCGCAATGGCGCAATGGCGCCATTGCGCAAGGCCACTGAATGACATCAGCAACGCCCTCGCCCGAGCCAGCATCACCTTGGCCAACACGGGCTGCCCAGCTGGCGCAAGGGCGACAGTACGGCCCACAAATAGCTACACTTTTGATAGCATACTTTGCTAGCAGGTCAACGGAAATGACCCGATTGAACCCTCAATCCAACACCTTGCAGGATACATTGCAAACTGTCATGCGCGGGCTAAACTGGCCGCTCAAAAAACACGGAGACAACATGACACCTATTCGCCCAAGCCTGCGCGGTCTGGCCTTCTGCATGGCTTTGGTCCTGCCGCTGCTGGCCAGCGCCCGCGAGTTGCCGCGCAGCACCCCGGAACGGGTGGACCTGTCCTCGCAGCGGCTGGAGATGATCACAGAAACCCTCAAAGCCGACGTGGCGGCCAACAAGATTCCGGGGGCCGTGCTGCTGGTGGCGCGCCGCGACAAGGTGGCCTATTTTGAAAGTATCGGCAAGCTCGACGCCGCGACCGCTGCACCCATGAGCAAAGATGCGATCTTTCGCATCTACTCCATGAGCAAACCCATCACCACGGTAGCGGCGATGATGCTGGTCGAAGACGGCAAGCTCAAGCTGGAAGACCCGATTGCGTTGTATTTGCCCGAGTTTGCAAAAATGACAGTGGGTGTGGAAAAACCCGATGCCAGCGGTACACCGACGCTGGACGTGGTGCCCGCCCGCCGCCCCATCACCGTGCAGGACCTGATGCGCCACACTTCCGGCATCACCTATGGCTTCTTCGGGCCGGGGCTGGTCAAAAAGGCCTACAACGATGCCAACCTCAATGCGGGCGACCCGGACAACAAGGAGTTTTCCGAACGTATTGCCAAACTGCCACTGGCCTATCAGCCCGGCACCACCTGGGACTACAGCTACTCCACCGACATTCTCGGGCGCGTGGTGGAAGTGGTCTCTGGCAAGTCGCTGTTTGCCTTTGAAAAAGAGCGCCTGCTGGACCCGATGGGCATGACCGACACCAGCTTTTATGTGACCGATGCCGCCCGGCAAAAGCGTCTGGCCGAACCGCTGGCCAACGACCGTAACTTTGGTGTTGGTGCCGACATCAGTGACCCGCGTATCGTCCGAAAAATGGAGTCCGGTGGCGGCGGCATGGTGTCCACCGCGAGCGACTACGCGAATTTTCTGCAAATGCTGCTCAATGGCGGCACGCTGGACGGCAAACGCTATTTGGGGCCCCGCACCTTGCGTCTGATGACCGCCGACCACTCCAATTCCGGCTCAGGCGTGACACCGGGCCCGCTCTACCTGCCCGGCGCCGGTTATGGCTTTGGCCTGGGGTTTGCGGTGCGGCGCGCCACGGGCGAAGCCGCCTACCCCAGCGAGGCCGGCGAATACTACTGGGGTGGCGCCGGTGGCACCTACATGTGGGTCGATCCCAAGTCCGAGATGTTTGTGGTCTTCATGATGCAGTCGCCCAAACACCGTACCCATTACCGAAGCCTGATTCGCAACATGGTCTACGCCGCCGTACTGAAATAAGGGTCAAGGGCAAACGCCAGGCCAGCGCCGGTTTGCCCTTGCGCGAGAATAGGGCGATGCAACTCAATTACATCGCCAACGCCTCGGTCCGCTCTGCGTCCGGCAAAACCATTGCCGTCATTGATCCGTCCGACGGCCAGATTTTTGACGAGATCCAGCGCAGCAACGCGCAAGACATCAACCACGCGGTTCAAGCCGCCCACGACTGCCTGGACAACGTCTGGCTGAAGGTCAGTGCCGCCGAACGCGGGCGGCTGCTGATGGCACTGTCGCGCAAGATCGCCGACCATGCCGACGAACTCGCGGCCATCGAACAGCGCGACTGCGGCAAACCGACCAAACAGGCCAAAGCCGACGCCGCCGCGCTGGTGCGCTACTTTGAGTTCTACGCCGGTGCCTGCGACAAGCTCCACGGCGAGACCCTGCCCTACCTCGACGGCTACAGCGTCATGACCTGGCGCGAGCCGCACGGCGTGACCGGCCACATCATCCCGTGGAATTACCCGATGCAGATTTTCGGCCGCAGCGTCGGCGGTGCACTCGCGGCCGGCAATGTCTGTGTGGTCAAGCCGGCCGAAGACGCCTGCCTGTCGCTGATCCGCGTGGCGCAACTCGCCGCCGAAGCCGGCTTCCCCGCTGGCGCCATCAACATCGTCACCGGTTACGGCCACGAGGTCGGCGACGCCCTCGCCCGCCACCCAGGCATCCAGCACATCAGTTTTACCGGCAGCCCGACCGTGGGCACATTGATTCAACAGGTCGCGGCCGAGCGGCATTGCCCGGTCACGCTGGAGCTGGGCGGCAAAAGCCCGCAAATCGTGTTTGCCGACGCCGATCTGGACCAGGCGATTCCGGCGCTGGTCAACGCCATCGTGCAAAACGCCGGCCAGACCTGCTCGGCCGGCTCGCGCCTGCTGGTGGATGAAAAAATTTACGAGCCACTGCTGGCGCGCCTGGGCCAGGCCTTCGAGAGCCTGCGCGTCGGCCCCGCCACCCTGGACCTGGACGTCGGCCCGCTGATCCGCCAGACCCAGCAGCAACGCGTGTGGGATTTTTTGAGCGACGCACAGGTTGCGGGCATCATTATGGTCGCGCAGGGCCAGATCGTCGATGAAGCGCCCGACACCGGCTTCTACCAAGCGCCCACCCTGCTGCGCGACGTGCCTGTCATGCATCGACTGGCACAGGAAGAGGTGTTCGGCCCGGTGTTGTGCGCGATGAGTTTTCGGGACGAAGACCACGCCGTCGAACTCGCCAACGCCACGCAGTTTGGCCTGGTGGCCGGCATCTGGACACAGGACGGCGGCCGCCAGTTCCGCATGGCCAAACGTGTGCAGAGCGGCCAGGTTTTCATCAACAACTACGGCGCAGGCGGCGGCGTGGAGTTGCCGTTTGGCGGCGTCAAGTCATCGGGCTACGGACGTGAAAAAGGGTTTGAGGCGCTGTACGGCTTCACCACGCTCAAAACCGTGGCCATCAAACACGGCTGAATCCAACCGTCCATTTTTTTAAGCAAATCAGGCTGTAGCCCTTATCTGGTATGGGCTTGCAGCTATATATTCAGTAGCATTTCAGGAGACATACCATGCGCGTGAGCAATAAATCCATCATCGTCACCGGCGCCGGCGGCGGCATCGGCGAAGGCATCGCCAAACGGCTGGCGGCTGAAGGCGCCCAAGTCATCGTCAACGACATCAACAGCGCGCTTGGTGAAAAAGTCGTGGCCGAGATTGTTGCCGCAGGCGGCACCGCGTCGTTCTTCAAGGCCGACGTGACAAAAACCGCCGAGATGAAAGCGCTGGTGGACGCCGCCGTGCAGCGCCACGGCAAACTCGATGTGATGGTCAACAACGCCGGCTGGACACACCTGAACCAGCCCGCACTGGAGACCACCGAAGAAGAATTTGACCGCTGTTACGCGATCAACGTCAAAAGCATTTACCTCTCGACCATCCACGCCACGCCGGTGTTCCGCAGCCAGGGCGGCGGCAGCTTCATCAACATCGCGTCGACCGCCGGCGTGCGGCCGCGACCGGGCCTGTCCTGGTACAACGGCTCCAAGGGCGCGGTGATCACCACCTCCAAGTCGCTGGCGGCCGAACTCGGCCCCGACAACATCCGTGTCAACTGCATCAACCCGGTGTTCAACCCCGACACCGCCTTGTCCACCCAGTTTGCCGGCGGCAGCGTCACCGGCCCCGAGGGCGAAGCGCGCCGTGCCAAATTCCTGGCCAGCATTCCACTCGGGCGTTTTTCGACCGCGCTGGACGTGGCCAATGCCGCGCTTTACCTCGCCAGCGACGAGGCCGCCTTCATCAGTGGCGTGTGTATCGAGGTGGACGGCGGGCGCTGCGTCTGACGCCGGGGAAACAGGCAGTGAGCCGTAGGGGATTTCAGTTTGTGACAGACTGAAACAATTTTTCGGAGACCCACGATGCTTGTACAACTCACCTATGCCAGCCGCACTGCAGGCATTGTCGGTGCCAGCGATGTCAAGGAGATTCTCGCCGCCTCAACGCGGAACAACGCACGGGTCGGGGTGACCGGCGCCCTGTGTCTGTGCAATGGCATTTTCCTGCAGCAGTTGGAGGGTGACAAAACGGAGGTGAATGCGCTGTATCACCGCTTGCTGCGGGACGAGCGCCATCGTGATCCGGCCATCCTTGATTTCTGCGAGATCACCCAGCGCCGCTTCGGAAGCTGGTCCATGGGCCTGTTGTCCACGCTCGAAGAAAACCGCCAGCTTTTCCAGAAGTATTCAAGCAGCCGTGACTTTGACCCTTATGCGATGAGCATCCCTTCGCTGCGCGCCTTTTTCAGCGAAGTGGTGGACAACGTGCGCTGGCTCGGCTGATTGTCCTCCCCGCCCCTCCAGGTGATGACGGTCGGGGACCGGGCTATAGTCGTATCGGGGCCAACAACGTCAATTGCTCTTTTGGCCTTTCGAACATGACTGAAAAAATCATTCCCATCGCAGACCTGCGTTACGCCGCGCGCGTACCGCATGTGCCTGCCCAACTGCAGGCACCGACCGGGCTGCTGGCCGACACGCTGGCCCGGCCGCTGCACGATCTGCGCATCAGCGTGACCGACCGCTGCAACTTCCGCTGCAGCTACTGCATGCCCAGCGAGGTGTTTACCAAGGACTATGCGTTTTTGCCGCAGACCTCCTTGCTGAGTTTTGAGGAAATCACGCGCCTGACAAAAATTTTCGTGGCACACGGGGTCGAGAAAATCAGGCTGACTGGCGGCGAGCCGCTGCTGCGCAAACATCTTGAGGTCCTGATAGAGATGCTGGCGAAGATTCAGACGCCGGGTGGCAAGCCGCTGGACATCACCCTGACCACGAATGCCTCGCTGCTGGCCAAAAAAGCCCAGGCATTGAAAGACGCCGGGCTGCAGCGTGTCACCGTGAGCCTGGACGGGCTCGACGACGCCGTGTTCCGCCGCATGAACGATGTGGACTTTCCGGTGGCCGACGTGCTGCGCGGCATCGAGGTCGCGCACAAGGTCGGCCTGGCGCCGATCAAGGTCAACATGGTGGTCAAGCGCGGCACGAACGACGCCGAGATCCTGCCCATGGCCAGGCACTTCCGTAACTCGGGCGTGGTGCTGCGTTTCATCGAATACATGGACGTGGGCGCCACCAACGGCTGGCGCATGGACGAGGTCTTGCCTTCGGCCCAGGTGATAAACCTCCTGCAGTCCGAATTTCCACTGCAAGCCATCGACGCGAACTACCTTGGCGAAACGGCTGAGCGCTGGCGTTACCTCGACGGCGCTGGCGAGGTCGGTGTGATCAGCAGCGTCACCAATGCGTTCTGTGGCGACTGCAACCGGGCCAGACTCTCGACCGAAGGCAAACTTTTTCTTTGCCTGTTTGCCAGCCAGGGCCATGACCTGCGTGCGCTGCTGCGCAGCGGCAACTATTCCGACGAACAGATTTCTTCGGCCGTGGCCCACATCTGGCAGCGCCGCGATGACCGGTATTCGGAGTTGCGTGCGGCGCTGCCGCCGGACAGTTCGATGCCTGGTACCGACGGCGGCAAACGTGTCGAGATGAGTTACATAGGCGGATAGATCAATGATTGACACGATAGACGGCGCAGAAATCACCGGCGTGATCCTCGCGGGCGGGCGCGGCTCGCGCATGGGCGGCGTGGACAAGGGCATGCAGAACTTCAATGGCGTGCCTTTGGCTTTGCACACGCTGCTGCGCCTGTCGCCGCAGGTCGGTGAAGTGATGATCAACGCCAACCGCAACCTGTCGGCCTACGAATCGTTTGGTGTGCCGGTCTGGCCGGATGCGGGCGGTATGGGTGAGTTTTCGGGGCCGCTGGCAGGTTTCATCACCGGGCTGGAGCGCTGCGAGACCCCCTACATGCTGACCGTGCCCTGCGACACGCCGCTGTTCAGCGAGGACCTGGTGCCTCGCCTGGCACAAGCGCTGGTGCGCGAAAACGCCGACTTCGCCGTGGTGGCTGCCCCCGAAGAAGACGGGCAATTGCGCGCCCAACCGGTGTTTTGCCTGATGCGCGCCAGCATGTTGGAGAGTCTGGCGGTGTTCACCAGCGGTGGCGGGCGCAAGATCGACGCCTGGACCGCGCAGCACAAGACCGTGCTGGTGCCCTTCAACCAGCCGGGCGACGACCCGCGCGCCTTTTCCAACGCGAACACGCTGGCCGAGCTTCATCAGCTCGAAGCCCTGCGGCCATGACACCAGCCTCCGTGAAATCCATAGACCAGATCGTGGCTGAACTGCAGGGTTACGACCCGCAGGCCCTGTCAGCGACCGATGTCGCGCGCTTTCTGCAACTGCTGGTCGCACCGGTTGTGGACCGGCAGGAGCTGCCGCTGTTCGACGCCCTGGGCCGGGTGCTGGCCGATGATGTGATCTCGCCTTTCGATGTGCCTCCGCACGACAACTCGGCCATGGACGGTTACGCCTTCGATGGCGCGGCCCTGGCCTCGGGGACCGAACTGCATCTGAAAATCGTCGGCACGGCGCTGGCCGGCAAAGCCTGGCAGGGCACGGTGGCCGCCGGCGAATGCCTGAAAATCATGACCGGCGCCATCATGCCGGCAGGGCTCGACACCGTCGTGCCACAGGAATTTGTCGGCGTCCAGGGCGACAGCATCAGCATTCCGCCCCGGCTGCTGCAGCCTGGCGACAACCGCCGGCTGCGCGGCGAGGACCTGAGGGAAGGTCGGGCTGCGCTATCAAAAGGTGAGCTGCTCACGCCCGCCCGACTTGGGCTGGTGGCCTCTTTGGGCATGAGAACGGTGCCGGTTCTGCGGCCGCTGCGGGTGGCCTACTTTTCCACCGGTGACGAAATCCTCTCGCTGGGCGAGCCTCCGCGCGAAGGCGCGGTCTACGACAGCAACCGCTACACCGTCTTCGGCATGCTCAGACGGCTGGGCTGCGACGTCATTGACATGGGTGTGGTGCGCGACGAGCCAGCGCTGCTGGAAGCTGCCTTCAGGGGCGCTGCCGAACAGGCCGACGCCATCATCACCTCGGGCGGTGTCAGTGTCGGCGAGGCCGATCACACCAAGACCATGATGAAAAAACTCGGTGACGTAGCTTTCTGGCGCGTCGCCATGCGCCCCGGGCGGCCCATGGCTGTTGGCCGGATTCTTCAAGCAAAAACAGGCTCCAGCCCTTTATCAACAGGCGCAAGCAGCTCTCAAAACAATAGCAGTCCGAACGGGGCTATCCTTTTTGGCTTGCCTGGCAACCCGGTCGCGGTGATGGTGACTTTTCTGGCGTTTGTGCGCCCTGCCCTGCTGCAGATGATGGGGTGCACCGCAAGCGCTCCCCCGCTGCTCAGGGCGTGCAGCCAGGAGGCGATGCGCAAGAAACCTGGCCGCACCGAGTACCAGCGCGGGACCGTCAGCACGGCAGCCGACGGTTCATTGCAGGTCAGGACCACTGGCAATCAGGGTTCAGGCGTGCTTTCGTCCATGGCCGAGGCCAACGGACTGATTGTGCTGCACCACGCCCAGGGCAATGTGGCCGTGGGCGACGAGGTGGACGTGCTGATGTTTGACGGCGCGATCTAGGCGCCGCACAAAAGCGAAGGCCCGAGCCCTGCAAAAGGTCGGGCGAACAATACATCAGCCCGAACGGGCGCGCATCCGGTTGACCAGCGTTTCCTGCGCCACGCGCATGCGCTCCACCGCTTTGGCCAGTCCGTGAAACTCCAGCACCCCGAGTTCGGGCACCCGAACATGGGTCTGGCCAACGCTGATTTTCTCAACAGCGGCGGTCAGGGCCTCCACCGGTTTGAGGATGGCGCCGGGCAAGGTAAACGCCAGCGCCAGCGCAATCACGCTACCCAAGGCAGCGCTGATCGCAATACCCACCAGCAGCGTGTTGAATCCATCACGCGCGACATCAGCCAGTGCCAGAGTTTCCTTCGTTTTCTCGGCCTGTAGCGTTGCCACACCCTTGATGAGGTCGTTGGAGAAACGGTCCTTGCCGGCCTTGATCATCTCGTTGACCTCGCCCGACGAAAACATGACAGGCTTGGGTGCGGGCGCTTCGTCCACCTTGCTGGCCGCCACATTTTTGCCTTTTTCCGGCGGGGGCGCGGGTACGGGTGCGGCAGCGGCGCGCTCAGCCAGCGCGACGCGGCTGGCCTGACCAGTCACCGCGTCGAAGACCTTGCGCATCTCAGCCGCATAAAAATCACCCGCCGCCCACCACACGGTGATTTGCGCGCTGTCCGAAGAGCCAAAAGCGCCGCCCGCATTGGCTCTCATCTTGGCCAGCGAGGCCGATATTTTTCCGGCGGTGACCGACCACTCTTTTTCATAAGCTGTCCGCCGCTCCACATCACCGACGTAGACAAAGTACTCCTTCTCATAGCGCCGGATTTGCTGGGCCAGTATGGCCAGCTCATTGAGTTGTGATGTTGCCTGGGTGTTTTTACGCACCGTGTCGACCACGCCTTGTTTGATGCGCTCTTCGACAACCCAGGTCAGAGTGGCCTGGGCAATGAAGAAAAACACGATGAGCATGAGGCCCAGTGTGAGGCGTTTTTTGAAGGATGTTATTTTCATTTTTTGCTCGCGGAGTTAAGTTAGCGGGGCCCACCGTAGTTTTTAAGAATCTGCTGGCGGATGTTGTCCGCCGACAGTGTTTTATCGACCAGACCGGCGAGCCCGATAAAGAAGACGCGCAGGCGCGCTTCATCCGGCAGCTTGTCGTAGGCCTTCGCAGATGTGAGTTGCTCGACCGCATCCTCGGCCACAAATTCAGCCGCCACGCCCATGTGCGGCAGCAATACGTCTGCAGTGGCCTTTCGAAGACGCGCTTCATCGATCATTTGTCATTCCCCTGAATCCGGTACGAACAGGGCAACCACAATGCGCGGCCTTGACGCAAGCTCCATCTGCCTGTTGGAATCTGGACTGTAGGGCCCAACTGTTACCAAATGTGTCGGATTTTTGACATTGAGGGTTCCCCGGCAGGAAAATCCCGCGTCACCCCTGCGCGTATGCAGATATCCAACAGGTGCCCGCCGAGGTACTTGCCTCCGGTCGAGGGAAAAGGAGACAGTTCAGATTGAAGGCCGCTCTCGCTGAGGCAGCCTGGCCGCCAGCGCAGAACATGTGGCGGCAGGCGCAGCTCTATTTGGCGATGATTTCGGCCTCATGCGGGACACCGGGCAATTCCCTGGCCTCGGCCTTGTTGGCGCCCGGAATTTTCTTGCGGGCAAACAGGGCGTACATGGTGGGCACCACAAAAATGGTCAGCAAGGTGCCCAGCGACATGCCACCCACAATCACCCAGCCGATCTGGATACGGCTTTCAGCACCGGCGCCACTGGCCAGCGCCAGCGGCATGGCCCCCAGCACCATCGCACCCGTTGTCATCAAGATCGGGCGCAGGCGTTGCGACGAGGCCTTGATCAGCGCCTCCAGCATATCCATGCCCTGCCCGCGCAACTGGTTGGTGAATTCAACAATCAAAATTCCGTGTTTGGTGATCAAGCCCACCAGCGTGATCAACCCGATCTGCGAATACACGTTGAGCGACCCCCCCGACAGCTTGAGAGCGATCAAGGCCCCAATCATCGACAGCGGCACCGACAGCATGATGACCAGGGGATCGACAAAACTCTCGAACTGCGCCGCCAGCACCAGGAAAATAAAAACCAGTGCAAGGACGAACACGATGACCAGTGCGCCTTGCGAACTTTTGAACTCGCGCGAGGTGCCGTTCAGGTCCGTGCTGTAGCCCGGCTTGAGCACCTTGGCCGCGGTCTGGTTCATGAAGGTCAGCGCCTGACCGAGGGAATAGTCTGGTGACAGATTGGCTGTGATGGTGGCGGCCCGGCGCTGGCCAAAGTGATTGAGCTCGCGCGGGGACACGGCTTCACGCACCGTGACCAGACTTGACAGCGGAATCATGGCATCGCTGCGGCCACGCACATAAATGCCTTCGATGTCTTCCGGCGTGCTTCGGCCGCTGGCCTGGGTTTGCACGATCACGTCGTACTGCTCGGCATCGCGCTTGTAACGGGTCACATTGCGTCCGCCCAGCATGGTTTCAATCGCCTTGGCCACCACCTCAACACTGACGCCCAGATCAGCGGCCTTCTCCCGGTTCACGTCGATACGCAACTCGGGTTTGTTCAGCCGCAAATCTGAAATCGGGGACTGAATGCCCGGATTTTTGGCGATCTCGGCCAGCATTTGTTCAACCACGCGGTTGAGGTTTTCGTAGCTGTCCGAGGTCTGGATCACAAAATTCAGAGGTCGCTCACGAAAGCCCTGCCCCAAGGACGGCGGTGTGATCGGGAAGGCCGTCACACCGGGCAGGCTGGCAAACTTGGGCTGCAGCTCACGCGCCATGTCCAGCGTGCTGCGGGTCCGGTTCTCCCAATCGACCGTGCGATAGATCACGCTGGCTTGCGACACCGTCGGGTTGCCGACACTGGCGAAAATCCGGTCAAATTCCGGGTAGGGCTGGCCCATTTTTTCAAGGGCCTGGGCATAGCGGTTGGTGTAGTCCAGCGTGGCGCCGTCGGGCGCATTGACGGTCGCCAAAATCGTGCCGCGGTCTTCCAGTGGCGACAGTTCCTGCTTCATGGTCGGGAAAATCAGCAGGATCGCCAGCGCACTGGCCAGCATGACGCCCACCACAATCCAGCGCGCCTGCAACAGCAGACCGCCGAGCCGGCTTCCCCGGCCGGTACCGCCGGCGCTGCCCGCCCCAAAACGCGCCGTGAGTAGCCAGCGCAGCAAGCGACCATAACGGTCAGACACCGCATTGAGGAAGCGCTCCATGCCGCGGTCAAATGCGTTCGGTTTGGGATTGTGTTTGAGCAGCTTGGCACACATCATGGGCGTCAGCGTCAGCGCGACAAAACCCGACACCACCACCGCACCGGCCAGCGCCAGCGCAAACTCGACAAACAGCCGGCCGGTACGCCCCGGCGTGAAGGCCAGTGGTGCATACACCGCCACCAGCGTCGCCGTCATGGTGATCACCGCAAACCCGATTTCACGTGCGCCCTTGATGGCTGCCGAGAAAGGGTCCAGCCCCTCCTCGATGTGGCGAAAAATATTCTCCAGCATCACGATGGCATCGTCCACCACCAGGCCGATGGCCAGCACCAGCGCCAGCAAGGTGAGCGTATTGATGGTGAAGCCCGCCAGCGCCATCAGCGCAAAAGTGCCGACCAGGCTGACCGGAATGGTGATGATGGGGATGATGGACGCGCGGAAGGTTCTCAGGAAGACAAAAATCACCAGCGCCACCAGCGCCACCGCCTCGGCGATGGTGGTGTAGACGTTCTTGACAGAGCGGTCGATGAAAACCGAGTTGTCGTTGGCAATATCGACGTTGACGCCCGGCGGCAAATCAGCCTTGAGTTGGGGAATCATGTCGCGCACACCCTTGGACAGGTCCAGGGGGTTGGCCGTGGCCTGCCGGATCACGCCCGCCCCAATCGCGGAGCGCCCGTTCAGCCGGACGCCGCTGCGCTCATCAGCGGCGCCCTCCTCGATGCGGGCCACGTCGCGCACCTTGACCGGGAAGCCATTGACACTTCTGATGACCACCTCGCCAAACTGCTCGGGACGCACCAGACCGGTTTCCGAGGTCACACTGAACTCCCGCTGCTGCGATTCAATGCGCCCTGCCGGCACCTCCAGGTTGCTGCGGCGTATCGCATCTTCCACATCCTGCGTGGTCAGGCGGTAGGCTGCCATTTTTTCGGTATCGAGCCAGACACGCATCGCGTATTTGCGCTCGCCAAAAATGCGCACATCGGCGACCCCCGTGACGGTTTGCAGGCGCGGCTTGACGATGCGGTTGACCAGGTCGTTGATCTGCAGGCGGCTCAGGCTGTCGCTGGTAAAGGCCAGCCAGATCACAGGAAAGGCGTCGGCCTCGACCTTGGCAATCACCGGCTCTTCAATCGCCTGCGGCAGTCTGTTGCGCACGCGCGAGGTCCGGTCGCGCACCTCGGCGGCGGCCGCATCGGCGTCTTTTTCGAGCCGGAAACGCACCGAGATCTGGCTTTGGTCGGCCCGGCTGATCGAGGTCAACACATCAACGGCGTCGATCCCGGCAATCGAATCTTCCAGCGGCTTGGTAACTTGTGACTCGATCACCTCGGCCGACGCACCGGGGTAACGCACGCTCACGGTCACCACCGGTTCGTCGATTTTGGGGTACTCGCGCACCGTCAGGCGCTGGAAGCTGACAGCGCCTATCAGCACAATCAGCAGGGACAGCACGGTGGCAAATACCGGCCGGCGAATCGAGACTTCAGCCAATTGCATCAAGGTCTCTCCTGTGGTCGCACCACATCAAATTCAGGCCGGGTTGCGCGGGGCCGGCCGCGCCACAGACTCCTGCGGGCCAGCCGCCGGCGCGGGCGCGGCGCTGCGGCGACTTGCTGCCGGTGGAACGCCCATATCGCGCATGCCGACTAGGCAGGGATTGGCGCCTGCGGCAACCTGGGGCGCCAGCGCCTCAACCGGTGCGGGGGCCGGCGCCGGTGATTTTGCCGATGGCGCAGCGGTCGCGTTCAGGACCACCACGCTGACCTTCATCCCGTCCCGCTGAACCCGCTGCTGGCCGGTGGTGACCACGGTATCACCAGCCTGCAGGCCGCCAATGATTTCAACTTTACCCGGCCGGCGAATACCCACTTGCACGGGGATACGCTGCGTGGTCCAGGTCTGGGCCTCCGCGCCCGGTGTCAGCTTGATGACGAACTGGCTGTCTCCCTGGGGCAGCAAGGCCTCCTCCGGAATCACCGTGGCGTTGTCACGCTGGCCAAACACCGTGTTGACGCGCGCAAACATGCCAGGACGCAGTCGCAATTGCCGGTTGTCGATGCAGGCCCGCACCGCGACCGAGCGCCCATTGGCGTCAATCAGCGGATCGATGGCTTGCACCACTGCGGTGTATTTCTGGCCGGGCAAGGCGTCCAGGTCCACACGCGCGATCTGGCCGCGCCGCACCTTGCTCTGAAAGCGCTCTGGCAGGCGAAAATCAACAAACAAGGCATCGATATCTTCAATGTTGACAATGTCGGCGCCATCCTTGAGGTAGTCGCCGGGATTGACAAGACGGATGCCGGCAATGCCGTCAAACGGCGCAACAATTTTCAGGCGCGCTGCCGTTGCTTTGGCCAGCGACAGCTTGGCCTGAGCCACCTGCAAGTTGGCAGCGCTTTCGTCGAGCGAACGCTGGCTGACAAAATTCTGCGCGACCAGTTCCTGGTTGCGTTTCTGGTTGGCCTGGGCAATCGACAGTTCGGCCTGGCTTTGCTGGACCTGCGCCAGCGGAAGCTGGTCGTCGAACTGCACCAGCACCTGCCCCTTGCGCACGCGCTGGCCATCGGTGAAGTTGAGTTGCGTGATGCGCCCGCTGACTTCAGGACGCAAGACCACGCTGCGACGCGAGCGCAGGCTGCCCACCGCCTGCGCATCATCGACCAGCCGGACGACTTCGACTTTCGCGGCCTCGACCGTTACCGGCTTGCCCGCGCCACCCGCAGCAACCGGCCCCGTCGCCGCCGATGGCCCATTTGCGCTGGCAGCCTTGGGCTTTTGGTACCACCAGGCAGCACCCGAAGCCAGCGCTATACCGGCCACAGCGACAGTCGCGTAAATTACTTTTGATGCCATGGGGACGAGACTTGTCATTGAAAAGATACAACTGCCGAATGTAGCAGGACACCCCCCGCCTTGCATCTTTTCAATCAAGGGTGAGAGGACTTGCGCGCCAGCTTTACAAGGCCTTTACGAAAACGGAATTGGCGCTCTCCGCAGATACTAAGCACACTTACGGTGCACCTTGCCGGTGCCTCACAGCGCACAGCCCGTCAGCGCTGTCAGCGCCTGGACAAGGCCACCTCGACACCCTTGTTGGCCAGCACATCGGCCCGTTCGTTGCCAGGATCGCCATCGTGGCCGCGCACCCACACCCATTCGATGTTGTGACCACTGCCACTGACCAGCGCATCGAGCTTTTGCCAGAGATCGACGTTTTTGACGGGCTCTTTGGCCGCAGTGCGCCAGCCTCGGGCTTTCCAGCCCTTGATCCATTCGGTCATGCCCTTGAGTACATACTGGCTGTCCACGTAAAGCGTCACGCGGCATGGGCGTTTGAGAGCAGAAAGCGCCTCAATCACCGCCGTCATCTCCATGCGGTTGTTGGTCGTCGACAGCTCGCCGCCAAACAGTTCCTTGACACTGTCACCGGTGGTCATCATGGCGCCCCAGCCGCCGGGGCCGGGATTGCCCTTGCAGGCCCCATCGGTATAAATCACCACATGTTGGGCTGCGGTTTGCGAAGGGTCAGTCATGTATCGGGGTCCAGGTTGCGAGTCTCAGATGAAATGGAAAATACACCAGATCGCCTGACCTGGTTGGCAATCGCCACCGGGGCGCTCGCCTTCGCTTTTTGCGTCTTCCAGGCCGGCTCCAGCAGGCGCATTCCACGCACCCGCTTGACCGCCACCAGAAAATACAGCGCACCGAAGATGGGCCAGGAGCGCGCCCCGATCTTGTCCATCCAGGCAAAGCGCTCCAGCGAGACACGGCTGCTCACAGCCGGCCGGTAGCAACCAAACTGGCCCGATTCAACCTCGAAGCTGAGCAGGCGCAGCCAGTCGCGCAGCCGCCAGTAACCGATGAACTCGCCGGCCTCTGGCAAAAACAGCTCGCCGTAACCCAGACGCCGGTAAAAATGCGCGCGGCGCTGGCGCAGGCCCCACAGGCTGGCTGGATTCAGTCCGCTGATGACCACGCGGCCTTCGGGTACCAGCACCCGCTCGACTTCGCGCAGCGTGGTGTGCGGGTCGCTGCTGAGCTCCAGCGTGTGTGGCAGCAGCACCAGGTCCAGGCTGTTTTCAGGAAACGGCAACGCTGCCGGTTCCGTCAGCAATGCCACGCGCGGGGAACTTGCAGCGTCACCGACAGTCGCAACCGAGCTGTCGCCGGGCGGCGGTGCAGCCGCGATGGACGCGCCGTCGGCGCCTTGCAGGGCGAGCCATTTGTGGGGCATGCGGTTGGCGCGCAGCGCGTCGAGTTCGGGCAGCCCCAGTTGCAGCGCGTGGTAGCCGAACATGTCAGCCACTGCCTGGTCGAATCGCTCACGCTCCCACGCCAGCAAATACTCGCCGGGCGGGGTCCTGAACCAGTCGGTGAAACCTATAATTTGTGAGTCCATCAAAAACGACGCATGTACCTGATTCCCATCCCCGCCTTTAACGACAACTACCTCTGGCTGTTGCACGATGGCCGGAGCGCCCTTGTCGTCGACCCCGGCGACGCCGCGCCCGTGCAGCATGCGCTGCGTCAAAACGGCTTGCAACTGGCCTCAATTCTAGTCACGCACCACCATCCCGACCACACCGGTGGCGTCGCCGAACTGCACGCGTCCACCGGCGCGCCAGTGTATGGCCCAGCCCGGGAAAACATTCCCGAGCCCTTCAGGCGACTCAAGGATGGTGACACCGTGCAGGCGCTGGGCCTGGATTTTGAGGTGATGGATGTGCCTGGCCATACTGCCGGGCACATTGCTTTTTACACACCGGACATGGACGGACGGCCGCTGCTGTTCTGCGGTGACACGCTGTTTTCCGGCGGTTGCGGGCGGCTCTTTGAAGGCACGCCAACACAAATGCTGGCCTCGCTGGACCGCCTGGCCGCCCTGCCCGGCAACACCCGCGTCTGCTGCACACATGAATACACCCTGAGCAACCTGCGCTTTGCTCTGGCGGTAGAACCTGACAACACCGAGCTGATTGGTTACCATGCACGCTGTACCACCTTGAGAGCCGATGGCAAGCCGACCTTGCCGACCTCGATGGACCAGGAGTTGCTGATCAACCCATTCTTGCGTACCCGACAAGCCACTGTCATGGCCGCGGCCCGGCGCTTCGATCCGACCGCCCATGACGACAACAGCGTATTTGCCGCCATCAGGCAGTGGAAGAACCAATACAAATGACCGACCCGCAGCGACCGTTTTTCATCTCCTCTTTCCTCCCCGGCGGGCGCTTCCCCCGTCAGGCTTTGGGCCTCAAAACCTTTCTTGTCGGACTCACTGTCGCCGTCCTCGCGGGCTGCGCCAGCACCAGCCCGCCCGGCATGCCCGGCGACCCGGTGCTGACCACGTCCGCGCCCCCTGCAGCGGCCAGCCCGTCGGTATATCCGAATGGCCCGCTGTCGCCCATCAACCGGGCCCAGACCGCGTCCGGCACGGTGGCTCAGTTGCAGCCGCCGTCAGACCTGTGGGAGCGTATCCGCGCAGGCTTTGCCATGCCTGACTTGCAGGGCGAGCTGGTCACCGACCGCGAGCAGTGGTACGCCAGCCGGCCCGATTACATCCAGCGCATGACCGAGCGCTCCAGCAAATACCTGTTTCACATCGTCGAGGAGCTGGAGCGCCGCAACATGCCGACCGAACTGGCGCTGCTGCCCTACATCGAAAGCGCCTTCAACCCGCAGGCGGTTTCCAGCGCCAAGGCCGCTGGCATGTGGCAATTCATGCCGGCCACCGGCAAGTATTTCGACCTGAAGCAAAACGCCTTCCGTGACGACCGCCGCGATGTGCTGGCCTCGACCCGCGCCGCACTTGACTACCTGGAAAAACTTCATCGCATGTTTGGTGACTGGCACCTGGCGCTGGCGGCCTACAACTGGGGCGAAGGCAGCGTCGGCCGCGCCATCGCGAGGAACAAAAAGGACGGCCTGGGTACCGGCTACCAGGACCTGCGCATGCCCGACGAAACGCGGCTCTATGTGCCCAAGCTGCAGGCGGTCAAGAACATCGTCGCCAATCCGCAGGCCTTTCGCGCCGAGCTGCCACTGATTGAAAACCATCCCTACTTCCAGCAGGTGCTGATCACGCGCGACATCGACGTGGCGCTGGCCGCGAAACTTGCCGATGTTGCCCTCGCCGACTTCAAGGCGCTCAACCCGTCGGCCCAGCGGCCCGTGATCATTGCATCGGGCACACCCCAAATTCTGCTGCCCTGGGACAACGCAAAAGTATTCCAGCGCAACTTCGAAGCCTACACACAGGGCCAATACGCAAGCTGGACGGCCTGGACCGCGCCGGCCACCCTCAGCGTCAGTGATGCGGCCAAACGCATCGGCATGAGCGAAGCCGACCTGCGTGGCGTCAACAATATCCCGCCGCGCATGTTGATCAAGGCCGGCTCCACCTTGCTGGTGCCCCGCACTGAAAAAACCAACAATGATGTGGCCGGCCACATTGCCGATACCGCGCAAGTGGCCTTCGCCCCGGAGGTCGTCACCCGCCGCAGCACTGTCAAGGCGCGCAAGGGCGAAACCGTGGCGAGCATCGCCAAGCGTTACGGCCAAAGCGCAGCCAGCGTGGCCGAGTGGAACGACGTGAGCGCCAATGCTGCCTTCAAACTGGGGCAGCAGGTGGTGATGTTCCTGCCGGTCCGTGCCAGCACTGCGCGCAAGGCAGCACCTGCACGCAGCAACGTCAAGGCCGTCCAGCGCAGTCCGGGTAAAACCGTGATCAAGAGCAAGAAGCGCTAGTCGGGTCAAGGCTTCAAACAATTGCGGCCCATATCCAGTCTGTGTAATCAGCTATCAAAATAATAGCAGATCAGATTGCATCTCCCATGGCCGCCAACCCCTCCGCCCACGCTCCCAGGACCTCATCACCCTTTCGCTTTGTTTTTCTGATGGGGCTCCTGGTTCTGGCCGTCGGCATCGGGCTGCTGATCCTGTCGTTTCAACAACGGGAGTTCCGGCTTGCCGGCGCGGTCTGCCTGCTGCTCGGTGTTGTTCTGACGGGCGGGTACCTGACGAGCAGACTTTTTTCCGGCATGTTCGCCGACCCCCTGGCCTACGAGCCGCCCTGGGCCAAACTCGGCAGGGGCGAGGGTCCGCCCCGGCTTCCCGCGCCGGGCAAGTCGGCTGCGCCTCAAAGCACGCCGGTTCCCATCGAAAAACTGATCGACTTTCCAGAGCCCGCGCCACCCCGCCGACCGCCCACACCAGCTCCACCACCCATACCACCTGCGCCCCCCCAGGCGGCCCCCTCGACGGTCAACGCTGCGGCGGGCCCCGCGCAGATCACAACATGGTCGGCAGAAATTTTTGATCGAATGACACCGCAGCAGTTCGACATGGTCTGTCACACCGTGTTTGTCCAAAGTGGTCTGGAAACCCGTGTCCAGTCGCATGGTGCGGCGGGCGGCGTGACCATCTGGCTTCATTCACGCCATGCACAAGAGGGTCGGGACAGCCCGGTCGCGGTCGCGGTATGCCGGTTATGGCCGGACCAGCCGATACTGACCGTTCGCTACATCCATCCTTTGCTGGCCCTGATGACAGCGCGCCAGCTCAAGCGCGCAACCTATGCGACCGCGTCGACTTTCACGGCCAATGCCCGCAAGTTTTGCAAAGACAATGGCATCAATGCGCTGGATCGGTCAGGGCTTCTGGCGCTGATCGCCACGCGCACACCGGTCCAGCAACAGGCCCTGCTGGCCGTCGCGCTCGGCAAACGCTGAAACCAACCGCTAAAGGCGCAGCGAGCCTGTACCGAACAGGCCGATCAGGCCGATGACAATCAGGTAGATCGCCACGATGTAATTGAGCAGACGCGGCATGATCAGGATCAGGATGCCGGCAATCAGTGAAACAATGGGGCCGATGGAGACGGAAAGATTCATGGCGAAGTCCTTGCAGTGGGCTGTAGGCAGCGGCAGGTGGCCGCTGGGCTGCACCCAATGTAACGACAGCCCCGGCTGGCGTCTGTAGGACGGTACAAACAACTGCAAATTGCAGAGTCAGTGTGCGTCCTGTTTCACCAGTACCGCCAGAAATTCCGGCAATACCCGGTCCTGCGACAGCAGGTAACGCCCCATGGCGCCAGCGACCTGCCGCGACGCCGGCCGCGCCGACATGCGCTCGCGCCAGGCCAGCAGGCGCGGGGTGCCCTGCCCCATGGGGGCACCCATGCGGGCTCCAAACAACTGCGCCATGTACAACGCAATGTCCGCAAAGGAATAGCTGCCGGCCAGCCAGTCCCGGCCTTCCAGCAAGACGTCCATGCTGCGGTAATAGGCAGCACAGGCCTCGCATGCAGCGACTGCTGGCGCCGCCTGCAACTGGTCCTGCAAACCCATCAGGCGGATGACTGGGGGGAAGTAAACCTCGTCAGCACTGTGCTCGAGCAGGCGTGCTCTGGCCTTGTCGGCCAGATCCGCCGGCCACAGCGCAGGTCTGGCTTGCAGGTCTTCGAGGTACTCGAAAATCTGCGTCGAATCAAACAGTTCCAGGTCGCCATGCACCAGTACCGGCACCTGCTGCTTGGGGTTGATGCGAAGCACCTCGGGATGTTTGGGGTGGTACAGCAGCGTCATATCGAAGGGCACCATCACCAGCTCAAAGTCCAGGCCTTTTTCGAGCATGGCGATCTGCACCTTGGCGCCGAACATGCTCAGCGGCCCGGAATACAGCACCAGGGAAGCCGCATCGCCCCTCACAGCTTCTCCGTATCGCCGATGCGCGGCTGCCACTTCATGAGCCGCTTCTCGACACGACCGACAATGCCATCGAGCACCAGCGCAAAAGCCGTCAGCACCGCAATGCCCGCAAACACCGTATTCACGTCAAAGGTGCCCTCAGCCTGCAGGATCAGGTAGCCGACCCCCCGCGCCGACCCCAGGTATTCGCCGACCACCGCGCCCACAAAAGCCAGGCCGACCGAGGTGTGCAGGCTGGAGAAAACCCAGCTTGTCGCACTGGGCAGGTAGACGGTGCGCAGCAGTTGCCGCTGGTTCGCGCCCAACATCCGCGCATTCGCCAGCACCACCGGGCTGACCTCCTTGACGCCCTGGTAGACATTAAAAAAGACGATGAAAAACACCAGCGTGACCGCCAGCGCCACCTTGCTCCAGATGCCCAGGCCGAACCACATCGCAAAAATCGGCGCGAGGATCACACGCGGCATGGAATTGAGCGCCTTGATGTAGGGGTCCATGATGGCGCTGGCCATCGGCGCCAGCGCCAGCCACAAACCGAAAGCCAGGCCCAGCACCGTGCCTATGCCAAAGGCCAGCACCGTCTCCAGCAGCGTGGTGCCCAAGTGCAAATAGATGTCGGCATTGCCCGGCAGGCCATCGGGAAACAGCAGGCTGGGGCCAAAGCCGAAAGGCAAAAACCAGGACCAGACCCGGCCAGCCACCTTGATCGGTTCACCCAGGAAAAACGCCAGTTGCTGGTCGCGCGAGGCCAATTGCCAGAGCCCGAAAAAAGCCAACAACAGGCCGACTTGCCAGTAGCGCAGGTTTTTGTCAGAGGGTTTGAGATAGCGCCACATGATCAACCCACCGTCATCCCGGGCTTGACCCGGGATCCATGCATCGAACACCAGAGCAAGCCACCCATGGATTGCGGGTCAAGCCCGCAATGACAGATTCTCTTCATGCGGTCTTCCTGAGTTGTTGCGCATAACCCTTGAGCACCTCGTCCCGCAACACGTCCCAGATCTGGGTATGCAGCTCAATAAAACGCGGCTGGGTGCGCACCTCGGCCACGTTGCGCGGTCGCGGCAGGTCAATCTCGAACTCGCCCATCGGGCGCGTCGCCGGTCCGGCCGACAGTACCACCACGCGGTCGCTCATGGCGATCGCCTCATCGAGATCATGCGTGATGAACAGAACCGCCTTCTTTTTTGCCGCCCACAAATCGAGCACCTCGTTTTCCATGAGCTGGCGGGTCTGGATGTCGAGCGCTGAAAACGGCTCGTCCATCAGGATGATGTCCGGATCCAGGGCCAGCACCTGGGCCAGCGCCGTGCGTTTTCGCATGCCGCCCGAGAGCTGATGCGGGTAGCGGTCACCAAACCCGCTCAAGCCCACCCGCTCCAGCCAGGCTTGCGCCTGCGCGCGCGCTTCGGTATCGGGCACGCCGTGGTATTGCAGCCCGACCATGACGTTGTCGATGGCGCTGCGCCAGGGCATCAGCGCCTCGGTCTGGAACATGTAGCCAGCGCGGGTGTTGATGCCCTGCAAGGCCTGGCCGAATACCTTGACGATGCCCGAGGTCGGCGGCAACAGGCCCGCACCTATGTTGAGCAGCGTGGACTTGCCGCAGCCGGTCGGGCCGACGACAGAAACAAATTCACCGGCACGGATGCGCAGCGTGGTTTGACCGACAGCGGTGTAGGCCTGACCAGCGTCGTCTCGCGACCGGAAGGTGCAGGTGACGTCCAGCAACTCAAGCGCGTATTCAGAGGCAGGGGAAAGGGACACAGACATAAGGCATTGTCGCGCGGATTTTTACCAGCCGGGGCCGCGGGTCCGGCTTTCCCGACCCGCAGGCGCAGCGCCCCCTCGGGGGGAATCCTTCGACAAGCTCAGGACGAACGAAAGATCAGCGCGCGAACGTGGGGACCATTTTCAGGCTTTGAATTTGTCTTTCGCGCGCCGGGCAAACTCGTTGGTGTAGGTCTTGCCGAGGTCAATCTTGTCGGCCTTGATGCTGGGGTCAAAGCTGGCCAGAGCCCTCAGCGCCGTCTTTGCGCCCTCCTCGGGAAGCATGCCATCGAGCGCAATCGCGTCGCGCACCTTGTTGAAAGACGCGAGGTAGAGGCCGCGGTCACCGAGCAGGTAATTCTCGGGAACCGTCTTGATGATGTCGCCCGGCCCCGCCGTCTGTAGCCACTTCAGGCCATGCACGATGGCATTGGCAAGCGCCTGACAGGTGTTGGGATTTTTCTGGATAAAGTCCATGGGCGCATACAGGCAGGCTGCCGGCATGGGGCCGCCGAAGACATCCACCGTGCCCTTAAGCGTGCGCGTGTCAGAGATGATCTTCACATCCCCCTTTTGCTCCAGCATGGTCATGACCGGGTCGGTGTTGCTCATCGCGTCAATCTGGCCCGAACGCAGGGCGGCCAGCGCGCCTGCCGAGGTGCCGACACCGATAAAACTCACGTCGCTTGCCTTGAGGCCGGCGCGCGACAGCACCAGGTTGGCCATCATGTTGGTGGACGAACCGGGCGCGGAGACACCGATTTTTTTACCCCGGAGGTCGGCCACCGACTTGTAGTTGGGCATGTTTTTGGTGGATACACCAAAAGCGATTTGCGGCGCCCTGCCCTGCAGCACAAAGGCCTGGAACATCTGGTTCTTCGACTGCAGGTTGATCGTGTGTTCGTAAGCGCCCGAGACCACATCGGCCGAGCCGCCCACGACCGCCTGCAACGCGCGCGCGCCCCCGGCAAAGTCACTGATCTCGACCTCCAGACCCTCGGCCTTGAAGTAACCGAGCTGCTCGGTGATGGTCAAGGGCAGGTAATAAAACGCGGCTTTTCCACCGACCGCCAGGGCAATTTTGGTTTTTTCCAACTTGCCCTGGGCACGCAGTGCAGGCAAAGCCAGGGTTGCCGCACCCAAAGCGGTGGCGCTGGCAAAGGTTCTGCGTGAGATGGGAAAAGAAGAATTCATGCTGGCCTCTCTGTGTTTTTATGGGTTGGCAACAGCATAAGCAAGGCTCAAAAAACCGGCATCGGTATCATCCCGTGCGGGTTTGTACGGAACCGGCATGCGCGCCGGTTACCAGACGTTACCGGTAGCCCAGAAAAAGAATGCCGACGTTGACCAGCAAGGCAAAGAACCAGACCACACTGCGGCTTTTCGCCATGTCTGCCACGTACATCATCACGTAAGCGATGCGCAAGACCACAAACACAAAAGCAAACACGTCCAGGCGGACCTGCGAAGCCTGCAACTGATGCGCAATGATCACGGCGGCAAAGAAAAAGGGCAGCGCTTCAAAGGTGTTGGCCTGCGCCGCGTTGGCGCGGGCACGCCAGTCGGTTTGCCGCGCCAGCCAGGCACGCGGGTTGTTGTTGTCGTACCCTCCCTTGTTCGGCGGGGTGGTCATCTTGCCCCATTTGGCCAGCGCGGCGCAGGCAATCGGCAGCAGCGCCACCGCCAGCAAGCACCAGTAGGCAACCGTGAAACGTGCGTATGTCATGTAAAGCCTTTCTGGGGTCGGATCGAGAGGAGGTTGAAGATTGACGATTGCCGTGCGAATGTGCACTCAAAAAACTAGCGCCGGTCGACCAGCGCATGGGCGATGGTGCCAAGATCCACATATTCGAGCTCGCTGCCCACCGGCACGCCGCGCGCCAGCCGCGTGACCTGCACACTGCGGCTTCTGAGCGCCTGCGAAATGACATGGGCCGTGGCCTCGCCTTCGCCGGTGAAATTGGTCGCGAGAATCACCTCCTGCACCTCGCGCGCGTCCACGGCAACGGGCTCGCCGCGCGCGTCCCGTGGCACCACCCGGTCAAACAGTTTTTGCAGGCCAATGTCGTGCGGCCCGATGCCGTCGAGCGGGCTGAGTTTGCCCATCAGCACAAAGTACAGGCCGCGGTAGGCCAGCGTACGCTCCAGCGCCGCCTGGTCGGCAGGGGTTTCGACCACGCAGAGTTTGCTGCGGTCGCGCTCGGGATTCGCGCAGGTGCTGCAGATGTCGCGTTCGGTCAGGGTGTTGCACAGGGTGCAGTGTTTGACGCTGTGCACCGCATGCTCAAGTGCGCGCGCGATCTGCAGCGCGCCCTGCGTGTCATGCTGCAGCAAATGAAACGCCATGCGCGCCGCTGACTTGGCCCCCACGCCCGGCAGGCGCCGCAGCGCCTGGGTCAGGCCTTCAAGCGCATTGGAGTCAGCCATGGTGGATGTATTTCACCGTTCGGGCTGAGCTTGTCGAAGCCTGCATTTCGACAAGCTCAATGCGAACGGAAATTATCAAAACGGGAGCTTCATGCCGCCGGGCAGGCCCGGCATGCCCGCCGTGAGTTTGCCCATTTTTTCCTGGCTCAGGTCTTCGGCCTTGCGCACTGCTGCATTGAAGGCCGCAGCCACCAGGTCTTCGAGCATGTCCTTGTCCTCGCCCAGCAGGCTGGGGTCGATCTCGACACGTTTGACATCGTGTTTGCAGGTCATGGTGACCTTGACCATGCCGTTGCCGGATTCCGCTGTGACTTCGATGAAGGCCAGCTCGTCCTGGGCTTTTTTCAGGTTGTCCTGCATGGCCTGCGCCTGCTTCATCAGGCCGGCGAGTTGTCCTTTGTTGAACATGGATTTTTTCCTTTAAAACTTGTCGTCAATCATATCGGCTTGGCGGCAGCGGGCGAGCGCGGCTTGACGCTGCCGGGGACAATTTTGGCGCCCCAGTCGCGCATCATGTCCTGCACAAACGGGTCGTTCTGTATGGTCTCCTCGGCCTGGCGCTGGCGCTCCAGCGCAGCGGCGGCATTGCGCCGCGCCGGCGAGTCACCGACCGGGCCGAGTTCGACCGTGAGCCGGGGTGTCTGACCGCTGTCCAGCAGCGCAGCCTGCAGCGCTGCCTGCAGCTTGTCGCGCGCGGCAGCCTGGTTCAGCGACTCGCGCTCCACACGCAGGGTCCAGACGCCGTTCGCCTGCGCGCGCAACTCGGACTGCAGCGCCAGTTCACGCGCCAGCGCCGCAATCATCTCGGCAGCCACCATGCGGTTGACCAGCGCCGTCCATTCGTCGCCCAAGGGGCTGTCCGGCGGCGGTGTCGCCGGGGCAGGTGCGGCCGCCGCTAGGGGCTCCCGTGAGGGCGCTGCCTCGGCTGCAGGTGCCGGCGTTGCCAGCAATTCGTCTTCCCAGGGCGGCGTCTGCCGCACTCCCGCCGCTACAAAATCAGGAGCTGTTGGCGCTTGCTGGATAGGGGCTGGAGGCCGATTTGATTCAAAATTCTGACGGGCAGCCGGTGCGTCCACGGCCGACACCGGAGCCGGTGCAGCGGCCGGCCGCAGGGGCGGGGCGGCCGCAACCGTGGCCCGGATCGGCTCAGGCTGCGGCTTTTTTGGGGGCTCGACGGCGCTCCCCGAGGTGGTGGACGCAGCACCGGCAGGTTTGAAGGCCAGCAGGCGCAGCAGCACCATGGTCAGCGCCGCATAGTCATCGGGCGCCAGGCCCAGCTCGGCCCGGCCATGCAGGCACAGGCTGTAGAGCAACTGCGTCTCGTCGGCAGGCATGGCCTGCGCCAGCCGCGCCGTCGCCGCGATGTCGGGGTCGGAGGCATCGTCGCCCGCGTCCATGCCCGGAACCGCCTGCAGCACTGCCATGCGTTGCAGCACCGTCGCCATTTCTTCCAGTGTCGATGCGGCACTCAGGCCATTGAGACGCAACACCTCGGAGGTCTCGACCACGCTTTTGCCGTCACCGCGCGCCAGCGCATCGAGCAGCTGAAACACATAACTGCGGTCCACACTGCCCAGCATCTGCCGTACGCTGGCCTCTTGCAGTTGGCCGGAGCCAAAGGCAATCGCCTGGTCAGTCAGCGACAACGCATCACGCATGGAGCCGCGCGCCGCACGTGCCAGCAAACGCAGGGCTTGCGGTTCCGATGCGACATTCTCCGTCTGCAGCACCTGGCCCAGGTGTTCGAGAATGGTCTCAGGCGCCATTGGCCGCAAATTGAACTGCAGACAGCGCGACAGCACGGTGGCCGGCACCTTCTGCGGGTCGGTCGTGGCCAGCACAAACTTCAGGTACTCGGGCGGCTCCTCCAGCGTCTTGAGCATGGCGTTGAAGGCCGTGTTGGTCAGCATGTGGACCTCGTCGATCATGAAGACCTTGAAGCGCCCGATCACCGGTTTGTAAACCGCCTGCTCCAGCAACTGTGCGATCTCGTCAACGCCGCGATTCGAGGCTGCGTCGAGTTCGGTGTAATCAACAAAACGCCCGCTGTCAATATCGTTACAGGCCTGGCAGACGCCGCAGGGCGTGGCGGTGATGCCGCCCTGCCCGTCCGGACCGACACAGTTCAGCGACTTGGCCAGGATGCGCGAGATGGTGGTCTTGCCGACGCCTCGCGTGCCGGTGAACAGGTAGGCATGATGCAGGCGCTGCGTCGTCAGCGCATTGCCCAGCGCCTGCACCACATGTGACTGCCCGACCATCTCAGAAAAATTCCGGGGCCGGTATTTGCGGGCAAGCACGAGGTAAGACATGCGATCGATTCTAAAGCGCGCGGCGCAGGGCTTTTTCCGACGCCCCCTTTAAGTCCCGGCCCCTGCCCTTACAATACAAAGCGACGGGCCTTCCCGCATGGTGAAGCGGCCAACCGGGTCAGATGGGGAACCAAGCAGCCCTAACTGTCGAGCCAGTGCCGGGGTCAAGGTCCGTCACCTTCTTCAAACAGCGCATTTCGCATGCGCTGTTTTTATTTGTGCGGCCTCTTGGGGCGTCGCCAAAAAGTTCACATTTTTCGAGTACCTGGACAATTTCCTACAAACGCAGGTGGCGCCAGCCTGCGTTTTTGGCTTTCTCCCTATTAGGGTTTTGCCTAGAATTTTCCCTATGAAAACATCCGAAAAACCAACCCACGAGGAACTGGCCCGCTACCTGAAAGCACTGGGCCAGCTGATCAAGGCGGAGTCTCAGCGACTGGAGGCGATCTACGAGTTGTCCAATGTCGCACAAGGCGACTTTCTGCGGCTGCACGTCGAGTCGGCACGTCTGCAGGTGTGGAGTGATTACTTCGAACAGCGTCGAGGGGAGATCTAGCACCACACGTTTCCCTGGTGCGTTTTCCGGGCGCCCGCCCGTGCCGGCCCCATCGCCGGCGTTGCCTCTCTTGTTGATGGTGCTCCTTGTTGATGGTGTCCTGTTCGGGCATCGACGTCATCCAGGCATCTGGCGCCCTGAGCCCAGGGTCGCAGCGGAGTTAGCTCAGCACCTCTTCGATCGCCGCTGTGGTTTGCAAGGCATGTTCGGCGATCTGCGCCGACATCAGGGCGAGTGAGGCCAGCGCATAGGTACCGCTGACAATGCCCCGGTAGGCCACCTCTGCAGCCACCGCGTCCTGACCCAGGCCTTCGGTGGCGGCGACGATACATTGCTCCACGCTGTGCAGGCCGGCATCGCCGAACAGTTCTTCACCTTCATAACTCACGCGGTATTCGAGCCTGCCATGCTCGCCAGGGTCGATGTGAAAACGAACAATCATGAGCCCGCTCCGGCCCGTGTTTCAGGCAGGATGCGCCGCGACGGCGATTTGAAATTCATGAAAGTCTTTCTCCAGTTGAGCAAACAAGCGGTCAAGCGGTTCTGCATGGTTGTCGTGGCCGTGTTTCTCCAGCGCCCCGGCAGTGGCACGCATGGCCCGCGCCCCCACGGTTGCGGCCGAACCGCCCACCGCATGCGCATACAGATACACGTCCTGAAAATTGCCTTGACGAACGGCGTTCTCCAGCTTGACGATCAACCCAGGGGTGTGCTCAAAAAATGACGCCATCACCAAGGGCAGCAAGGCCTCGTCGCCCTTGAATCTTTGCGCCACCTCGGTCTGATCGTACACAACACGCACCGAGGGTTTGGGACTCGGTGCGGATGATTCAAGGGCCGAGTTGGAGGCATCAGCGGGGTCTGCGGGGAAATGGCGCAGCCAGACGTCAAGGGCCGCAGCCAGGGCAGATTTTTCAACCGGTTTGGTCAGGTAATCGTTCATCCCCGCCGCAAGGCATTTCTCACGGTCGCCTTTCATGGCATTGGCTGTCATGGCGATGACCGGCACGCTGCAGCCGCTCGCACGCAGTAAGTGGGTCGTCTGGTAGCCGTCTACCTCGGGCATGTGGCAATCCATCAAAATCGCGTCGAAGGGGCGGCTCAGAGCCATATCCACCGCTTCCCGCCCATTGAAAGCGACCGACACCTCGGTATAACCCAGCCGGCGCAGCACGCCCAGCGCCACGACCTGGTTGGTGGGGTTGTCTTCAACCAGCAGAATGCGCGCGCGCATGTTGCCGGCGACCACGGAGGAGGCAACGGTCTCCCGCGTCCTGGCCTCAGCCAGGGCCACCGGAAGATGGACAAGAAAAGTCGAGCCCTGCTGGGGCACGCTTTGCAACTCCACCTGCCCACCCAACAGCTCACTCAGTTGCCTGACAATGGCCAAGCCCAGCCCGGTACCACCATATTGCCGGGAGGTCGAACTGTCGGCTTGGCTGAACCGGGTAAAAAGTTTTTCCTGCACCTCCTTGGAGATGCCTATTCCCGTGTCCGCGACAGCGATCCGCAGCAACAGGCCGTCCGCGCCGGCGGGGCTGGCACTCACCGCCAGGGCGATCTGCCCCTGGGCGGTGAATTTCAGCGCGTTGCCCAACAGGTTGTTGATGATCTGCCGGATGCGTGTCGGGTCGCTGCGCACCCAGGCGGGAACACTGGCGTCGATGTCCAGTTTGAAGTCCAGGTTTTTTTCAGCCGCGCGAAGGGCGTAAAGACGGGATACCTCACCCAACAGGCCGAGCAGGTCAAAAGCCACGTTCTCCAGAGCCAGTTCACCCGCCTCGATTTTCGAGAAATCCAGAAAATCATTGATCAGTATCAACAGCGACTGCGCGCTGCCATCGATCAGTTCGGCATATTGCCGCTGAATCGCACTCAGTTTCTCTTCCAGCAGAAATCGGGTCAGCCCGATCACACCATTGAGCGGCGTCCGTATCTCATGGCTCATGTTGGCCAGAAAATCTGTCTTGGCCCGATTGGCGGCATCGGCAGCGTCTTTGGCCTGCTTGAGCTCGGCTTCGGCCGCTCTGCGGGCGGTCACGTCACGAAAACTCCACACGCGGCCATAGGTCTGCGAGCCCAACATATGCGGTTTGGAATATCGCTCAAAAATGCGTCCGTCCGTAAATTCCAGGACATCACTACTCTCCGCAGAATGCGTGCGGTACAGCTCTTCAACTTTTGCCAAAAATCCGGCAGGGTCTTTGAGCTGCTTCATGGCAAAAAGCGTCATCTCCCTGTTGCCGCGCTTAACCACTTCTTCTGGGAAGCGCCACAGGTCCAGAAACTGTTGATTGAAAAGCACCATTTCCCGCTGCGCGTTGATCACGAGGATGCCGTCTTCGGTCGCATCCAGCGTAGCGCTGGTGATTGCGGCGGCTTTTTGCTGCTCGATCTGTGCGTGTTTACGTGCGCTGACATCCTGGTTGGTACCGCTGGCGCGCAGCGCCCGTCCGCTGGCATCACGCCGGGTGACCTGCCCGACGCTGAGCACCCATGCGTTCGTTCCGTCGGCCTTGCGAATACGGTGCTCCACCGAATAACTCTCCTGAGCACCCTTGAGTACCGGCACAAAGGCATCCCGAATCGCAAGCTGATCCTCCGGTGGAACCAACGCCACCAGTGCCTGCAAGGTGGTCACGGTGGTGCCGCCAGCCCCCCCCACCAGATCGGCCCAATTGTCCGAGAGATAAACCTGACCGGTTTCAAGATCAAAGTCCCAAAGCACCACCCCAGAAGCGACAAACGCACGGTGTTGTCTCTCCTCGCTCAGGCGCAGGGCTTCCTCGGCATCTTTCGCGGCGCTCACGTCCACGTAGGTGGTGACAAAACCCCCGCCCGGCATGGGGGACCCGCGCACATCCAGGGTGATACCGCTGGGAAGCGTGCGCAGGAGCTGATGCTCGGTCGGTACGCTGCGCCGCGCACCGATATCGGAAATGATACGCTCCACCGGCCCGTCGCCATAGTCACCACGCAGCGCGTTGTGCCGGACGATGTGTTCGAAGCCCAGGTTCGGCGTGTTGAACAGGCTGTCCGGTAAACTCAGCAGCCGGCGGTACTCCGCGTTGTGGGCAATGAGCCGCATCTGGCCGTCATAAACACTCAGTCCGCAGGGCAGGTTATCGAGCACGGCTTGCAGCAGTTTGTTGGCAGTGCGCAATTGCTCTTCAATCGCTCGTTTCGCCGTGATGTCCTGCAAGGCGCCGACCAGACGCACCGCTTGCTCACCCTCGTACTCCACCTGACCCACGGACCGGGTCCAGATCTGCCGACCATCGGCTGTTGCCATGGGAAGCTCCAGGTCCCACGGCTTGCGGCTACGGATGGCCTGCTGGACGGTTTGCTCGATGATGCGCCGGCTCTCCATGTCAAAGTATTTCAAATGTTCGCCAAATGCAGGCTGAAAACCAGGAACCAGTCCGTAGATGCGGCAGTTTTGATCCGTCCACTGCACCGTGCGCTGGCGCAAATCGACCGCCCAGCCCCCTACCCCGGCGATACGCTCGGCGCGGTCCAGAAATGCCTTGCTGGACCGCAAATGCTCCTCTGCCTGCTTGCGCAGCGAAATATCCAGCCCGACCTCCATGAAACCGCTGAGTTTGCCTGTCGCGTCATAGGTCGGCAGCACCTCCAGGTCGATCCAGCACTCCCGCCCATCTTTTTTACGATTGATGATTTGAACCCGGCACCCTTGGCCGTTTCTGAGGGCGGCCGTCAAAACTTGCATGGTCCTGGGGTCCGTCTTACCGCTACCCAGCAGTTCGCCAGGACGAAGGCCGGAAGCCTCTTCGAATGTGTAGCCATAGGTCCGGCTGAAACCGTCGTTCACCCAGGTGATTCTCTGGTCCCGATTGGTGATGTACACCGCGTTTGATGTGTGTTGCACCACCTTGGCCAATCGATCCAGGTCACTGGTCATGCTTTTTGCCAAGGCCTCGGCGCGCAAGCGCCCGGTGGCCAGCAACCAGACCGTCATGGACAACAACACGCTCAGAAGTATGCCGCCCAGTGCGAAAAGCCATGGCGTGTGATCTTGCCCCTGGGCATCAAACTGGGGAGAACTGCAGACACGCAAGGTCAGCGGCCGGCCCCCTATCACCATGGGACGCAAGGTCTCGAAACGCGAAACGGTGGCCCCAGTTTCACCCGCTTTTTTTGCGGTCAGACTTGTTTGCCCCACAGAGTTGAAAACGAGGTTGCCGGGCTCAGCCGTTTCACCGTCAAACAGTTCAAAGTCAATCTGGCCACCACTGATATCGGGCGTGCCAGCCAGTACCTCGGCCACCACAATCGGCGAATAAACCACGCCACGCAGGGCAAGCTGCCGAGCCTCTGGCGTGGAGGGATAGGTTCCGGGAAAATAAATAGGCAGCAGATACAGAAAGCCGGGTCCTTGCTTGCCGTCTTGAACCAGCGTGATACGGCTGCTGAGCACCGGCTCACCGGACCGAACTGCTTTTTCCATGGCTTGCCTGCGGACGGACTCGGCGCCCAGATCAAAACCCCAAGCCGCGCGATTGTTGGCGATCGGTTCGATGAACTTGATGACATACAGATCAGACGCCTGACCCGAAGTGCGGACCGAAAAATCGGGTGCATCGTCGAGCCGCTCGGCAGCTTCAAAGCGGGCCAACTCCTCGCGCATGACCCGCTGGACAAAGCCAAAACCCCGCACACCCGGAAACTCCCGGGGCAAATCCCTCGAAGCCACATAAGCGCGGAAATCCGCTCGCCCTACCCGCTTGCTGGCCGCATACACACCCGCCGCGCCGCGCAAGCCATACACCGTCTGGTCGATGCGTCTGCGGATGTCCGACTCGATAAGCTCCACCTGTCGCTCAAAACGCAAATTGGTGTCTTCATGGAGGGCCCGTTGCAGACCAAAGCCCAAGGCCAGACTCAACACCAGGCCCGCAAAAAAAATGGCAGCGGCGAGGGCATGCGCCATGCGCCGCTCGTTTTTGAAAAAGTTAATCAGCATGGGGGAGCATGAATCCATCGGCTCGAATCAGTGGCGAAAGAGGACACTGGGGGGCCAGGCAACAAGAAAGTGCCTGGCCCGGGGCTGGCGCCAGCATCTGCCCAGTTCAAAAAATAATCAGGCGTTGTGCCCCCGCCTCTACGCTGTGTTGGCGCTACAAAAATCAGTTGGCAACTCCATCGGCCCAACTTCACATCGAAGTGGTAGAAATTCCAGGCTCTGGCACCACCACCACCACCGTCAACCAGTAACCCGCCAGTTCACCGATGACTTTGACAAAGTTACCGAAATCAACGGGCTTGGTGATGTAGGAGTTGCAGCGCAGGCCATACATTTTCTGGATGTCGGCAGCCTCGTAGGAGGTGGTCAGCACGACCACCGGCAGATGGCGCAGTTGTTCGTCTTTCACAATTTCCGACAGCACCTCAAAACCATTCATCACCGGCATGTGCATGTCCAGCAGGATCAGGTCCGGGCTGGGCGCTGCGGCGTAGTCCCCCTGTTTGCGCAGAAACTGCAAGCATTTGACGCCATTGTCGACATGATGCAAATGCACACGCAGACTGGCCGCATCAAAAGCTTCCCGCGTGAGGAAAACGTCGTCTTCGTTGTCTTCCACCAGCAATATCTCGGCGATTCTGCTTTCTGCGAGAGGGGTAACTTTCATGGCTGACCACTTTCCGGGGTAACAGGTAGGGTGAAGTGAAAGGTGCTTCCTTCACCAAGAACCGATGTTATCCATATTTTGCCGCCATGGCGCTCCACGACGCGGCGGCACACGGCCAGACCGATGCCGGTTCCCGGGTACTCCTGCTGGGAGTGCAAACGCGTGAACACCTCGAAGACTTTCTCATGCTGCTTGCTGTCGATGCCAATGCCGTTGTCGGCCACCGAAAGCAGCCACATTTCCTCGTCACGGGTGGCAGAAATATGCACAAGAGGTGCCCTGCCCTTGCAGTATTTCATGCCATTGCCGACCAGGTTCATCAGAAGTTGCGCCAGCTGGGTGCGGTCGCCCATGACGTCGGGGAGCTCGCCGACATTGACCTGCGCACCACTGGCCTGAATGGCGGCATCCAGCAGAAGGACAACCTCGTCGGCAACCTCTCGCAATTTGACGCGGGCAAAAGGCCGAACCTCAGAATTGACCCGCGCATAGGACAGCAGGTCTTCGGTCAGCGACTCCAGGCGCCGCGCTGCGGCGGCCGTGCGCCCGATCAGGCCACGGGCCCGTTCATCAAGTTTGTCGCCGTATTCCTTCTCAAGAATCTGCACAAACCCGCCTATGGACCGGAGCGGTGTCTTGAGATCGTGCGAGGCGATATAGGCAAATTGCTGCAGGTCAAGGTTGCTGCGTTCCAGTGCCTGTTGGTCACGCAAACGGACCGTGACATCGCGCAGGATCACTGAAAAGAGCTTGCCATCGGTGGTTTCCAATTGCGAGACCGACGCCTCCATGGGAAACTCCTGCCCACTGGCGCGCAATCCATACACGAGGGTGCCATCGCCCATGCCTCCTGAGGTGTCATCCGCAGCCGAAAAATGCGTCATGGGACTGGCGTACTGGACGCGGAACCGCTCTGGTATCAGTTTTTCCAGTCGCTCTCCCAGAACCTCCGCATGCGACCAGCCGAATATCCGCTCGGCAGCCTTGTTGTACAAAACGATGCGCTGCGCTTCGTCAACCGTGATGATGGCGTCCATGGCCGACTCGACAACGCCCCGCATACGCGCTTCGCTGCTGGTCAACGCCTCTTCGGCCGCAGCCAGTATCGTCGAAGCCTTGGAGATGGCTCGGCCAAGCTCATCGACTTCCCGGATAGGCAGCGCGGGCACATCCACCTTTTGACCGTAACCCAGTGCCTGGGCGGGGGCCCTCAAGGCCTGAATGGATCGGGCAATTCTGTCGCCCATCCACCACGCCATGCCGAGGCTGGCGGCCAGCAGCAGCACCGAAAACCCGGCCAACAGCCCAAGGGATCGGCGCAAATCAGCCGACAGACTGTCGATCGGAATACCGATGGCAACTGCCCAGCGGGAAGATGGCGATTTTGCGAACACCGTCAAGACCGGGATGCCCTCGCGCGTCACCGCCTCCAATATGTCCTCGTTCACTTCCTGGAGCCGCTTCACCAAGATTGGCGTCGCGCTTTGTCCGATAAAGCGCCGAATTTCACGCGAACGGGCCACGATGTGTCCCGATGCATCCAGAATCGCAACAACCCGGTCCGGGGAGAAATTCCGGTCAACCAGTATTTTCTGCAAGTGCTCCGGCACAACAACCCCCGCCAGAGAATGGGTGACTTTTGTACCCTGGTAAACAGGAACGGCCACATTGATCGCCAATCTCGCGGGAAGTGGCGCCAGGAAAATATCGGAAATATCAACCCCGCTACCGCCCAGCACGCGCTCAAGCTGGAACAGGTTCGTGGCTCCGGGCAGCACCTCACCATAGGGCCGGGCCGTATTAAGCCGCTGTTGTCCGGCGGCGTCAATCAGCACGATGTTGTTGATGTAATGGCCGTCCAGCACCTGCATTGCCTGGTCGTGAAGCGCGGGCAAGTCCATGCGCTTTAACGATGGCGAGGTGGACAGCGCGCGCAGAGACCTCTCGACGCCTTCAAACTCCCTGTCAACCGCCAGCATCAGTGCGCGGGCAGATGACAGGGAATCCCTGACCAATTGGTCGCGGGCTCGCTGGTAGTCGTAATACAGCAGACCGGCAGCCACCAGCGCTGTCGGTAGCAGGCATCCCGCTACCAGTTTGACAAGGCTTGACCGCAAAGAGGGAATGCGCTCGGGCTTCAAATTTCTCCCCCTGTCTTGTTATGTGTACTGTCAGAGCGCCCACAGCAGGCTCACACTAGAGAAACTTTTTCATGGTAGGTGGTCCGCGACGAAACACGCTCGTACACGCCAGAGAGTCAGGTTTTTTTCTCAAAATGAGACAAGAGCCGGTTTTTGCACCTCAGGGCGCGGAGGCCATCGCCTGAAGTTCGGTAACCTCCAACCCCTGGGGGGCCTGATCTCCGGTCAAACGGGCTTTTTTTCCCATGACCACTCCGTGCGCAATACCCGACAGCATCCCAGTCGAACAACTGACATGCCAACCTTGTGCCTGGGCGTGTTTGCCAAGATCTTTGACCGTTCTGACCGCAGACCCGGTTGCGAGGGTCAGAGGCGGGCTGCCATGTAAGGGATCTTCAAGCCGTATCAGGGCCAACGGCCCCGTGTGCAAGGCGATGGTCAGGGACGGCAGGGTGAAGAGGCCGTCTTCAGACTGGCTTTGCACCAAACCAAAGGCCACCTGCACCGACTTCTGCATTCCAAAAGCTGCGCGAAGCGCGAGCAAGCGGGTTTTCCCCGCATCGGGCTCAGCCGGCTCCGGGAAAACCGCGAGCAAATCATCACCCGCTGCCACCAGATAGCGGGCACCAAAAAGATACAGCGAGTCACTTGCCGCCTGATAGACACGCTGAGCAAGGTCGCGCAGCCTTTGGGTGGGCGCCTCTTGACGCAGGGATGTCTCAAACAGATTGACCGTCAGCACCGTGGCGCGGGCGTAACTCACCTCGCGCCCGGCCCCAGCTTGGTCTTGATCCATCCAGCGTTCATTGAGCTCCTGAGCAAGACGGGTTTCATAACGGCCGGCCAGCGTCTCTTTTTGCGCCTGCAGCGCCGCAACCAAGGCGGTCTTGCTGCCGCGCGAAAACAGTTCCCGCTGCTGCTTCCGCTTGGCCAACAGCGCTTCGACGGACGACCTCAACTCAAGCGCCCTGAACGGTTTGTGCAGGTAGTCGTCAGCACCTGCCGTCATGCCAGCCCGCATGTGCGAACGCTCGGCCAGGGCCGTCAGAAAAATCACCGGAATGGTCGAAAAGGCTTCGTCCAATTTCAGCATCTCCACCAACTGATAGCCATTCAAGCCAGGCATCATCACGTCGCAAACAATCAGATCGGGTGGCTGCCGCAAGGCCATCGCCACGCCTTCAGGGCCGTCCGCCGCTTCGGCCACCCTGTAGCCGGCGCTACGCAGCACGGCGCAGGTGAGCAGCCGCTGCGTCGGGTCGTCCTCGATCACCAGAATCTGCGGCACAGCAACCGGCAGATCAAGATCATCGCCAGTTTTGTAGGTTTTTGAAGAATCAGGATTCACGGGTGTCACCGCCTCCAGGCACCAGCACCATGGCCAGCCAGTAGTCGGCGAGTTGCGCAATCATGCTGACAAAGTTTCCAAAATCCACCGGCTTGGCGATGTAGGAGCTGCAGCGCAGTGCATACATCTTCCGGATGTCGGCGGCCTCATACGAGGTGGTCAGCACCACCACCGGAAAATGCCGGAGTTTGTCGTCCTTGACAATTTCAGCCAGCACCTCAAAACCATCCATCACCGGCATGTGCAAATCCAACAGAATCAGATCGGGCACCCGGGCGTCGGCGTACACGCCTTGCCGACGCAGGTATTGCAGGCATTTTTCCCCGTTGTTCACATGCTGCAGATTGACACGCAGCTTGCTCGCGCCGAAGGCTTCACGGGTCAGGTACACATCGTCGTCGTTGTCGTCCACCAACAGGATTTCTGCGGCGCGGGTGTTGGCAACAGGCTCAAGCTTCATGGGAGGTGTCAGGTGGTTTATCGGGAAGTGTAAAGCTGAAAACCGTTCCGGGGCCCTCGTGGGCGTGGATCCAGATGCGGCCCTCATGGCCTTCGACAACCCGCCGGCAGATTGCCAGCCCAATACCGGCGCCGGGATATTCGGTCTGGGTGTGCAAACGCTTGAACACCTCGAATACTTTTTCATGGTGGCGCGCGGCAATTCCGATGCCATTGTCCTTCACGGAAAAAACCCATTCCTGGCCATGGTGCACCGCACTGAGCTCAATCTGCGGCGCCCGATCACGGCAGTATTTGATGCCATTGCCCACCAGGTGCAACAGCAATTGCGCCAGTTGCGTTCTGTCGCCATGGACGACAGGGAGCGCGTGCACCGTGACCACTGCAGCGGCGCGCTCAATGGCGGGAGCCAACATCTGGACGACGCCCTGCGCCACAATCGCCATGTCCACCTGCTCAAACTGCCGGCCTTCGCTTTCCAGCCTGGAATAAGACAGCAGGTCCTCCGTGAGCTGCTCCATGCGCCGCACGGCGGCCGTGGTCCGGTGAATCAGCGAGAGGGCTTTGTCATCGAGCTGGTCGGCGTGGTTGCGCTCCAGCAATTGCACAAATCCGCCGATGGAACGCAAAGGCGTTTTCAGGTCGTGGGACGCGACATAGGCAAATTGCTGCAGGTCCAGATGGCTGCGCTCCAGCGCCTTGTATGCCTTCACACGGCGGGTAACGTCGCGGATGATCAGGGTATGCAGCAGATGGCCGGACTTGCGCACGCTTGAGAAAGACACTTCTGCAGGAAACTCCTCACCGCCCATTCGCAGGCAGACCGTGACCCCCGACAACCCGTCCGCAGCACCTGCCTGATCCCGCTTCTGGCGCCGTTCCTGGCGCTGGAGAACTTCGGCATTGCGCGCATGGAACCGTTTCGGGATGAACCGCATGAGAGGCATGCCAATGGCCTGGCTGGCCGGGCAGCCAAACATGGTTTCGGCTGCGGCGTTAAACATCAATATGACGTGACGGGCATCCACCGCCACAATCGCGTCCATGGCCGACTCGACGATGCTGCGCAGGCGCTCTTCATTGTCTGCCAGCGCGCTGCGTGTCGACTGCTGCAGCAAGGAGGCCCTGCTCAACTCTTCCGCCACCTCGTTGGCTTCGAGAATATCGAGGGGGAAAACCTCGACGATTTCACCCCGACCGAGCTGCCGGGCAGGCGCCTGCAACGCCCGCACGGACCGTGCGATGCGCCCACTCATCCACCAGGAGCCCCCCACGCCGAAACCGATCAGCAGCACCACGACGGCAAGCAGCATGACCATGGCCTGGCGCAGATCCTGCGTCAGTGAATCCAGCGGAATACCAATCGCCGCACCCCAGCCCGTCACCGGTGAGCGCGAGAAGGCACTGAGCACCTGAATGCCCTCCAGCGTCACCAGTTCAAACGCCCCCTCACTCACCTGTTTGAGCCGCTCGCTCAGGCCGGGCGCAACCTGTTTACCAACAAAAAGTTCCGGGGCATGGGAGCGCGCCACCACCGTGTCGGAGGGGTCAAACACCACGCTGATCCGGTCCGCTGGCAGGCCGTAGCTTTCCAGCAACTTTCCGAAGTGCCCAGGCAAAATGACGCCGGACAGGGCGTGCGTCGCGCGCTCACCCGAAAACACCGGCACGAGGACGCTGATCAGTGGCCGCTTGAGCACGGCTCCCGTGACCAGGCCCGAGATCTCGGGCTGACCGCTCTGCAGCACGCGCTGGACCTGGCTCATCACCCCGGTTTTTGGCAAGGCCTCGCCGAAAGGAATGGCGGTGTTCACGAGTTGCTGGCCTGTGGCATCAATCAGGGCGATGTTGTTGATAAACCCGCGCTTGAGCACCTCGTGTGCCTGCTGCTGAAAGGCCGCATGGTCACGCGCCTTCAACGAAGGCGAGGCGGCAAGCACATTCAAGGACACCTGCACCAGCGCCAGATCCCGGTCGATCAGCCGGGTCAGAGTCCGTACGCTGAAAATCGACTCCCGGATCAACTCATCGCGTTGCTGGCCGTAGTTGTAGCCCAGCACAAGTGCAACCATCAGGAAAGCCGGCACCATGCATACAACTGTCAGCAGGACAAGGCGTGAGCGGATCGATGAGACATTGTTGGATTTCAAGAAAAATCCAATAAAAACAAAAGTACTACAGTTTCTCCTAATTACTCATGAACCGAAGCACAATATAAACATTTACTTACATTGTGTGATTTTTTTACACACATTGCAGCAAACCCACTGCGGTGGGTCGGCCAAAGGTTGAACGCAGCAAACCAAGTCTCGGACTCAGGGGCTGCCTGCGCCCGGACGGGGCAGGCCCAAATGAGCTGACACTCCCCGGCCGGCCGCATACCCACTGGCGAAACAGGCGCTGAGCAAATAGCCTCCGGTCGGGGCTTCCCAGTCCAGCATCTCGCCGGCGCAAAACACCGGTACCCCTGCCAGGGCCGTGAGTTTCAGTTGTGCATCCACTGCGTCAAAGCGCACACCGCCCGCTGTGCTGATGGCCTCGTCGATGGGACGCGCGGCCACCAGGCGAACCGGCAGCGCCTTGATGGCACGGGCCAGTTGCACCGGGTCGTTCATCGCGCCCTTGCCGATGAGCTCATGCAGGATCGCGGCCTTGATGCCTTCGATGCTCAAGCGGCTTTTCAGGTGACTGGACAGCGAGCGCGAGCCGCGCGGATGGCGCACCTCGACCAGCACCTGTTCAAACGACTTGTCCGGCAGCAGATCCAGTGTGAAGGTGGCGCTGCCGTGGGCAGCGATTTCATCACGCAGCAAGGCAGACGCCGCATAAATCAGGCTGCCTTCAACGCCAGTGGCGGTGGCGACAAACTCGCCCTTGCGGCTAAAACTGCGGCCCTGCGAATCGGTGAAACTGATGGCGACCGACTTGAAGGGCTGGCCGGCGAAGCGGCTGGCGAAATGTGCAGTCCAGCCCGGTTGCTGCGACGGCCCCGAGCCGACCAGTTCCTTGAAAAACTCGCGCCGGGTTTCGCCCTGTTCGGCCGCCGCCAGCGCATGCGCCTGCGGACCCACATCAAAGCCGCAGTTCGAGGGTTGCAGCGGCGCCACGGCCACGCCGCGCTCCGCCAGCAGCGGCACCCAGGCGCCGTCCGAGCCCAGCCGCGCCCAACTGCCGCCACCCAAAGCCAGCACCACGGCGTCCGCCTGAAAGCGCGTCTCACCCGTTGGTGTTTCAAATCTCAAGGCGCCGTCACCGGCCCAGCCCAGCCAGCGGTGGCGCATCGCAAACTTCACGCCGGCGCTGCGCAGGCGCTGCAGCCAGGCGCGCAGCAGGGGTGCGGCTTTCATGTCTTTGGGAAACACGCGACCCGAGCTGCCAACGAAGGTTTCCACGCCCAGGCCCTGTGCCCAGGCGCGCAGCGGGTCCGGGCCGAAGGCGGCGATCAGCGGCTCAAGTTGCCCGCTGCGCTCCCCATAGCGACTCAGGAACGGCGCGGCAGCTTCGGAATGGGTCAGATTCAAGCCGCCTTTTCCCGCCAGCAGAAACTTGCGCCCCACCGAGGGCATGGCGTCGAACAGCTGCACTTCCAGCGCCGCGCCGGCGCCGGACAGCACCTCAGCCGCCATCAGGCCGGCCGGGCCGCCGCCGATGATGGCGATGCGCCTAAGTCCACCGGTAGGGGGGGAGACAAGAGAAGTCAAGGGGATTCCGTTCGTAGAAAAAACAGCTGCTGCGGTTGCAGGCTGGCGGACAGTTGGGTACTGCGCCGGGAAGGCCGTCCCCAGCGGCGCCGATGGAGACGGCCAGGTTCAGCGCATTGAATGCAGCTTCGATTTTAGGCGCTAGCGGTCGGTCCATGACATGACGTCACTGCAGAACGCCACGGATCGGCTGGGTTAGAGTGAGGCCGGCAGGATTCGACATGGTGATGCACTGTGGAACTACGGCAGCTCAAATATTTTATTGCGATCAGCGACTCGGGCAGCTTCTCGAAGGCGGCGGAGCAGGCGCATGTGGTCCAGTCTGCCCTGTCGCAGCAAATCGCCGCACTGGAGGCCGAACTGGACGTGCAATTGCTGGTGCGCAGCCCGCGCGGCATCACGCTGACAGCGGCTGGACAGTTGTTTTACCAACAGGCCCAGCACCTGCTGCGCCAGGTCGAACACGTCAAGGCGCAAGTGCGGGAAGGCGAAGGCCGTCCGGGCGGGCCGGTGTCTATCGGACTGCCCAACACCACCGCGGCGCAGCTCTCGCTGCCGCTGCTGGAGGCTTGCCTGACGCACTATCCCGGCATCGCGCTGCACATCATGGAGGGCATGAGCCGGCAGTTGCACCAGGCCGTGACCAATGCCAGCGTCGACATGGTGATCCAGTTCTCGGGACAACCCGTCCACGGGCTGAAAGTCGAACGGCTGGCGACCGAAGAGCTGTTTCTGATCAGCAGCGCACAAGGCCATGCGAAAGCAGGCGGGCTCAACGAAGTGGGTGACATCGACCTCGCCGAGCTGCGCAACATCCCGCTGCTGCTGCCCGAGCGAGGCAATGGCCTGCGCGACCTGCTGGACAAGGCCCTGCTGGAAAAAGGCCTGGGGATAACGCCGCTGGCGGAACTCGGCTCGGCAGCGCGGCTGGCGGAGGCGGCGGTCAAGGGCGTGGGGGCCACGCTGCTGCCCTGGGGTTCGTTCCACGAGGCGCAGGCCGACGGCAAGCTGCGCGTGCAACGTATCCGGGACCTGCCGATACAGCGCGACTTGCTGCTGTGCGTCTCCAGCAGCATGCCATTGACCAATGCGGCCAGCGCGGTCTGTTCGCTGGTCAGGCGCGTGGTGCAGGACGTCATCCGGACGGGGATATGGCAGGCGCCCGATGCGGCCGTTGGCCGCCCGCTGGCAGCGACCCGCTCCGGGCAATGAGTTTTCCAGATGGCCGCATCACTATTCATCATTGGCTCCCGAGCGCTCGCACTTATATAGTGGCCTGGTACTAGCACAGCCAGCGTCGCGGCCGGCTTTCCTGCCATCCAGCCACCGAGGAGACATCATGACATTCAACCGACGACAAGGGCTGCAGTCCCTGGGCGCAGCGCTGGCCTGCGCCGCCCTGCCGCAACTGGCCCGCGCCCAGGCCGATTGGCCTGCCAAACCGATCCGCTTCATTGTCCCGGTCGCCCCCGGGGGCTCCGCCGACATGCTGGCGCGAACTCTGGGCGACCGGCTGGGCAAGGCGTTGGGCCAGACCTTTGTGGTGGACAACATCAGTGGCGGCGGCGGCGTGATCGCCACGCAAACCACAGCGCGTGCCAATCCCGATGGCCACACCCTGATGCTCAGCTACTCGGCGACTCACAGCACCAACCCGGCGGTCCGCAAGCTGCCCTACGATGCAGCCAGGGACTTCACGCCGGTGGCGATGATAGGCGGCACCCCCAACGTCCTGGTCGTCAACCCGGCCATGGGTGCCAACAACGTTGTCGAGCTGGTCGCCCTGCTCAAGGCCAACCCATCCAAATACAGCTACGGCTCTGCCGGACAGGGTACCCTGACGCACCTTGCGATGGAGCAGTTCAAGGAAGCCACGCGGACCTTCATGGTTCACGTGCCCTATCGCGGCGGCAGCCCGATGATGGCGGACCTGCTGGGCGGCCAGATAGAGGCCGGCCTGCCCAGCCTTTCTACCGCCATGCCGCATATCCGCAACAAGCGTATCCGCGCACTGGCTGTCACCAGCGCCAGGCGGCACCCGGCGCTTCCAGATGTCCCAAGCCTGGCGGAGCTGGGCGTGAAGGGTTTTGACAGCGTGCAGTGGTACGGCGTGCACGGGCCGGCCAACATGCCCCCGGCGGTGGTCCAGCGCCTCAATGAAGAAATCAACCGGCAACTCTCCGCACCCGATCTCAGTGAGAAGCTTTCCCATGAAGCCATCAACCTGATGCTCATGACACCGGACCAGTTCGGCCAGTATGTCAAAACCGACTCGGCGCAGTGGGTCCAGCTGGTGAAATCCAGAAAGCTCACGATGGATTGAAGCGTCGCGCCACACGCGCCCGCTTCATGCCTACTAACCTCCTGCCATGCTGCACCCATGACACTCGCCCCTCTTACTGCCGCGCTGCCCGCGTCGCCCCCGGCTGTGACCGAGTTGCTGGCCACGTTTGTCGCCACCCACCCGTCTCGCGGCTGGAGCGATGCGATCGAGCAAGAGGCGCACCGCACTTTCCTGAACTGGCTGGGCTGCGCCATTGGTGCCTCCACACATGCCGCGGTCGATGCGGCGTTGGCCAGCGTCCGCGAATTCGAACCTTCTGCGCAGGCCACTGTGCTGGGGCGCAACGAACGCGTGGACATGGGCAGCGCCGCGCTGCTCAACGGCATTTCCTCGCACCTGTTTGATTTCGACGATACCCACTGGAAGACATTGATCCATCCCGCCGGGCCGGTGGCTTCAGCCGCCCTGGCGCTGGCTGAAAAAACCCATGCCAGCGGACGGGAACTGATCGACGCACTGGTGCTGGGCATCGACGTTGCGTGTCGCGTCGGTATCGGCTTGTACCCGGGGCACTACGACCAGGGCTGGCACATCACCGGTTCCACCGGCGCGCTGGGCGCTGCCGCCGCGTGCGCGCGCCTGCTCAAGCTCGATACCAGGCGCTGTGCGATGGCGCTGGGGCTGGCAGCCTCACAACCCATCGGCGTGCGCGAACAGTTCGGCACGATGGCCAAATCCTTTCACCCTGGCGCTGCCGCACGTGCCGGCCTGAACGCAGCGGTCATGGCACGCCATGGCTACACCGCCTCGGCCAAAGCCCTGGAGGCGCCGCGCGGCTACCTTCAGGTGCTCACCCCCACGCCGCACTGGGAGCGAATGATCGACGGCCTCGGTGCCCACTTTGAAATTTCCGCCAACACCTACAAACCTTTTGCCTGCGGTGTGGTGATCCACCCTGCCATCGACGGTTGCGTGCAGCTGTTTGAAGGGGGACTGACGCCGGACGAGATTGCGCGGGTGGAGCTCAGGGTACATCCGCTGGTTCTGGAGTTGACTGGCAAATCCGCGCCCTCCAACGGCCTGGAGGGCAAGTTCAGCATTTATCACGGGTGCGCCGTGGGCCTCGCGCTGGGCGCCGGAGGCGAAGCCGAGTTTTCCGACGACATCGTCAGGCGCGCCGATATCGTGGCCCTACGTCACAAGGTCACGGCCACCGTGGACTCCGCCGTTCACGAAGCAGCCGCCGGCATCACGGTGCACTGCAAGGACGGACGGCGCCTGGAGGTTTTCGTCGAGCATGCCATCGGCAGCCGTGAACGCCCGCTGTCCGACCAGCGCCTGGCTGCGAAGTTTCATGCGCAGGTGACTCCGATATTGGGCGCTGAGCGCAGCACCCGGCTGCTCGCAATGTGCCGCGTTATGGCCGATCAGCCATCGGTGCGGGATCTGTGCCGCGCGAGCACCTCCGCCTTGCCTGCCATGGCGAGTCGGGCCGCTTCAGTGGCGGCCTGAGCGGCGGGCGGCCTGCGCGGGCATCCGCCGCGATGCTCACGCCTGGGCATCCATCACCTCGATCAAAGCGCCGTCCGGCGTCAGAAACGCTGTGCGAACCACTTCATCCGGATACAGGGCCTGCACCGCCGCACCATAAGCCTGCATCTGTTTGCGCAGGTCCGGGACGTGATGCGGCGCAGCATGCGACTTGTAGTCCAGCACCCACCAATGGCCCTTATGCCCGGCGTCGCGGCGCTGCACCAGCCGGTCCAGCCGGAAGGTCTGGCCGTCATGAAACAGCTCGACCTCGTTGCCCTGCCAGGCCAGCACGTCCGGGTCCCAAGCCCAGGCGCCGGCACCCGCCAGGATGCTGCGCGCGCGTTCAGCCGCTTGCTGGCCCTGGGCCGGACTCAACCGGAACTCGCGCGCCACCGCCCGCAACTGCGGCGCCGCCAGCGATCCCCACTCCAGCAGCCGGTGCATGGCCTTGCCGATGCGGGCCACGTCGCTATCTGCATCTGCTACAACTTCGATAGCTGTAGAAGCAGGCTGGACAGGGGCTACAGGCAATTCCAGCAAATAATCCAAAGCGCGCGCAGTCGCGCCCTGGAGCGCCTGAGCCGGCGGAACTGGAACTTCATCGAGCAGCCGGTCCAGCCGGCGCCACCAGCTGTCAGTGGTTTCGCGGTGCGGCGTGATCGACGACAGCACCAGCGTGTGGCGCGCACGGGTCAACGCCACATACAGGGCGTTGAGCTCCTCGCGGCGGCGCGCCGCCTGCTCCTCGGCCAGGGTGTCGACCGCGCAGGCGGGGGGGCGCGTCTCGCTGACCAGGAAGACGAATTTTTTCGGCGCCACCTCCTCGCCTGGCCAGTCGACCAGCACGCCCATGCTGTCGGCGTTGCGCGCCAGCGTGTCGGTGTCGAGCAGCAGCACGGCCTCAGCCTCCAGGCCCTTGGCGCCGTGGATGGTCAGCAGGCGCACCGCCTCGTCGCTGACGGTGGCCGGCGCGAGCTGGCCGCCGGCCTTGAGCGCGCGTACAAAGGCATAAGGCGTGGCATATCGCCCGCCGTCGAGCTGCAATGCGACAGCCAGCAAGGCGCGCAGATTGGCCAGCACACTGGCGCGCTGCGCATCGGGCGCGGCGGCGGCAAATTTGGCCAACACATCGCCGTGGTAGTAAATCGCCTGCAGCGCGTCATGCGGCGGCCAGGCATCCAGCCAGCCTTTGTATTGCATCAAAGTGGCCGCCAGCCCTTGCAAACCGGGCGCAAGCAGCTCCTCTTTTTGTAGCATCTCGAACCAGGACCCACCCGTGGCGGCGCGCTGCAGCGCAATCCGTACCAGCGCATCGTCACCCAGGCCAAACAACGGCGACTTCAGCGCGCGTGCCATCGACAAGTCGTGCTGCGTTGACACCAGCACATCGAGCAGCGCAACGATGTCCTGCACCTCGCAGCAATCGATGAGCGCAGTTTTTTCGCCGACCACCGCCGGGATGTGCAGCGCACGCAGTTCGTCCTGCAGCGGCAGCAGACCTGCACGTTTGCGTGACAACACCATCACGTCTTCCGGTTTCAGGCCACTGGCGATCTGTTGCGATATCCAGGCGGCGGCCTGCCGGGCCTCCAGCGCGCGCAAAGTCTCCTCCGGAATCTCGCGCGGCGTGGTCAGGCTGTCGCGCCAGCCGCCGAGCTCGGTCGGCGCGGCTTCGTCTTCCTTGCTGCGCGGAATTGCCGGCAAGCGGGCGACCGCGCCGGCTACTGGCGACTCACTCGTGTGTTCACGGAATCCTTCGTAGCCGTCAGCGTCTCGCGCTGCCCCCATGACCGCGTTCACGGTGCGGATCACACCCTGCGCATTGCGCCGCGTGTGGTCGCAACTGAGCAGTTCGCCGCCCAGACCCTGGCGCACAAACTGCTGCGCCGCCTTGAACACCTGCGGCTCGGCGCGCCGGAAACGGTAGATGCTCTGTTTCGGGTCGCCGACGATGAACACGCTGGGCGCTGCGCCCGCGCCGCCTCCCGCGCCCCCATACGCGCTGAGCCAGGACCACAGCGCCTGCCACTGCAGCGGATTCGTGTCCTGGAACTCGTCGATCAGCAAATGCCGGATGCGCGCATCAAGCCGCTGCTGCACCCAACCCGACAGCAGCTCGTCGCCCAGCAGGGTCAACGCGGCGGTTTCGATGTCGTTCATGTCGACCCAGCCACGCTCCTGCTTGAGCGTACTGAACTCGGCGATCAGCAGCCGCGCCAGCCGCGCCATACGCTGCTGATACAGCCAGGCGTCGTGCTGCTGGCGCGCGGCCAGCACGCGCAGCACCAGCTCCTGCGCCACCCGTACCTGCTCGATGCCGATGATTTTTTCGCCAAACTTGCGGGGCGCGCCCTTCTCGGTCAGCAGCGCGGTGAACGCGGCCTGCATGTCGCCGCCGGTCAGCGCCTGCTCCAGCTCCACGCCCTTGGCCGCAAAGGTCGGTGCACTCGCGCGCGCCAGCGCCACCGCAGCGTCACGCAAGGTCTGGCGGTGGTAGCGGTTGCTGGTCAGCAGCTCTTCCGGCTCGTCAAGCCCGCCGAACTCGGTGAACTGCACCGTGAAATGTCTGACCGAGCTGTCGACCACGCCGGTGGCGTCGGCCAGCGCGAACTCGGTGCGTTTGTCGAGGGCGGCCTGCAGCGCCTTGTCGGCCTGGAAGCGACCATAGGTTTGCACCACGGCTTCGAAGTCGGCCTTGAGCTCGGGCTGGTTCACCAGTGCGGCATAAAAACGCCGCCAGACCAGCGCGCGGGCCGGCGCGTCGTCTTCCAGCAACTCGTAGTTGAGTGGCAGGCCCTGCTGTTGCAACAAGGCCAGCGGCGCGCTGCGCAACAAGGCGGCAAACCAGCTGTGGAAGGTGCGGATCTGCACGGCGCGGCCGGTGTCCAGAATACGCTGGTATAAATTTGATAGCAGCTCAGGTCCATCCGACATGGGCTGCGGGCCGTTTTTATACGCAAAACCGCGTATCGCGAGTTCCCGCATCAGGGTCGCGTCGTCGGCATGGGCAAACTGCTCCAGCCACTCATGCAGGCGCTCACGCATCTCGCCGGCCGCGCGTTTGGTGAAGGTGATGGCCAGGATCTCCTGCGGCTGCGCGCCTTCCAGCAGCGCCCGCACGATGCGCGACACCAGCATCCAGGTCTTGCCCGCGCCGGCGCAGGCCTCGACCGCGACGCTGCGGCGCGGGTCGCAGGCAATCGCATAAAAAGCCTCGGCCGATACCGGCTGGCCGTTGTGTTCGTAAGCGGCTTTCACGACCAGAAGTCTTTCCGGCACAAGCCTCTTGCGGAGCAATACTCACAAGCCTTGCCTTCCCCCAGCGCCGGCAGCGGCGTGCCGCGCGCCACCCGCGCCATGTCGGTGAGGATGCTGTCAAGCAGCTCGTCGCGCAGGGCCACGATCTCGGGCTGCTCGTAAGAGCGTGTGGCCTCCTTCTCGCCCAAGTTCACATAAGCGGCCGCCAAGGTGTCATCCTCCACCAGCCCCGCGTAAAACGCGAGTTGCGTGTCTTCCTGCGGCTGCTTGAGGCGCTCGGCCGTGATGGCGCGGTTTTCGGTCTTGTAGTCGAGCACCAGCGCGCTGCCGTCGGCCAGCCGGTCAATGCGGTCAATGGTGCCGATCAGGGTCAGGTCGCCCAGCGGGGTTTGCCTTTCGACCTCGGCCGCCTGGAACACCGCGCCGGCGGCCTCGTGTTCTGCCAGCCAGGCCAGGTAGCCCTCACGCACGCGCGGCCAGCTCGCGGCAAACGGCAGAAATTCACTCTCGCTCAGTCCCAGCGCGCGCGCTGCCTGCTCCGCAGCACCGTTGATCAGCACTTCGCGCGCGGCCAGGTCGGGCAATGGTTCCGCCCGCAGCGATTCGTGGAAAATTTTCAGCAGGGTGTGCAGCCAGTTGCCGAAGTCGCGTTTGCCGAGTTCGGTGTCCAGCTCGTCGGCCTCCTGCAGGCGCAACTGGCGCAGCGCAAAAAAGCGGTAAGGGCAGCGCCGCAAATCTTCGTACGCGCTGGCCGACAGGCGTTTGACCGGCAGGGCTTCGCCGCTCGGCAGCGGGCGTGGGGTCGGCAAGAGCGGCAGCGGGCGCAGCACGCGCGGGTCTGGGGCCGACTCGATCTGGTTTTGCAGTAGCAACTCCTGCACAAAACCGCTGGGCATCAGGCGCTCGCCGTTGTAGCTTTCACGCCAGAGCACATCGAGGTGCGCAAACTGCAAGGCATGGCGCCACGCGGCGCGTTGCGCGCCGGCCTCGTCCGCGCGCGAAGGCAGGCCCAGCAGTTCGCGCTGCGGCGGCGTCCAGTTGCCCGAGGGCTCCGGCGATACCGGCAAATGCTGCTCATCACAGCCGGCCAGCACCACGGCCTGCAGACTGCGGCCCAGCAACTGGCTCAGTGGCAGGATCACCACCTGCTCCTGGGCCGGATGCGCGGGCTTGAAGCTTTCCGCCTCCAGCGCCTGATTGACCCACGCGGTGAAGCCGGCGAGACCGATACGCGCGTCGGCATCGGCAAACTCGGCCTCTGCGCCCTCCTGCAGGCGCAACGCTTCGAGGACGGCCTGGCCAGCCACGTCACGCAGCAGCCCGTCCCACTGCCCCGACGCCTGCAGCGCCGCGCGCAGGTCGCGCAGCCACGCGGCCAGCGCGCGCGGGCGCTGCAAGCCGTCACGCAGCAGGTTCAGCCGGGCCGCCAGCACGCCGGCAACCGGCAGCGATGCGCCCACGGAGCGCCACTCACGCACTCCGTTGCGGCGCAGTTCTTTCTCGGCAACGGCAACCTCGGCCGCCTCGAACGCCGGCGCATTTTTGAGCCAGTCCAGCACGGCGTCGGTGCCGGTGTTCCAGACCGCTGCGCGCAGCAGGCCCATCAGCGTTGCGGCGGCGCGGGTGGTGGAGAGTTTCCAGCCGGTTTCGTCGCGCAGCGCGATGCCGGCCTCACCCAGCATGGCGCGCACCCGCCGCGTCAGTTCGCGGTCCTGCGCCACCAGCGCGACCGGACGGCGGCCCTGCGCCAGATGCGCCAGCACGCAGGCGGCGGCGCGCTGCGCCTCGGCCTCAAAGTCGGGCGCCGCATGGAGCGCAGGCAAATGCGGCTGCGCAGGCAGGTCCAGCGACATCGAGACCGCCCGCTCCCCAAAGTGCCCCTTCAGCGCGCCAGTGACCGGCTCGCTCTGAAAACCTTCGAGCACCACCAGCAACTCCACCCCCTCGGCCGCCTGGGAGGAGAACAACACATCTGATGGATAACTGGACGTTGCCGCCCAGACCAGCGCAAGCTGGCCCAGCGCTGCTTCGAGCTGCAGCACCGGCGCATTCAGACCCTCGATCAGCAAGGCGCCCAGGCGCGAACCCCAGGCTGGCCGTTTGTCTGGCGTTATCGCTGCCGCCAGCCGGGCCAGCGAGGCCGCCGCTTCAACCAGGCGCGGGGCCAGCACCTCCTGCTGCGTGCCGAGCCCGGCGCGCGCCAGCAGCGAGGCGGCCGTCAGGATGTCGCGCGCGGGGTCCTGGCGCAGATCGCCCGGCGCTGCCTCAAAACCGCCCAGGCGCGTGGCCCAGTTCATGGTGGTTTCAAAACGCGGCACGAAATGGGTGGTGCCTGCGCCTTCAGCCCAGGCGCGCCGTGCTTCCTGGATCAGCTGCGCGTAGGGCAACAGCACCACCGCCCGTGCGGGGTGGACACCGCGTTCACGCAGCAAACAAGACAGCTGAACCATCACGCGTGCCCAGGATGGCCCATTCGGGCAAGGCGACGCGGGCAGGATTTTTTCTATCACGTCGATAGCGGGGATGGGAGATTTGGTGCGCAACGGAGGGACTTGGTTTCTGCCACAATGCCTTCAACTTTAGCTTCTATCGACACAATTTCCTGAACCCTCCCCAAAGGACATGCCATGGCCAGCGAACTGATCAAACATACCACCGATGCCACCTTCGAGGCCGATGTGCTGCAGGCTTCCAAACCCGTGCTGGTGGACTACTGGGCGGAGTGGTGCGGTCCCTGCAAGATGATTGCCCCGATTCTTGACGAAGTGGCCACCGGTTACGACGGCCGCCTGCAGATCGCCAAGATGAACGTCGATGAAAACCGCGACATCCCCGCCAAGTTCGGGATTCGCGGCATTCCGACCCTGATGCTGTTCAAGGATGGCCAGCTCGCTGCCACCAAGGTCGGCGCCATGAGCAAGGCCCAGTTGACCGCCTTCATCGACCAGCAACTGGCCTGAGCCGCCCCTGCTGCCACCAAGCCCGGTCCTGCCGCCGGCCTTGGTGTGCGGCTATTTCTCCGCCCTTCGCGCGAACGATCTCCCCAAATTTCCTGTCATAATGACTTCATTCGCTGACCGGCCGCTGCCGGTTGGTTCGAGTTACCGGTTTGTAAGCCTTCCCTCTGAAGCGGCTTCTTTTCAAACCTCCCCCGTTTCCATCAATGAACTCCGCAAGGAGTAATTCCATGCACTTAAACGAACTCAAGGCACTGCATGTGTCTGAAGTCCTCAAGCAGGCCGAAGAACTCGAAATCGAAAACGTCGGCCGCATGCGCAAGCAGGAACTGATGTTCGCGATCATCAAGAAACGCTCCAAAACCGGCGAAACCATCGTTGCTGACGGCGTGCTGGAAGTGCTGCCGGACGGCTTCGGTTTCCTGCGGGCACCAGACTCCAGCTACACCGCGTCGACCGACGACATCTACATCAGCCCGAGCCAGATCCGCCGCTTCAACCTGCACACCGGCGACATGATCGAAGGCGAAGTGCGCACCCCCAAGGATGGCGAGCGCTACTTTGCGCTGAACAAGCTTGACAAGGTCAACGACGGCGCGCCCGAAGCGAACAAACACAAGGTGATGTTCGAGAATTTGACGCCGCTGTTCCCGCGCGAGCAGTTCAAACTCGAGCGCGACATCAAGGGCGAAGAAAACCTGACCAGCCGGATCATCGACATCATTGCCCCCATTGGCAAAGGTCAGCGCGCCCTGCTGGTAGCGCCGCCCAAGTCCGGCAAGACCGTGATGATGCAGAACATTGCCCACGCGATCACCGCCAACTACCCTGAGGTGGTCATGATGGTGCTGCTGGTCGACGAGCGCCCTGAAGAGGTGACCGAGATGCAGCGCAGCGTGCGCGGCGAAGTCATCTCGTCGACCTTTGACGAACCTGCCGCGCGCCACGTGCACGTTGCCGAAATGGTGATCGAGCGCGCCAAGCGCCTGGTCGAACTCGGCAAGGACGTCGTGATCCTGCTGGACTCGATCACCCGCCTGGCCCGTGCCTACAACAACGTGTTGCCATCGTCGGGCAAGGTGCTGACCGGTGGTGTGGATGCCAACGCGCTGCAGCGCCCCAAGCGTTTCTTCGGCGCGGCACGCAAGATTGAGGAGGGCGGCAGCCTGACCATCATCGGCACTGCGCTGGTCGATACCGGTAGCCGCATGGACGAGGTGATTTTTGAAGAGTTCAAAGGCACCGGCAACTGCGAGATCCACCTGGACCGCCGCCTCTATGAAAAACGCGTGTTCCCGGCGATTCACCTGAACCGCAGTGGCACCCGCAAGGAAGAGTTGCTGCTGGCCCCGGAAATTCTGCAAAAGTCGCGGATTCTGCGCCAGTTCATGTACAACATGGACGAAATCGAGTCCATGGAGCTGATGCTCAAGAACATGAAAGCCACCAAGAACAACCACGAGTTCTTTGACATGATGCGGCGCGGCGGCTAGAAATAGAGCCCCCCGTTCGCTCACTTCAAACCCGTTCGTCCTGAGCTTGTCGAGGGATGCCCCCCGAGGGCGCGCTGCCCTTGCAGGGCGCCGCGCTGCCAGAGGCAGCGCTTCTGGAGGCTGTCCAAGCCCGCTCAAGCGGGCTCGGAGCCGCGGCCCCGGCTGGTAAATTCGCCCCCAGTCCCGAAGCAGGCTATAATCTAGGGCTTCACGGAAAGTGCCCAGAACTGGTCTGAGTGGCTCCCGAAACGAACAAGGAAAGATCATGAAAGAAGGCATTCACCCCAATTACCGCGAAGTTTGTTTCCTGGACATGTCCAACAACTTCAAGTTTGTGACCCGCTCCTGCGCCAACACCAAAGAAATGGTGAAAATGGAAGACGGGCGCGAATTGCCGCTGTACAAGCTCGATACCTCCAGCGAGTCGCATCCCTTCTACACCGGCACGCAGAAATCCGTGGACAACATGGGCGGTCGCGTCGAGAAGTTCCGCAACCGGTTTGGCAAGACCCCTGCCAAAGACGCTGCTGCTGCACCGGCTGCCGAGTAAGCTGCCAAGCTTTACCAGCCACATAAAAAAGCAGCCTGAATCTCAGGCTGCTTTTTTTTGCCCCAAAATCGGGCATTCCTTCTCCCGACCACCTGATCTCCCTTGAACAAGCCCTCGCCAGCCATCATTGCCCAGTCTGCGGTCCGCCGGCTGCCCCGGCTTGCCCTGCTGCTGTTCTGCATCGCTTACATCCTGCCCGGCTTCCTGGGCCGTGGTCCCTGGAAAAATGCCGACATTGCGGCTTTCGGCACCATGCGCGAACTCGCAGCGGGCAACACCCCCTGGCTGAATCCGCAATTGCTGGGGCAAGCAGGCGAATTTGAAGCCCTTGCGCCCTACTGGCTGGGTGCCGTGGCGATTAAAACCTTTGCCTTTCTCGATCCGGCGTTGGCGGCCCGCATCCCTTTCGGTCTGCTGCTGGCGCTGACACTGATTTCCACCTGGTACGCCGTCTATTACCTGGCCCGCAGCCCGCAGGCACAACCGGTGGCTTTTGCCTTTGGCGGCGAAGCCAGTCCGGTGGACTACGCACGCGCAATTGCCGATGCCGGCCTGCTCGCCCTGATTGCCAGCCTGGGACTAGCCCAGCTTTCGCACGAAACCACGCCGGCCCTGGCCCAGCTCGGCTTCATGGCGCTGGTGTTTTACGCCATGGCGGCCAGCGCCTACCGAAGCGCCTACAAGATCATCGGTCCCGCGCTCGGTCTGGCCGTGGGCCTGGCCGGTCTGGCCCTGAGCGGCGCACCCACCGTGGCCGTGCTGCTGGGCGCCGGCAGCACCCTGCTTGCGCTCGGCAGCACGCAAAACGCCCGTCCCGAAAAAATCGAAACACACGCCTGGCGCTGGGTGCTGCTGACAGGCGCGCTGACCCTGGCGGTGGCCGCGTTGTCATGGGCGCTGGACCTGTGGCGCTGGCGCATTGAAATCCCCGGCCTGGACGACCCGGCCGACCGCAAGGAATGGCGCAGCCTGGCGCGTCTGCTGATCTGGTTCACCTGGCCGGCCTGGCCTCTGGCGGCCTGGACCCTCTGGCGCTGGCGCAGGCAGTTGACGAGCCGGCATGTGGCCTTGCCGCTGTGGTTCGCCGCCGTGGCCCTGGGCGCGACCGTGACCACCACGGCATCGGACCGCAGCCTGCTGCTGAGCCTGCCGCCGCTGGCAGCACTGGCCGCCTTTGCGCTGCCCACGCTCAAACGCAGCGTGGCCTCGCTGATCGACTGGTTCACCCTGCTGTTTTTCACCGGTTGCGCGGCCATCATCTGGATCATCTGGATCGCGATGCAGACCGGCATGCCCCGGCAGCCCGCCGCCAATGTCGCCAAGCTGGCGCCGGGGTTCGAACCCAGCTTTTCCTGGCTGGCCTTTCTGGCGGCGGTGATGGCCACGCTGGCCTGGGCCTGGCTGGTCAAATGGCGCGCCGGCCGGCAACGCGCCGCCATCTGGAAGTCCATGGTGTTGCCAGCCGGCGGCGCCACGCTGTGCTGGCTGCTGCTGATGACCCTGTGGCTGCCGCTGCTGGACTATGCGCGCAGTTATGCACCGCTGTCGCGGCAGGTCGCCGCCCGCGTCAACCCGCAAGCCTGCGTCGAGGTCCACGGGCTGAACAGCGCGCAGGTCGCTGCCTTTCAGTACCACGGACACCTAGAGTTGCGCCAGGCCGGTGCCAAGGCCGCCTGCCCCTACCTGGTGGTGGACGCCGACGCACAAACCACGCTCAGCGACACCGTCGACATGCCAGAGTGGGCCTACCTCGCCACCCTGCGCCGACCCACCGACAAAAACGAAAACGTGGCTTTGTACAAAAGAGTCAGCCTGACCACGGCCACCCCGTCGTCCGCGCCGGCGCCGGCCCGCCGCGGGCCGTGAGCGAACTCCGGCTCATCAGCAAACACGCGGGCACGGTGCTAGTCGGCCAGCTCGCCGTCATGGCCTTTGGCGTGGCCGATACCGTCATCGCGGGGCGCTACAGCGATCAGGCGCTGGCAGCGCTGTCGGTTGGCTCGGCCATCTACATCAGTGTTTATGTGGGGCTGATCGGCATCGTGCAGGCGCTGCTGCCGATCTGGGCCGAGCTTCACGGCGCGCGGCAGCCGGAAACTCTGGGGGCCTCTCTCAGACAAAGCCTTTACCTGTGCGTGCTGCTGACGCTCGCAGGTGTCGCCGCACTGCTTTCACCCGGCCCCTTGCTGCGCTGGGCGCAGGTGCCCGAGGCGATGCAGGACGATGTCAGACAGTATCTGGCCGTCCTGGCTGTGGCTTTGCTGCCTTCCTTGCTGTTTCGTATCTACAGCACCTTCAATCAGTCGCTGGGCCATCCGCTGCTGATCACCGGGCTGCAACTGGGCGCGCTGCTTGTCAAGATCCCGCTGTCGATCTGGCTGGTCGCCGGCGGTGCCGGTATGGACCCCATGGGCGTGGTCGGTTGCGCCTGGGCCACGCTGGTGGTCAACTTCGGACTGATGTTTTTTGCGCTGCTGATGCTGCGCACCCAAGGCCTGTACCGCCCCTATCTTCTGTGGGCAACCATGGAGAAACCCGACTGGCGGCAAATTGGCGGCTTCGCGCGCCTCGGCATTCCGGGCGGCATGGCTTACCTG
>NZ_JAYWHI010000108.1:0-43764 GCF_043778355.1 Polaromonas sp.
AGCACGATGAAGAACACCACCAGCAGCAACATCAGGCTGAACGGTGCGAGCTGCAACCCCCCGATGAATTCCGCGAGATGCCGGGGCAGCCCGATGAAGCCCATCGCCAGTGTGAGGAACGCTGCGCCGGCCAGGATCAACCCGATCATGCAGTAGATGCGGCACGCGGCCACCAGACCTTCACGGAATTTGTCCCAGGTCAGCGACCGCTCGATGGCGGCCAGCACCAGCGAGCCGGCCACACCCAGAGCCGCAGCCTCGGTGGCCGTCGCAATACCGCTGTAAATCCCTCCCAGCACCACCACAATCAGCGAGACCACCGGGATCAGATGCCGTGAGGCATAAACCTTTCGCCCAAAACTCATGGCCGTGTCGGCAGCCGGGACTTTTTCCTTGTTCAGCAGCGCCCAGACCATGATGTAACCCATGAACAAGGCGGCCAGCATCAGGCCTGGGATCACACCGGCCAGAAACAGCTTGGCAATTGATACGTTGGCGGCGACGCCGTACACAATCATGATGATGGACGGCGGGATCAAGAGGCCCAGCGTGCCAGCGCCCGCGAGGGTTCCGATGGAAATATCGTCGGGGTAGCCGCGCTTCTTGAGCTCGGGCAAGGTGATCTTGCCGATGGTCGCGCAGGTGGCGGCCGACGAGCCGGAAATCGCCGCGAAGATGGTGCAACCGACCACGTTGATATGTAAAAGTCGCCCCGGCAAACGGTCCAGCCAGGGTGCCAGTCCCTTGAACATGCTGCTGGAAAGCTTGCTGCGAAACAATATTTCGCCCATCCACAAAAACAGCGGCAGCGCGGTCAGCGTCCAGCTGGAAGTCGAACCCCAGATGGTCAACATCATGCTGTCGCCGGCCGGGCGCGCGGTCAGCAGCTCCATGGCCAGCAGAGCCACAGCGAGCAGCGACAGGCCTATCCACAAACCGGAGCCCAATGCCACAAACAGCAGCACGATCAGCCCGAAAGCAATAACGATATCCATGGTGATCTTTCTTGAATCGGGCTATTCGATGTGGGCAGCATCACTGGGCACGGCAATGAAGTTGCCGCCCTGCCAGCGTTCAAGCAGAGCCTGCGCGAACGACAGCGCGAAGCCAAAACACCCCAGCACCATGGCAATTTGCGGAATCCACAGCGGTGAAGCATCGGCTGCCGGCGAGATGTCGTGGGTGGCATGGGACACCCACGCCAGCCGCCCCGCGTACCAGGCCATGTAAACGGTCAAAACCAGGCCTGCACCCAGCGACCACCATTCCAGGATATTGCGCACCCTTGGCGACACCCGGTCCAGCAGCAGCGTCACGCGGATGTGGTCGCCATGCTGCAGCGTGCCCGGCAGGGCCAGGAACAGCGCAGCGGCAATCGCGTAACCAGCGTAGGCATCGAGGCCGGCGATGTCCCAGTTGGCTTCGCGTGCCAGCACACCCAGCATGACGCTGCCGAAGGCCGCCAGCATGGCCAGGCAGGACAGCGCCATCAGCAGTTTGTAAAAATTCTGGACGAGTTTGCCCATGGCATGCTCCTGCACGGATTCGAAAAAAGACAAAAGAAGAAGGTGGCGGGTCGTCTGCCGCTGACGAACCCGCCTCGCCGCGCCACGCGGCAGTTGCGGGGCTTACTTCCTGCGGTAAGCGTCGACCACGGCCTGGCCTTCTGGGCCGGCGGTCTTGAGCCATTCGGCTGTCATGGTTTCGCCTATCGCGGCGAGTTCTTTCTTCACGCTGTCTGAAGGCGCAGCGATGGTCATGCCCTTGGCACCCAGTTCCTTGATGTACTCGCCGTCAAGCTTTTCGCTGGTGGCCCAGCCGCGCTCCTCGGCAGAGGCGGCGGCCTTGAGCAGCGCGTCCTGTGTGGGCTTGTCGAGGGCGTCAAACGCCTTCTGGCTCACCACCGTGGCATTGCGCGGCAACCAGGCGCTGACCGGGTAGAAGTACTTGACCTGCTCGTGCAGCTTGCTTTCCACGCCGCTGGCGCTGGAGGTCAGGAAGTTCTGCACGCCGCCCGTCGCGAGCGCCTGGCCAAGTTCGGCAAGCTGGATGGTGACGGGCTGGGCCTTGAGCAGTTGCGCAATGCGTGTGGTGGCCGGGTTGTAGGCGCGCATCTTGGTGCCCGCAAAGTCGGCTGGCGTCGTTATCGGTTTGAGCGAGTAGAGCGACTGGCCGGGCCAGGGCACGGTGAACAGCACCTTGACGCCTTGCGACGCGAGCAGTTTGTCCTGCGCCGGCTTGGCCGCTGTGTACAGGCGTTTGGCATCCCCGTAACTGGTGGCCAGGAAAGGGATGGAGTCCACGCCGAACAGCGGGTTTTCATTGGCGGCGCCGGACAGAATGAACTCCGCCGCCTGGACCTGGCCGGTCTGCACCGCGCGCTTGATCTCGTTGGCCTTGTACAGCGAGCCGCCGGGGTGCAACGTGATCTTGAGTTTGCCGCCGGTGAGCTGGTCCACCTCGTTGGCGAACTGCTGCACGTTTTGCGTCTGGAAGCTGTTGGCCGAATAACCGGTGGGCAAATCCCACTTGGTCTGGGCGCCGGCAAGCCCGGCACAGGCGATGCTCAAACCGAAAATAAGTGTCTTCATGAAAGGCTCCTGGTTAGAAACTGGCAAGTTGATGATTGAGAAGATCGGTGATCAGCATGGCGCCAGGCGCATGGGTGATGCAAAACGCGGGGCGCGCCTGGGTGACGGCGGCCTGCGGCGTGACGCCGCAAGCCCAGAACACGGGCACTTCGTCGGGCAGCACCTCGACGGCGTCACCGTAATCTGGCTGACCCAGGTCGTGGATGCCGATCAGCGCCGGGTCGCCGATATGCACGGGCGCACCATGCACATTCGGAAAACGCGAGGTGATCTGGATGGCGCGTATCGCATCGGCGGACTTGAAGGGCCGCATCGACACGACCATGGGGCCGTGGAAAATTCCGGCGCGTTCGGTGGCGATATTGCTGCGGTACATCGCGACGTTGCGCTGCTGTGCAATGTGGCGCAGGGGCAAACCGGCCTGCAACAGCGCCTCTTCAAACGAAAAAGAGCAGCCGATGACAAAGGTCACCAGGTCCTTGCGCCACAAGGCGCTGATGTCGGTTGGCATGTCCACCAGCTCGCCACCCTCCCAGACGCGGTAACGCGGCACGTCGGTGCAGATGTCGATGTCGGTACCCAGCCCCGGCAGTTGCGCCTGACCGGGTTCGGACACCGTCAACAAGGGACAGGGCTTGGGGTTGCGGTGGCAATAACGCAGAAAGTCATTGGCCTCGGCGGCCGGCAGGATGACCACATTGCCTTGCACATGCTCGCTGGCCAGCCCGCTGGTGTGCGCAGTCCAGCCACCCTTGCGAATGATGCCGCGCACATGTGCCGCGCTGCGTATGCCTTGGTCACCGAAGACCGAGAGTGCCGATGCGGCTGATTGCGACGATGTGCTCACCAGAAAATTCCCCGTTGCATGTGTCAATTGGATGACGATGGGCGAATTGTGTGAGTGTCTCCAGCGCCGGGCAAATTCAAAATATTTTGCTTACACCATCGAATTTTTCGATGCTGAAGTCAACTCAAGGGTTTACCTTTAGTCGTCTTTTTTGGTGCGTTTTTGGGGCGGCCCGCAAAACTCAGCGCTGACTGAACCACCGTTTCCACTGTCTTGGAGCTGGGATCGGTCCGGTAACTGGCATGGATGGGCAGGGACTGCAATTTCGCGTCACACGTCAATGGGCGCAGGCGTGCAAACCCGGTCAGCCGCTCGACCGCGGCACGCGGCAACAGGGCCACACCGAAGCCGCCCTGCACCAGTTGCACCATGGCCGAAATCGAGGAAATCGCATGCACCTTCTTGGGTTCCAGGTGATGCAGGCGAAACAGGTCGAGCAGCGTGACGTGCGGTTGCGAGCCTTTCTGGAAGGTCAGCAATTCCATTTCCGCCAGTTCAGCCAGCCTGTAATTTCTTTTTTTATGCAGGTCGGGGTGGCCGACAAAGACCATCTCCATGGTGGGCAATGCCTGGTTTCGCACACCGTCGCTGGAGGCCGGCAAGACCGCAAACACCAGGTCCAGCGTGCCACGCTGGATCAGGTCCACCAGAATGGGCGTGGTTTCCACCGTCAGTTCAAGCTCCAGGCCGGGGTGGTCAGCGCGCAGCTTCTCCAGCCAGGGGATCAGCCAGGAATGCAGCACCGACTCGATCGCGCCTATGCGCATGGACACCGCCATCGGCTGGCCCGAGCCCATCTCCAGCTTGACCTCCCGCTGCAACTCCAGCAACTTCTCGGCGTAGACCAGAAAACGCGCGCCGGCGCTGGTGAGCTTGAACTGTTTATCGCCGCGGTCCAGCAACAGCACGCCCAGCTCATCCTCCAGCGTGGCGATGCGGCTGGACATGGCTGACTGTGTCAGGTAGAGCTTTTCAGCGGCGCGCGAAATGCTTTTGAGCGAGGCTACCCAATAGAAAGCTTCAACAAACCGGAGATTCATGATCGTGGGCCCAGGGAGGTTGGCTTTTTTGGGGTATGTCCGGGGAACTGGCGCGGGATTTGCGTCTATCCTATCCAGACTTAGCGTCCTCAACCATCCTATTTGCCCAGGAGCTTTTCATGAAATTCAAACTTGCACTGATCGCCGCCGTTTTGAGCGTCGGCACCGCAGCCTTCGCCCAGACCAAATGGGACCTGCCTGCCGCCTACCCGGCCACCAACTTCCACAGTGAAAACCTGGTGCAGTTCGCCAACGATGTCGACAAGGCCAGCGCCGGCAAGCTCAAGATCACGGTCCACGCCAACGCTTCGCTGTTCAAGGCGCCCGAAATCAAGCGCGCCGTACAGGGCGGCCAGGCCCAGGCCGGCGAAATCCTGCTGGCCAACTTCCAGAACGAATGGCAAATCTTCGGCACCGACGGCCTACCCTTTTTGGCTGACAGCTACGACAGCTCCATGAAGCTTTATCAGGCGCAAAAACCCGCACTGGAGAAGAAGCTGGGCGAGCAGGGCCTGCAGCTGCTCTACGCGGTGGCGTGGCCTCCACAGGGCATCTACTCCAAGAAGCCGATCAACTCCGCCGCCGACCTCAAGGGCATCAAGTGGCGCGCTTACAGCCCGTCCACATCGCGCATTGCCGAGCTGGTCGGCGCGCAGCCGGTGACGGTCCAGGCCGCCGAATTTTCGCAGGCGCTGGCGACCGGCGTGGTGGAGTCCACCATGACTTCCGGCGCTACCGGCGTGGACAGCAAGCTGTACGAGCATCTCAAGTACTACTACGACACCCAGGCCTGGTTGCCCAAAAACGCCGTGATCGTCAACAAGGCAGCTTTTGACGCGCTGGACGCACCAACCAAACAGGCCGTGCTCAAGGCGGCAGCAGACGCCGAAACCCGCGGCTGGGCGGCCAGCCGCGGCGTCAACACAAGAACGCTGGAAACCCTCAAGGCCAATGGCATGCAGGTGCTGCCGCCCTCGGCTGCACTCAAGGCAGACATGAAAAAGGTCGGCGACACCATGCTCAAGGAATGGGTCGACAAGGCCGGCCCTGAAGGCCAGGCCATTGTTGAGAACTTCCGCAAGTAGGCTGCTGGCATGCGCAAGCTGCTAGACGGCCTTTACAACAGCGCCGCCGCCCTGGCGGCGCTTTTTATGGTGGGCCTGCTCGCCATGGTGCTGCTGTCCATCGTGAGCCGCCAGTTGCACTTTCATGTGCCAGGCACCGACGCCTACGCTGGCTACCTGATGGCCGCCAGCGGCTTTTTGGCGCTGGCCCACACACTCAAGCGTGGCGAGCACATCCGCGTGACGCTGCTGATCAATGCCCTCAAGGGAAGCGCCAAAAAAGCCATGGAAATCTGGGCGCTGACCACGGCCACCTTGCTGACGCTGCTGTTTGCCGTGTACAGCTGCAAACTGGCCTGGCAATCGCGCGCCTTCCACGACATCTCGACCGGCAGCGACGCCACGCCGCTGTGGATTCCTCAGCTTGCCATGGCCTTCGGCGCGGTGATCCTCCTGATCGCTTTCATTGACGAGCTGATATTGGAAATTCAGGGCCGACGCACCACGGTCACCAGCGGCGAAGCGCTGCGCAACGAATAGGGTTCTCATGAGTGATCTCGGCATTACCGCACTTCTGGTGCTTTCCCTGTTTCTGATTCTGGGCACCGGCGTCTGGATCGGCCTGACACTGTCGGGCGTGGCATGGATAGGCATGCAACTGTTCACCACACGCATGGCTGGCGACGCCATGGCCGTCACCATCTGGGGCTCGGCGTCGAGCTGGACACTGACCGCCCTGCCGCTGTTTGTCTGGATGGGTGAGATCCTGTTTCGCACCCGGCTTTCGCAGGACATGTTCAAGGGCCTGGCGCCGTGGATGCAGGCTTTGCCCGGACGCCTGCTGCACACCAATGTCGTCGGCTGCACGATTTTTGCGGCGGTATCAGGCTCCAGCGCAGCCACCTGCGCCACCATCGGCAAGATGACCCTGCCCGAACTCAAGCGCCGGGGCTATCCGGAACACATGATCATCGGCACGCTGGCCGGGGCCAGCACGCTTGGCCTGCTGATTCCGCCGTCCATCATCATGATTGTGTACGGTGTGTCGGCCGAAGTTTCGATTGCCAAACTGTTCATCGCCGGCGTATTGCCAGGCATCATGCTGGCGCTGCTGTTTTCCGGCTACATCGCGGTCTGGGCCTTGCGCAATCCGGAGCAGATCCCGGCCGCCGACGAAAAGACCACCCTGCTGCAAAAACTCTCGGCCTCGCGCGCATTGATTCCAGTGGTGTTGCTGATTGCCGGGGTGCTGGGCTCCATCTATACCGGCATTGCCACCGCCACCGAGGCGGCAGCCATCGGCGTGGTGGGCTCGCTGATCATCTCGGCGCTTCAGGGCTCCATGAACTGGGTCACTTTCCGCGATGCGCTGATGGGCGCCACACGCCTGTACTGCATGATTGCACTGATCCTGGCGGGCGCCGCGTTTTTGACCCTGTCCATGGGCTACATCGGCCTGCCGCGCCATCTTGCCGAATGGATAGGTTCACTGGGCCTGAGCCAGGGCCAGCTGATCCTGGCACTGACCTTCTTTTTCATCCTGCTCGGCTGCTTCCTCGACGGCATTTCCATGGTGGTCCTGACCATGGGCGTACTCATGCCCACCATCCAGAAAGCCGGCATCGATCCGATCTGGTTCGGCATCTTCATTGTGCTGGTCGTCGAGATGGCGCAGATCACACCGCCGGTCGGCTTCAACCTGTTCGTGCTGCAAGGCATGACGGGCAAGGAGCTGACCTGGATCGCCAAGGTCACGCTGCCCATGTTCTTCCTGATGTGCGCTGCCATCGCGCTGGTTTATGTCTTTCCCGGCATCGTGACCTGGCTGCCGCAGCAGATGAGTCGGTAGCAGTCTGCGGCCCAGCCGCGCAGTGATACCCCTGCCGACCTGCGGTTTTGAGCCGCACCGGCCAGGGCCCCGTCTATAGAATCAGGAGACATGCTCCTTCTCCTGCTTGTTCTGCCTTTTCTTGCCAGCGTGATCGCGGCCGCGCTGCCGGCCAACGCGCGCAACCGGGAATCGACACTGGCAGGTCTGGTCGCGCTCGGATGTGCGCTGCAGGTCGCCTGGCTGTTTCCCCAACTGGCCGGCGGCAATGTGATCCGCGAAGAAATCGAATGGGTGCCGGAGCTGGGTCTGAATCTTGTGCTGCGCATGGACGGCTTCGCCTGGCTGTTCTGCATGCTGGTGCTCGGCATCGGCGCGCTGGTGGTGCTGTACGCGCGTTACTACATGTCCGCGTCGGACCCGGTGCCCCGCTTTTTCTCATTTTTCCTGGCCTTCATGGGCGCCATGATCGGCGTGGTGCTGTCGGGCAACCTGGTGCAGATGGTGATGTTCTGGGAACTCACCAGCCTGTTTTCCTTCCTGCTGATCGGCTACTGGCACCACCGGCGCGACGCGCGACGCGGCGCGCGCATGGCGCTGACAGTCACGGGGGCCGGCGGCTTGTGCCTGCTGGCCGGCGTGCTGGTGCTGGGGCGCATCACCGGCACCTATGACCTGGACCTGGTGCTGGCCTCGGGCGACGCCATCCGCGCCCACCCGCTGTACCTCACCGTGCTGGTGCTGGTGCTGCTCGGCGCCTTCACCAAAAGCGCGCAGTTTCCGTTTCACTTCTGGTTGCCACGCGCCATGGCGGCGCCCACCCCAGTGTCGGCCTATTTGCATTCGGCCACCATGGTCAAGCTCGGTGTGTTCCTGATGGCGCGGCTGTGGCCGGTCCTGTCGGGCACCGAGCAATGGTTCTGGCTGGTCAGCGGTGCCGGTGCCATCACCTTGCTGCTGGGCGGCTTCATTGCCATGTTCCAGCGCGACCTGAAGGCGCTGCTGGCGTATTCAACGATTTCGCACCTCGGGCTGATCACCCTGCTGCTCGGGCTCAACAGCCCACTGGCTGCCGTGGCTGCCGTCTTCCACATCATGAACCACGCGACCTTCAAGGCCTCACTGTTCATGGCCGCCGGCATCATCGACCACGAAACCGGCACGCGCGATATTCGCAAGCTCAGCGGCCTGATGCGGCTGATGCCCATCACCGGCACGCTGGCCGTGATTGCCAGCGCTTCGATGGCTGGGGTGCCGCTGCTCAACGGATTTCTGTCCAAGGAAATGTTTTTCGCCGAAACCGTCTACATCCAGACCACCCTCTGGATCAACTGGGGACTGCCCGTCATCGCCACCGTGGCCGGCATGTTCAGCGTCGCGTATTCGGCGCGTTTTGTGTTTGATGTTTTTTTTGGCCCGCCTTGTGGCAACCAGGTGCCGCGCACACCGCATGAGCCGCCGCACTGGATGCGTGTGCCGGTCGAATTGCTGGTGCTGGTCTGCCTGGTGGTGGGTGTCGCACCGCACTGGTCAGTCGGTCCGCTGCTGGCCGAGGCGGCCCGGCCGGTGGTCGGCGGCACTCTGCCGGCGTACAGCCTGGCGGTCTGGCACGGTTTCAACCTGCCGCTGGTCATGAGTTTTATCGCGATGGCCGGTGGCGCCGCCCTGTACCTGCTCCAGCGTCGCGGCCGTGCGCACGGTTACCTGGCGCACACACCGCTGCTGCATCACTTTGACGGCCAGCGCATCTTCGAGAACATGCTGGCACGCCTGAGCGAGATCGGCCGGCGCAGCCGCTACCTGCTGGCCACCCGGCGCCTGCAGTCGCAACTGCTGATCCTGCTGGTGATCGCCATAGCGGGTGCTGCAGCCGCACTGTGGCTGGTCCCTGTCAAGCCCGGCCAGCGCGCACCTCTCGCCTTCTCCACGATGTTTGCCATGACCTGGGTCATAGGCGCGGTCTGCGCCGTCGCTGCCGCATGGCAGGCCAAGTTTCACCGCCTCGCCTCCCTGATGCTGGCGTCTGGCGCCGGCCTGGTCTGCTGCACCACCTACATCTGGTTTTCGGCGCCCGACCTGGCACTGACGCAGCTGGTGGTGGAAGCCGTGACCACGGTGCTGCTGCTGCTGGGCCTGCGCTGGCTGCCCATGCGCAGGGTGACGATCCAGCCCTTGCGGACCCGCGTGAGCCTGTGGGGCAGGCGCGGCCGCGATCTGGCCGTCGCCATTGCCGCCGGCGCTGGCATGGCAACCTTGTCCTGGACCGTGATGACACGGCGTTTTCCGGAAAGCATTTCCCCCTTCTTTCTTGATCGCGCGCTCACCGAAGGCGGCGGCACCAATGTGGTCAACGTCATGCTGGTGGACTTTCGCGGGTTTGACACCTTCGGCGAAATCACCGTGCTCGGCATCGTGGCGCTCACGGTGTACGCATTGCTGCGCCGCTTCCGGCCGGCGCTGGAGTCCATGGCCCTGCCGGCGCAGCAACGCGCACAGGCCGACGATGGCAGCAGTGACCTGCTGAACCCGCGTCGCGCCGTGGACACTGCCATCGGCTACCTGATGGTACCGGCCGTGCTGGTGCGGCTGCTGTTGCCTGTTTCGGTGCTGGTGTCGGTGTACTTCTTTCTGCGCGGACACAACGCGCCAGGCGGCGGTTTTGTGGCCGGCCTGGTGATGTCGGTCGCGCTGCTGCTGCAATACATCGTCTCGGGCACCGAGTGGGTGGAAGAACACCTGCGCATCTACCCGCGCCGCTGGATCGCCCTTGGCCTGCTGCTGGCGCTGGTCACCGGTGGCGGCGCCGTGGTGCTGGGCTACCCTTTCATGACCACCCACACCGCCCACCTGCATCTGCCGCTGATCGGCAGCCTTCATGTGCCCAGCGCACTGTTTTTCGACATGGGTGTGTTCTCCATCGTGCTCGGCGCCACCATGCTGATTCTCACGGCGCTGTCGCACCAGTCGGTGCGCAGCCACCGCTGGGTGGAAGAACAAGATGAGCGGCAGGCTGCCGCCGCCGCGAAGGCCCAAGCCGCCGGAGCGCCTGTCTGATGGAAATCGTGCTCGCCCTCGGCATTGGCGTGCTCACCAGCTCGGGGGTGTACCTGCTGCTGCGCCCGCGCACCTTCCAGGTCATCATGGGTTTGACCCTGATTTCCTACGCCGTCAACCTGTTCATTTTCAGCATGGGCCGCCTCAAGGTCGACAGCGAGCCGGTGCTGGTGACCGGTATCACGGCCACACTGGCCAACACCGCCGATCCGATGCCGCAGGCGCTGGCATTGACAGCCATCGTCATCGGTTTTGCGATGACGGCGCTGTTCCTGGTGGTGATGCTGGCCTCGCGTGGCCTGGCTGGCACCGACCATGTGGATGGCAAGGACGAGACCGCAGACGACACCAGCGTGCATGTGAAAGGTGCGCCGGAATGAACGAACTGCTGCGCTGGCTGGACACACTGCTCGAAGCCACCATGCCGCACCTGGTCGCGGTGCCTATTCTCGTCCCGATGCTGACCGCCGCGCTGATGCTGATGCTGGGCGAGCACCGGCGCAAGACCAAGGCGGCGTTCACCGTGGCCTCCGGACTGGTCGGCATGCTGGCCGCGTTGGCCTTGCTACGCTGGGTCAATGCGGTCGACACCGGAACAGGTCCTGGTTCCATCGGCGTTTACCTGCCCGGCAACTGGCGCGCGCCCTTCGGTATTGTGCTGGTGGCCGACCGTCTGTCCACGCTGATGTTGGCCTTGACCGGCGTCATCGCGTTTGCGGTGTCGATTTATTCGACGTCGCGCTGGGACCGCGCGGGTGTGCATTTCCACCCGCTGCTCCAGTTGCAGCTGATGGGGCTCAACGGTGCCTTCCTGACCGGCGACCTGTTCAACCTGTTTGTATTTTTCGAGGTCATGCTGGCGGCCTCGTATGGCCTGCTGCTGCATGGCTCGGGGCGACTGCGGGTCGGCGCCGGGCTGCACTACATCGCCATCAACCTGGCCGCCTCATCGCTGTTTCTGGTCGGTGCGGCGCTGCTTTACGGCGTCACCGGCACACTCAACATGGCCGACCTCGGCCTGCGCATTGCCCGGCTTGATGGGGCCGACCGCGGCCTGGTGCATGCGGCGGCAGCAATTCTGGCAACAGCATTTTTTGCCAAGGCCGGCGCCTGGCCGCTCAACTTCTGGCTGGTGCCGGCCTACAGTGCGGCAGTTGCGCCCGTCAGCGCCGTGTTTGCGCTGCTGACCAAGCTCGGCATCTACACCGTGCTGCGCCTGTGGACCGTGCTGTTCGCGCCGGACACCGGCGAGTCAGCGCAGTTTGGTCAGGAGATCCTGCTGGCCATTGGCCTGTCCACCCTGTTTGTCAGCGCGCTCGGCATCACCGGTACGCAGCGCCTGTCGCACCTGGCGGGTTACGCCGTGCTGATCTCGGCCGGCACGCTGCTGACCGCCATCGGCCTGGGCCAGCCCGCCGTCTGGGCCGGCGCCCTGTACTACCTGCTGAGCTCGACGCTGGCAGCCAGCGCTTTTTTCCTGTTGATCGACATGATCGAGCGCTGGCGCAATGCGGGCGCCAGCGTGGCACCGCATGAACAGGCAGGTGATGCCCCGTTTTTGTCGGAAGACCTGAGCGCCACAGCCGACGTGAACCTCGACGATGAACAGCAGGCACTCTACGGCCGCGCCATTCCGGCGGGGATTGCCTTCCTGGGCCTGGGTTTTGTGGCCTGCACGCTGTTGCTGGCCGGCCTGCCACCGCTGTCGGGTTTTATCGGCAAGTTCGCGATGTTGTCTGCCCTGCTGGATACGCCAGAGGTTTCACCGGCGAACTGGAGCTTCCTGGCGCTGCTGCTGCTGTCCGGCTTTTTAACGCTGGTGGCGCTGAGCCGGGCCGGCATTCGCTATTTCTGGACGCAGCCCATGACCAGCATGCCTGCCTTGCGCGCACTGGAGGTGTTGCCGGTCGCTGCACTGCTGGCGGCCAGTGTGGCTCTGAGCATCGAAGCCGGCCCCGTCATGCACCACGCGGGCGATACCGCGCGGGGCCTGTACAAACCCCATGCCTACCGAAACGCTGTGATGAACGCACGGCAGGTGCCCAACCCCCCTGCGCGCAAGGTGTCGCCATGATGCGCCGCTGGCTGCCGTCGCCGTCGCTGTCGCTGGCGCTGTTTGGCATCTGGCTGTTGCTGAACCAGACGCTGGATGCCGCCACCCTGTTGATGGCTGCCGTTCTTGCGGTGGTGGTCCCCTTGCTAACCCGAAGCCTGCGGCCCGCCACCGTGCGCCTGCGCAAGCCCGGCGCGGCCCTTCGCCTGGTTTGGCGCGCACTGGCTGACATGTTGCACTCAGCGCTGACCGTTGGGAAATTGCTGCTGACCCGCCGCACCGCAGATATCAAAAGCAGCTTTGTCGAAATTCCCCTGACGCTGCGCGACCCGAATGCACTCGCGATGCTCGCCATGATCTGTTGCCTGACACCGGGCACCGCGTGGGGGGAGCTGTCGTTTGACCGTTCCCGGCTGCTGCTGCATGTGTTTGACCTGAAAGACGAGGCGACTTTCATCGCGCTGATCAAAGAGCGTTATGAAGCCCCGCTGATGGAGATTTTTGAATCATGAGCGACTTTCTTTTCTGGGGCCTGAAACTCGCCCTGTTTCTGCTGGCCGTGGCCATGTTGTGTGCCGCGGCCAGACTCCTGATCGGCCCGACTGCGCAGGACCGCGTGACCGCACTCGACTGCCTCTACATCAACGGCATGCTGATGATGCTGGTGCTGGGCATTGTGTATGCCAGCAATGTGTACTTTGAAGCTGCCATGCTGATCGCACTGTTCGGTTTTATCGGCTCCACCGTGATGGCCAAGTTTTTACTGCGCGGCGAGGTGATCGAATGAGCACCGCGCTACCGCTCTGGGCCGAAGTCCTCACCGCGGTGTTTGCGGTTCTGGGCGCGGCCTTCGCGGCCATCGGCTCCTTCGGGCTGGTGCGGCTGCCGACCTTTTTTCAGCGCATCCATGCGCCCACCCTGGGCGCGACGGCCGGCGTGTGGTGCATCACCATCGCCACCGTCATCTATTTTTCGGTTCAGGGCCAAAACCTTTTTCTGCACGCCGTGTTGATCACGCTGTTTGTCGCCCTGACCGCACCGGTGACGACGATTTTTCTGGTGCGCGCGGCGCTGTTTCGCGAGCGGCAAAAAGGCGGTGATGTACCGCCGGCCGCGCTGTCGTCCGAATCCCCACCGCCTGATGTCGGCACGCCCACCGGGCCGCGCGACCGCTAACCGGAGGCCGCTGCAATGCTTGCCGTTCTTGCCATCTGCGTCGGTGCATGCGTGGGCGCTCTCGCGCGCTGGGGACTGGGCCTCTGGCTCAATCCCGGCGGACTGATCCCGTGGGGAACCGTCGCCGCCAACCTGCTGGGCGGCTACCTGGTCGGCGTCTGTGTCGCCACCTTCCAGCACCTGCCGCAACTGGAGCCGGTCTGGCGCCTGCTGCTGATCACCGGCTTTCTGGGTGCGCTGACCACCTTCTCAACTTTTTCAGCCGAAGTCGTCGGCATGCTGCAGCATGAGCGCTACGCTGCAGCCTTTGGCACGGCCGCGCTGCACCTGTTCGGCTCGCTGCTGCTGACTGTGGCCGGCATCAAGAGCGCTCTGTTTTTAATAGCTTCCCGCGCTTAGCGGGTTTGGGCTTGAGGCCGATCTCTCCGATAAAAAGGGCTCTTGCCAAGCGACCTCTGAAAACCCCTGAGTGCCGACCAGCGAATCGCGCTCCCCAGTCAGCGCCCATCCGCAAGGACTTTTTCAGCGTTTCCATGGCGGTGGTACATGAAAAACTGTGCATCTTTGTGCCAGCCTTGGGCTTCGTAAAGCGCTTGTCCTGGCGTGTTGCCCATGGCCACGTTCAGCGTCATTCGCGCGGCCCCGTGCGCCCAGGCGTATCCCTCCAGCGCGACCAACAACCGCGACGCCACGCCCTTGCGACGACCCATTTCATGGACAAACAGGTCGTTCAGAATAAATACCCTGGCCAGTGCCGTTGACGAATAGCTGGGATAAAGCTGCGCAAACCCCAAGGGTGTGGTCCCTTCGTGAGCCATGAAAACGACAGACTCACCATGGTCGAACCTCGCCTGCAGAAAAGAGCGCGCGGCAGGCAGGTCACTTTGCCGGCCCTGAAAAACGCGATATTGATCAAACAATCCCGACAGTTCCTCCAGGTCGGAAAAAATCGCCTGGCGGACAGTGATGCTGCTCATGGCGCGTAATCTCCGTGTGGGGTGAAGGCTAACGCTGCAGGCTGGCGGATGGAAAGGTCAAACGGCATGGCGATCCAACGGCCAGACTACTCTTTGGGTCGCCAAAACAGACACACACTGGCAAAGAACAGCATGAACACAAAATCGTTCAAGCCATAAATACTGTAGAAGGCGCCGGCAAAAAAATCTTTGGCATATAGCTGCGACAGACTGTTCTCAAAAAGCCACCTGGCCCAAACCACGACATACACCAGCTTTTCGACCGCAAAGGCAGCCATCAGCCATTTGAGGTCTGAACGGATGGCGGCTGCGCCCAGATAAGCCAGACCCCACACCACAATCATCAGAAGCCCGAAATTTGACATCACCACCGGGTCGGCATCGTTGATCGCCGAGTTGGTGAATGCCCGCGAAAACACAAGGACCCCGCCGATGTTCATCAGCCCAGCTGCAACAAGGCCCTTTTTGACGAAATTAGTGGTCACGCGGCAATCTCATCTTTTTTTCCAGGCGGACAACCGCTCACCACGAACGGGGTGCAGCCGAAGGACTTTGGAAAACATATCTTTGTCAAAGTGGCAATGCACCGCGTCCGCTACTGCGATGCGCAGCTCTGCTTCCGTAAAAATGGGTTCGACCAATCCACGGGCGGTAAGTCCCCCTTTGGGAGCCTGCTGGACCACAAAAACAATATCGCTCATGTTGATCTCCTGAAAGGATCAAGTCCGAGACAGACTGAGCCGCCTACCGGAGAGAAGATATCCTGTCGTTTCACATAACAGAGTATGCCTTCAAGCTCAAGTCAAGGCACAGCCTCCCTTTCATCATCGCCGACCCGGTGGGGCCGTGCTGCCGCGAACCACCAGTTCGAACGGAAGCAGCGACTGGGCTGCAATGGCGTCTCCCGCAATGGCCGAAAGCACGCTTTGCGCCGTAATGCGCCCGAGGTCTTGCGTAGGCAGGTGGATGGTCGTAAGACCGGGATTCAGGGCTTCGGCCAGTTCATGGTTGTCCATGCCGCAAATCGAAAGCTGGCGAGGCACGCCCAGGCCCAGACGCTGCGCCTCCAGCAGCGCCCCGGCGGCCAGCAGGTCATTTCCACAGAAGATGGCCGTCGGCGGCTGTCGAGCCCCCATGAGCGCGCGCAGACCAGACCGCCCGCCGTTGAGGTTGAATATCTGTTCACTGAGAAGGCTGGGCGGCAGCTTCAAGCCCACCCGCTTCAGCGCCTGGCGCACCCCCTCGATGCGGCTGCGCGCGCGGTCATTGTGCGACGTGAGCCCGGAGATGACCCCTATTCGTTGGTGCCCCAACGCCAGCAAGTGCTCAGTAGCCATGCGGGCGGCGGCTTCATTGTCAAAGCCAATAGAAGGAAGGCGCGGCTCGCACGACCAAGTCAGAAGCGTGGGTTTGCCCCAAACGCGCAACATTCTCCACAGACCAGACGCGTGGTCGGTACCCACCAGCACCAAAGCGTCCACGCCGCGCTGTTGCAGCACACGCACCACTTCCAGTTCAATTGCCGGGTCGTACTCATGACTGGCCACCAGCAACTGATAACCAGCGCGCGCCAACGTGGTTTGCATAGCCTGGGTGCTGCGCGCAAAAATCGCGTGGTCAAGCGTGGGGATCACGCAGCCGACGGTATGGGTGCGGCCTGAAGCCAGTGCGCGCGCAGCGGCATCGGGCTGGTAGTCGAGCTGTCGGACTGCAGCCATCACCCGCTCGCGCGTGCTGGCGCGCACGAGCTCCGGCCGGCTTAACACGCGCGAAACTGTAGCGGTGGACACGCCCGCAGCCTGCGAAACCTCCTCCAGGGTGATGCGCTGATTCATACCCAGAGCATGCCACAACGCGCTTAAAACCCGTTAAAAATGCAAGCGCTTACGAACGTTGTCTAGGTGTTTTCCAGCAATCTCATCGTAGAACGGACTTTGGTTCTTGACAATAGATCAAAATGGAATCATATTTACTGCAAGCGCTTACATTTTTAGCGCATCTGTTTGTTCCCGGCTAAACAAAGGATGTCACGTGGCCCTGGCGCACCGAAGCAGCATGCGAAGAACCGTTGTCGGCATGGCAACGGTGCTGGCTTTGCTGCTGCTGTGGTACCTGACCACCACGGTCACTGGTCTTATCAACCCCTCACGGTTTCCGCGCCCTGATCAGGTCTGGGAGGCATTCAGCTTCATCCAGACAGAAGGTTATGGAAACGGCAAACTGCATCAGCATGTGCTGCACAGCCTGCTTCTCGTCGCCATGGGATTTTCGGTCGCTGTGGGTGTGGGTGTGCCACTGGGCTTGCTGATGGGCTATTCGCGCCGGGCCGAGGCTCTGCTCAACCCCGCCTTCCTGCTGCTGCGCCCGATACCGCCCCTGGCCTGGATTCCACTAGCCATCGTGTGGCTCGGACTTGACGATGCCTCCAAAGTGCTGGTGATCTTTGTGGCGGCCTTTGTCCCTTCGGTCATCAACAGCTACACGGGCGTACGCAATATCGAGACACCGGTGATGGAGGCGGCAAAAATGCTGGGCACCAGGGGCTGGCGCATGGTCGCGGAAGTGCTGGTGCCGGGCAGCCTCCCGATGATTTTCACCGGGTTGCGGCTTTCCTTGCAGGCCAGCTGGACGACTCTGGTGGCCGCCGAGCTGATCGGCGCGCTGTACGGACTGGGCAGCATCCTGAATCAGGCCTCGCAAGACATCTTTCCGGCAATGATTCTGGTGGCCATGGCTTTCGTGGGAATTTGCGGTGCGGTCACCACATGGCTGCTTGGACAGCTCGAAACCCGTGTCATGCCCTGGCGCCAAGGGCGGGTGGTGGAATGAACGAGAAGCTGTCACGTGCGCAGTTCTGGCGTCTCACGGCCATTGGCGCATTCGCTTTCTTCGCTTTCTGGTACCTGGCACGCATACTGCATTTCGCGCCGCCGCAGTTTCTGCCGATGCCGCACGAGGTACTCGCAAAACTGATCGATCTCTTGCACATCCCGTTTGCAGGCGCAACGCTGGAAGACCACATGCTTTCCAGCCTGCGACGATTTGGCATGGGCTTTGGTCTGGCCGCACTGATCGGCGTGCCGCTGGGCCTGGCGATGGGATGGTTTCGGCTGTTGGACGACATTGTCACGCCGCTGTTTGACGGCTTGCGATTCATCGCGCCGGTGGCTTGGGTGCCGTTTGCCGCTCTCTGGTTTGGCACCGGCATCGGCGGTCCCACACTCATCATTTTTGCCGGCGCCTTCCCGCCCTGTCTGATCAACGCCTACCGCGGTGCGAAGAATGTGGACGTTCGATTTCTGGAAGCAGCCAGCATGCTGGGCGTGGGCAACTTCAGGACGATCACGGAGGTGTTGTTCCCTGCCGCCGTTCCGTCCATCATCGCGGGCCTGCGCATCGGTGCGGGCCTGGGATGGATGTCTCTGGTGGGTGCCGAGCTCATTGTGGCCAGCAGCGGGATGGGAAACCTCATCGTCCGTGCCCAAAGCGCGGTGGCCACCGACACCGTGATGGCTGGAATGATTGCCATTGGTCTGGTGGGCGTGGTGATCGATGTGCTGATCCGCCGGCTGGAGCGTCAGTTGCTCAAGCACCGCAATAGCTGACACCCTGGAATATTCGCCGATACCGAAAGACCTAAGTACATGGCAACCATCGAGTTCAAAGACGTCACGCGGATTTTTCAGCGCGATGGCAAAGACTTTCAGATCCTGGAAGACATCAACCTTGTGGTGCAGGATCAGGAGTTTGTTGCCATCGTTGGCCCATCCGGCTGCGGCAAGACCACCTGCATGCGTATGGCCGCCGGGCTGGAGTTTCCGAGCACTGGCAGCGTGAAGGTGAGCGACCAGGAAGTCACGGAACCCGGCCCGGATCGCGCGGTGGTTTTCCAGCAGTTCGCCCTGTTCCCCTGGAAGTCAGTACACGAGAACATCGACTTTGGCCTGCGCAGCAAAGGCTTGCCCAAGGCGGAACGCGCGCAACTCATAGCCCACTATGTGGACCTGATGAACCTCAAAGGGTACGAAAGTGCCTATCCGCATCAGCTGTCGGGTGGCATGCAGCAGCGCGTGGCGATTGCGCGGGCTTACGCGCTCAACCCCCAGGTGCTGCTGATGGACGAGCCTTTCGGGGCGCTTGATGCGCAAACCCGGGTCGTGATGCAGGAAGAACTGGTCAAGCTCGCCCGTAAAAATCCACGCACTGTACTTTTCATCACGCACGCGGTGGAAGAAGCGGTGTACCTGGCCGACCGGGTCGTGATCATGACCAGCCGCCCTGGCAAGGTCAAGGAAATTCTTGATGTGAAGTCGGTCCGCGAAGCGGACGACTGGGAACGTCACAGCAAGATCGAAGACGTGATGGACCTGGAAAGTTTTGTTCATCTGCGTACCCGCATCTGGAAGTCCCTGCGTGAAGAGCACGCCGGCACAGATCATTGAACCCCAACCGAAAAGGAGAAACGACATGAAAAAATCCATCGTGGCAGCCGCAGTTGCTCTGGGCGTTGCATTCGGAGTCGCCAGTGTGGCCCAGGCCCAAGCGCTGACCCCCATCAAGATCAGCTACCAGCCTTCCTTGTACTGGGCGCTGCCCTTTCACATCGCGACTGAAAAGGGGTGGTGGAAAGAGGTGGGTCTGGCGCCCGAATTCTCGGTCTTCCCGGCCGGTGTGCCACAAATTGCCGCATCGGCGGCCGGCTCCTGGGACGTAGGCGGAACCGGCTCCGTGCCAGCCGTACTCGGTCATGTGCGCTTCGGCATCAAGACCATCGGTTTGACCAACGACGAATCAGCAGCCAACGGGCTGGTGGGCAGCGGCAAGGCGGCCGCCGACTTCGCCAGGGACCCTGCGGCTGCACTGCGCGGCAAGACGATCACGCTGACCCAGAACTCCACGGCCGACTTCGCGGTACAGGCCTGCCTGAAGAAATACGGCCTGAAAAAGGCGGATGTCGTGATGAAGAACATGGGTCAGGCCGAGATCATCTCCGCGCTTTCGTCCAACAACTCCGACCTCGCCGGTATGTGGGCGCCCAACACCTACACGGTAGAGGAAAAGGCCGGTGCCAAAATGTTGTGCAGCGGCAAGGACAGCGGCGCCATCGTCCCCGGTGCGTTGATCGCGCGCGGTGACTACGCAAAACAAAACCCGCAAAACGTGGCGAAGTTTCTGGCGGTATACCTGCGCGCTTGGAGTTGGATGGGGGTGAACCGCCCCGAGGCGATCCGGATGATGAAGGACTTCTATGCCAAGGGCGGCGTGACCATCAGCGACGCGGCCATGAACAAGGAATTCGAGACCCGTCCGACCTTTACTTTGACACAGCAACTTAAGACCATGGAGCGTTCAGGCAGCGCCGCCAACTCCACAATGGACGGCTGGTTCACTGAGCTCTCCGGGTTCATGCGCGAGACCGGGGCCGTGCAGCAGGTGCCTAACGTCGGCGACTTCGTCACCGACGAGTACATGAAGCTGGTGCAGGCCGACCCCAAGCTGCGCGAGCTTGCCAACTCAACCCGGTAAACACCCTTCAGGCTCCGCAGCCAGCCTGCGGGGCCTGCCACCCACAGATCTACCTTTTTCGTCCACGGCAGCGCGGTCCCAGACAGCGCTCGCCCCGAATGACGGATCACCACATACCCAGGAGAACAACGTGGCCATCATCTACCTGAAGAAGGCTGACAAAACACCCGAGACCGAGACGGCGACCGCCCAGCAGGTCGTCAATACCATGCTGGCCGATATCCAGAAGAACGGCGAAGCGGCGGTGCGCAAATACGCTGCCGATCTGGACAAATGGACGGGAGAGATGATCGTCAGCCCCGAGCAGATTGCCGCCAATGCGCGCGAGGTGCCCCCACAGGTCAAGGCCGACATTGACTTCGCAATCAAGCAGATTCATGATTTTGCGCTGGCGCAGCGGCGTTCGCTGTCCGAGTTTCAGGTCGAGCTGCACCCAGGAGTCACAGCCGGCCAGCGGGTGCTGCCGGTCAATGTGGCCGGTTGTTATGCCCCTGCAGGACGGTACGCCCACATTGCCAGCGCCTACATGGGCGTGGCCACGGCGAGGGCAGCCGGAGTCAAAACCATCATCGCCTGCTCCGGACCGTTTCGCGGCGGGCCGATGCACCCCTACCTGCTGTACGCCTTCAACAAGGCCGGCGCCAACGTCATCATGACCCTGGGCGGCGTGCAGGCCATTGCGGCCATGGCCTATGGCCTTTTCACCGGCAAGCCGGCTGACGTGATCGTGGGTCCAGGCAACAAATTTGTGGCCGAGGCCAAGCGTACCCTTTTCGGCAAGGTCGGTATCGATGTGTTTGCGGGCCCCTCCGAGATCGGCATCATCGCCGACGAGACCGCCGACCCGGCCATCGTTGCCAGCGACCTGGTGGGCCAGGCCGAGCACGGCCACGAGTCCCCCGCCTGGCTGTTCACCACCAGCCAGGTGCTTGCGGAGGAGGTGATGCGTCGCGTGCCCTTGTTGATCGACACCCTGCCCCCAACAGCGCGCGACGCCGCGGGAGCCGCCTGGCGCGACTATGGCGAAGTCATGCTGTGCGACACCCGTGACGAGGTCGTCGATATCTCTGACCGCTACGCCAGCGAGCACCTGGAGGTACACGCCAAGGACCTTGACTGGTGGCTCAATACCCTGACCTGCTACGGCTCGCTGTTTCTCGGTGAGGAAACCACCGTGGCCTATGGCGACAAGGCCAGCGGGCCCAACCATGTCTTGCCGACCAAAGGGGCAGCGCGCTATTCGGGTGGCCTGTCGGTGCACAAGTTCCTCAAGACCTTCACCTGGCAGAAGATGACCCGGGCGGCCGCGCGGGACATCGGGCTGGCGACAGCGCGCATTTCGAGACTGGAAGGCATGGAGGCGCATGCGCGCACGGCTGATGATCGCCTGGCGAAATACTTCCCGGACGAAACGTTCGACCTTGGTGAACCGGTGAAGGTGTGAGCTTGACGCTTCTGACGCGCTTGGTGAATGCCCGAAAGGGCCTGGCGTGAACGCCATCGCTGAACTTTTCAAGCTGAGTGGGCGGAGCGCGCTCGTCACCGGGGGGAGTTCGGGCCTGGGAGAAGCCATGGCGCAGGCCCTGGGCCTGGCGGGTGCCCGAGTGGTCCTGATGGCACGGCACCAGGACACGCTGGCGCAGGCAGCCGACCGTCTGCGGGCGCAAGGTATCGAGGTACAAACCGTGGCCTGCGATCTCGCCCAACCGGACGCAGCACCAAAAGGCGCGCACGAAGCGCTCGCCCTGGGTCCGGTTGACATTCTGGTCAACGCTGCCGGTGTGAACCTGCGCGAGCCGTTTGCTGACGTTACGGTGGCGAGTTGGCAGACCCAGATCAACCTGCACCTGAGCGCGCCCTTCTTTCTGGCCCAGGCGCTCGCACCGGCCATGAAGGCGCGCGGCTGGGGTCGCGTCATCAACATCGCCAGCCTGCAAAGCCATCGCGCTTTCCCCAACAGCGCGCCCTACGGTGCCGGCAAGGGTGGCATCGTGCAACTCACCCGCGCGATGGCCGTCGAGTGGGGGTCGCACGGCATCACCTGCAATGCGATCGGGCCCGGCTTTTTTCCCACCGCGCTCACCGCGCCAGTCTTTGGCAACAGTGAACTGGCAGCCCGCCACGCGGCTCAAACCTGCCTCGGGCGCAACGGTGCGCTGCAGGACGTGAACGGCCTGACTGTGTTTCTCGCGAGCGAGGCTTCAGCTTTTGTCACGGGTCAGACCATCATGCTCGATGGTGGCTACACCGCGAAATGACACTGACATGGCCATCGACCTCAACGCTTTCTGGACGCCGTTCACCTCGAACCGGCAGTTCAAGGCCGCACCACGCCTGGTCTTTCTCGCGGCAGCGGGGATGGGTCGGGTGTTCGTGGTCCATAGCGGCTTCGAAGCTTGCCCCAAGGTGATGAAGATCGCGCTGGCTCACCTCCCTGCTCTTGAACACATCTAATGACTTCCTGCGATCAAACCCTGCCGAAGCCGGCCGACATCCATCCGATCATGCTCGGATCGTTGCTTCCCCCCACGGGAGTCAAGCCGCTGAACTTCAGCCCCGGGCCCACATCGCTTGCGGCCGAGGTCGAGGCGGGGGTCAAAGCCCTGTTCGAAGCGCCGCGCATGTGCTCCATGTACCTCTCGCACCGGTCTCCCGAGTTTTTGGGGATTCTGGCCAGCGTCGTGCAACGCTGCCGTGCGGCAATGGAAATTCCTGAGCAGTACGAGATTTTGTTCATGCACGGCGGCGGACACGGGCAGTTTGCTGCGGTGCCGCTCAACCTGTGTCCCCGCGGCGATGAAAAGGCGACCTACCTTGTCAATGGCACCTGGTCCAAACGTGCCTTGTCCGAGGCATCCAAATACTGCCGCCCCATCGTCGTTTCCTCCGAACAATCTGACGGCACGTTCACCCACCACCCGTCTTTTGATGACCTGGACCCGCAATCCAAATACGTGTATTTGTGTTCCAACGAAACGGTGAATGGCATTGAGATGCACCAGCTTCCCAGGCTGGGCCTCCGGGCGCCATTGGTGGTTGACGCGTCGTCAGACTTTTCCACCAAACCGATTGACTGGGTGGGTTGCAACGTCGGCGTGCTGTATGCCTGCGCGTCCAAGAATCTGGGGCACCCCGGTGTCACCCTGTGCGTGATACGCAAGGATTTGCTGGGCACCCCCAGCCGCTCCTGCCCGGGCGTACTCTGCTACACCACCAATGTCCGGGAAGGCAATTTGTGGAACACCATCGCCACCTTCAATGTGGAGGTGGTCAACATCTACCTGCAATGGCTGATCGCGCAAGGTGGCGTGCATGAGATGGAACGCCGGTCGATCGCCAAGTCGGCCATGGTGTACGACGTGATCGACCGCTCCGGGGGGTTTTATTCCACCCCGATTGCAGATCCATTGATTCGCAGCCGCATGAACGTTCCTTTCGATGTCGCCGGTGGCGACGAGGAAGTCACCCAAAAATTTTTGATTCAGGGCTGGGAACGGGGAATCGTCGGCTTGCGAACGCTGACCCCCTTTGGAGTTGGGAAGTACTTGAGGGCCAGTTTGTACAACGGCGTCAGCGTGCAACAAACCGAGGCCTTGGTCGCCTTTATGGCGGACTTCATGAAAAGCGCTCGCGGCACGCGAGCTGGGCATGTGCCCACAACCACGAGTCAAGACAATGAAAGCCCTGGTCTACACCCACCCCTTTGAAGTCCAGCTGCACGATCGCCCAGAGCCCGAGCTGGTCGATGGCGAGGTGATCCTGCGCATAGACGCAGTGGGCATTTGCGGCTCCGACATGCACGCTTTTCACGGCCACGACCCACGGCGCAAGCCAGGCCTGGTGCTGGGACACGAATTTTGCGGCACCGTGGTGGCCAGCGCCGCACCGGCCTATGCACCCGGCGTGCGCGTCACAGGCAACCCCCTCATCACATGCGGCACCTGTGACTACTGCGTGCAAGGCCGCAACAACCTGTGCAGCGACCGCACCATGGTCGGCATGAGCCGACCGGGCGCCTTTGCCGAGTTCATGTCCATCCCCGCATCGTCACTGATCGACATTCCGCAAGACATGCCTGCCCTGCACGCCGCGTTGACCGAGCCGGCGGCGACCGCGCTTCACGCCATCAACATGAGCCTGAAAGTCATGGCGCGCCCGCTACCGGAAAACCGGACACTCATCATCGGCGGTGGCGCCATCGGCATGTTGGCTGCGCTGCTGCTGCGCACCTACGGCTGTCGCGGCACCGTGTTGGCCGAGGTGAATCCACTTCGACGTCAGTCTGCAGAGCAGCACGCCGGAGTCGAGACCTATGATCCCCGCGATACCCCAGCTCAGGAAAACAGCTTCGACTACGTGATTGACGCCGTGGGCAGCAAACTCACACGCGTAGCCGCGCTGAGCGCGGTCAAGCCGGGAGGGGTGGTCATGCATGTCGGTCTGCAGGACTGGGCCAGCGAAATCGACATGCGCAAACTCACTTTGGCCGAAATCACACTCATGGGCACCTACACCTACACCACCGCCGACCTGCGCGCCACTGTCAAACTCTTGTACGAAGGAGATTTCGGTGATCTTTCCTGGGTTCAGAGTGCGCGGCTTGAAGATGGCGGCCAGGCATTTGCCGACCTGGACAGCGGCAGACTGGCCTCAAGCAAGGTGGTGCTTGTTCCCTGAAAGAGCGGCTTGCGCGCTTGGAGCGCATGCGCCAAACTGGAACGGCGCCGAACAACGTGCCTTGGAAGGCCATGGGCGGTGTCATGGCCTGCATCAAAATCGCTCTGTTTTTGATAGCTGCCCGCGCTCAGCAGGCAAGGGCTGAAGGCGATTTTGCTTCAATGAAAACATCCCTCTGCTGAATTTGACGATTCCCGAGACCGGATGACCAAAGGCCTCAGTGCGGACGCAGAACCCACACCAGAGCCACAGCGACAAAAACATAGATCGCTGCGGAAGCGGCAATGGTTGGCGTGGAAACCTGTCGCGCCCGTAGCAAGGCCAGCAGGCCCAGGGCTGACATCCCGTACATGGTGACGGCAAGCACATAGGCCAGTGGCGCCGGTACGAAGGTAGACGGCCCGCCGCGGCGCGGCGATGTGCCAAAGCCGGAATGGGCAAGGATCAGGCAGCCGCCCACCATCCCGAGAAATACCAGGGCAGCGATGGCCGCCTGTGCGGGGGCGCTGGGGACGGAGGACGGTTTCACGCGGCCTGAACTGGATGAACTGCGCCGGTCTGGAGTTTTAACGCCACCAGTTCAGGACGCCACTCGGGCCACGCCACACACCAACTCGCCCGCATCGTTGCCGGGCACAGCACGCTCATTCTTCGCCCGCGCCACTTCCATGTCGCGGGGCAGCACCACGCCGTTTTTCACGGCCAGCACCTCTGCCATCACGCTGACGGCAATTTCAGGCGGGGTCTTGCTGCCGATGTAGATGCCGATGGGGCCGCGCAGGCGCGCCAGGGCGGCTTCAGTCAGGTCGAAGTGTTCTGCCATGCGCTGGTGGCGCGTCTCGTTGTTGCGCCTGGAGCCGATGGCGCCGATGTAAAACGCATCGGTTCCCAGCGCTTCCATCAGCGCCAGGTCGTCGAGCTTGGGGTCGTGCGTGAGCGCGATCACGCAACTGCGCCGGTCGGGCTTGAAGGCGATGACCACGTCGTCGGGCATGTCACTGAGCACCCTGGCGCCAGGGACAGACCAGGCGCTGCGGTATTCCTCGCGCGGGTCACACACGGTGACGGCAAAACCGCTGAACAGCGCCATGGTAGCCAGGTACTCCGTCAACTGCCCGGCGCCAATGAGCAACATGCGGTACTCGGGGCCAAAGGTGTTGACCAGTTCGATGCTGGAGACGCTGAGTTCGGCTGGCGCCGTGGCGAGTGCCAGCTCCACCGCGCCGTCGGTGAGCCGCACGCTGCGCTGCATCAGTTGTCCGGCTTCGAGCGCCTGCACCAGCTCGGCCAGCGCGCTCGCCTCCGGGTCGTATTCGAGTAGCAGCTCCAGCGTGCCACCGCAAGGCAGGCCGAAGCGGTGCGCTTCGTCGGCGGTGACGCCGTATTTGACAAAGGTCGGTGGGCCGGACGGGATGGCCTTGCTGGCAGTGTCGCCCGCACCGGCTGCCGCGTAGGCCTGGGTGTACTGGTAGATCAGGTCGTCTTCGATGCAGCCGCCCGACACCGAGCCCACTACCGCACCGTCTTCACACAGCGCCATGATGGAGCCAACAGGGCGCGGCGACGAGCCCCAGGTGCGCACCACGGTGGCCAGCAGCGCCCGTTTGCCCGCTGTGCGCCAGTCGCGCAGGGTGCGGAGCACCATGACATCGAGGTTTTCCATCTGCTTTCTTTCTATTGCAGAACAGTGGCAGACCGCTCAGCTACCCAGCCAGGCCGCCAGCGCCAGCACCGCGGCGCCAACAACCCACACCCACACCGGAATGCCCGGCTTCTGCGCAGCCATCGGTGGTTCGGCTTTCACTTCACCCATGACCATTTTGGGCGCATAACTCTCGGGGTGCTGGCGCTGCATTTCGCCGTCAAAACGCTTGAAAAAATCTTCAGCCATGGACTTGGCCGCGCCATCAATCAGGCGCTGGCCCAGTTGCGCCACCTTGCCGCCGACCGAGGCATGCACAGTGTAAGACAGCTCGCAGCCATCGTCATTGGGCGTCAAAACCACCTCGGCGCTGCCCTTGCCGAAACCGGCCACGCCGCCCTGCCCGTCAAACGACAGCTTGTAACTGGCCGGCGGATTGATCTCGCTGAGTGTGATCTTGCCGGTGAATTTGGCCGACACCGGGCCAATTTTCAGGGCCATGGCAATGGCGTACTGGTTCTCGCCGGTGGCCTCGACCTTGTCGCAACCGGGAATGCAGGCCTTGAGCACAGCCGGGTCGTTGAGCGCATCCCAGGCCTGTTGTTGTGTGACCGCGAGTTGGCGGCTTCCTTGCATGTCCATGTTTTTTCCCTTTTTTAACTTTGAAGGCTTGTCATCCCGGACCAGATCCGAGATCCATGTCGGTACGCTGCGACTTACCGGGGTAATGCAGCCTGGATTGCGGGTCAAGCCCGCAATGACAACAGCGTTTTCTCATGTTACTTCTTCATCAGAGCCGCCAGACTGGCCGCCAGTTCCTCAAGTTTGCTGAGGTTGTGCACCGCCAGCATGCCGTGGGCGTGGGCATGCAACACTGTCGCGCCACGGGCCAGCGGCGCGTAGCCGTCAAAGCGCATCAGCGGGTTGAGCCACAGCAGGCGGCGGCTACGGCGGCGCAGCCAGCCCAGCTCGCGCGCCAGGTCGGACGGCTCACCGGTGTCCAGTCCGTCACTGATGACCAGCACCATGGTGCGGCGCCCGACCAGGCGGCGCGCATGGTGCTCGCGCAGGCTGGCCAGAGACACCCCCAATTGGGTGCCGCCGGCGAAATCTTCAATCGCGGCGCTGGCGTGGGCCAGCATCTCGTCGGTGTCGGCCTGGCGGAAAGCCGGCGTGAGGTCGGTCAGGTGCATGCCAAAGGCAAACACATCGCGCTGCGGGTGGCGCCGCGTGGCGGCATGCAAAAAGGCCAGCAGCAAGCGCGCATAACGCTCCATCGACCCTGACACGTCGACCAGCACCAGCAAAGGCAGGGCCTGCTCACGCCGCGCCAGCCGGGGCAGATGGATCAACTCGCCACCGGTGCGCGCGGCCTGGTGCATCACGCCGGGCCAGTGCATGCGTGCGCCGTTGCTGGCGGGGCGGCTGCGGCGCGAGGCAAACATCGGCAGCGGGAGCTTGATGTCGCGCGCCAGCCGCTCGACCAGCCGGTATTCGGAGGCCGACAGCGCATTGAAGTCCGCGTGTTGCAAGCGTTCAATATCACTGGCCGTCATGACCGCGTCAAACTCGACCTTCTGGTCTTCGGTCGTGGGTTTGGCCTGCTGGCCAAAGGCCTTCTGCGGCGCCAGTGCCTCGCGCACGCGCGGCCGGCGTTTGCTGGGCTCGGCCTTGCCTTCGGCGCTGGGCAGCAGTTGGGCCAGCAGCTTGTTGGCGACTTTGGGGTCCTGGAAATAGATGTCGAACAGTTCGCGGAACACCAGCCGGTCCTGCTCGCGGCTGATCATCACGGCTTCAAACGCGGCGCCCAGGTCGTTCCGTTCACTGATGCCAACGGCCAGCGCCGCTTCCTTGGCCAGGCCAATACGCTGGCTGTCGACCTTGACACCGGCGCGGCGCAGGGCGCGGCCGAAACCGGCGATGTTGTCGGCGAGTTTGCCGCCTCTTGAATCACCTAAAAGCATGAGGTTTCCCGCTAAATCCGTTCGGGCTGAGCCTGTCGAAGCCTGCAAATCCCTTCGACAAGCTCAGGGCGAACGGTTCTGGAAAATTTCATTCTGCGGCGGCCTCTTCAGGCTTCAACAACTCTACCGCCAACTCATGCGTGAGCGCGGCCACATCTTCGCGCTGCTTGAACAGAATCCCCGCAGTATCAGCCACCACTTCGGGGTCCACCACCAGGGTGTCCAGCGCCACCAGGGCTTTGGCCCACTCCACACTTTCGGCAATGCCGGGCGCGCGCTGGAAGGCATTGCCAAAGGGCGAGCGGCGCAGCCGGTCGACAAAGGCTGCCACCTGTGCCGACAACTGCTCGCCGGCTTCAGGCACCTGGGCGCGGATGATCGCGAGTTCGCGGTCGCGGTCGGGGTAATCGAGCCAGTGGTAGAGGCAGCGGCGTTTGACTGCGTCGTTGAGCTCGCGCGTGCGGTTGCTGGTCAGGAGGGTGACCGGCGTCGCAACAGCGCGCACCGTGCCGATTTCCGGAATGCTGACCTGGTACTCGCCGAGGTACTCCAGCAGAAAGGCCTCAAACGGTTCGTCGGCCCGGTCCACCTCGTCGATCAGCAATACTGCGCCCGGTGCCGGTGCCTGCAAGGCCTGCAGCAGCGGCCGCCGGATCAGGTAGCGGTCCTGATAAACCTCCCGCTCGACGTCCGCTGTATTTCCTTTGCCTTCCACCGCACGCATGTGCAGAAGTTGGGCTGCGTAATTCCATTCGTAGAGAGCCTCGCGCTGCTCCAGACCGTCGTAACACTGCAGGCGTATCAGTTGCCGCTGCAGCGCGAGCGACAGCGCCTTGGCCAGCTCGGTCTTACCAACACCGGGTTCGCCTTCAAGCAGCAACGGGCGCTGCAGCTTGAGCGCCAGAAACACGGCCGTGGCCAGGCGCCGGTCGGCAAAGTAGCCGGCCTGCTGCAACGCCTGCGCCAGGGCATCTATGGTGGGGAAAGGTGTCATCGGTCCAGTTTAGTACTTGCCGGAGCCGCTATTATTTTTATAGCTGCTCACGCATATCCCCCATGGGCTGGAGGCATTTTTTATCCAGAATCCAGACCCTGCCGGTCATCCCGGACCTGATCCGGGATCCATGCCACCCGACCCACTGGCGCGGGTAGGCTCACATGGATTGCGGGCAGAGCCCGCAATGACAGGCAGCAATCAGCCCAGCGCCTTCGCCACGCCGCGCTGCGTCTGAACGCTGATCAGGTTGGCGCGGTAGGCCGCCGTGGCGTGAATGTCGCTGTTGAGGTCGGTGGCATCTATCTTCACAGCTGCAGCCGACTCCGGCGTGAAACTCTTGCTGAGCGCCGCCTCCAGCCCGGCGTGGCGGAACACGCCGCTGGACGCACCGGTCACGGCCACGCGTACACCGGCGTCAAACTGCGCCACAAACACGCCGACCAGCGCAAAACGCGAGGCTGGCTGCTTGAACTTCATGTAAGCAGCGCGTTTGGGGATGGGAAAGCTGATCGCTGTGATCAATTCACCCTCCTCCAGCGCGGTGGCAAACATACCGAGAAAGAAGTCGTCGGCGGCAATCTTGCGCGCGGTGGTGTGAATCGTCGCGCCCAGTGCCAGCACCGCGCTCGGGTAACAGGCCGAGGGGTCGTTGTTGGCAACCGAACCGCCCAAGGTGCCCATGGCCCGTACCTGCCGGTCACCGATGTTGGCCGCCAGGTCAGCCAACGCGGGCAACGCCGCCTTGACGTCTGCATTGTTGGCCACGTCGAGATGGCGGGTCATGGCACCAATCACGAAGGCATTGCCCTCGCGCTTGATGCTGCTCAACTCCTTGATGCCGCTGAGGTCAATCAGTTGATCCGGGCTGGACAGACGCAATTTCATCGACGCCAGCAGGGTCTGCCCGCCGGCCAATGGTTTGGCGCCGTCAGCCGTCAGTTGGGCAGCCGCAGCCAGGGTGGTGGGGCGCTCCAGGGTGAATGCATACATGGTGATACTCCTTGGATGTTTGTTTATTTCTTGGCCGACTGGATGGCTTCCCAGACGCGCGCCGACGAAGCCGGCATGTCGAAGTCGGTCACGCCCAGTGGCCGGAGCGCGTCCAGCACGGCGTTGATGACTGCGGGTGGTGACCCGATGGCACCGGCCTCACCGCAGCCCTTGGCGCCCAGCGGGTTGTGGCTGCAAGGCGTGCACAGCGTGTCGAGCTTGAAGTTGGGCATGTCCCCGGCGCGTGGCATGGCGTAGTCCATGAAGGAGCCGGTCAGCAACTGGCCGGACTCCGGGTCATACACGCAGTTCTCCAGCAGCGCCTGGCCAATGCCCTGCACCAGCCCGCCATGCACCTGGCCCTCCACGATCATCGGGTTGATGATGTTGCCGAAGTCATCCACGGCGGTGAAGCTCTCCACCCGCACCAGGCCGGTCGCGGGATCGACCTCAACCTCGCAGATGTAGGTGCCCGACGGAAAGGTGAAGTTGGTCGGGTCGTAAAAGGCGGTTTCGTTCAGGCCCGGTTCAAGCTTGTCGAGCGGGTAGTTGTGCGGCACATAGGCCGTCAGCGCCACCTGGCCGAAAGTCACCTTTTTGTCGGTGCCCTTGATGGTGAACTCGCCGTTGGCAAACTCGACGTCGGCATCGCTGGCTTCCATCAGGTGTGCCGCGATCTTCTTGGCTTTGGTCTCGATCTTGTCGAGCGCCTTCATGATGGCGGTGCCGCCGACCGACAAGGAGCGCGAGCCGTAAGTGCCCATGCCAAACGGAACACGCCCGGTGTCACCGTGGACGATGTCCACCGCATCGACCGAGATACCGAGGCGCGAAGCCACCACTTGGGCAAATGTGGTCTCGTGGCCCTGACCGTGGCTGTGCGAGCCGGTGAACACGGTCACGCTGCCGGTCGGATGCACGCGCACCTCGCCGCACTCAAACAAGCCAGCACGCGCACCGAGCGCACCGGCGATGTTGCTGGGCGCCAGGCCGCAGGCCTCGATGTAGCAGGAGTAGCCGAGGCCGCGCAACAACCCTTTGGCTGCCGAGGCGGTTTTGCGTTTCTCGAAACCGGCCACATCGGCCAGCTCGTTGCCGCGCTTGAGCAGCGCGTGGAAGTCGCCCACGTCGTACTGCAAGGCCACCGGTGTCTGGTACGGAAAGTCCTTGACGAAGTTGCGACGGCGGATTTCGTCCTGGCTCAAACCCAACTCCCAGGCTGCGCGCGTGACCAGGCGCTCCAGCAGGTAAGTTGCTTCGGGGCGGCCGGCGCCCCGGTAGGCATCGACCGGCGCAGTGTTGGTGAACCAGGCATCCACTTCGACATAAATCTGCGGGCAGGTGTACTGCCCGGCCAGCAAGGTCGCATACAAAATGGTGGGCACCGCCGGCGCGAAGGTCGAGAGGTAGGCGCCCATGTTGGCATCGGTGTGCACACGCATGGCCAGGAACTTGCCGTCCTTGTCCATCGCCATTTCGGCGTGGCTGGAATGGTCGCGGCCATGGGCATCGCTGACAAAAGCCTCGCTGCGGTCACAGGTCCATTTGATGTTGCGATTGAGCTTTTTCGACGCCCAGGTCAGGCACACGTCTTCGGCATACAGATAGATCTTGGAGCCGAACCCCCCGCCGACGTCAGGGGCAATCACGCGCACCTTGTGCTCGGGCAAGCCCATGACGAATGCCGTCAGCAGCAGGCGTTCGACGTGCGGGTTCTGGTTGGACACATACAGCACGTATTCATCGGTCGCGCGGCTGTAGGAGCCGATGACAGCACGTGGCTCCATCGCGTTCGGGATCAGCCGGTTGTTGGTCAGGTCCAGCTTGGTCACATGGGCAGCATTGGCAAACACCGCATCGACCTGGCCCTTGTCACCAATCGCCCACTTGTAGCAATGGTTGTCAGGGGCTGCATCATGCAGTGCAACGGCTTTGGCCGCATCTGTGACCCGCACGACGGCGCTCAGCACGTCGTAGTCCACCTCGACCAGCTCGGCAGCATTTTTGGCCTGCTCCAGCGTCTCGGCCACCACCATGGCGACATGGTCACCGACATAGCGCGCCTTACCCTGCGCCAGGATGGGGTGTGGCGGCTCCTTCATCGGGTTGCCATCGGTACTGGTGATCAGCCAGCCGCAAGGCAGGCCGTTGATCTTGTCGGCGGCGACATCCTCACCGACAAACACGTCGAGCACGCCGGGCGCGGCTTTGGCGGCGGCGGTGTTGATGCTGTTGATGTTTGCGTGCGCGTGGGGGGACCGAACAAACACCGCATAACTCTGGTTGGCCAGCGTGATGTCGTCGGTGTATTGCCCGCCGCCAGTCAGAAAGCGGTAGTCCTCCTTGCGGCGGACGGAAGTGCCAATGTTTGGCAGATTGACGAAGTCGGATGCACCCATGTGTGTACTCCTGAAAATGGGGGAAATCTGTTGGCAGCGGTTCGCAGGATGGCGGCGCTGCAAGAAGTGATCAGCGCGTAGGTTCAGGTCGCCATGGCTGCAGCGCCCTGCTGCACCGCCTTGACGATGTTCTGGTAGCCGGTGCAGCGGCAGATGTTGCCTTCGAGCAGCTCGCGGATTTCGCCTTCACCGGCCTTGGGGTGGTGCTTGCACAGGTCCACCGCACTCATCACCATGCCTGTGGTGCAGAAGCCGCATTGCAGGCCATGGCATTCCTTGAAAGCGGCCTGCATCGGGTGCATGGTGCCGTCGGCAGCCGCCAGACCTTCGATGGTGGTGATGTCCGCGCCTTCGGCCTGGGCCGCCAGGATGTTGCAGGACTTGACCGCGCGGCCATTCATCAGCACGGTGCAGGCGCCGCACTGGGCGGTGTCGCAACCCACATGCGTGCCGGTCATCTGAAGCTGCTCACGCAGCACCTGAACCAGAAAGGTATTGGGCGGCGTCTCCACGTTTTTGGCTTTGCCGTTGACTTTGAACTGAACTTGCATGCGCTTGTCTCCTGATGGCTGTTGGTGCTGGCTGCGGATAGAACGCTTCATTGTTGAAGTGCCCCTCCGACGCCCGACTAGGTTAAACCCTAGAAGCTTGCCAAAGCCTTCTGAAATTCTCAAAATGGAACATTTCCTGACGGGGCCGCAGCGCGGTCCCGTCAGGTCTGGTAGGCTGCCCCCAGCGAATTATTTACACCCATGTTGTCTGTCCTCCCACTGTCTTCCGAACAACGCCTGCAGCAAATCGCGCAGGCGCGCCAGGCTGTGCTCCATGAGGGCAACAGCCTGTCTGGCGGGCGGACCGATTCCTGGATTACCCGCTCCTGGCAGCGCTGCCTGGACAAGGGTCAGAGGCCGGAGCAGCAGGTCAGCTTCGATGTCATGCCGGCTGAAGCCCTGCGCCGCACCGAAGAAGCCAACCATGTGCTGGTGCAGGCCGCGCGCCCGGTACTGGAGAAACTGGGCGCCGCGATTGCCAGTACCCGTTACTTCGCCATCCTCACCAATGCGCAGGGCGTGGTGGTTGATGTCAATGGCGTGATCGACAGGCGCGACCGCCGCGCCGACCTGATCACCCGCATCGGCGTGGACCTGTCCGAGGACAGCGTCGGCACCACCGCGATTGGCGCGGCGCTGACCGAATTGCAGCCGGTCTGGTTGCACCGCGGCGAGCATTTTTTCAACGCCAACTCGGCCTACAGCTGCGCCGGTGCGCCGCTGTTCGGCCCCGACGGCCGCTGCGCCGGCATGCTGGACCTGACGGGCGTGGACACGGTGGAGCGGCCCGAGCTCAAACACCTGGTGGTGCAATCGGCACGCAGCATTGAAAACGCCCTGATTCAGAGCCGGCCGCACGACTTGCTCATCCGCCTGAACTGGTCCAGCCACAACCTGGGCGACGACATGGACGGCCTGATTGGGCTGGACCCGGACGGCTGGGTGCTGGGGGCCAACCCGGCGGCGCGGCAAATGGTGGCGGCGCTGCAGGCCGGCAACCCGTCGGCGGTGCACTGCAGCGAACTGTTCGCCATGCCTTACGAGATGTTGTTTGACGCCGCCAAAAGCGGAACGCTTGGTGAGCCCCAGGCCATCGATGTGCCGCTGTGGTCCGGCCTGCGCTTGCATGCGCTGCCGCTGCTGCGCGGGCAGGTGGCGGCGCCGGGCCGGCTCGGCAACCGCGCTGCCGCGCCTGCCTTGCCCCTGAAAGATGTCGAAACAGCGCTGATCCGCAAAGCCGTGAACGAAGCCAAGGGCAACGTCATGAAAGCCGCGCGCGCGCTGGGCATCAGCCGCGCCACGGTTTATCGCCGTCTGGGCGGCAAAATCAAATAATCAGTGTTTGTGGCCGGCGCCGTGCTCCGGCACGGCGGCACCGGGCGCAGTCGCGGCCACCGGCAGTTTCAACTCGACCCTGCTTTCCTGCCCCTTGGCGTCCCTGAGCGTCAGGATCAAAGGCACCGTGCTGCCTTTGGGCAAGGCCTGCCTGAGTTCCATCAGCATGATGTGGTAACCGCCGGGCTTGAGCTGCACGGTTTTTCCCGCAGGCAAGTCCAGCACCGGCACGGCGCGCATGCGCATCACATCGCCGTCCATCTTCATCTCGTGCACTTCAGCCACGCCGGCCACCGGCGACGATGCAGCCACCAGCTTCGCGCCGTCTTTGGCGGTGATGGACATAAAGGCGCCGGTGCCCGACTGGCCGGGTACGGCGGTGCGGACCCAGGCGTCCTTGACGTCAATGCCCTGGGCCTGGGCCCATGCGCTGGTCACTACCAGCAGCGCGGTGATCGTTGTGAGTTTCATGGTGTTTCCTTGAAGAGAAGATTGAATAAAGCGGCGAGAGTTCAGTGAAGGTGGCGCGCGGTGCCAGCAGACTCGACCTGCAACGGCAACGGCAACGGCGATGGCAACGGCCGCGGCAGCGTTGGCGACTCCACGCGTTGCGTCTGGTTTCGCGGCCTTGCCGCACCTTGAACCAGAGCGGCCGCGCAGCGCAAACATGGATTGCGGGTCAAGCCCGCAATGACAAGTGCCCGCTCAGTTCAAAGTACGGGCGGGCCACGGCTGAAAGGCAGGCCCGGCGAGGAGGCCGTACGAACGGCATCCTCAAAAACAAGCGCTATCGCGATGACGGTGGCGGAGCAACTGGCAGACTGGGCCTGCGGTGGCAAGGCCATGCCGGCCGAGCCGCAAAGATCGCAGTGGCCGCTGGCAGACGAGGCATCGTCGCTGCCCGGCTGGCCAGCGCCGTTTGCACTGCACAAGCCGCCAAGCTGCCCGGTGCGCACGTCGTCAGCCAGCAGGGCCACCGGCGCAATCAGCGCGGCGAACACGGCCAGACATCCCAGCCACGCCGCAAGGCGGGCCCAGAACGGGCGGGAGGTCAAGAGCGTCGGCACCGACTGATTATAGGGAGGGGACTTGCGGCACAAAATGCTACAAAATCAGGAGCTACTCACGCCCGCTGGCTATGGGCTGGAGGCCAATTTGATTCATAATTGCTGTGAAAGGGCCCACGCTACATGTTCACGCACCACTTCACTGGCATGAGCACGCCGCGCCAGCAGGGCAGCTCGCAGTGCGCCGCCCTCATCAACACCGGCATGCATCGCATTGCCCATGGCGACCGCAATATTGCGCAGCCAGCGCTCGTGGCCAATGCGCCGGATCGCACTGCCTTCGGTGTAACGCAAAAACTCTTCCTCGCTCCAGGCAAACAAGGTGACCAGTTGCTGTCCGCTCAGGCCCTGGCGTTCGTCAAAATCCGGCAAGGCGCTGCGCTGCGCAAACTTGTTCCAGGGGCAGATCAGCTGGCAGTCGTCGCAGCCGTAGATGCGGTTGCCCATCAAGGGCCGCAGCTCCAGCGGAATCGCACCGGCATGTTCAATGGTCAGGTAGGAGATGCAGCGGCGCGCATCAAGCCGGTACGGCGCGACGATGGCCTGCGTCGGGCAGATGTCCATGCAGGCGCTGCAACTGCCACAGTGTGGCGTGACCGGCTCGCTGGGCGGCAACGCCACATCGACATAAATTTCACCAAGAAAAAACATCGAGCCGGCTTCGCGGTTGAGCAGCAGCGTGTGTTTGCCGCGCCAGCCCTGGCCGCTGCGTGCGGCCAGCTCGGCCTCCAGCACCGGCGCGGAGTCGGTGAAGGCGCGGTGGCCGAGTGGCTGGACCTCTTGCGCAATCCGTTCGGCCAGCTTTTGCAGGCGCGTGCGCATGACCTTGTGGTAGTCCCGGCCGCGCGCATACACCGACACAATCGCTTCGCCGGGTCGTCCCAGCCGGGCCAGTTCCATCGCCTGCCACTGTCCTGGCGCCTGCGGCGTGGATGCGGGCAGGTAATCCATGCGCGCGGTGATCACGCTGACCGTGCCCGGCACCAGCTCTGCGGGACGCGCGCGCTTGAGGCCGTGCGCCGCCATGTAATTCATGTCACCATGAAAGCCGGCCGCGAGCCAGGCCGATAATCCAGGTTCCGCCGATGACAAATCAATGCCTGTTATGCCAATTTGCGAAAACCCAAGCTCGCGCGCCCACGTTTGAAGTCGAGAAACGAATTGATGGCCAGTAACGATCACCCGCTCATTGTAAAAAGGATTGCCTGGGCGACCGAAAGAGACACCCAGGCCTTTGCTGAGGCGCTCGCCGCCCGGATGCGAGGCAGCGCCGGGGCCCAGGTCCTGATCGAGCTGCACGGCGACCTTGGCAGCGGCAAAACCACGTTTGCGCGGCACCTGCTCACGGCTCTGGGGGTGAGCGGCCGCATCAAAAGCCCGACCTATGCGGTGGTTGAGCCCTACAGGGTCGACGGCACGCCCGGCGGGCCGCTGGACATCTGGCATTTCGATTTTTACCGCTTCAATGATCCGGACGAGTGGGAAGAAGCCGGCTTTCGCGACATCTTTGCCAGCCCCGGCCTGAAGCTGGTCGAGTGGCCCGATAAAGCCGGCGAGCATCTGCCTGCCGCTGACCTGGACATCGCCCTCGACTTGCAGGACGGTGATGTGCGCGCCGTCACCCTCACCGCCCGCAGCGATGCCGGCGCGGCGCTGCTGCCATGAACACGCCCGGCGCAATCAGCCGGCGCGGCGCGCTACAGATGGGCAGCGTGGTGCTGCTGCTGGGCGTGCAGCAGATCGCGCGCGGCCTGACCATCATGGCGGTGCGGGTCTGGCCGGCCAAGGACTACAGCCGCGTCACCATCGAATCCGACGCCGGCCTCAAGACCAAGTACTACTTCATCGCCGAGCCGCCCCGGCTGGCGGTGGACATCGAGGGCATCGACCTGATCCCCGCGCTGCGCGAGCTCGTGGCCAAGGTCAAGCCCGATGATCCCAACATCGCTGGCATTCGCGTCGGCCAGAACGCGCCCGGCGTGGTGCGCCTGGTGATCGAACTCAAGCAGCCCATGCTGCCCCAGGTGTTCAGCCTGCAGCCGGTCGCAGCCTACCAGCACCGGCTGGTGTTCGATCTGTACCCGACGCAGGTGGCAGACCCGCTGGAAGCGCTGATTGCCGAACGCCTGAAAGACAAATCGCAGCCTGCCGCTTCGCCGGCGACGGATCCGCTGGGTGATCTGATTGCCAGACAAACGGAACGGCCGACCCCCGCCAGCCCGCCGCCCGCCGCAAGCACCGAGAAGCCGCCGGCAACCGCAGCAGCCCCTAAATCGCCGTCTGAAACCGTGGGCGCCGGCGCGGGCAGCCGCAACAAGACTGATCGCCTGATCATCGTGGCGCTGGACCCCGGTCACGGCGGCGAAGACCCCGGCGCCATCGGCCCCGGCGGCACACGTGAGAAAGACGTGGTGCTGCAGATTGCGCTGCGCCTGCGCGACCGCATCAATGCCATCCCGAACATGCGCGCCTACCTCACGCGCGACGCCGACTTTTTTGTGCCCTTGCACATCCGCGTGCAGAAGGCCAGACGAGTGCAGGCGGACCTGTTCATCAGCATCCACGCCGACGCGTTTTTCACACCACGTCCACAGGGCGCCAGCGTATTTGCGCTCAGCGAAAAAGGTGCCACCAGCAGTGCAGCGCGCTGGATCGCCGACAAGGAAAATTCTGCCGACCTGGTCGGCGGCATCAACGTCAAGGCCAAAGACGCGCAGGTGCAAAAGGCCCTGCTCGACATGAGTACCACCGCGCAGATCAACGACAGCCTCAAGCTCGGCGGTGCGATGCTGGGCGAGATCGGCAGCGTCGGCAAGCTGCACAAGCCGCGCGTCGAGCAGGCCGGCTTTGCGGTGCTCAAGGCGCCGGACATTCCCAGCGTGCTGGTCGAAACTGCCTTCATCAGCAACCCCGATGAAGAGGCCAAGTTGCGCAGCGAGGCCTACCAGGTGCAACTGGCCGATGCGCTGATGCGCGGCATCAGCAGTTATTTCGCAAAAAATCCTCCGCTGGCGCGCAACCGCCCGTTGTAAATGGAATAAGCCTGCATCACGCACACGCGGGCAGATGACAGCATGCGCAGGCCGTTTCCTACAGCTCTGACAGCACGCCCAATCTACAGTTCAGCTACAGGCAACAACAAGGCTTCATCCCAATCCTTTTGAGACTTGCCTGCATTCCGACAAAGGTGAACATGATGACAAAGAACATTCTGATGGCAGCAGCAGCCGCATCGCTGATCGCACTGACCGGTTGCGGTACTTCTCTGAACAACCAGCAAATCGGCACCGGTACCGGCGCGGTGCTGGGTGGCGTAGCAGGCAGCGCACTGGGCGGCGGCACACTGGGCACGGTAGGTGGCGCAGCAGCCGGCGCTGTGATTGGCAGCGAAATCGGCAAAAAGCAGGACCAGAAGCGCTAAAACCCACAGCAGACCGGTTTTTCCGGTCTGCGGTAATCACTTCACCGTCTCGACCGGGCAGCAGGCGTTGTATGTGCGGTCCTAGACGGGATAGATCAGCGAGTTGAGAATCATCTCGCTGTCGTAAACACACAAGCGCGAGCGGAATTTCAGACCTTCGGGCGTGCGCACGATCTCGTCGATATAACGCCCGACGTTATACACCTCGCTGACCCCGGCGGGTTTGGTTCGGAACACCGCGTAATTGGCCTGGACTTTCACCAGATCGCCTTCAACGCCCAGAATCTGCGCCGGGCTGATGACATGCCGCGTGTAATACGGCCCGTGGTAAATCGTCTGCGTGATGCCGTAAACGCGGTCTTTCATCATGCCGCGGCTTTCGAGGTCCATCAGCGCCAGTGGCAGGCCCCGGTCAAAATTTTCGCGCGCCTGCAGCGTGTAGCGCCCGTCCTCAACAAAAAACTCCGGCCAGGCATCAAAGCGTTTTTCATCGAGCGCTGAGGCATAGGCTGCATTAAGCTGGTCGACCTCGTGCTGCAGTTGCAGGCGCTCCAGGCTTACCGCGCGCATGTCGTTCCCCACTCTGTGGGGCCCCTCGCCAAGTGCGCTCATACCGCCATCACTTTCTTCCAATAGGCATACATGCTGCGGATCAGGGTTTCGGTCACCATGTGTTCGGTCATCTCGGTGCCGGTGCCGCCGAGTTCGCACAGGGTTTCGCCAGACTCCCCCCACTGCGCAAAACCCGCCTGGCTGAACTCGATCACCTCGCCATCGTCAGCGCTGACAAACCCGGCCGGCCCAAACAGATTGGCCTGGCGCAGGCGGCGCCGCGTCATTTCGGGTGTGTCGTCCGCAAATCCGAAGTGGGTCCAGACAAAATCAAACTCGCCCTGACCGCGCGGCACGATGTGGCGGGTGCTCAGCGAGTTGACCTGCTGCTGGATGATCAGGCTGGGGAACAGCGTGATCATGGTCACGGTGGGCGTGATGTCGGTACCGGGGTTGGCCGGGTCATCAACCTTCCACCAGGCTTCGGGCACCACGTCGAGCAGGCGGTCATCCTGCAGCGCCATGTTGGCCTTGAAGGAAGTCACACCCTCGGTCACGGCGGCGTTTTGGCCACCCTCGTTGCGGCGCGAAATCATCACCGCGTGCCGCCCGTGGCCATCCATCACCATGCGGCTTTTCTGGTCGGCTCGCCACAAACCGAAAGTCACAAACCAGGTGTGCAGCAGCCCAGGGTGATAGGGGTCCTTGATGTTTTCCATCATCAGCTTCCAGTTGCCTGGAATGCGCTGGCGGTTGTAGCCCAGCAGGGTCAATTCCCGGCTCTTGAAGATGCGGTCCAGCCAAGGCATGACGTTAGCGCCCAGGTAGTCTTCGAGCGGCTCGGCCGCGTCGCTGAACGTCGCAAACACCAGGCCATGCAGCACCGCGACACGCAGCTTGGTCAAACCGTGGTCCTTCAGGTCGAAGCCTTCCGGCATGCCGCCGTTCACGCACTCCCCGTCTTTGACGCCGTCCTTGAACGGCAGGCCGGCAAGATCGCCGTTGAGCTTGTAGGTCCACTGGTGGTAGGGGCAGACAAAACTGCGCGCATTGCCCTGCGGGTTCTGGCAGAAACGCACACCACGGTGGGCGCAGCGGTTTTCCACCACGCGGATGCCGGGGTCGGTGTCACGGTCTTTCGGTGCCACGCGGTCGCGCACCATCACCACCTGGCGCTCGCCGACATGGCTCAGCTTGAAGTCGCCCAGTTTGGGGATCTCGACCGCCAGGCCCACATAAGACCAGTGCGGACCATAAAAAATTTTCTCCAGCTCGCGCTGGTACAACTGCTCGTCGGTGTAGGCCCAGAAGGGCACGCGGCTGGAGCCCGGTTGGCTCCAGCGCGACAAGGTTTGAGGTGAATTCATGGGGGCTTGTTCTCCATCCGGCGCCTGGTTGGCCCCGGTTGAGGATAAATAATACGCTTACTTATTAATTGCAGCCACCCCGCGCCGACTGCGACGGCATCGCAGCGCTGGATGAACATACATCATCAATTCAGGGGATGCGAAGCAAGGTCCTTTCAAGCACCATTGCCCTGGCTGGCCGGTCGCACAACGCCACACCGCAGCAAACCAGGAAGCAGGCATGAAGGAAACAAGGGCCGGGAAAAATCGCAACAAAGTGGCAAACCATACCCGGCCTGTCACACGCGCAGTCGCGCTGCTGGCGGCAGTCCTCCTGCTCAGCGCCTGCGCAGGCACGCCGTATGTCCGGATCGACTCCACGGATTCGACCGTTCCCACCGAGCCACCCACGCTTCCCGCCTCGATTCGCCATGCCGAAGGTGTACAGAGGATCTACCGCGACAAACTCATTGAGCTCGGTGATGCCGAACGTCATCTCTCCAACGGCTTGATCGGGCTGGGCGCGCTGGCGCTGGGCCTCGGTATTTCTGGTTCGCATTCAAGCGCGATCAGGGGTGTGGCGCTCATCGCCGGCACGGCCTACACCCTGGGCACGTTCAACACCGACAAACGGCGCGCAGCCGTTTACGGCGCAGGCATTGAAGCGCTGAACTGCGCAAGCGGCGCCGTGACGCCTCTGGACTTCAACAAGGCAACGGTGACATTGATCACTGATTTGCTGAACGACAAGGGCGCCCAGCAGGCGCGTGTCATCCAGCAAGTCAGCGCTGTACTCGGGCTTGTCGCAAGCACCGAGGCGGCGGGCAATGCGAACGCCAACGCGGTGACCGCCGCGCGTGCGACCGTGGTTTCAGCCCAGGCAGCGCTGGCCCGCGCCACGGAGGCCAAAAAGGCCGGTGACCACCTGATGATGCGGCACTACCGCGCGGGTGGTGATTTACGCAATGCAGTGAAAACCATCGACGCCCAGGTGCTCAATGCCATCCGCAGTACCGAAGTGGATATCCGCGCGGTGCCGAACGCCCTGGCGCAACTCGCGGGCAGCAGCCAGATTTTCTCGGACGCGTCGGCTGGAACGATTACCGTGCCCACCCCTCCTGACACAGAAAAGGCAGTTCGAGCCGCTGGTGACAAGAACCAGCCGGATTTACGGGTCCAACTGGATGCCGCCGTGTTCAACCTTCAGGTGGCGATCGCCGCGCTGGATACCCACACTGCGCGCCTCGCCGGCATCGTTGCCAGTGTTGACAAAGACACTGCCGAGAAACTGAAAGCTTGCAAGATCGAGGGCTTGATCCTGCCCATCGCGGTTTCAACCGGAACAGTCTCCTTCAAAGAGAAAACGCCGGGCGTCGAGATTGTCGATATCAGCGGCGGACAGCGCAACACCTACCGGGCCGAGTTCATGGTGCGGCCACATCCCGGCCTGTCGGTTCGCATCCCGCGCTCCAGCGACACCCTTGAAATCGAGGCCACCGCACAGACGGTGCCAGGCACCTACCGCGTCCGGGTGGACGATGCCACACTACAAAGCTCCCAGATCGTGACGGTGAAAATCACCAAGGCTGAATAGGGCCCGAACGAACTCAAGGCCGGTCGCTCGTCCCGGCCGTCGTCAGCGGCTTGTTGCGGCTGGCCTTCCAGGCACCGTAAAGCACGATCAGGCCAGGAATCAGAATCATGGCCCAGATGATCTTGCTGAGGTTTGCCTGCACCCAGGGCAGGTTGCCGAAGAGATAACCGGCGCCGCACAGGCCGATCACCCAGATCAACGCGCCGATCACGTTGTAGGCGCTGAACTTGGCGCGGCTCATCTCTGCCACACCGGCCACAAAAGGTGCGAAGGTGCGAATGAAAGGCATGAAACGCGCAATGATGATGGTGATGCCGCCGTAACGCTCGTAAAACGCGTGCGCCTGGTTGAAAGCGCGCTTGTTGAAAAATTTCGACTGCTCCCACTGGAACACCTTGGGTCCGAAATAACGGCCGATCAGGTAGTTGCACTGGTCACCCAGAATCGCCGCAACAACCAGCAGACCCATGGCCAGTGGCAGATTCAGCAGCCCGGCCCCGCACAGCGCGCCGACGATGAACAGCAAGGAATCACCCGGCAGGAAAGGCATGACCACCACGCCGGTTTCGACAAACACAATCAGGAACAGCAGCGCGTACACCCACATGCCGTAGGAGCGGGTGAAAGCCTCCAGGTGTTTGTCCACATGGAGAATGAAGTCGATCAGAAAAGCGATGATTTCCATAACGTTGATTTTGACATGGGGTGATGGCCCCATATGACGGGACACTTTTTCCGCTGCCTTTGCATCACGCCTCGATACAGGTCTGTTCTGGACGGTAGGAGCGACTCCCCACTCCCACCCCTAACCCCTCCCTCGCCCCGCTGGGCGATGGAGGGGGACTTCATGTGGCCGCGTGCTCTGCCCTCGCGTGCAAACATGGCTGTCTGTTGGGATTCCCGCACAAGAAGCGCTGCGCGCTTCTTGTGCTCCGGAGGGGAGTTCGGTGTTGGTGTTTTTCTTCTCTGCCTCTCCACCCGTCGGGCTGGGCCGAGGAGCGCAGCCGAAAACGGATCAGGGCGAGCGATTGTCTGAGGCGCTAGCCGAGTTCGAGCTCGATCCCGTTTTCGGC
>NZ_JAYWHI010000109.1:0-6400 GCF_043778355.1 Polaromonas sp.
GCCGCGATGGCGCTCGGCGGCGTGCTGCTCTCGCGGCGGGTGGCCGAGACAATGAGCCGGCGCGTGAGCCGAATCGACTCCACGCAGGGGCTGTCTGCCAACCTCATCACCGCCACGCTGGTGCTGGGTGCCAGCCAGTTCGGCCTTCCTGTGTCCACCACACATGTGTCGGTAGGCGCGATTGCTGGCGTGGGGACGGGTGCCGACACGCTCAACAAAAGCGCATTGCGCACCATCCTTTTGTCCTGGGTCATCACCTTGCCGATGGCGGCTGGCCTGGCCTGGCTGGCGCACCAGTTGTTTTGAGCCAGTGCGTGTCGGGGTGAGAGAAAAGGGACCGGGGCGGCCTCACAACAACGCAACCAGATCGGTCACGCCGACATCCACGCCGGCTTGCATCAGCAGCGTCGTGGTCTGTCCGCGGTGGTGCGTCTGGTGGTTGAAAAAATGCGCCATGGCCTGCCAGGCCGGGTGGGCGCGCTGCACCCCTTTGGTGTTGCTGTACACCATGGTGCTGGTCAGAAAGTCCGGCGCCATTTCTGCCAACCACTGCTCAATCCGCTCGTCCAGCGAATCACGCGCATGCTGCAGTTCAGCCCAGTGGGGATAAGCATTGACGCTGACGTAGTCCACGCCGGGTGGAAAGGCCAGCTCCGCCGCATCCAGTGCTGCAAACCGGGTCTGCTGCGAGGCAAAGCGGTACAGCCATAAGCGGTCGGCCAGCAACAGGTGCGTCAGCGTGTGGTGAATCGAGCCAAAGAAGGCGCCGCGCTGCCGCTGGCGCTCCTCGTCGCCAAGTGGCTCGCAGGCCGCGTACAGGCGCTGGTTCATCCAGCGGTTGTAGCGGGCCAGCCAGCGGTAGTTGTCAAGAAACGCGGTATCCATTCGGTGCTCCTGAATTAATAGCTGCTCGCGCTGATGGGATGTGGGCTACACCGCATTTGTATCAAAAAATTGCCCTGCCCGTACAAGCAGGCGCCGCGGGACTGGCTTTGCCAGACCGCAGGCGACGCCCCCTCGAGGGGGGAACAGGCTACACGCAGTGAGCCTGGACAGGGGTGAGGCTAACTTCACCGCGGGACTGGCTTTGCCAGACCGCAGGCGCCGCCCCCTTGAGGGGGGAACTTGCTACACGCAGTGAGCCTGGACGGGGGTGGGTTTACAACTTGCCGAAGCCGCCGCCGCCCGGCGTGTGGATCTCGAACACGTCGCCGGCTTGCATTTCAGCCTGGCCGATGTGGTCCAGATTTTCAACCTTGCCATCTGCGCGCACCACCACATTGCGGCCCACCTGCCCTGGCTCGCCACCGGCCATGCCGAAGGCGCCGTGTTTGCGGCCGTTTGACAGAATGCTGGCCGTCATCGGCTCCAGGAATTTCACCCGGCGCACGCCGCCGTTGCCGCCCTGCCAGCGCCCGGCACCGCCCGAGCCCTGGCGGATCTCGTAACTCTCCAGCCGTACCGGAAAACGGAACTCCAGCACCTCAGGGTCGGTCAGGCGCGAATTGGTCATGTGCGCCTGCACCACGGAGGTGCCGTCAAAACCCTCGCCGGCACCGCTGCCGCCCGAAATCGTCTCGTAATACTGGTACCGCGCATTGCCAAAAGTGAAATTGTTCATGGTGCACTGACCTGCCGCCATCACGCCGAGTGCGCCATACAGCGCGTTGGTGATGCAGGTGGAAGTTTCCACATTGCCTGCGACCACCGAGGCCGGCGGGTTCGGGTTCAACATCGAGCCGGCCGGGATGATGACCTTGAGCGGCTTCAGGCAACCGGCGTTGAGCGGAATGTCATCGTCGACCAACGTGCGGAACACATACAGCACGGCGGCCATACACACGGCCGTCGGCGCATTGAAATTATTGGTCTGCTGGGCCGAGGTGCCGGTGAAGTCGATTTCGGCGCTGCGGCCAGCCACGTCAACGCGAATCGCCACACTGATCTGCGCGCCGTTGTCCAGTGGCAGGGTGAACTGGCCGTCCTTGAGCTGAGTGATGACACGGCGCACCGATTCCTCGGCGTTGTCCTGCACATGGCCCATGTAGGCCTGCACCACATCCAGGCTGAAGGTGTCCACCATCTTGCGCAGTTCCTGCACGCCTTTTTCATTGGCGGCGATCTGGGCTTTCAGGTCGGCCATGTTCTGCTGCGGGTTGCGGCTCGGGTACTTCCCGCTTTTGAGCAGCGCCACCATTTCGGCTTCACGCAGCACGCCACGCTCGACCAGCTTGACGTTGTTGATCTGCACGCCCTCTTCCTCGATACGCGTGGAAAACGGTGGCATGGAGCCCGGCGTAGTTCCGCCCACATCGGCGTGGTGTCCGCGCGAACCGACATAAAAGGTCGGGGCCTCGCCGGTGCCGAGGTAAACCGGTGTGATCACCGTGATGTCAGGCAGATGCGTGCCGCCGTGGTAGGGGTCATTGAGCACATAGACATCGCCCGGCTGCATCTTGCCGGTGTTCTCGCGGATCACCGTCTTGATACTTTCGCCCATGGAGCCCAGGTGCACCGGCATGTGCGGCGCATTGGCAATCAGGTTGCCGGCGGTGTCGAACAGCGCACAGCTGAAGTCCAGCCGTTCCTTGATGTTGACGGAATAGGCGGTGTTCTGCAGTTGCAGGCCCATTTGCTCGGCGATGTTCATGAACAGGTTGTTGAACACCTCCAGCAGCACCGGGTCTACCGTGGTGCCAGCCGCAAACTTGACGGCGCGCGCGGCCCGGCGGTCCAGCACCAGGTGGTCCAGTGCGGTCAGCGCCGCTTCCCAGCCGGGTTCAACCACGGTGGTGGCATTTCTTTCGGCGATGATGGCCGGGCCACTGATGATGTCGCCAGGCTGCAGGTCTTCACGCACCACCAGCGTGGCATCGTGCCACTGGCCGCCCGAATACATGCGCACGGTCTCACGGCGCGGCACCTCGCGCGGCTCGTGCGTCGCGTGGCGCGGTTCGGCCGGCGCGTCGCCCGCCACCACGGCCTCCACCGACACCGCTTCGACCACCAAACCCTTGCCCTGCATCAGGAAGGAAAAACGCTGGCGATAGGCGGCCTCAAACCCCGCTTCGATTTTCGCCAGGCCGCCAAAAGGGACAATCAGTGCCGCGTCGCTGCCCTCGTAACGCACATGCACGCGGCGGTGCGTCGTGATCGCACCGGTGCTGACCTGTTGGCGCTGCAATTCCGCTTCGGCCGCAGCGGCCAGACCATCGAGCTTGCCGGAGATCGCAGGCAGGGCTGCTTCCGACAGCTTGAGCTCGACCGCCTGCTCGCGAATCACGTTCTGGTCGGCCAGGCCCATGCCGTAGGCCGACAACACGCCGGCCAGCGGATGCACAAAGACCTTGGTCATGCCCAGCGCATCGGCCACCAGGCAGGCATGTTGCCCACCGGCGCCGCCGAAACACTGCAAGGTGTAACGCGTCACGTCGTAGCCGCGTGCCACCGAAATTTTCTTGATGGCATTGGCCATCTGCTGCACCGCGATGTTGATGAAACCTTCGGCTACCACTTCGGCGCTGCGCCCGGTCTCACCGGCGAGTTCGTTGAACTTCTGCTGCACCACCTCGTAACTCAGCGCCTCGTCGGCTTTCGGACCGAAGACCTTGGGAAAATAACGCGGCTGCACCTTGCCGACCATCACATTGGCATCGGTCACGGCCAGCGGACCGCCCCGGCGGTAGCTGGCCGGGCCGGGGTTGGCGCCGGCACTCTGCGGCCCGACACGAAAACGCTCACCGTCGAACTTCAACAGGGATCCGCCGCCTGCCGCCACCGTATGAATGCTCATCATGGGCGCGCGCATACGCACACCGGCGACCTGGGTTTCGAACTCACGCTCGAACTCGCCGGCGTAATGCGACACGTCGGTGGAGGTGCCGCCCATGTCGAAACCGATGACCTTGTCGATGCCAGCGATCGCGGCGGTGCGCGCCATGCCGACAATCCCGCCGGCGGGACCACTGAGGATGGCATCCTTGCCCTGGAACACATGGGCGTCGGTCAGGCCGCCCGAGGATTGCATGAAAAACAGCTTCACGCCAGGCATCTCGCCGGCCACCTGCTCCACATAACGGCGCAGGATCGGCGACAAATAGGCGTCGACCACCGTGGTGTCGCCGCGGCTGACAAACTTCATCATCGGGCTGGTTTCGTGCGAGGTGCTGATTTGGGTAAAACCGACTTCCTGCGCAATCCGCTTGGCCGCTTGTTCATGCGCGGTGTAGCGGTACCCGTGCATAAACACAATGGAAACACTGCGCAGCCCTTTCTGGTGTTGCGCCAGCAGCTCCTGTTTTAATAGCAATTCATCGAGCGCTTGTAGCACCTCGCCCTGCGCGCCGACACGCTCCTGGGCCTCGACCACAGCGCTGTACAGCAACTCGGGCAACACGATGTGACGGTCAAACAGGCGCGGCCGGTTCTGGTAAGCGATGCGCAGCGCGTCGCGGAAGCCGCGAGTCGTCACCAGCAGCGTCGGCTCACCCTTGCGTTCGAGCAAGGCGTTGGTGGCGACCGTGGTGCCCATCTTCACGCAGTCCACGACCTCGGCGCGGATCGGCTCGCCGGCCTTCAGGCCCAGCAGATGCCGGATACCGGCCACCGCCGCGTCGCGGTACTGCTCGGGGTTCTCGGACAGCAGCTTGTGCGTGAGCAGCGAACCGTCGGGCTTTTTGGCAACGATGTCGGTGAAGGTACCGCCACGGTCTATCCAGAATTGCCAGCGCCCAATGCCGGTATTGGAGGGAGTGTCCTGATTCATGGGTCGAATGTCTGTGGTCATGGTGAAAGCGGTTGGCCGCCGGGGACGGCCGTGGGATAACTATTGGATGTAATACGGCACAAAAATGACGTTGGCGTCGTTTCCGACTGATCGTACCCATTCTCGCGAAAAGCGCTCGCCCATGCGCTTGATTTCGTTGTCCAGATCCGCGGGAATCCGTTCTATCTTCACGCCGTTGGCGCGCAACTCGTCGGTGGCACTGACGGCCAGTGCCTGGCTGGCGGCCCAGCCGCGGGTCTCGGCGGCAGCCGCCGCCTTGAGGACCTGGCTGCGCGCCTCGGGTGGCAGTGCGTCGAAAGCCTTGCTGCTGACAAACACCACGTTTTTCGGAAACCAGGCGTTGATCTCGTAGTAATACTTGATCGGACCCCAGACCTTGTTCTCCACGCCGGTCAGCGCGGACGTGATCATGTTGTCCATGCGGCCTTCGCCCAGCGCCTTGCCGACATCGACCATGGCCACGTCCACCGGTTTGGCGCCCAGCATCTCGGCGATGCGCAGGGTGGTGGCGTTGTAGGTGCGCATCTGCGTGCCCTTGAAGTCGGCCAGACTGCGTATCGGTTTGTTGGAGTGCAGGCCCTGCGGCGGCCAGGGCACGGTGTACAGCAGCTTGAGGCCGCGCTGCGCAAAGTGCTTTTCAATGCCGGGGCGCTGCAGCTTCCACAGCCGCTCGGCATCCTTGTAGCTGCCGACCACAAACGGGATCGAATCGGCGCCGGCAAGCGGGATGTCCTTGACCAGACTGGTCATGATGGTTTCGCCCGCCTCCGCCTTGCCATCGGCGACTGCCTGCCGAATGTCGTTGAGCTTGGCCAGCGTGTTGTTGGGGTGCACCTCGATCAACAGTTGGCCGCGGGTGGCCTGCTCAGCCTCTCGCGAGAACTGCAGAATGTTTTGCGTATGAAAAGACTCGGCCCGGTAACCCGTTGCCAGCTTCCAGGTGCTCTGGGCCAGCAGGTCCGGGGCGTGGGCCAGCGAAACCACACACAGGGCAGCCATCCAAAATTTCTTCATGGTGAAACTCCTGGTGATTGGGTCACATGTGACGCGGCAGCCACAGCACCACATCGGGGAAGAAGTAGGTGATCAGCACCGCAACAATCATCAGGAAGAACAGCGGCAGCGCGGTACGCGCGATGTACGTCACCTCGCGCCGCGTCAACCCCTGGATGACGAAAAGGTTGAAGCCCACCGGCGGCGTGATTTGCGCCATTTCGACCACCAGCACAATGAAGATGCCGAACCAGATCAGATCGAAGCCGGCCGCCTCGACCGTGGGCAACAGTACGGCGATGGTCAGTACCACGACCGAGATACCGTCGAGAAAGCAGCCGAGAATGATGAAAAAACCGATCAGCCCCAGCATCAGCATGAAGGGCGATAGCTGCAGTGCGCCGATGAACTCGGCCAGATGCCGCGGCAGGCCAATAAATCCCATGGACAGGGTCAGGAAAGCCGCGCCCGCCAGGATCAGCCCGATCATGCAGTACACGCGGGTGGCCGAGACCAGGCCGTCGACAAAGCTCTTGCGGCTGAGCGAGCCTTCCACCGCGGCCAGCAGCAACGCGCCGCCGACGCCGAGCGCGGCCGCCTCGGTGGCCGTCGCGACACCGG
>NZ_JAYWHI010000110.1:0-6352 GCF_043778355.1 Polaromonas sp.
GCTGACCAAAACCTTCATGGTGCACATTCCCTATCGCGGCACCGGCCAGGCGCTGACCGACCTGCTGGCCGGCACCGTGGACCTGACCATCACCACACCGCCGCCGCTGCTGGCGCACATCAGGTCGGGCAAGTTGCGCGCGCTGATGGTGACGGGCCGTACGCGGTTGCCAGTGCTGCCCGACGTGCCCACTGCCATCGAGCAAGGGGTGTCGCTGGTGGCGTCGTCGTGGTTTGCACTGTACGGCCCCAACGGCATGCCAGCGGGCACACAGGCGCGCATCACAGCGGCCGTCCAACAGGTGGTGGCGTCCGAAGTGTTTAAAAAACGGGCTGAGGAACAAGGCGCCAAGGCGGTGTACGTAGACCCCGCCGAGTTGGCCCGCCTGGAGGCCAATGACCGCAGCATGTGGAAGCGCGTGATCAGGCTAGCCAACATCAAGGCTGACTGACGGCGGGTTTGGGTGCTGACTTGGGGCTAAAAAACCGCGCGGTGGCCGCCTCAGGCGTCACACGGCAAAAAATCATTTTCGGGCTTTTTTATGCATTAAATCAGGCGCCAGCCCAGGTATTTACTGCCTGAGCAGCTATTTTAAATATGGCAACACCAGAATCGCGCTCAGCCCAGCTCGGCGATCAGGTCGATGTACAGCTGCTTGGCCGCGTCCTGTGAGGTGCCTTTGACTTTGGTCCAGGCGTCCCACTTTGCGCGTGCCACAGGATCACTGAAGCCGGGCTTGGGCTCGATGTTGTCACCGGTGCTGCCCTGTTTGTAGAGTGCATACAGCTTGAGCAGCGTGGCGTTGTCGGGGCGGTCGCTCAGGTTTTTAGAGTTGGCCATGGCCTTGTCGAAGGCGGCTTGCAGGTCTGACATGCGCTAATCCGTTTCAAAAAAGTTAAAGCACAATTGTCCGTCAGGCGCTGAGGGCCACCGCAAAGCGCTGGGCCGCAATTTCAAGCAGGCCGTCAAAAATCAGGCTTTCGACCAGTTCGACGTCGACCGACATGCTGGGCGCCATCTTCCAGCCCGCGCCGCCGGTCATCAGGCAGACCGGCGCCTGGGCGCAATGGCGGGCGGTGTTGTCGACCATGCGCTGAACCGCTCCGGCAATGGCGAAGGTGCCACCGCTGGTGAGCGCGTCACTGGTGTTGGTGGGAAAGTCGCACACGTCACCAGTGGGCACGTGCAGCCCGGCGGTGCCAGACTCCAGCGCGCGCAGCATGATGCCGTGGCCCGGCAGGATGATGCCGCCCAGAAACCGCCCCGTGGCGTCAATCGCCTCGACCGTGACCGCTGTGCCCACCATGACCACCACGCACGGCGCGCAAGCCCCACGGCGCAGCAACCGGTGGCGCGCGCCGATCATGGCGACCCAGCGGTCAGCACCCAAGCGGGCCGGGTGGTCGTAGCCGTTGGTGAGCCCGGCCTCGCGCGGGCTGGAGATGACCCACTGCGGCATCACATCCCACAACTCGAGCTGCTCGACGACGCGGCGCTTGATGGCGTCGCCCGCCACGATGCAACCCAGAATGTGGCTGGGCGCGGGCAGCTCTGACCATTCCACCTCGGCCAGTTTGTCGATGTTTTCCAGAAACACCGCCCCCTGACCGAGCACCACCGCTTGCGGTTCCATCGATTCATACAGCGCCCATTTCAGGCGCGTGTTGCCCACGTCAAGTGCGAGAAGTGTCATGTGACGGGATTATGAACATGTTTAAAACCTGGAAAAGTCAGCGTGCGCGCCCGTGTTTTTACACTTTTTAAGCGTCAGAGACGCCGGGTCAGTTTTGCCGCCAGGGCAGGCCATGAAAGCGCCAGCCGCCTTGGCGGCCACGGTGTGCCTGGCCGTTCGGGTCGCCCTCAAACCCTTCCAGAATGTTGTAGGCCTCAAGCCCCAGCGCCTCGGCGGCGTGGCGCGCGGCCGCTATGGAGCGCACGCCACTGCGGCACAGCAGCACGACCTTCTTGCCCGCAGGAACGGCCGCTGCCAGCGCGGTATCGAACGCCGGGTTCACGCCCATGCCAGGCCATTGCTTCCAGGCCGCGGGGACCGCGCCCGGCACAAAACCCACCCACTCGCGTTCCGCGTCGCTTCGCACATCGACCAGAACAGCTTCACCCGACAAAAACCACTGATAGGCCAGCTGCGGCGACACGTCGCCGGCATACCCTGCTGCTGGCTGCACCTGCATCAGCTGGACGGCGTCAGCGTCGTGCCGAATCCCGGACGTGAGGTTTAGCGGCAATACCTCGTGCAGCCGCTGCGGCGCGGGCAGTACCAATGCCTGCATGGTGGCAATGAACGCCTCACGTGTATTGCCCGCCACACGGGCGTTGCTGGCTTTTTCGCGTCCGATGGTGCTGTATCGCCGGCCCTGGTAGTCGTGGCCGGGCCACATCGTGGTCGACTCGGGCAGCGCGAACAGCACCTGCGTGAGGCTGGTGTAGAGCGCGTCGGCACTTCCCGACTGGAAATCGGTGCGGCCACAGCCGTTGATCAGCAGCGTGTCCCCGGTGAGCACATGGTCTTGCCACAAATAGCACATGCTCCCAGCGGTGTGGCCGGGTGTGTGCAGTGCTGTGAGGTGCTCACTGCCAAAGGTCAGCACATCGCCATGCTGCAACTGCACGGCTGCGGTGGTGATGCCGCAGCCCGCTGGCGCTGCGGTGGTGGCGCCGTCGTGTTCGGCCAACAGACCGGCACTGGTCAGGTGATCGGCGTGGGCGTGGGTTTCGATCGTCCAGCGCAATGTCAAGCCATGTTCGGCCAGCACCGACTGGTCGCGCTCGAGCTGGGTGTCCACCGGGTCGACTATCACGGCGTCACGACTGACCTTATCGAACAAAATGTAGGTGTAAGTGCTGGAGGCAGCGTCAAACAACTGGATAGGTTTCATTGAGGGTCTTCTACGGCATGGGGCGGCGCTGTGCGCACGCCGGGATGGTCAGGATGGTCAGGGCACAGGCGCAATTATGGTGCGGTGCCACGAGCAGCCCAGCGAGCACCCCGCGCACAGCAGCCAGCGGCCATGCGCACCAGGCCGCAGTCGGTCAGAATCAGGGCCAAACACGATCCTCAGGAGTTGTATGCCTTCCGTTGAACCCGATAAAAAAGCCGCTAAAAAACGCGCTGCCTGGCAGCCCACGCCTGTGACGCCTGGCAAAAAAAGCAAAGCCTGTGTGCTGGCGGACTTTGACCCGGCTGCCAAGCCGTATTCGTCGGGCGACAAGGCCGCGGACACGGCGCAGGTCGAGGCGCTGGCGCAAGACCTTGACGGTCTGCAGAACCTCTTTTATGCCGACAAGCGCTTCAAGCTGCTGGTGATTTTGCAGGGTACCGACACCTCGGGCAAGGACGGCACACTGCGCGGCGTATTCGGCCGCATGAGTGCGCTGGGCGTGCAGACCGTGGGCTGGAAGGCACCGACCGACAACGAGAAAGCGCACGATTTTTTATGGCGCATTCATCGTGAGGTGCCAGGTGCGGGCGAGGTCATGATCTTCAACCGCAGCCAGTACGAAGACGTGCTGGTGCCGGTGGTCAACGGCTGGCTAACGCCGACGCAAACCGCCCAGCGCTTTGCGCACATCAACGACTTCGAACGCATGCTGACGGAAACCGGAACGGTGATGCTCAAGTTCATGCTGCAAATCAGTTTTGACGAGCAGCGCGAGCGCCTACAAGAGCGCATTGACGACCCCGACAAGCATTGGAAGTTCGACATCAAAGATCTCGAAGCGCGCAAACAATGGACCGCGTACCAGGGGGCTTACGAAGCGCTGTTGAACGCGACCAGCACGCCCTGGGCGACCTGGACGGTGGTGCCATCGAACTCAAAAACGCACCGCAACCTGATGATTGCCACGCTGGTGAAAGACGCCCTACTGGCCTTGGGCCTGCGCTACCCGCCCGCCAACCCGGCCCTGGACGGCATCAAGATCGTTTGACACGCCGGACCGCCGAGCTAGGCAGAAGTGGTCAGTGACCGCCGCCGAGATACGCAGCCTTCACTGCCGGGTCGTCACGCAGCTTGGCAGCCTCGCCATGAACAGAAATGCGCCCGTTTTCCAGCACGTAGCCATAGTCAGCCACCTTCAGCGCTGCGGCTGCAAACTGCTCGACCAGCAGCATGGTGACGCCACGCGCTTTCAGGTCGCCGATGATGCGAAACACCTCCTCGACCAGGATGGGCGCCAGGCCCATCGACGGCTCGTCAAGCAGCACGATTTCCGGGTTCAGCATGACGGCACGCGCCATGGCGAGCATTTGCTGCTCACCGCCGGACAGCGTGCCAGCCAACTGGTTGCGCCGCTCTTTTAGGCGCGGGAACAGTTCCATCGCCTTGTCCAGATCGCCGTCCACATCGCCCTTGGGGCGGGCGCCGGTCAGACGCGGAAACGCACCCAGAATCAGGTTGTCGGTCACCGTCATGGTGGCAAACACGCGGCGGCCTTCGGGCGAATGGGCCAGCCCGAGCTTGGCGATGGTGTAGCTTTCAAGGCCATCAATACGTTTGGCGTGAAGATTGATCTCGCCTGCGGTCGGCTTGATCATGCCCGAGATGGCGCGCATAGTGGTCGTCTTGCCCGCTCCGTTGGAGCCAATCAGCGTGACGACCTTACCTTTGGGCACTTCCATCGAAATGCCGTGCAGGACCTGCACCTTGCCGTAACCGGCTTCGAGGTTTTTGATACTCAACATGGTGATTCTTTCTAAAGTGATGACTGGGCGCGCTCAGGTGGCGGTGCCACCGAGGTAAGCCTCGATCACTTTTTCATTCGCCTGCACTTCGGCGGGTTTGCCTTCAGCGATCTTCTGGCCGAAGTCGAGGACCGACACGTTGTCGCAGATGCTCATCACCACGTCCATGTGGTGCTCGATCAGGATCACGGTGATGCCGTGGTCGCGGATCTTGCGAATGATAGTGACCAACTCCTTGATGTCCGGTGCGGTCAGGCCAGCAGCCGGCTCGTCGAGCAGCAGCAGCTGAGGGTCAAGCGCCAGCGCGCGAGCGATTTCAAGCAGGCGCTGTTTGCCGTAGGGCAGGTTGCGGGCTTCCTCGCTGGCCAGATTGCCAAGACCGACGAATTCCAGCAGGCCCAGCCCACGTTCAATCGCCGCCGCCTCCTCACGCTTGTAGCGCGGCAAATGCAGGGCGACATCCACGATGTTGCTGGCAAAGGTGTGGTGCAAGCCAACCTGCACGTTTTGCAGCGCGGTCATTTCACCGAACAGCTGGACGTTCTGGAAGGTGCGGGCAATGCCCGACAACGCGATGTCAGACGACGTGCGCCCGACCACCGCACGGCCCGCAAAGTTGATGGTGCCTGCCGTGGGCTGGTAGATACCGGTCAACACGTTCATCATCGTGCTCTTGCCCGAACCGTTGGGGCCGATCAGGCCGTGAATCGTGCCGCGCTTGATGCGGATGTCCACCTGGTTGATGGCTTTCAGGCCGCCAAACTGCATCAGGATGCCTTCGCCAACCAACAGGTCTGCACCGACCGGCACGGTGGCATTCGCCGCAGCCATCACCGCATCTTTGCCGGTGGCCCTAGCGCCCAGCTGGGCGTCGGCTGCCGAAGATTTGCGAACAAACAGGGTGCGCACAAAGCCAACGATACCGTCCTGCAGGTAGTAAACCACGAACAGGATCATCAAGCCGAAGATGCTAAGGCGCCAGTCGGTGATCGACTGCAGCCAGAACGCAAACCCCGCCAGCGCCATTGTGCCAACCACCGGAATGGCCATGGCTTTGGGGGTCGTCATCTTGCGAGCAACACCAACGATGGCACCGATCAACATGCCGACCGCCAGCACCAACGCCACCACCCGGAACATTTCAAGGTCGTCCAGCAGCTTGGGCAGAATCACGATGATGGCTGCGCCCAGCAGTGCGCCCGAGCGAGTTTTGCGCCCCCCCATGATCACGGCCAGCAGGAAAAGCACGGTCAATTCGAAGTTGTAGGTGTTGGGCGAAATGTACTGCTCGGAGTAGGAGTACAGGCAACCCGCCAACCCCGCAAAGCCCGCGCTGATCACAAAGGCATAGACCTTGTAGCGGTACACCGACACACCCATGCAGTCCGACGCCACAGGGCTGCCGCGCAGCGCCTCGAACGCACGGCCCAGCTGGGACTTCAAAATGCGGTGCACCACCACCAGCGAGACCACCATGAGCGCGAACGTAAGCCAGTAGAACTCGTGCTCGCTCAGCTTGTGGCCCATCACGGAGGGCTTGGGGATGGTGATGCCGAGAGGGCCTTCGGTGAGAAAGGTCATCTCGTTGATCAAAATCTGGATGATGGTGCCGAAAGCCAGTGTGACCATGGCCAGATAAGGGCCGGTCAC
>NZ_JAYWHI010000111.1:0-17834 GCF_043778355.1 Polaromonas sp.
CGTACACACCGGTCACCATCTCGCGCAGCCAGAGTTTGGCCACCACTTCGGGCACGTCGTGGCGTGGAACGCGGTAGACCACGCCGTGACAACTGCCGCCCGACAGCAGCGCAAACACCAGGCCCGGGCACTCGGGGGTGCCGCGATTGATGCGGCTCCACATCTTGAGCGCGCGGTGCCAGCCGTGTACCCGGGCGCGCCGTTGCTCGGAAAAATCGAAGTCGGGCCGCCAGATCAGCGAGGCGTAGCCGAAAATCCAGAGGTCCTCCTTGCCGCCCCACTGATGCAAAAAACGCTCCAGCATGGGGGCGGGATCGCGAACGGTGAGCAGGCTGTTTGGCAGGTGAGTGTCCACCCACGCACTTTACAATGCCCCTGCGATTTGCGCATGGCGCGAGTCCGCTGCACCTTTCCCGAACCCCGATGTTTCCCCGGAGATTTTTTGCATGTTTTCACAGTCGGACGATGAGCAGCAAGGCTGGATGCTGGGCCTGCTGCTTGGCCTCATCGCGCTGGTGATCGCCCTGGTGCTGGGTCTGGCGCTCAGCCGCGTCGGGGCTTCGCGGCCGGACCAGCCGACGGAGGCTGTGGAATCTGTTGTCGTCCCTGCGCCTGTGTCGGCCATGCCTGCCGCCGTACCGGCTTCAGCGGCACTGGCCGCCCAGGCCGTCTCCGACGCCGCCAGCATCACGGTGGAATACGGCGTGGTCAAGTTCTACTTCGCCTCCGGCGAGGCCGAACTTGCGGCCGGGGCTGCCGACGCTCTGGTTGATGTGGTCAAGGGTGCGCGGGGCGGCAAAAAAATCCTGATCTCCGGGTTTCACGATGCCAAAGGTAACGCCGCGCGCAATGCCGAACTGGCCAGGCAGCGTGCGCTCGCGGTGCGCCAGGCCCTGATCGCAGCCGGTGTGTCGGACAGCCAGATCCGCCTTGACAAGCCGGCGCAGACCGCTGGCACGGGCAGCGATGCCGAGGCGCGCCGGGTAGAGATCGCGCTGCAGTAGGGCAGGTGGCCGGTAACCGGTTGGTACCCGTGGCTTTGCAGGGGCTTGGTAACGAAGTACGATGGACGAAGTAATAAAGTTACCAACGAACCTCAAAAGCACCCCCATGAGCCTTCACACCGTCGTCGCCCAGGTCACTGAAAACATACGCACGCGCAGCCTGAGCACGCGCAACGCCTACCTGCAGCGGCTGGACAGCGCCGCCACCCGCGCCATCAGCGTGGACCGCATGGGTTGCGGCAACATCGCTCATGCGGTCGCTGGCATGCCGCTGGACGATCGCTTCAAGGTGGTCACTGAACGAGCGCCCAACATCGGCATCGTCACCGCCTACAACGACATGCTCTCGGCGCACACGCCGATGCAGCCTTACCCGGACCTGATCAAGTGGGAGGCGCGCCTCCACGGCGCGACCGCCCAGGTGGCCGGTGGCGTGCCCGCCATGTGTGACGGCGTGACGCAGGGCACGACCGGGATGGAACTCAGTCTGTTCAGCCGCGACGTGATCGCCATGGCCACCGCGGTCTCGCTGAGCCATGACATGTTCGACGCGGCGCTGATGCTGGGTGTGTGCGACAAGATCGTGCCTGGCCTGCTGATAGGCGCGTTGCACTTCGGCCACCTGCCCGTGGTGTTTGTTCCAGCCGGTCCGATGCCGTCCGGCTTGCCGAACAAGGAAAAAGCCCGCGTGCGCGAGCTGGCGGCGCAAGGACTGGTAGGCCGCGATGGCCTGCTCGATGCCGAGCTCAAGAGTTATCACAGCCCCGGCACCTGCACTTTCTACGGTACGGCCAACAGCAACCAGATGCTGCTCGAAGCCATGGGCCTGCATGTGCCCGGCACCGCTTTTGTCCAGCCTGGCGGCGACCTGCGTGACGAACTCACGCGCGAGGCAGCGCGCACGGTGCTGGGTATCGTCAAGTCGTCGAAGCGGTTTTCACCGATCGGCAGGATCGTCGATGAAAAAGCCATCGTCAACGCCATGGTCGCGCTGCTGGCCACTGGCGGTTCCACCAACCATTTGATTCACTGGGTCGCGGTCGCGCGGTCCGCCGGCATTTTGATTGACTGGAACGATTTTTCTGACCTGTCCGATGTCGTGCCTCTCCTGACCCATGTGTATCCCAACGGCAGCGCCGACGTGAACCAGTTTCAGGCGGCCGGCGGCACCGGTTTTGTGATTCGCGAGTTGCTGGACGCCGGCTTCATGCATGAGGACGTGCTGACGGTGCGCGCCGGGGGCATCCGCGAGTACACGCGCGAACCGGAGATGCGAGATGGCAAGCTGGCCTGGCATGAGATGGGCGCGAGCAAGGACGAAGCCATCGTGCGGCCGACCAGCGCACCCTTCAGCGCCAGCGGCGGTCTCAAGCTGCTGCAGGGCAATCTGGGCCGTAGTGTGATCAAGGTCTCGGCGGTGCCGGACGACCGCCACGTGATTGAAGCGCCCGCGCGCGTCTTCGATTCGCAGGAGGCGCTGCATCTGGCTTTCCAGGGCGGTGAGCTGGACCGCGACGTGATCTGTGTGGTGCGCTGGCAGGGGCCGCAGGCCAACGGCATGCCCGAGCTGCACAAACTCACGCCGCCGCTGGCGGTGCTGCAGGGCAAAGGCTTTCGCGTGGCGCTGGTCACCGACGGCCGCATGAGCGGCGCCTCTGGCAAAGTGCCTGCGGCGATTCACGTATCGCCCGAGGCGGCGGCGGGCGGTCCGTTGGCGAAGGTGCGCGACGGTGATGTGATTCTGGTGGATTCGATCAACGGCATACTCGACATCAAGGTGCCAGCCGCCGACTGGGCAGGCCGCGAGTCTGTCGCCATGCCCGAGACGCTGCGCGCGGCCAATGGCCTGGGCATGGGGCGTGAATTGTTTGCGGGCATGCGGCGCAATGCACTGGCCGCTGAAGAAGGAGCTTTGTCGTGGATGTGAAACTTGATGCGAACCGGCCGCTGACCGCCCTGCAGGTGATGCAGGACGCCGCCGTGATTCCGGTGATTGTGCTCAACGATGTGGCGCACGCTGTGCCGCTGGCGCGTGCGCTGGTGGCCGGCGGCATACGCATGCTGGAAGTGACCTTGCGCACGCCACAGGCGCTGGCCTGCATCGAGGCGATTACGCGTGACGTGCCCGAAGCCGTGGTCGGTGCCGGCACTGCGCGCAGCGCCGCCGATGTGCAGGCCTGTGCGATGGCCGGCGCGCGTTTTATCGTGAGTCCGGGTTACACCCACGCGGTCGGCACCGCCTGCCGCGATGCACATCTGCCGCTGCTGCCTGGTGTGGCCACCGGCAGCGAAATCATGGCGGCGCAGGAAGACGGCTACACCGAGCTCAAGTTTTTCCCGGCGCTGCAGGCTGGCGGCTTGGCCATGCTCAAGGCCTGGGGCGGCCCCTTTGGTGATGTGTTGTTCTGTCCCACCGGCGGCATCACCGCCACCAACGCAGCCGAGTTTTTGGCACTCGCCAATGTGGCTTGTGTGGGTGGCTCTTGGCTGGTGCCGGCCGATGCACTGGCGCGCGGGGACTGGGGCCGGGTCAGTGCGCTGGCGCGGCAGGCGGCCAGCTTGCCAAGGTAGTTTGCTGGTTTTGATGAATGAAAAGTGCCTCCAGCCCATGTCCAAAGAGCGTTACCAGCTACTGAATTAATAGCACTGTTACTGCGCCAGGTGGCATCTCCACCATGCTGCGGCCCTGTTCGCGACGCCCCCGCTGGATGAACCGCACGCAAGTCTGCCGGCAATCGGTCGCACCTTTGCGCTGTGTCAGCAGGACAGCACATGCTTCCCGGATAATCGATTCAAACACCGGGAGACGACCGTGACGGATGCCAACCAGCCGCTGGCCTCGCTCAATGCCGACCTCAGTCCGTCCAGCAGCCTGCTGGCCAACCTGCGCCAGGAACTGATGCGGTACCCGCCGTTTGCGCAGATGCTGGCCGGCGACGTCGATTTTTTCCTCAGTCACTCCCGCGAGAACTACTACGCACCCGGTGAACTGCTGCTCACGCCCGACAGCGGCCTGGTGCAGAACCTCATCTTTATTCGTCAGGGCGCGGTGATCGGCGAGCGCGGCCTGGCCGAGCTGTCGGGCGGTGCTTTCCACTATGAGCCCGGCGAGTTGTTTCCGGTCAGTGCGGCTGTTGCTCAACGCGCCGTCACGGCCAGCTACCGCGCAGTGGCTGACACCTTTGTGCTGGCCTTGCCGCTGGATGCCATGCAGGCGCTGGCGGTTCGCAGCCCATCGTTTGCCGATTTCCTGAACCGGCGCATCCTGAAGTTTCTGGACCTGTCGCGGCGTGCGTTGCAGGTGGCCTATGCCTCGCAGGCGCTGGCCGAGCAGTCGCTGGAAACGCCGCTGGGTGAGGTGGCACGCCAGACGCCGGTGAGCTGCCCGCCGGACACACCGTTGCGCCAGGCGCTGGCGCAAATGCACCAGCAGCGCATAGGCTCCATGCTGGTGACCGATACGCAGCAGCGGCCGCTGGGCATCCTCACGCGTTACGACGTCCTCGGCAAGGTCACGCTGCCGGGCCTGCATCTGGACACGCCGATCTCGCAGGTGATGGTCCAGCCGGTGCTGTCGCTGAGCCATGAACACACCGCGCTCGATGCGGCGCTGCTGATGAGCAAACACGGTATTCGCCACGTGCCGGTCACGCGCGGTGGTGCGGCCGTCGGCATGGTGTCCGAGCGCGATCTGTTTGCGATGCAGCGCCTGAGTCTCAAGCAGGTCAGTACCTCCATCCGTTCCGCCGCCGACGTGGACACGCTCAAACTGGTGGCGCAGGATATCCGCCGTTTTGCGCACAATCTGCTGGGCCAGGGCGTGCACGCGCGCCAGCTCACCGCGCTGATCAGCCACCTCAATGACGTGCTGACCGCGCGCCTGCTGGAGATCAAGGCGCAAGAGCATCACCTCGACCTGACGCGCCTTTGCTGGCTGGCGCTGGGTTCCGAGGGACGCAGCGAGCAGACGATTGCCACCGATCAGGACAACGCGCTGATCCTGCCGGACGACACGACGCCGGAGCAGCGGGGCGCTGCCCTGCGCTTCGCCAGTGCGGTCAATCTGGCGTTGGACGCCTGTGGCTACCCGTTGTGCCGCGGCCGCATCATGGCCGGCGAGCCGTCCTGCTGCCTGACGCTGCGCCAGTGGCGCGAGCGTTTTGCCCACTGGGTAGAACACGGCGCGCCGCAGGACCTGCTGCATGCCAGCATCTACTTTGACTTCCGCGCGCTGGCGGGCGATGACCGCCTGGCCGACAGCTTGCGCCGCGAGGTCAGCGAGGCAGCGCGGCGCGCACCGCGTTTCATCAAGCAACTGGCGCTCAATGCGCTGAGCCACAGTGCGCCGCTGAACTGGACCGGCAGCGTCGCCGTTGACGATGCGGGACGGATCGACCTCAAGCTGCAGGGCGCGGCGATTTTTGTTGATGTGGCGCGCATTTATTCGCTGAGCCTCGGCGTTGCCGTCACCAGCACCCGCGAACGGCTGGAGGCCGTCGGCCCGCTGCTTGGCCTGGCCGCCCCCGAATACCAGGCCTGGGTCAGCGGCTTCGAGTTTTTGCAGACGCTCCGGCTGCGCATTCAGCTCGAAGGCACGGCTCCGCAGCAGCAACCGAACCAGCTTGAAGTCGCACAGCTCAATGATATTGACCGGCGCATCCTGCGTGAATCCTTCCGTGTGGCACGCTCGCTGCAGCAGCGCCTGCAACTGGATTACGGGCGATGAGCTGGGGTGACCGCCTGCGCGGCTGGATCGGCGCGCCAGTGGCTGTGGACGAGTTGCGCTGGGTTGTGCTTGATGTCGAGACCAGCGGGCTGGATCCGCAGCGCGACCAGTTGCTGGCGATTGCCGCGATTGCCGTTCGCGTGGATTGGCCGAGCAGGCGCCTGAGCATCACACCGGGCGACAGCTTTGAGGTGGTGCTGCGCCAATCCGAAGTGGCCAGCGCGAAAGACAATATCCTGCTGCACGGCATTGGCCTGCAGCGCCAGCGCGAAGGCGAACCCATGCCAGACGGGCTGCGTGCCTTCACCCGCTTTGTCGGCAATTCGCCGCTGCTGGCGTTTCATGCGCCCTTCGACCAGGCCATGATTGGCCGGTTTGTGTTGGCGCATCTGGGCGCTGCGCTGACCAATCGCTGGGTTGACATCGAACAACTGTGTGCGGTGACGCACGAGAAGGTCAGGGCGCGCGCGCTGGACGAGTGGCTCGCGCACTTTGGCATCGTCTGTGCCAACCGGCACCAGGCGGCTGCTGACACGCTGGCCGAGTGTGAGCTGTTATTACGTATCTGGCCACAGATGGCCAGGCAGTGTGCGGGCTGGCGCGATGTCGAAAAACTCGCGGCCCAGCAACGCTGGATTGCGCGGGCTTGAACGCAGCCATGGCGCTGTTCAACCCAGGCCAAGATTGCCACAAGACCTGACCGATTGTTGCTTCCGTGCGGTTTATAGCGATAGTTTGCTATTATTTTGGTAGCCTGTTGCGCCCTGTGTATAAGGGCTACAGGCCCAAAAGACCGTGAGATCCGGAAGTTGGTGAGCGCACGTCGGAACGGGCGCTGACAATGCGGTCGCTGTCGGTTTTATGGATGCCTTTGGAGAACCCATGCAGTTTCTGCAATCCCTTCCCGTTTCCGCGCAGACCATTGGCTTGCTGCTGCTGTCCAATGTTTTCATGACATTTGCCTGGTATGGCCATCTGAAAAACCTGGCGACCTCACCCTGGTACATCGCAGCCCTGATCAGCTGGGGCATTGCATTGTTCGAATACCTGCTGCAGGTGCCGGGCAACCGTATTGGCTTCACGCTGTACAGCGTGGGCCAGCTCAAGATCATGCAGGAGATCATCACCCTGGCGGTTTTTGTACCGTTTGCGGTGTTCTACCTCAACGAGCCACTGAAGCTGGATTACCTGTGGGCCGCGCTGTGCATGGTGGGGGCGGTGTATTTCATCTTCCGATCATCCTGACCCTGGCGGCGCCCAGGAAGGCGCTGCATGGGGCATGAAGTGACAAATGGGGGGGACGGTTAAACTGCCCAGTCACAAAAATGTCATTGAAATGACACAAACCCCAGGAGTCGACGATGCTGTTTGGCAAGCTGCTGCCGCGTGAAGGCAATTTTTTTGAGCTGTTCAACCAGCATGCCGACCGCATCGTCGAGGCGGCCCGCGCTTTTTCCAATCTGGTTGCCAACTACAGCGACATCGAAAAGCGGGAGAGCTATAACCGCGAGGTCGACAATGCCGAACGCGCCGCAGACCGGATCACCCAGGAGGTGAACCGCATGCTGCACAAAACCTTCATCACCCCGATTGATCGGGAGCAGATTCATACCCTGATCAACACCATGGATGATGTGGCCGACCTGATTCAGGATTCCGCTGAAACCATGGCCTTGTACGACGTGCGACACATGACCGAGGAGATCGTCCGGCTGACCGACCTCAGCGTCAAATGCTGCGAACGCCTGAAGGATGCAGTGGCGCTGATCGACAAGCTCAGCGACGCAGCCACGGCCGAGGCCGCGTTGAAGACCTGCGAAGAGATTGACAAGCTTGAGTCTGATGCCGACCGCGTGATGCGCTCGGCCATGAGCAAGCTGTTCCGCGAAGAGCCCGATGTGCGTGAAGTCATCAAGCTCAAGGCCATCTACGAATTGCTTGAAACCATCACCGACAAGTGCGAGGACGTGGCCAACGTGATTGAGGGCATCGTCCTCGAAAATTCATAAGCGGGCGGGACCATGGAAACCGTCCAAACTGCCTTCTGGGTCGTGCTGCTGCTGGTGTTTCTGGCGCTTGCCTTCGACTTTATGAACGGCTTCCACGATGCGGCCAACTCGATTGCCACCGTGGTGTCCACAGGCGTGCTCAAACCCGGCCAGGCGGTGCTGTTTGCCGCATTCTTCAACTTCGTGGCCATCTTCGTTTTCCACCTGAGTGTGGCTGCTACCGTCGGCAAGGGCATTGTGCAGCCGGGAATTGTCGACACCCATGTGGTGTTTGGTGCCCTGATCGGCGCCATCACCTGGAACCTGCTGACCTGGTATTACGGCATTCCCAGTAGCTCGTCCCATGCGCTGATCGGCGGCATCGTCGGTGCGGTGCTGGCCAAGTCAGGCGCCGGCGCGCTTGTGGCCACCGGCATCCTGAAAACCGTGGCCTTCATTTTTGTCTCGCCGCTGCTGGGTTTTCTGCTCGGGTCATTGATGATGGTCAGTGTGGCCTGGGCCTTTCGCCGTGCCACGCCGTCCCGGGTGGACCGCTGGTTCCGGCGTATGCAGCTGGTTTCAGCGGGTGCCTACAGCCTGGGACACGGCGGCAACGATGCGCAGAAAACCATTGGCATTATCTGGATGCTGCTGATCGCCACAGGCTATGCCTCTGCCAGCGACGCTGCCCCACCGACCTGGACCATCGTCAGTTGTTATGTGGCGATCGCTGTGGGAACCATGTTTGGTGGCTGGCGCATCGTGAAAACCATGGGTCAGAAAATCACCAAGCTCAAACCGGTGGGGGGCTTCTGCGCCGAGACCGGCGGGGCACTGACCCTGTTCCTGGCGACCGGGCTGGGTATTCCGGTGTCGACCACCCACACCATCACGGGTGCCATCGTTGGGGTCGGCTCGACCCAGCGGGCCTCGGCGGTCCGCTGGGGCGTGGCCGGCAACATTGTCTGGGCCTGGATCTTCACGATACCGGCGTCGGCCTTTGTCGCCGCGATTGCCTACTGGGTCAGCCTGCAGTTGTTCTGAACGGCGCGGTGGGCGGGGGTATCCTCCGACAGACTCAGGACGAACGGACGCGGTGAGCGAACGTCGGGGCTCTACCTGGGTTGCGAGATCTTGCGCGCTTCCTCGACCTGGTACTCGAAATAACGCTGAAAACTGAACACGATGCTGGACATCAGCGCGATGGTGCCAAACAGCAGTGCAAACACGATCGCGCCCATGGTCAGCCAGTTGGTCCGGCCCGGCGCCGCATCCGGTGCCGCTCCGGGGTTGTGCCTGGCATTCCACTTCTCGGGCGCCATCAGGCCGTAATAAATCGCCGTCAACGCGGTGCCGGCCAGCGTGAAGCCGAGCAGCGGTATCAGTGCCCAGGCGAGCTGGTCGTCCTGGCCGTACATCCGTACGCGCTCGATGCCCCACCAGCCCAGCGCGGCAGCGATGGGATGCAGCCAGGCCAGCAGGTCGCCCACACCGTAGAGGTACAGGCGATGAATGCCCAGTTGGCCACCGGCCAGGGCCAGCCACGCCGCCAGGGTCTTGTTCTTGGTTTTCATGAAATCCGTCAGGGTGGGGAGAGGGAGGGCGAGGCTGGGTCGACCCCGACTGGCGGCTCGGTGTCGCCGGCCCCCAGTGTTTTTTCCATGATCACGATATCACGCCAGGCACCAAACTTCCAACCACAGGACGCCACGATGCCGACCTGTGTGAAGCCCAGAGCGCGATGCAGTCCGACTGAGCCGGCGTTGGCCGAGTCGCCAATGATGGCCATGATCTTGCGGATGCCTGCACTTTCGCAGCGTGCCAGCAGCTCTGACAGCAGGGCGCGGCCGATGCCCTTGCCGCCCCCGTCGGGCGCCAGATAGATGGAGTCTTCCACCGAATAGCGGTAGGCCGGCCGCGGCTTGAACCAGTTGCCGTAGGCAAAGCCGATGACAGCGCCGGCCTCTTCGGCGACCAGGTAGGGCAGGCCTTTGGACAGGACATCGGCGCGACGTGTGCCCATGTCGGCGATGCTGGGCGGCTCGGTTTCAAAGGTGCCGGTGCCGTGCAGCACATGGTGCGCATAAATGGCGGCGATGGCAGGAAGGTCGTCTTCGCGGCTGGGGCGTATGAGGGGCATGACTGGGCTCAGAAAAGAAGGCCGGGAGGCCGTGTAAATGGAAATAGCGGAGCGCGGGTTATAATCTGCGGCTTTGCAGCATTTCGCTGGCCGGGTGCCATGTCGTGTGTCTCAATCGCTGCAGGAACATTTTGGGGTGATTTTTTTTTCACCCCGCCACCCGAAGGATAAATCATGGTCGTCATTCGACTCTCGCGCGGCGGTTCTAAACACCGTCCTTTTTTCAATATTGTTGTGGCTGACAAACGTGTCCGCCGCGATGGCCGTTTCATCGAGCGTATCGGTTTTTACAACCCGATCGCCAAAGGTGGCGAAGAAGGTCTGCGCATTGAGCAGGACCGTCTGACCCACTGGCTCGGCGTCGGTGCACAAGCGTCCCCCACCGTGGAACGCCTGGTCAAGCAGGGCGCTGCTGCAGCCCCCAAAGCTGCCTGATTTTCCCGGTTGCCAGATGCTTCCGGGCTTAGAGTCCTCGGGTCTGCCTGAGGACGCCATCGAAGTCGGGCGCATTCTTGATGCCTGGGGCGTCAAGGGCTGGGTCAAAATCCTGCCGCACAGCGCCTCCTCCGAGGCGCTTTTTTCTTCCAGCCGCTGGTTTCTCCAGCCGCCCGAGGCCAAACACCGGCCCGGCTTTGATGCGTTTGCCGGCACGGTCATCCTGAGTGTCAGCGAATCCAAAACCCATTCCGACTCGGTCGTCGCCAAGTTCGAGGGTTTCGATGACCGTACGCCTGCCGAAGCCCTGCGTGGGGCGCGGATTTTTGTGCCGCGCAGCGCTTTCCCGAAAGCCGGCAAGGACGAGTATTACTGGGTCGACCTGCTGGGCCTCAACGTCGTCAACCGGGAAGGGGTGGTCCTGGGTTGCGTGCGTGACCTGATGGCGACCGGCCCGCATTCTGTGCTGTGTGTCGAATACACCGACGGCGACCAGACGCTGGAGCGCATGATCCCTTTTGTCGCTGCCTACGTGGACGGCGTGGACCTCCCTGCCAAAACCATCACGGTGGATTGGCAACCTGACTATTAAACCCTCCGGCTTTCTACGCTGGGATCGGCGCAGAATACACAGCCATGCGTTTTGATGTCATCACCCTGTTTCCCGAGCTTTTTGCACCGTTCCTGATCAGCGGTGTAACGCGCCGCGCCTACGAATCCGGCCTGGTCGAGGTCAGGCTCTGGAACCCGCGCGAGTTTGCAGAAGGCAACTACCGCCGGGTCGATGACCGGTCCTTTGGCGGTGGTCCGGGCATGGTCATGATGGCCGAACCGCTGGCGCGTTGCCTCGAAGCGATACGTGCCGAACGTGCGGAAGCTGTCAATCTTCGGGCGCCGGTTGTGCTGTTTTCACCGACGGGCCGGGCGTTGAACCACAGCGGTGTGGCCGTCTGGTCGGCCAGCGCCGGCGCGGTGCTGATCTGTGGCCGCTACGAAGGTCTGGACCAGCGTTTTATCGACACTTATGTCGACCAGCAGCTCAGCCTAGGTGACTTTGTGCTGTCCGGCGGAGAAATCCCTGCCATGGCCTTGCTGGACGCCGTGGCGCGCCTGCAGCCCGGCGTGCTCAATGATGAAGGCAGCCACCAGCTCGACAGCTTTAATCCGGCGCTGGATGGATTGCTGGACTGCCCGCATTACACGCGGCCGGAGGTCTGGCGCGAGCAGGGCGTGCCAGATACCTTGTTGTCGGGAAACCACGCGCACATCGAGCGCTGGCGCCGCGAACAGCGGTTGACCCTCACCCGCCAGCACCGCCCTGAACTGGTGGAGGCTGCGCGAAAGGCGGGCAGCTTGACGGTTGCGGACGAGGCGTTTCTGCGCGGCTTGCCGGCAAACTCCTCTCAACACCCATAAATTGCTATAATCGTGGGCTTTTCGCTCCTCTGGCGGCCACTGCAACCATCTTGACCATTACGATGTGTCGATGGATTTGCGGTCTTTAGTGCAGCGCGTGTATGAACGAAAAAGTTAGATGGAACAAATCATGAATCTGATAGCAACCCTTGAGCAGGAAGAAATTGCCCGCTTGAACAAGACCATTCCCGTGTATGCCCCCGGCGACACCGTGATCGTCAGCGTCAATGTCGTTGAAGGTACACGCAAGCGGATGCAGGCGTTTGAAGGCGTTGTGATTGCCAAGCGCAACCGCGGCCTGAACTCCAGCTTCATCGTGCGCAAGATCTCCAATGGTGAAGGCGTTGAGCGGACCTTCCAGGTCTACAGCCCGCTGATCGCCAAGATCGAAGTCAAACGCCGCGGTGATGTGCGCCGCGCCAAGCTCTACTACCTGCGCGATCGCAGCGGCAAGTCGGCCCGTATCAAGGAAAAACTGGGCGCCAAAGCTGCATAAATGCGGCCCTGTCCCTGAAAAAGCCGCTCTTGGAGCGGCTTTTTCATGCCTGCTACGCTTGGTTTTGTATGACTTTCACCAAACCGCTGCCTAAATTCGATCCGCGAACCATCCCGGTCATTGGGGTGGACACGCATTTGGCGGGCGTGCCGACGCAGGCGCTGGCGCCTGCGGCTCTGCGTCTGCGCTTCCGGCATCCGCCGCTCTGGACGCCGGAGCACAGTGTCGAAAAGAAGTTTTCCAACCGCGAGCCGGCGCTGGCTGCCGTACTGATTCCCCTGGTCATGCGGGATGAACTCACGCTGCTGTTGACAGAACGAGCCGGCAACATGTCGACCCACTCCGGCCAGGTCGCCTTTCCCGGCGGCAAGACCGATGACACCGACCACGACGCGGTGGCCACCGCGCTGCGCGAGGCGCATGAGGAGATCGGACTGGCCCGCGAACATGTGGAGGTGCTGGGTATTCTCCCGACCTATGTTACCGGCACCGCTTTTATCATCACGCCGGTGGTGGCGCTGGTGCAACCGGGTTTCACGCTGCAGCCCAATCCGTCCGAAGTGGCCGATATTTTCGAAGTACCGCTGCAGTACCTGATGAACCCCGCGAATCACCAGCGCCACGAGTTTGAATTCGATGGCGCCATCCGGCAGTGGCTGTCCATGCCCTACACCGCCAATGACGCTGGCGGCGACAAGGAGCGCTACATCTGGGGTGCCACTGCTGGCATGCTGCGCAACCTCTATCGTTTTCTGAGCGCCTAGGCCGGCGTGAGGTGCGGGTGCCTATCACCCGTTATGATTTGGCAGCAGGCACTTTCAGAAAATCAGACTATCGGGATGAGGTGCCAGGCGCCCGGAGCTCTAGCCGCCGGAATGCACGTGCTTGCATGAGGATGGCGCGCACCGCGCAACGACGCTGTTCGCCCGAAAAATGGATTTATAGACGTGCCATGAGTTTTTTTGCCGTTTTGTTCGCTCTCATCATTGAACAGGCCCGTCCGCTGGCCCGCGGCAACCCCATTCACGCCAGTTTGCGCCGCTGGGCGCGCTGGGCCAGCCGCAGTCTGGACGCCGGCAAGCCGGTCCACGGCTGGGTCGCCTGGAGCATGGCGGTGCTGGCGCCGGCGCTTCTGACACTGGTGATCCACTGGTTGCTGTGGAGCGTCAATGTGGCACTGGCTTTTGTGTGGAGCGTGGCTGTTCTCTACGTCACGCTGGGGTTTCGCCAGTTCAGCCACTATTTCACCGACATCCGCGACGCGCTCGACGACGGCGATGAGGCAAGCGCCCGTGAATTGCTGGCGCAGTGGCGCCAGGTCGATGCCAGCGAATTGCCGCGCAGCGAAATTGTTCGCCATGTGATTGAGTATTCGGTGCTGGCCGCGCACCGCCATGTGTTTGGCGTACTGGCCTGGTTCTCGGTGCTGGCCGCGCTGGGCCTGGGTCCTGCCGGAGCCGTGTTGTATCGCCTGAGCGAGTTCGTCTCGCGCTACTGGGCGCACAAAAGCCGCTCGACGGGGGAGGGCGCCAGCCCGGCGCTGCAGCAGTCGGCGGCGCGCGCCTGGCAGATGATCGACTATGTGCCGGCGCGCCTGACATCACTGGGATTTGCGGTGGTCGGCAGTTTTGAAGATGCCATCGACGGCTGGCGAAACTATGCGCAGCGTCAACCGGCCGGCCCGGAAAACCATAACGATGGCGTCATTCTCGCGGCCACCTCCGGTGCGGTCAATGTTCGATTGGGCGGTGAGGCGCTGAAGGCCACATTTGCGCCCGATGCCTCGCAGGGTTTCCAGGCCAACGGCCCCGATCAGCCCGCACCCGAGGTGACGGAAAGCACGCCCGGCCGCGAACCCGAGGTGGCGCATCTGCGCAGCATTGTCGGCCTGGTCTGGCGCTCGGTGGTGCTCTGGATGGTGCTGTTGGCGTTGCTCACACTGGCGCGCCTGCTGGGCTGAGACTGCGGGTCCGGTTTTCATGCATTCAGCCACGTCCCTCCGGAGTCCGGCCCTGAGTGGGCTGGTGCCTTACACCCCAGGTGAACAAGCTGCCACTGAGGGCCTCGTCAAACTCAACACCAACGAAAATCCGTACCCGCCTTCGCCCCGCGCGATCGCCGCCATCAGCGCCGCTGCGCAGCAGGGGCTGCAGCTTTACCCCGACCCGCAGTCGTCCGGACTGCGGCAGGCGATCGCGGAGTTTCACGGTATCGCTGCCAGCCAGGTGTTCGCCGGCAATGGGTCAGACGAAGTTCTGGCACACGCATTTTTTGCTTTCTTCCGCCAGGCCAGGCCGGTGCTGATGCCCGACATCAGCTACAGCTTTTACAAGGTCTACTGCGGGCTGTACGGCATTGACGCCGCCATGGTTCCCCTGAACAACGCAATGCGTATCGATGTGGCGCAGTACCGCGCCCCTTGCGGTGGTGTGGTGATTGCCAATCCGAACGCGCCGACCGGCACCGGCTTGCCCCTGGCAGCTATCGAGCAGTTGCTGCAGCAGCAAAGCCAGTGCGTGGTGCTGGTCGATGAGGCTTATGTGGACTTTGGCGGCGAAAGCGCCATCGGACTGATCAACAGTTACCCGAATTTGCTGGTGGTGCACACACTGTCGAAATCGCGTTCGCTGGCCGGTCTGCGCGTGGGCTTTGCCGCTGGCCAGCGTCACCTGATTGAAGCGCTCGAGACCGTCAAAGACAGCTTCAATTCCTACCCGCTGGACCGCCTGGCGCTGGCCGGCGCCACCGCAGCCTACGAAGACCGCGCCTACTTTGAGAGCACCCGCGCGGCGGTGATGCAAAGCCGCGAAACTTTACGCTCCGACCTGCTCGATCTCGGATTTGAGGTGCTGCCTTCCCAGGCGAATTTCCTGATGGTCCGGCACCTCGGGCACGACGCCGCATCCCTCGCCGCAGGCTTGCGTGAGCAGCGGATCCTGGTTCGCCATTTCAGGCTGCCGCGCATCGAGCAGTACCTGCGCATCAGCGTGGGAACGCCCGCGCAGTGCGCAGCGCTGGTGCAGGCCTGCCGCGCCCTCGTGATGCGTTGACATCTTTCAGTAACGCGCCGGCTGTGACAACTCGGCGAACAGTTCGCTATACAAACGATAGCGGCTTGCGCTTATCCCGCATGGGTTGGAGGTCGATTTTGTTTCAGAAATCACGCCGCAGCCCGGCTCGTGCAAGTGGGTGCAGTTGTAAAATTTGCAGTCCTGCGCATGCACCTTGAGGTCTGGCATGTAGTTGGCCAGGTGCATGGGGTCGATGTGGTGCAGGCCGAACTCCTGAAAGCCCGGTGAGTCGATCAGCGCGCTGCTGCGCTGCGCATCGATCCAGTACAGCGTGGTGCTGGTCGTCGTGTGTTTGCCCGAGTTGAGCGCCTGCGAAATTTCTGCCGTCAGCACCTGCGCGTTCGGCACCAGCAGGTTGGTCAGGCTGCTTTTGCCGGCGCCCGAGGGCCCCAACACCAGTGTTTTTTTGCCGCGCAGCAGCGCCAGCAGTTGCTGGTACTGCGTATCGTTGGCCACCGGCGTGTCGGTCTTGGGTTTGATCGCGAGCGGCAAGACCTGGTAGCCCATCGCGCGGTAAGGCGCCAGTTTGGTCCAGGCGCGACCGAACGGTTCGGCCAGGTCGCTTTTGTTGAGCGCGATGATGGGGGTGATGCGTTCGGCTTCGGCCGCAATCAGCGCACGCGTGAGCTGACTTTCCGAAAACTCGGGTTCGGCGGCGATCAGGATCAGCACCTGGTCCAGGTTGGCTGCAAACGACTTGGTGCGCATCTCGTCCTGCCGGTAAAACAGGTTACTGCGCGGCTCGATTTTTTCGACGGTGCCTTCGTCCTGCGAGGGCAGCCACTGGACGTGGTCGCCGACAACCGCCTGGCTCTTCTTGCCGCGCGGGTGGCAGATCAGGCGCTGGCCATCGGGCGTCTCCACCAGGCAATGCCGGCCGAATCCGGCAACCACCAGGCCGGGCAGGGTTCCGGCGGAAGAAACAGTGGTCAAGCCAGCAAGGCGTCGACCCTGGACGCGCAGAAAAAATCGCTGACTGAAATGCCCTGCACGTCATGCGTGTTGAAACGCACCGTGCATTTGCCGTAACTCAGCGCCAGGTCGGGGTGGTGATCTTCTGCATTGGCGATGAAGGCCACGGCATTCACAAAGGCGATGGTTTCGTAATAGTTTTTGAAACCGAAGGTTTTCTCGAGTGAGCCGTCGATCAGCCGCCAGCCCAGCGCCTGCTCACCATTGAGCTGGCTGAGCTGGGTCACGATCTCGGTGGCGCTCAACGCACGGCGGTTCTTGTGAATCGGGCTCATGCGGGTGCTCCGGAGCCGCCACCCAGGCGCGCCAGGCGTTCGGAAGCCGGCGGATGCGAGTAGTAAAACTTCACGAACAAAGGATCTGGCGTCAGTGTGCTGGCGTTGTCCTGGTAGAGCTTGAGCAATGCGCTTTGCAAATCCTTGCCGTCGGTCTGGGCAATCGCGTAAGCGTCGGCTTCAAACTCGTGCTTGCGCGAGAACAGCGCAAAGATGGGCGAGATGAAAAAGCTGAACACCGGGACCACCAGCAGGAACAGCAAGAGCGCTAGCGCGTCGTTACCGCCGCTCATGTTGGGCCGCACCCCCAGGCCGGTGTAAAACCAGATCTGGGTGGACAACCAGCCCAGCAGGGCAAAGCCGGCCAGGCTCATGGCAAACATCGAAACAATACGTTTGATGATGTGTTTGTGCTTGAAGTGACCGAGCTCGTGAGCCAGCACGGCATCGACCTCGGCGGGGTTGAGCTGTTTGAGCAGGGTGTCGTAAAACACCACGCGTTTGGACGCGCCGAAACCGGTGAAGTAGGCATTGGCATGGGCCGAGCGTTTGCTGCCATCCATCACGAACAGCCCCTTGGCCGCGAAACCGCAGCGTTGCATCAGCGCCGTCACGCGGGCCTTGAGGGTTTCGTCTTCCAGCGGCTGGAACTTGTTGAAAAGCGGCGCAATGACCGTCGGGTAAAGCACCAGAATCAGCAGATTGAAGACCATCCAGGCGCCCCAGGCCCAGAGCCACCACCAGTTGCCGGTGCTGCCCATGAGCCACAGGATCAGCGCCACGATGGGCAGGCCGATCAGCACACCGACCAGCGTGGACTTGAGCAAATCCCCCAGCCACAGTTTGAAGCTCATTTTGTTGAAGCCAAAACGCTCCTCGATGCGGAAGGTGCTGTACAGCGTGAAGGGCAGGTCCAGCAGGCCGCTGACCAGCCCGAAGGTGGCCAGTAGCGTCAGTTGCGGCACCAGGCTGCCGTAGTCGGCCAGGCCGGAGCCGGCCAGCGCCTGGTTCAGTACATCCATGCCACCCAGCAGCGTCCAGCCCAGCAATACGGCGGCGCCCCATGCCAACTCCAGCAGGCCGAAGCGCGCCTTGGTGATGGTGTAGTCGGCGGCCTTCTGGTGCGAGTCCAGAGAGATGGTGCTGGCAAAGGCGGGCGGGACCGCATCGCGGTGGCGAGCCACATGGCGGATTTGCCGTGATGCGAGATAGAACTTTGTCAACAGTCCTAGCACCAGAGCGGCCGAAAAAAGCAGAGTCAAAATCAGGGAAGGATCGGTCATGAATGCCAGTTTAGGCGATCAGCGAGAA
>NZ_JAYWHI010000112.1:0-6241 GCF_043778355.1 Polaromonas sp.
CAACAAGCAACCGGCGCATCGCTTGCGCTGCCTCAATTGTTTGCATGGCTGGATGGCAAAAACGATTTAGCATCTCGCGCGGATTGGCAAGTCGATCTGGCAAATTACGCCAACGGCCGCATCCTCGCACGACGCTTGTCCCCGACACCTGCTGTTCTGAGAATCGCTTTAGAACAACAGCAGCAACCATGAGTGCAGTCCAAAAAGAGCTGCGCAACCTGCCAGCTCCCGCCAAACTCAACCTGTTTTTACACATCATTGGGCGCAGGGCCGACGGCTACCACCTGATTCAGTCGGTGTTCATGTTGATCGACTGGTGCGACACATTGCATTTCGAGCTGCGCCGTGACGGCCACATCAGCCGCAGCGACCTGCTGGCAGCAAATGACCAGGACGCAGAAAATCTACCAGCGGACGACCTCACAGTACGCGCAGCGCGGGCCTTGCAAAAGGCCACCGGCACCTCTTTGGGTGTGCATATCGGTCTTGAAAAGCGGATTCCCACCCAAGCAGGAATGGGCGGCGGTTCGTCAGATGCGGCAAGTTGCCTGCTGGCCCTGCAGCGCTTGTGGGGCGTCACTTTGCCGCGGGCCGACCTGCTCGCACTTGCGTTGTCTCTGGGTGCCGATGTTCCGTTTTTCCTGTCGGGTGGGCACGCCTGGGTTGAGGGCGTGGGCGAGCGCATCACGCCGCTGCAACTGCCCGCTGCCAGCTTTTTGGTCGTCAAACCCGCTGCCGGACTTTCGACAGAGATGATTTTCAACGCGCCAATGCTAAAAAGAGACTCGGAGACTGCTACAATCGTAGGCTTTGCTGCAGATGCACAATCGGAAACAGGTCAAATAGCCGATACAAACACCGTGTACGGGTTTGGGCGAAATGACCTGCAGCCAGTTGCCCTGAATTTATGTCCGCAATTGGGCCAGTCACTTGATTGGCTCAAGGCGAAAAATCTTCAAGGGCGTATGACAGGCTCCGGTAGTGCGGTATTCGCACATTTGCCGCACGGAACGGAAAGTTCAGGCTTCGACATTGATTCAAATAACGAGTCAATGCACAGCTGGAAAATCCGCAAGTGCAGCAATCTGAAGGTGCATCCGCTGGCCGGTTGGTAATACGACCGGGTGGGGATAATTTTCAGAAGGCAATAGATTAATGGGTTTGCTGTCAGGTCTAAAGTTTGACAGCTGTCCCGTGTAGGGGTGTCGCCAAGTTGGTTAAGGCACCGGATTTTGATTCCGGCATTCGCAGGTTCGACTCCTTCCACCCCTGCCAAAATTTCCATCCTTTCCCGAGAGAAAGGTTTTATCTGGTTCAAGAACCGGATGAAAGTCGTTACGAAAGTCTGCCCTGACGGGCAAGACCCGCACTACAGACCCGCTTGTTGCGGGTTTGTGTGTTTTGAGGTGCGTTCATGGCCTGGTGGCCCCTAAAATTTCAGCCGAGAGTCAAATGTCGATACAAGCTGGGCCCCACATGCAGCCGAACCATCCTGATTTTCTGCTCTTCACAGGCAATGCCAACCCGAGCCTGGCGGCCGAAATTGCGCAGCAGTTGGGCATTCCACTGGGTGCAGCCCACGTGGGCCGTTTTTCTGACGGAGAAGTCACGGTAGAAATTCAGCAAAACGTACGCGCACGTGACGTGTTTGTGGTGCAGTCTACCTGCGCGCCCACCAACGAAAACCTGATGGAATTGCTGATCATGGTGGACGCGCTCAAGCGTGCATCTGCCGAGCGCATCTCAGCTGTCATACCGTATTTTGGTTATGCCCGGCAAGACCGCCGCCCACGCTCGGCGCGCGTGCCCATCACTGCCAAGGTGGTGGCTAACATGCTGCAAGCCGTGGGTGTGTCACGGGTATTGACGATGGACCTGCACGCCGACCAGATTCAGGGCTTTTTTGACATCCCCGTTGACAATATTTATGCCTCGCCGGTACTGCTTGGCGACCTGCGACAGAAGAATTACAACGACCTGATGGTGGTGTCACCTGACGTCGGCGGTGTAGTGCGCGCCCGTGCTCTGGCCAAGCAGCTGGGGTGCGACATGGCCATTATTGACAAGCGGCGTCCAAAAGCCAACGTATCTGAAGTTATGCACGTCATTGGCGACATCGACGGCCGCAACTGCGTGATCATGGATGACATGATCGACACTGCAGGCACGCTGGTCAAAGCAGCTGAAGTGCTGAAAGAGCGCGGAGCCAAAAAGGTGTACGCGTACTGCACGCACCCGATTTTTTCGGGCCCGGCGATTGAACGAATTGCCCACGGCGATGCACTTGATGAGGTGGTGATCACCAACACCATTCCCCTGAGCGATAACGCCAGAAATTGTAAAAAAATTCGACAACTCTCCGTCGGGCCATTGATTGCTGAAACCATTCAGCGCATTGCCAAGGGCGAGTCGGTCATGAGTTTGTTTTCAGATCAGGACCAGGCGGTTTTGATCTGAAACAAAAAGCGGCTGCACAGCGGGCGATTCAATCGCTGCGCTCGAACAGCCTTTTAAACCGGGGTGAACTGGTCGCGGTACACCTCTTCAAGGAGTAAATTATGAAATTCGTCGCTTTTGAGCGCGCCAAGCAGGGTACGGGTGCGAGCCGCCGTCTCCGCATCACCGGTCGCACGCCCGGTATTGTTTACGGTGGTACCGGCGATGCCTTGCTGATCGAAATCGATCACAACGCGTTGTGGCACGCCATCAAGAAAGAAGCTTTCCACGCTTCCATCCTTGAGATGGAACTGGGCGGCAAAGACCACAAGGTCTTGCTGCGCGATCTGCAAATGCATCCATTCAAGCAGCAAATCCTGCACATTGATTTTCAGCGCGTTGAAGCCAAGACCAAAATGACCGTCAAAGTGCCTTTGCACTACAGCGGCGAAGAAGATTCACCAGCCATCAAGGCTGAAAATTGCCTGGCCAACCACGTGTTGACCGAGTTGACCGTATCCTGCTTCCCTGCGGACATTCCCGAGTTCATCGCCATTGATCTGAGCGGTCTGAAAAAAGGCTCTTCGCTGCACCTGAAGGACATCACCCTGCCAAAAGGCGTGAAGTTTGTCGCCAAGGGCCAAGTCAACCCGGTTCTGGTGTCCGTCACGGCCATCGTTGAAGAGGTTGATGCCGCACCGGCTGAAGCTTCAGCACCGGCCGCTAACCCCAAGGCAGCCGCCGGCAAAGCCGCCGCAGCTGCCAAAGACGCCGCAAAACCAGCTGCCAAGCCGCCCGCCAAGAAGAAGTAATTTTCCCCTTGTTTCCCCTTGGGCTGCGATGCCAGCAAGCCAGCGGCCCCTACCCTCGCAAGAAGGTAGGGGCCGTTTTACTTTTTGGCGTGCTCCAGCACCGCCTGGCGAAGCAACAACGCATCGGGTTGAAATGGAAATGGAATCCGCATGATCAAATTATTCGCAGGGCTCGGCAATCCCGGTGCAGAGTACGAAGCCACGCGCCACAACGCCGGTTTTTGGTGGGTTGAAGCACTTGCACGCGAGCTGAAAGCGCCCTTGAGTTTTGACAAAAGCTATTTCGGACAGGTCGCCAGAACCACTGGCAATGGCCAGACGGTGTGGCTGCTTACACCACAGACCTTCATGAACCTCTCCGGAAAATCAGTTGCCGCACTGGCCCGGTTCTTCAAAATTCAGCCCGACGAAATTCTGGTGGTGCACGACGAGCTCGACATCATTCCCGGCCAGGTCAAGCTGAAATTTGGTGGCAGCCACGCCGGTCACAACGGTTTGCGGGACATTCATGCCCAGTTGGGTACGGGCGATTATTGGCGGCTGCGGCTGGGTGTGGGCCACCCCGGCGACAAGGCAGAAGTCATCAACTGGGTGCTCAAAAAACCCATGCCAGAGCAACGCATCGCGATTGAAGACTGCATCACCCGATCTCTCAAGGCCGTGCCCGCCTTGCTCGCAGGGGAGATGGAAAAAGCCACCATGATGATTCACACCAGCACGCCACCCCGACCCAAACCACCGAGAAAGGTCGAGTAAGCGTTGTTGCACGACCCTAAGCCGTCACCCCAGTCAACAGCGCTGGCCACCGTATCAGCGCCTACTGGTTTTTGTTCAACCCACGCATCTCGACTACGGCTGTGTCTGAAACCCAAAGCAGCGTGTTCAGGTAAGTCTGGATGCGGTCAACCAGCGCGCGCCTGGGGCCGAGCCGCCAATCGTCAGAGCCGTAAAAAGCCGCTTGTTCCGTTTCAAGTGCCATGCGATTTTCATAGGAACGTATCAGGAAATACGTTTCCTCCTCATGGTCTGATCGGCCATAGGCCACAACATCCATTCCTTTGGCTTTGAGCATAGGCACGGCCAGCGTGTGAACCGCATGGTGAAAGGCGTCAATGGTGCCGGGTAACAAGCGGTAGGTTCGTATTTCGATCAGACGTGGCATGGAAAGTACCTTTGAGTGCGGGTGCGCAAGTTCAGCTTTTCTGCTGGCGTTTGCCGAAGCATAAGTGATTCATTTGTACACAACCCCGCCGCGCTGCTGTACCAAAGCCATGGCAAATGCACCGTGGCCAACCGACCAATCTGAATAGTCGTTCTCATGCATGAAGATGAAAACGTCGCGCGTTGACTGGCCGCTGGCCTGGCTGATATTTTGAGCGATAGCGTTGTACAGGTCTTTTTTCATGGCGTCGCTTCGGCCGCGGCGCAGCGTGATCTCAACCACCACGAGGTGGTCAGACCGCTCAATACCATTGAAGCTGCGACTGTAGTAAAAGTTTTCTGGCTCGTAGGCATGCACCAGATTGAACAACTCGTCCTCGGGCATGCCAATGCTGCTGACCAGTGCCTGGTGAATGGCGTCAACAATGCGTGCGCGCCTGTCAGGCAAAGTGTTTGCATGAACATAGGTGTGAACAAAAGGCATAGTGATTTTTTCTCTTGTTGGTTGATTTCAATTTCTGCGGAACAGCCTATTTTCAGAGAGCTTTTTCTTTGCGGCAATCGAGAAATTTGCTTGTCTAAGTGATCTATAGTCACTTAAATGAAACATAAACTACCCCCGTTGAATGCAGTCATTGCGTTTGAAGCCGCCGCTCGCCATGGCCGACTGACGCTGGCCGCCGCCGAGCTGTCGGTCACCCCCGGGGCGGTCAGCAGGCAGGTTAAAAACCTGGAGGACTGGCTGGGTTGCGCGCTGTTTGAAGGCAGTAAAAACAACCCCGTGTTGACCGACACCGCACGCCGCTTGCTGCCACCACTTGGCCTGGCGCTAGATCAGATCGAAGCGGCAACCAGCGCTGTGCTGCAACGCAGCAGCCAAACTGTGGTGCTGGCTTGCTACAACACCTTTGCAGCCAAGTGGCTGTTGCCTCGCCTGCACGCATTGCACCGTCAGCACCCCCATCTGAATGTTCAATTGGCCACCCATGCGGATGTAGACAACCCACACATGCCGCGGGCTGATGTGGTGATTCGTGCCCAAATTGCCGGTCTGGCACCGCCCGCCGGATGGCAGGCATCGCTGCTTTTCGGCGAATGGCTGGGTCCCGTCATGGCCCCTACCGCTGGCCCGGGAACCCGCGCACCCGTTCAATCGGCGGCAGACCTTGCACGCTGGCCCCGGCTGTCGGCTGCCAATCGGCCCGATGCCTGGTCTTTGTGGGCAACGGCCAGCCAGATTGATCTGCCGCAAGCGGCCAGCCATCAGATTTACGAACACTACTACGTCACCCTGGAAGCCGCCCAGAAAGGTCTGGGTATTTGCGTTGCCCCGCAGCATCTGGTGGCAGACGACCTGGCTGCTGACCGATTGGTGGCGCCATTCCAGTTTGTGCCCTCTGGCTTTGACTACTTGGCGTTGTGCCGGCTGGACGCCCGCTCTAGCGTGATGCAGCTATACGCTTGGCTGCAACAACAAGCCTCATCGCAGACTAAACCAGTATCAGCTTCTCTGCCACATAGTCAGGGTCAGAAAACTCACTACTTGGAAAATCCAACGCTATAAATTTAGCAGCTACCTGCGCCCGTATTTAATAATTTCCAGGCAAACAATGAGAATTTCTATGGCGCACCGATTCCCGCGCCGCGCCCAAAAGTTGCACCAATGCCTGCACATCTGTGGTTTGCGTCATGTAATTCGTAATGCAGGCTCGCAAAACTGTCTCATCATTCACCACTGTTGTTGAAAGCCAAGCCTCACCGGATTGCACGATTTTCTGGGCGATAGTTTTCAAAAACTCCGGTGTGGTGCCGCAATCGGTCGTTCTATCCAC
>NZ_JAYWHI010000113.1:0-17552 GCF_043778355.1 Polaromonas sp.
CACATCCGCCGTCACGGTATCGAGCTTGAGTTTGCCTTGGCAGATGGCTTTACCGACCGCCATGGCGGTCACGGTCTTGCCCATGCTGAAGCCATGGAAGAAGCGCGAGCGCGAAGCTGGCGGCTTGAACCCGTACCAAACTACCTCGTTGCCGGACACCAGCGCCATGGCTTTGCCGGCGGTGTTGGGTAGCAAGTCCTGCGCCTTGCGTACTACCTCCTCTTCGGCCGGGGTGGGCTTGCGGTAGACGAGTTCACGGGGAGCCGGTGACGGTGAGGCCCGGTAGTACCAGGCCGGGCCGGGACTGAGCAACCATTCATCTGGTGCGGATGGTGTCGTGCCCTGGGTCGGCATGATCTGTGCACAGGCGCCTCCTGCGACAAAGACAATCAGTGCCAATAGGTTCTTATTCATGGTGTGTGTCCTGTGTTTGGTTCACGTCAGGAGCATTCCTGGCGCGCTTTGAGCAAGCTCTTTTCTTGCCACTCTTCTTCCTGTACGGGATTAAGGCCTCTGTACTCCTCGCCCTTTGCTTCCGCTGCTTTCAGCATGCGGCTTAGAACCTCGTCGATTTCCTTCCTGGCTATGGCCATCTTGGCTTCGACACAGCTACTAGCAGGCGCTTTTGCGCTTGTCCGCATCTGATAAATATCAAATCCACCAGCCATCGAACTCAGCATGAACGAGTAGCCGGATAGGTTGAGCAAGAAATCCTTACCATCTACCGTGCCTTGAACGGTGTAGGCCATGCGGTGGGATTCGGTTGATCCGTTAGCGGTAGTAATCTGCACGTCAGCAGTGCAACTGTGCTTTTTGGCAGATGGGTCGAAACCCTCACTGGCGATGCTTTTGACCTGGACTTTGATTGACTTGCCGAAAGTGTCTAGCTCGGTTCGCAACTTTTCCGCGCCGGGTCGTTTCCAGTTGCCAGCCGCTCTGATGTTGTTTGAGATGAGTTCGACAGCGTCACGCGGTATCGCCGCACTGATGCGGTCGGTCACCTGCACGTCCCCGCAGCCAGGAGGCTTGTCAGCGCAACCTGTGACCAGAGCGGTGAACAGCGAGCAGGTCACCATAAAAGTAGTTCGTTTGTTCAAATCCGTCCCCTTGTAGATATTGCATATGAGTAATGAATTCGCGCGTGCTGCGATGGTGAGGAACACCATGTCATCTCCCTTTTCTGACTTCTCGCCATGGGAATCCTTGTTTTGTTGTTTCCTTTTGACACTACGCAAGTCGTAGTATCGTAATCATACAAATATTACGAATCTCGTAGCCATGAGCCGCGAGATTCAATTAGTTAATAAGTGGGGGAAACGCCTGAAACAGGCTCGCCTTGCTGCCGGCCTATCCCAGAAGCAACTTGGCATCGAAGCTGGTATTGACCCTGGTGTCGCCAGCACTCGAATCAACCGCTACGAAGTTGGTGTGCATAAACCTGATCCGAATGTGGCAATCGCTCTAGGCAAGGTTCTAAAGGTTTCAGCCGCGTTCTTCTACGCACCCGAAGACGACCTCGCAGATCTCATCTTCAGACTGGGGCGCGCGTCCGCCGCCGAGCGTAGAGCGATTTTTCGCCACCTGTCTCACATTGAAGGCCCTCCGCCACTCTGATCAATTAGTCGTCCTGACCATTGAGTGCTTCTCAGCCGACCAGACCCGCCATCATCGGAACACCTCAGACTGCAAAGCCGTCAACTGAACAGCTAGCCACGGATTGGCCGGACACTCTATGAGGTATCGAAACTGCATAAAGCGCCTGAGCAAATTTGGGTGCTGCATTAACCTCGTGCAGTACAACTGCCGGAACATTTGATCCCGATCAGCCCCGAGCTTGGTCGAGTCAATGCACGACCACGCATATGCCAAGGTTTGCCAAGACCAACCATCCCAAAGCAGGCTGTAAGGCGCCTTGGGGAGTAGCCAGCCAAATGCATCTTCGCGACCTGCAAGCCGGATGGCATCCACGACAAAGGGCTCCGGGCTCCGCGCCATAAACCACGAACCGTCTAAGTCCGCACGGTAGGTGATCCACGTGTCCTGGTCATCTGTGGACCGTAGACACACTTCGGCTCGAATTGGGTCAAATGCTGCGATCACTTGGCTACCCATCAACTTGGGCTCCCAGCGTGGTCCTAGCCCGCTTGACAGGCGATCCGCTTCCTCATGGGAACAGATCGTGATCGTAGCGTCGCTTGACGGCTGGCCTGCTTCTACGGACGATAGCGGCGGGCGACTGTAACGCAGTTGGGAGCGAAGCACGATGGCTTGGTCCTCGGTCCATATGTCCACCGCCCCAGAACACTGAAGCACGGCCCCGCCAGCTAAATGCATCAGCCTGGCGTCGTGGACCATGACGTGCTTGACCTTCGCTCCTATCAGATCAGCAGGCGTCGCCTTCACTCGCCCGTCTAATGCGGCTGAGCGATATGTGAAGTTGCGTTGGAGCAGCAACATTTACTTGGCCTTTCCACCGTTGCCAGCCTTCTGCGTAACCTCGATATAGGCGGTCGGAGAATAACGGGTGTAATCGGTCACGACCTGCTTTTCGACATCTGCGGTGTAGCCATCTAGGCAATAGCTGAAGGAAGGGTACTTGTCCGGCAGCCCACGGACGTGATGAAAGACGATGGTCCTGCCTGTTACGCCGTCAGCATCTTTGGGGTCAGCGTCTACCCATAGCAGAGCTACTGCCGGCATTGCGTCGAACGACGTGAAGTCCTTCCATCTTGATCCCACGAGGCCGCCAAGTTGCATTAAAAGTTTGGCGATGTGTTCTTCATTGACGAAGTACTGACCGATCTTGGGCAACCCAATCTTGACGGCTACCGCCCAGACGTCATCGAGGCTTACGCCGGTCAAAGTTCCGACGGCAGCAAGCCCACAGTCATGCCTAGTGGCTTGAGCCACTACCCTGAACGGTGAGGCAAAGCCCTCGGGAAGGCCGGTTTTGGTTGCAGATTTTGAAGTTGCCATGGTCTTGCTCCTGATTAAGTTGAAAAACAAGCGTCCATGCGGCGGCCACACCGGGATTGGTGGAATCCAAAAACTGAAGGAAGAGAGGGATTCGGATCTGCGAATTTGAGGGCTGGGCCTCAGTTCGCGTCTGGCCGCACTGCTGTGCGCTTGGTCAAATCTGGCTGTTCGGCGTGCGAAAATCGCGATTTGACAGCTTCAGTTTAACCGCCTGCTATCGTTAGGGGGTGACCAAATGACTTTGCCAGGCACCAATAAGCAGCAGCACTAGAGGTGATGTGTCACCGTTGACCAGACGTCGTGACATGTACCCCATCTTCTAACCAGCAAACGATTTGACGAACAACATAGCAGTCTACGCGAGCAGTCCCCGCTGCTACATCACTTTGCATGGCGCGAAGTGACAATGCGGCGTTCTTAGAATAACGTCACAAGCGCTTTTAGTAACTCAAAAACGGCAGATAAGAACAAAACAATTGAGGTGGCCATGCTCAAAGATTTTTTAAAGCGACGGGCGCGGTTTGCGCGAGATATTTTCTTGGACATGATGCGTCTCGGAGCGCATCGACGAAATTACCGACGCGGTCGGTTGCCCGACCGATCAACCGGCTTATTAGCTTCCTAACAGTTCACGGCAACAAAAAAGCCGCCATGAAACCATGGCGGCTTTGATAGTTGCATTGATGGTTGAAGAGTGATAAAGTTAAAAACTTTTATCAATCAACAACTTACAAGCATAACTGGCGGAGCGGACGGGACTCGAACCCGCGACCCCCGGCGTGACAGGCCGGTATTCTAACCAACTGAACTACCGCTCCTGGTAGTGACAACATTCGCTCTTGCGAGCCAAGTCACCTGCTTACGCGGGCTTGTTGTCAACTTGCGCCTTGGGCCTCACATTGCTGTGAAGAATGCTGGCGACCCCACGGGGATTCGAACCCCGGTACTTACCGTGAAAGGGTAATGTCCTAGGCCTCTAGACGATGGGGTCAAAACCTTGGAACTTCCGGCGGCAGGTTTTTGTTGTGACACAAACGCCTGCCGAAAAAACTAAAAACTTATCGACTATTGAATGGTGGAGGTAAACGGGATCGAACCGATGACCTCTTGCATGCCATGCAAGCGCTCTCCCAGCTGAGCTATACCCCCGTATCAACCAAGCAAGTTTCCCTGCAACCGTCGAGCCTTGAATTATAGCCCGAAATTCAGGCGCTTTTCAAACAGCCTAATCGCGAAATCACCTTGGTCCGGTCCATCAAGGACAAAAGCGCATCCAGCGACGGGGTTTGCGTGCGTCCGGCCACCAGCACGCGCACCGGCATCGCCAGTTGCGGCATCTTCAGGCCGGTCTCTGCCAGCACCTGCTTGATGACGGCCGCAATGGCCGGCTTGGTCCATTCGGCTTCACCCAACAACTCGGCCAGCCTGGCCACCGCAGGATAAACCTCGGCAGGCACATGCGCCTGAATCTCTTCAGCGGCCACTGGCTCATCGCTGACCAGCACCGCCATCCACTCGGCCAGCTCAACCAGGGTGCTGCAACGGTCCTTCAGCAGCGCGCAGGCCGCCACCCGGCGCGGCGCATCGAGGCCGGCCACAGTGGATTCATCGAGGAACGGCGCGACCTGGTCGGCCAGATTCTCGTCGGACATCACCTTGAGATGCTGGGCATTGACCCAGCGCAGCTTGGCCTCGTCGAACTGCGCGGCGCTTTTGCCGAGGTGGTCCAGATTGAACCACTGCAGAAACTGTTCGCGGCTGAAAATTTCGTCGTCGCCGTGGCTCCAGCCCAGGCGCGCCAGGTAGTTGACCATGGCATCAGGCAGGTAGCCTTCCTTGGCGTACTGCGTGACAGCCTTGGCGCCGTTGCGTTTGCTCATCTTCTCGCCCTGCTCGTTGAGCACGGTCGGCAGGTGCGCATACACCGGCACCTCCTTGCCGAGTGCGCGGAAGATGTTGATCTGGCGCGGCGTGTTGTTGACGTGGTCGTCGCCACGGATCACGTGCGTGATGCCCATGTCCATGTCGTCGACCACCACGCAGAAGTTGTAGGTGGGTGTTCCGTCGGGCCGCGCGATCACCAGGTCGTCAAGTTCGTTATTGCTGATCTCGATGCGGCCCTTGACCTTGTCGTCCCAGACCACGGCGCCGCCCTGCGGGTTTTTGAAACGCAAAACCGGCAACACGCCTTCGGGCACGCCCGGCAGGGTCTTGCCCGGTTCGGGCCGCCAGGTGCCGTCATAACGCGGCTTTTGTTTGTCGGCCATCTGCTGCTCCCGCAGGGCATCAAGCTCGGCCACACTCATGTAGCAGGGATACACCAGATCGTCGGCGACCATCTGCGCCAGCACAGCCTTGTAACGCTCCATGCGTTGCATCTGGTAGACCGGGCCTTCGTCGTAGCTCAATCCCAGCCAGCGCATGCCCTCGATGATCACATCGACGGCCTCCTGGGATGAGCGCTCGACATCGGTGTCTTCAATGCGCAGGATGAAGTCGCCGCCGGTCGAACGTGCAAATGCCCACGGGTACAGCGCCGAACGGATGTTGCCGAGGTGGATGAAGCCGGTGGGGGAAGGTGCGAAGCGGGTGCGTGTCTTGAGGGTCATGCCAGAGTGTCCAGGCCACGCGACAGGTCGGCCTTGATGTCGTCGATGTGGTCCAGCCCAACCGCCAGCCGGATCAAGCCCTGGCTGATGCCGGCGGCCTGACGCTGCTCTTCGGTCAGGCGGCCATGCGAGGTGGTACCGGGGTGGCAGATGATGGTTTTGGTGTCGCCAAGATTGGTGGCGATGCTGACGACCTGCGTGCGGTCGATCACATGAAAGGCGTTCTTGCGCGCGGCCGCCACATCGTCGCCGCGCAGGTCGAAGGACAGCACTGCGCCGCCGAGACCCGACTGCTGGCGCATCGCCAGATCATGCTGCGGATGGGATTCGAGACCAGGGTAGTAGACGCGCGCCACCTGCGGTTGCTGCTCCAGCCACCTGGCCACGGCCAGCGCATTGGCCGACTGCGCCTGCATACGAATGCCCAGCGTCTCCAGCCCCTTGAGTACGACCCAGGCATTGAACGGCGCCAGGGTCATGCCGGCGGTGCGCACCACCGGGCCAAACACGTCAACAATCAATTTTTTCGGGCCGCACAAGGCACCGGCCATCACGCGGCCCTGGCCGTCCAGGTATTTGGTGCCCGAATGCATGATCAGGTCAGCGCCGAATTCGACAGGCCGCTGCAGCGCCGGCGAACAAAAGCAGTTGTCGACGGCGAGCAAGGCACCCACGCCGTGCGCCAGATCGGCCAGCGCGGCGATGTCGCAGACCTCTGTCAGCGGATTGGTTGGCGTCTCGGCAAACAGCAGCTTGGTGGTCGGGCGCAGCGCGGCCTTCCATTCGGCCACATCGGTCTGCGAGACGAACGTGGTTTCGACACCGAACTTGCCGAACTCGCGGCCGATCAGCGCAATCGTCGAGCCGAACATGGAGCGTGAACAAACGACGTGGTCACCGGCCTTGAGCAGGCCCATACACATCATCAAAATAGCGCCCATGCCGGTGGAGGCGCCTATCGCGGCCTCGGTGCCTTCCATGGCGGCCAGGCGGCGCTCAAGGCTTGTGACCGTCGGGTTGGAGGTGCGGCCGTAGGTGTAGCCCTCTTCGGTGCCGGCAAAACGCCGCGCCGAGGTTTCGGCATCGGGCTGCACAAAACCGCTGCTCAGGTACAGCGCCTCGGAATTTTCGCCATGCTGGCTGCGGTCCAGCGCAACCCGCACGGCCAGCGTGTCGCGGTGCAGATTGTCAGGAAGTTTTCGATCGTTCACGTTGATGCCTCTTGCGGATTGGGCAGGGCCAGGCGCGAGACATCGACCTCATTTTCTTCACTGCTGTCGATACGACCGGCGTTCATTTTGGCGATGCTTTCGGGCGTGATGTCGCCGGTGATGTAGATGCCGTCGAAGCAGGAAGCATCGAAGCCGTCGAGGTTTTTGTTGAGCGAACCGATGGCGCGTTTCATGCCTTCGACGTCCTGGTAAATCAACGCGTCACAACCAATCGCAATCCGGATCTCTTCCACGGTTTTGTCGTGGGCCACCAGCTCGTCGGCAGTCGGCATGTCGATGCCATAGACATTGGGATAACGCACCGGCGGCGCGGCACTGGCCAGATAGACTTTTTTGGCGCCGGCATCACGCGCCATCTGCACGATCTCACGGCTGGTGGTGCCGCGCACGATGGAGTCGTCCACCAGCAGCACATTGCGGCCCTTGAATTCGCTGGCAATCACGTTCAGTTTCTGACGCACAGACTTTTTGCGCACGCCCTGGCCCGGCATGATGAAGGTGCGGCCCACGTAGCGGTTCTTCACAAATCCTTCGCGGTACGGAATGCCCAGCAAGTGCGCAAGCTGCGTGGCGCTCGGGCGGCTCGACTCGGGGATCGGGATGATCACGTCAATCTCATTGGGCGGCACGGTGGACACCACCCGTTTGGCCAGCGTTTCGCCGAGGTTCAGGCGCGCCTGGTACACCGAGATGCCGTCGAGCACCGAATCGGGTCGTGCCAGATACACAAACTCAAAGATGCAGGGCTTGAGCTGCGCATTGACCGCGCATTGCTCGGCATGCACCGTACCGCCGATGTCCACAAACACCGCTTCGCCCGGTGCGATGTCGCGCACAAACTGGTGCGAGGTGCCTTCGAGCGCGACCGATTCACTGGCCACCATCACGGTGTTGCCGCTCTCGTTCTGGCCGCGGCCCAGGCACAACGGGCGGATGCCAAACGGGTCACGAAACGCCAGCAGGCCATGACCGGCGATCAGCGCCACCACCGCGTACGAGCCCTTGACACGTTTGTGCACGCCGCGCACCGCGGCAAACACGTCGCTTGGCGCCAGCGGCAGGCCGCGTGTGGTTTTTTCGAGCTCGTGGGCCAGCACGTTGAGCAACACCTCGGAGTCGCTGTCGGTGTTGATGTGGCGGTGGTCGGTGGTGAACAACTCGGCCTTGAGTTCGGCGGCGTTGGTCAGGTTGCCGTTGTGCGACAGCACCAGGCCAAACGGGGCGTTCACGTAAAAAGGCTGGGCCTCGTCCTCGCTGTAGGCATTGCCTGCGGTCGGGTAACGCACCTGGCCGAGGCCCACCGTGCCCGGCAGCGCCCGCATGTTGCGGGTGCGGAACACGTCGCGCACCATGCCCTTGGCCTTGTGCATGAAAAACTTGCGGCCCTGCTGCGTGACGATGCCGGCGGCGTCCTGCCCGCGGTGCTGCAGCAGCAGCAGGCCGTCATAAATCAGCTGGTTCACCGGGGCGTTGCTGACAACACCGACTATTCCGCACATAGAGTTCCATTCATAAAATCGATACACACAAAGTGCGCCGCGCAGGGCCGCCCCAAGCAAGCACGGCCCCCTCGGGGGCAGCGCAGTACACGAAGTGACAAGCGTGGGGGCCTATCAACCCAGATACTTTCCGAACTGCTCCGGCAGCACCGGCTTCAAACCCTTGAGCGCCACGGTCAAGACCTCGGCGCCGCGCGACTCCTGCCACCACACGGCGCTTTTGAAGGCCGTCATGTTGATCACCACCGTCACCGCCAGCAGCAAAATCACGCCACGCACCAGGCCGAAAGCCGCGCCCAGTGTGCGGTCCACAGGCCGCAGGCCGATGGCGTCCACCAGCTTCTTGATCAACACCGCCACCAGGCCGGCCGCAAACACAGCCGCAATAAAAACCAGCACAAACGCCGCTGCATAACGCACCGGCTCCGAAGCACTCTGCAGGGGCAGCAGCAGCGCCACGTCGGGCGCAAACCACTGCGCCAGGTAAAACGACAGCGCCCAGCCGAGCACCGACAACACCTCGTACACCAGGCCGCGCCAGGCGCCTATCAACAGCGACAGCGCCAGCACCCCCAGAAAAGCCAGATCGACAACCGCCACGCTACAAGGTCAGGATGGCCGCAGGCAAATCAAGCCCCTTGATCTTGCTGGCTGCCTTGTCAGCGTCCGCGCGGGTGGCAAACGGCCCGACCCGGACCCGGATGCGCTTGCCGTCCTTGGTATCGGCCACCTGGGTATAGGTTTTCAGCCCCGCCCTTTCGAGTTTCTGTCGTACTTCGCGTGCCTTGTCTTCATCGGCAAATGCGCCCACCTGCACCACCAGCCGGCCCTCGGTGTCGGAACTGGCCACCTTGCTGGCTGCCGCCGCGGGTGCCGCCGGCTTGCCTTCAAGCAAGGCCTTGGCACGTGCCGCCTCGTCGCCTGACACCGGTGGCTTGACCACTGCTTTGGGTTCTGGTTTTGCTTCAGTCTTCGCTTCTGTTTTGATAGCGTTCTGCGCAGGCGGGACAGGGGCTACAGGCTTTTCTGACACAATTTCTTCGCGCGGCGTGAGGCTGGACGGCGCCGCCACTTTTTCGCTGGCGGCAGCAGACGCACTGGCTGCGACCTTGGGCGCAGGCGCCGGCATCACCAGCGGCTTGACGGTGTTTTTGCCGGGAATTTCAATCGGGATGTCGACCGCCACCGGCCGCGGCTGGGTGTCGAAAAGCAGCGGAAAACCAAGCACGCCGATCAGCACCAGCACCACGGCACCGATCAACCGGTGTTTGGCGCGTTTGCGCATGGCTTCGACACTCTCGGCGGGGCCGGCTGCCCCTGCAGCGGTGGTCGATGAGCCCCGGCGAAAGTTGAAAAACGGCATGGTGGTGGCGGTGTCCGTTAGAGGGATGAGGAGGCGGGACGCCCTGGCATGGCGTGCGGGGCGAAAAGACGGGGCAGGCCCTCTTTCAACACAGCCCCCACCGTGTAGAACGATCCGAACACCACAATTCTATCAGCGGGGTCTGCGGCGGCCACTGCGGCCTGCAGGGCCTGGACCGGACTGGCGAACACCTGCGCGCTGGCGTCCGGGCGCCGGTTGCCGGCCTGCCAGCGCGCCATCAAACCAGCGCCGCTGGCCGCGCGGGGCGTGGGCAAATCACTGAAGTACCAGCGGTCCACCATGGGCCCGACACGCTGCAACATGGCCGCCAGGTCCTTGTCGGCCATGGCGCCGAACACCGCATGGGTGCAGGGGTAAAAACCCATGGCGTCGAGGTTTTCGGCCAGCGCCGCCACCGAGTGCGGGTTGTGCGCCACGTCCAGCACCAGCGTCGGCTGGCCCGAGATGATCTGGAAGCGGCCCGGCAGCTCGACCATGCCCAGCCCATTACGCACCGCCTGGGCCGTCACCGGCAGCCGGTCGCGCAGCGCCGTCAGCGCCGCCAGCACGCCCGAGGCGTTAACGAGCTGGTTGGCGCCGCGCAAAGCCGGGTACGCCAGGCCCGCGTAGCGACGACCGCGGCCAGCCCAGGCCCACTGCAGCTTGTCGCCGGAGAAATTGAAGTCGCGGCCCAGCCGCCACAGGTCAGCGCCCACTTCGGCAGCGTGGTCCAGCACACTTTGCGGCGGCACCGGGTCGCCCACCACCACCGGTTTGCCGGCGCGCATGATGCCGGCTTTTTCAAAACCAATGCTTTCGCGGTCCTTGCCCAGCAGCTCGGTATGGTCGATATCGATACTGGTGATCAGTGCGCAGTCGGCGTCGATGATGTTGACCGAATCGAGCCGCCCGCCCACGCCGACTTCCAGAATCACCACGTCCAGCTTCGCCTCAGCCAGCAGGCTGAAGATGGCCAGCATGGTGAACTCGAAATAGGTCAGCGAGGTGTTGCCGCGCAACGCCTCGACGCGTTCCAAGTGCGGCAGCAGCGCCTGCCCCTGCACCATCTCGCCGCGCACCCGGCAGCGTTCCTCAAAGTGCACCAGGTGCGGGGAGGTGTAGACCCCGGTGCGGTAGCCGGCCTGCCCGAGGATGGCTTCGAGCATCGCGCAGCTCGAACCTTTTCCGTTGGTGCCGGCCACGGTGATCACCGGGCAGTCAAAAGCCAGCTCCATCGCATGAGCCACACCGCGAACCCGGTCCAGGCCGAGGTCAATGGTGGTGGGGTGCAGGCGCTCGCAGTAGGCGAGCCAGTCGTCCAGGGTGGTGAGCTTGTCCATAGAGGCGCTATTGTCGCCGCTGACGCCCCGGCGCTGTCCCTGCGTCGGCCTGAAACCCATGCCGGCGACACTTGTTTTGCTATCGAATAAGTAGCTGTCTGCGCCCGCCCGTCATGGGCTGAGGCCTTATTTGGTTCCAAAATTATGCAAAAATCGACACATGATCATCGTCTACGGCATTTCCAATTGCGACACCGTCAAAAAAGCCCGCGCCTGGCTCACAGGCCAGGGCCTGGCCCACGAATTTCATGACTTCAAGAAGCTGGGCGTGCCACACGCGCGCCTGCCCGCCTGGGAGCGCGCCGTCGGCTGGGAAAAGCTGCTGAACCGGCAGGGCACCACCTGGCGCAAGCTCGAGCCCGCCATCCAGGCGGGCGCCACAAACGCCGCCAGCGCACTGACCGTGATGCAGGCCCACGCCAGTGTGATCAAACGCCCGGTGGTCGAATGGCCGGACGGGCAGATCACCGTGGGCTTTGACCCGGCGATCTGGGCTGCGCGGGCTTGAAGCGGCCTGACTGACGTCTGGCTTTGTAAAGTTGAGATTGCGACTGACCAGCTTTACATCGATTTACCTGAACTTGTGTGCACCAAAAGCGCTCTGAAACATTAAACTGGAAGCTGTTGATCTGGCCAGCCCGTCACGGGCTCACAGCGGCCTTTTCCAGCAGGCCTCAAGGATTCGAATCATGAAAAAAATACTTGTTTTAACGACTGCTGCCGCGTCCGGCCTGTTTGCCGTGAATGCGTCGGCCATGGACATCCTTGCGCGGGTGATCTCCAGCACACCAGTGGTTCAGCAGGTCAGCGTGCCGCAGCAGGTCTGCACCACGCAACCCATGATCACGCAGGCGCCGCCCTCCGGTGCCGGTGCTGTGATGGGCGCCCTGGCCGGTGGCGCCATGGGCAATGCCATCGGTGACGGTGGCGGCCGTGCGCTGGCCACCATGATCGGCCTGGTCGGCGGCGCCATGGTCGGCAACAACATTGAAGGCAACCGCAACCAGGTGCAAAACGTGCAGCAATGCGGCACCCAAACCAGTTATCAGAACCGCACCACCCACTACAACGTGGTGTATGAATACGCCGACAAGCAACACAGCATCCAGATGCCCAACGACCCCGGCCCGTATGTGCGCTTGCAGGTGACGCCGGTCGGCGCCCTGCCCTCGCTGCAGGCCTTCGGTCAGCCCGGTTACGCCCAGCCCCAGCAGGCCCAGCCGGTCTACGGCCAGCCTGCTTATGGTCAGCCTGCTTATGGCCAGCCGATGTACAACCAGCCTGTGTATTCGCAACCGGTCTACAGCCAGCCGGTGTACGTGCAGCCGGCACCGGTCGTGGCCTACCCCGGTTATTACTCGCGGCCCTACTACCCCCCGGTCGGCCTGTCGCTTAATTTCGGCTACAGCCGTGGGGGCCACGGGCACGGACATCGTCACTGGCGCTGATGCACCAGCCAGAAAAAACGGGGCCTGCCCCGTTTTTTTACGTCCAGGCTTTGTTAAGTTGATCGCCCACACCCGCCATCACGCTGTCCCAATCGCCGGGCTGCGGCTGGCGGCACAGGGTGGCGCTCGGGTACCAGGGGCTGTCCGTGCGCGCCAGCATCCAGCGCCAGTCCGGGTTGAAGGGCAAAAGCACCCAAAGCTTTTTGCCCAGCGTCCCCGCCAGGTGCGCAACGCTGGTGTCCACGCTGATGACGCCGTCCATCAGCGCGCACAGCGCGGCGGTGTCGGTGAAATCATGCAGGTCGTCGCCACAATGAAGCAGTTCCGGATGCGCTGTGAGGGTTCTCCTGTCCGCATCGCGAAGCTCTTTTTGCAGGCTCACGTACTGCGCTCCCGGCGGCAGATGTTCAAGCAAATCGGTCAGCGCGATGCTTCGGTTGATGTCGTTTTTGTGCGCGGCATTGCCGCTCCAGACCAGGCCGATGCGTGGACCCTTGCGGGTGCCCAGGCGGGCCGTCCACCGTGCCATGCTCCCAGGATCTGTCTCAAGGACGGATGGCGGCGGTATGTTGGCCAGGGTGGCCTTGAAGGCCAGTGGCAAGCTCAGCAACGGGCAGTGGCAGTCAAACGGCGGCAACGCGCTGCCTTTGGCCAGCACCTGCGCCACACCCTCCAGACCGGTCAGCAAACCCAGCAAAGGCGGTTGCACTTCGAGGATCACGCGCGCGCCGCGCTCAGCCACAAGGCGGGCATAACGGCTGAATTGCAGGGTGTCGCCCAGCCCCTGCTCGGCATGCAAAAGAATGGTTTTACCTGCCAGGGAGTCGCTCCCCCGCCAGAGCGGTTGCGGGAAGGAACGTAAGAGGCCCGGCGCCAGCTCCTCGCGCTTCCAACGCCACTCGTAAGCCTGCCAGCCGCGCTCGAAGTCCCCCATCTGCAATTCGGCCAGGCTCAGGTTCCAGTGCGCTTCTGCATAGTCTGGCTGCAGGGCGCAGGCGCGTTCGTAACTGGCCTGCGCTTCGGCATAACGGCCAAGGTCGCTGAGCACAACACCCCGGTTGTTGTACGCGTCCGCGTAGTCCGGCTTCAAGGCAATCGCACGCGCATAACTGTCCAGCGCCGCTGGGTACTGCTGCAGATCCCGCAGCGCCGCACCCCGGTTGTTGCAGGCCTGCGCATAGTCCGGCTGAATGGCCAGCGCCTGGTCGTAGCTGGCCACCGCCTCCGCGTACCTGTTCATGGTGGCGAGCGTGATGCCGCGGTTGTAGCAGGCCTCGGCATAAGCGGGCTGCAAGTCAATGGCACGCGCATAACTGTCAATGGCTGCCTGATGTTGCTTCATCGCGTCGAGCGTGTGGCCGCGGTTGAAGTAGGCCTGCGCATAAGCCGGCCGCAAGGCAATGGCGCGGTCATAACTGTCGACGGCCGCCTGGTGCTGCTTCATCGCGTCGAGGGTGTGGCCACGGTTGAAATGGCTCTCGGCATGGTCCGGCTTCAGCCGCAGAACGCGCTCATGACTCTCCAGGGCCTCGGCGTAACGCCCCAGATCGTGCAGCACCAGGCCGCGGTTGTTGTGGGCGTCTTCATGGTCGGCCTGCAACAGGATGGCGCGCTCATAGCTGGCCAGCGCCTCGCCGTACCGCCTCAGGTCACGCAACACATTGCCGCGGTTGTTCCAGGCGTCTGCAAAGTCTGCCCGCAGCTCGACAGCGCGCTGGTAGCTGGCCAGCGCCGCGTCAAGTTGCCCCAGCGCCGCCAGCACATTGCCGCGCTTGCTCCAGGCGGCCGCGTTGTCCGGCCGTAGCGCCACCGCTCGGTCATAACTGGCGACGGCCGCCTGATGACGGTTCAAACCTTCCAGCAGGTGGGCTGCGAAATAGTGGGCTTCGGCAAAATCAGGTTGAAGGGTTGCGGCCTGCAGATAACTCTGGACTGCCGCTTCGGCCTGCCCCTGCGCAGCCAGAACAACCCCCAGGTTGTAGTGGATGCCGGCGTCGTCGGGGCGAACGGAAATGGCCTTGCGCGTGAGTTCGGCAGCGCGCTGCAAGTGACCCGCCTTGAGTTCCAGCACACCGAGCAACTTGAGCGCGTCACCATGGCCGGGACTGAGCTTGAGGACCTGCTCGTAAAGGGTTCTGGCCTGGTCCAGTTGCCCCTGCTGCTGGTGGGCCAGCCCCTGCTGGAGTTTGGCCAGAATGTGCGCCCCCGGATTGGCGAGCCGCGATTGCGGTGTGGATTTGGGCGATCGGCTCATTCGGACTTTCCAGAACGTCTGGGAAAACCCGCAGAATAATCGATCCCCGCTCCCAGGCGGCAGGCCGCCCCGGATTAAAGCGTGGTCTGGATCAGCGCACCCTTGAACAACACCGGCCCGCTCGGCCCGCTGCCCGCAGGCACGCCGCCTTTGGGCTCCAGGCTGATAGCCAGCGCCGGCACCTGGTTCACGGCGTCGTTGCCGGCGGGCAAGCGCACGACCGTGCCCTCGCCGAGCACCCCCAGCGACTTGGCGCCGCCACCTTGCGGCAGCGCCCACAACTGCAGCGACTTGTCGGGCGCCGGATTGAACTGGCCCACATGTTTGAGCTGCAACTGGCTGTGTTTGGGGTCGTAAGTCACCAGCACCGAAGGTGCGGACCTGTCGTCGGCCAGCACGGCCACGTACTGGATCTCCGGCGTGGCGGCCAGCTTGGCGGTCAGTTCGTTGACCTGACCGTTCAGCGCCGTGTTCAGGTTCAGGCCGGTGACCACCGCCACCACGGCAGCCATCGCCCCGGCAGCCGTGGCGCCGCGCCACAAGCCGAGGCTGGCCCACCAGCCACCGCCTGAGACGGCGGCAGGCGCGCGCCGCGCGGCCAGCATGGCTTTGGATTCTTTTTCAGCGTTGACCAGATTTTCAATACGCTTCCAGACCGCCGGACTGGGCGCGGCCTGCGGCTGCAACTCAGCCACCGAGGCCATGCGGCCTTGCCAGATCAGTGCCGAAGCGCGCACCGGCGCGTGGGTGCGCGCCAGTGCCTCAAAGCGGCGACGGGCACCGCCGCGCAGCGTACCCAGCGCGTAGCTGGCCGCCAACTGCTCGACCAGCGAGGGGTTGCGCGTGATATTCATAACTTACCTTCTTCCAGAAGTTTCCCGCCACCATTGGCGGGAACAAACCCAATCAAATTCATGTGGCGACTCATGCAAACCGCGACATGCAGCCACGCAATTGCTCCAGCCCGCGGCGTATCCAGGTTTTCACCGTGCCCAGCGGCAGCTTGAGCTGCTCGGCCAGTTCACCGTGGCTCAGATCCCGCATGTAGGCCAGGCTCACCACCTCGCGCTGCTTGTTGTCCAGCTGGCTCAGGCACTGGTGCAGCGCCCAGGCCTGCTCACCGGCCAGGGCGGTATCCATCGGATTCGGCGAATCGCCTTCCACCGTCTCGGCCATCACGTCATCCAGCTCCAGCGCCGTATCGGCCCGCTCGGAGGTGCGGCGGCGCAGAAAATCCAGTCCCCGGCTGCGCACAATCAGGCACATCCAGGCCATGGGCGGCGACAGGCTGGCCTTGTAGTCACCCGCAATGCGCCAGATGTTGAGAAAAGCGTCCTGCAACACGTCCTCGGCCCAACTCCGGTTGCTGACCACCCGCACCGCCACGCCATACAGCTTGGACGAGGTCAAGTCGTACAGCTCTCTGAGCGCCGATTCGTCGGCTTGGGCTACGCGATCAATGAGCGCGATCAATTGGGTATCCGGGCTTTCTGCATTCATGGACACCATTGTCCTGCATTCCCTATACGCCCGGAACCGGCCAATGGATTCAGGCCGGCAGCGTCCGGCAAGGCCGGGGTGACCTAAAATCGACGGTTTTGCACGCCAGGCCCGCCTCCTGCACCCTCCGACCTTTTCCAGAACACCATGACTACCGAAAAAATCGACAACATCAGCGTCACCACCCAAGCCAACGTCTATTTCGACGGCAAATGTGTGAGCCACGGCATCACTTTTGCCGACGGCACAAAAAAGTCCGTCGGCGTGGTGCTTCCCTCAACCCTGACCTTCAACACCGGCGCGCCCGAGATCATGGAATGTGTCGCCGGCTCTTGTGAATACAAACTCGCTGGCAGCGACAGCTGGGTCAAGTCATCGGCGGGTGAAAAATTCAGCGTGCCCGGCAACTCGAAGTTCGATATCCGCGTGACCGAGGCCTATCACTACATCTGCCACTTCGGCTGATCCGCAGGCAACTTACTCTTCATTTCATAGCACCCTGCGCACGTTCCACAAGGGCTAGAGGCCAAATTCATGTCTAACACCATCCTGCAAAACATCCCCGCCGGCCAAAAGGTCGGCATCGCCTTCTCCGGCGGCCTCGACACCAGCGCCGCGCTCTTGTGGATGAAACAGAAGGGCGCCCTGCCCTATGCCTATACCGCCAACCTGGGCCAGCCCGACGAGGCCGATTACGACGAAATTCCGCGCAAGGCCATGGAATACGGCGCCATCAAGGCCCACCTGATTGATTGCCGCCCGCAACTGGCTGCTGAAGGCCTGGCCGCGCTGCAGGCCGGCGCCTTCCACATCACCACCGCCGGCTCCACCTACTTCAACACCACGCCGCTGGGCCGGGCCGTGACCGGCACCATGCTGGTCAGCGCGATGAAAGAGGACGATGTCAACATCTGGGGCGACGGTTCCACCTTCAAGGGCAATGACATCGAGCGTTTCTACCGCTACGGCCTGCTGACCAACCCCGCGCTGAAGATCTACAAACCCTGGCTGGACCAGCAGTTCATCGATGAACTGGGCGGCCGCTCCGAGATGAGCGCCTTCATGACGGCCAACGGCTTTGGCTACAAGATGAGCGCCGAGAAGGCCTACAGCACCGACAGCAACATGCTGGGCGCCACGCACGAAGCCAAAGACCTGGAAAACCTCAACAGCGGCATCAAGATCGTCAACCCCATCATGGGCGTGCCCTTCTGGAAAGACGACTGCGTGGTCAAGGCCGAAGAAGTGAGCGTGACCTTTGAAGAAGGCCGCCCCGTTGCCCTGAACGGCATCCACCACCCTGACCTGGTGAGCCTGATCCTGAAAGCCAA
>NZ_JAYWHI010000114.1:0-17504 GCF_043778355.1 Polaromonas sp.
TGCTGGCCCAAGTTGCCACTGGGCAGGTTCCAGCCTCTACAGCAGCACGAAATCTGCTCGTAGCCCAATCAACTCGGGCGCAAGCAGCTCCTCAATAAATAGCAATTTACAGAAACTAATTATGCAAGACATTCTCGAAAAGCTAGAACAAAAACGCGCCGCTGCCCGACTCGGCGGTGGCCAAAAGCGCATTGACGCGCAGCACGGCAAGGGCAAACTGACGGCGCGCGAACGGCTGGAGCTGCTGCTCGACGAAGGCACCTTTGAAGAATGGGACATGTTTGTCGAACACCGCTGCACCGATTTCGGCATGGCTGACAACCGGCCGCCGGGCGACGGCGTGGTCACCGGCTACGGCATGATCAATGGCCGCCTGGTGTTTGTTTTCAGCCAGGATTTCACCGTCTTCGGCGGTGCGCTCAGCGAGGCCCATGCCGAGAAAATCTGCAAGGTGATGGACCAGGCCATGAAGGTCGGCGCGCCGGTGATTGGCCTCAACGACTCCGGCGGCGCCCGCATCCAGGAAGGCGTGGCCTCGCTCGGTGGGTATGCCGACGTGTTCCAGCGCAATGTCATGGCCAGCGGGGTGGTGCCGCAGATCAGCATGGTCATGGGCCCGTGTGCCGGCGGCGCCGTGTATTCGCCGGCCATGACCGACTTCATCTTCATGGTCAAGGACAGCAGCTACATGTTTGTCACCGGCCCCGAAGTTGTGAAAACCGTGACGCATGAAGAAGTGACCGCCGAGGAACTCGGCGGCGCCACCACCCACACCACCCGCAGCGGTGTCGCCGACCTGGCCTTTGAAAACGATGTGGAGGCGCTCTTGATGCTGCGCCGGCTTTACAACTACCTGCCGCTGAACAACCGCGAAAAAGCGCCTGTTCGTATGTCAGGCCCCAGCGCCGACCCGGCCGGCCGCATGGACCTGAGCCTGGACACCCTGGTGCCCGAGAACCCGAACAAACCTTATGACATGAAGGAGCTGATCACCAAGACGGTCGACGACGGTGACTTCTTCGAGCTGCAGCCCGAGTATGCGAAGAACATCATCATCGGTTTTGCGCGCATGGAAGGCCAGACCGTGGGTATCGTTGCGAACCAGCCACTGGTGCTGGCCGGCTGCCTGGACATCAAGAGTTCGATCAAGGCCGCGCGGTTTGTGCGTTTTTGTGATGCGTTCAACATCCCGGTCATTACCTTTGTGGATGTGCCCGGCTTCATGCCCGGCACCAGCCAGGAGTACGGCGGCATCATCAAACACGGTGCCAAGCTGCTTTACGCGTATGCTGAATGCACCGTGCCGAAAATCACCGTGATCACGCGCAAGGCCTACGGCGGCGCTTATGACGTGATGAGTTCCAAACACCTGCGCGGCGACGTCAACTTCGCCTGGCCGAACGCCGAGATCGCGGTCATGGGTGCCAAGGGCGCGGTCGAGATCATCTTCCGCGAAGACAAGGGCGACCCGGCCAAACTGGCCGCCAAAGAAGCCGAGTACAAGGCGCGGTTTGCCAACCCCTTTGTCGCCGGCGCGCGCGGCTTCATCGACGATGTGATCCTGCCGCATGAGACCCGCAAACGCATCTGCCGCTCGCTGGTGATGCTGAAAGACAAGAAGCTCGAGAACCCGTGGCGCAAACACGGGAACATTCCGCTGTGATCTGTCATTGCGGGCTTGACCCGCAATCCATCTCACGATGACTACTTGAATGCAACTGCCAACAACCTGGATGCCGGATCCAGTTCGGCATGACAAGATCTGAGGAAAAAATGTTTACCAAAATACTCATCGCCAATCGAGGTGAAATCGCCTGCCGCGTCATCCTCACCGCCCGCAAGATGGGCATCCAAACCGTGGCGGTGTATTCCGATGCCGACAAGGACGCGCGCCATGTCGAACTGGCTGACGAAGCCGTCAACATCGGTCCGGCGCCCAGCCGCGACAGCTATTTGCAGGCCGACAAGATCATTGCCGCCTGCAAGCAGACCGGCGCGCAGGCGGTGCATCCCGGCTACGGCTTCCTCAGCGAAAACGCGGGTTTTGCCAAACGGGTCGAGGAGGAGGGCATTGTTTTCATCGGCCCCAAACATTATTCGATTGCCGCCATGGGCGACAAGATCGAATCCAAAAAACTGGCCGGTGCGGCGGGCGTGAACTGCATTCCCGGCGTTAACGACGCGATTGAAACGCCGGAGAAGGCGGTCGAGATTGCAAAGGGCATCGGTTACCCGGTGATGATCAAGGCCTCGGCCGGCGGCGGCGGCAAGGGCCTGCGCGTGGCCTTCAATGACAAGGAGGCCTTCGAGGGTTTCACCTCCTGCCGCAACGAGGCACGCAACAGTTTTGGTGATGACCGGGTTTTCATCGAAAAGTTTGTCGAGGAGCCGCGCCACATCGAGATTCAGCTGATCGGCGACAGCCAAGGCAATGTGATTTACCTCAACGAGCGTGAATGTTCGATCCAGCGCCGACACCAGAAAGTGATTGAGGAAGCGCCAAGTCCGTTTATCAGCGACGCCACGCGCAAAGCCATGGGTGAGCAGGCGGTGGCGCTGGCCAAGGCCGTCAAGTACGAAAGCGCTGGCACGGTGGAGTTTGTCGTCGGCAAGGACCAGAGCTTTTATTTCCTCGAGATGAACACCCGGCTGCAGGTGGAGCACCCCGTGACCGAATGCATCACCGGCCTGGACCTGGTCGAGCTGATGATTCGCGTGGCGGCTGGCGAGAAGCTGCCGCTGGCGCAGAAAGACGTGCAGCGCAATGGCTGGGCGATGGAATGCCGCATCAATGCGGAAGACCCGTTTCGCAGCTTTTTGCCCTCCACCGGCCGGCTGGTGCGTTTTCAGCCGCCGAAAGAGACGATGTTTGCCTCAGACACCGCGCAGCTGAACGGCGTGCGGGTCGACACCGGTGTGCAGGACGGCGGCGAGATACCGATGTTTTACGACTCGATGATTGCCAAGCTCATCGTGCACGGCAAAGACAGAAACGAGGCCATTGCCAAGATGCGCGAGGCCCTCAATGCCTTTGTGATTCGTGGCATCAGCAGCAACATTCCTTTCCAGGCGGCTTTGCTGGCGCACCCAAAATTTGTCGCTGGTGACTTCAACACCGGCTTTATTGCCGAGAACTATGCGCAGGGCTTCCACGCCGAAGACGTACCGCACGCTGATCCAGATTTTCTGGTGGCGCTCGCGGCCTATGTGAATCGGCGCATGTTGGGCCGCGCTGCGGGCATCAGCGGGCAGATGCCGGGACACGGTGTCACGGTCGGAGAAGAGTTTGTGGTGGTTGGGCTGGGTGCAGCCGGCAACAACACCTCACAGGCCGTCATGGTGCGCGATTATCAAGCCCAATCGGGCTCCAGCCGAATAGACACGGGCGCGGGAAGCTATGAAATATGTAGCAACTGGCACCTGGGCGGCGCCCGCATCCGTGGCACGGTCAATGGCCAGCCGTTTGCTGCGCAGGTCGAACGCGGCGTCGGCCGCAACCCGCTGGCGATTCGCATTGCCCACGATGGCACGCGGCTGGATGCGCTGGTGTTGTCGCCGCGCGCTGCCACGCTGCATGCGCTGATGCCCTACAAGGCGCCGCCCGACATGAGCCGTTTTGTGCTCTCGCCCATGCCTGGCCTGCTGGTCGAGGTGGCAGTTCAGCCCGGCCAGAAGGTGCAGGCGGGTGAGCGTGTGGCGGTGATCGAGGCCATGAAGATGGAAAATGTGCTGTTTGCGACTGCCGACGGCGTGGTGGGCAAGGTGCTGGCGACCAAGGGCGAGTCGCTCAGCGTTGATCAGCCGATTGTGGAATTTGTCTAGAACAGGAAACGCACCATGACTACCCAGGAATTTCACGACGAACTCAAGGCCAACCGTTTCGAGGCGGCCATTGCCATCGACCGCCCTGTCGGTTACGCCATGGGCGAGCATCAGCACCCCTTTGACGCCTGCGTATTCGTCACTGCAGGCGATATCACGCTGGTGGTCGATGGCGTGTCCACACGCTACGGGGTGGGTGATGTGTTCCGCTTGCCGGCGGGCACGCCCCACCTGGAGGCGGCAGGCCCCCAGGGTGTGAGCTACCTCTCTGGCCGTCGGCCGGTCACCCCGGCATGAGCCAGTTCCTTCAACAGGCGCAGGGCAGGCCCTTCAAAGTCCTGGGCATCCAGCAAATCGCCATCGGCGGCACCGACAAACAGCGCCTGCAAAAACTCTGGGTCGAGATGCTGGGCCTGGAAGTCACGGGCACCTTCCGCAGCGAGCGTGAAAACGTCGACGAGGACATTTGCGCCATCGGCAGCGGCCCCTTCAAGGTCGAGGTGGATTTGATGCAGCCGCTCGATCCGGACAAGAAGCCGGCGGTACACACCACGCCGCTGAATCACGTCGGCCTGTGGATCGACGACTTGCCGAAAGCTGTCGAGTGGTTGACCGGGCAGGGCGTACGTTTTGCGCCTGGCGGCATCCGCCAGGGCGCGGCGGGTTTCGATATCTGCTTTTTGCACCCCAAGGCCAATGAGGCCTTCCCGATCGCGGGGGAGGGGGTGCTGATTGAGCTTGTGCAGGCCCCGCCCGAGGTCATCGCAGCCTTTGGAAAACTTCAAGGGGTGGCCGGCTGAGGCCATGTCCTGCGCATCGATTCCGGGTGTTTTTGATCCGCGACACCTTGGGCTGACCGTGAATGCTATTTTTCCGGCTCGCGCCTGGCGCGGGCACGCGCCAGGGCGGATTCAATCACGGCGCGTTTCTGGTCCAGCACAGCGGGATCGGTGTGCTGGGAGTGCCCCGGCAGGTCGGCCAGCACGGCTTGCGCTTTTTCTTCAAGCCTTTTCTGGTTCCGGCCCACGTCCGCCGTGCGCCGAAAGCTATGAATTTCATAGCGATGGCGGGCCAGGGCTGCATCGGCAGGTGACCAGGCGGCCCATCCGGTGCGCTCTGTGGTGACGTTGTCGAGGCTGATGCAGTCGACGGGACAGACGGGAATACACAGTTCACAGCCGGTGCAATACGGCTCAATCACCGTGTGCATGAGTTTGTTGCTGCCAACAATGGCGTCGGTCGGGCAGGCGTCCAGGCACAAGGTGCAGCCTATGCACCAGGCTTCGTCGATGACGGCCAGGTGGCGCGGGCCTTCGCTGCCGTTGACGGGGTTGAGTGGCAGCTGCGGCCGGCCGGTGATGGCCGCCAGCCGGCCTATGCCTTCGGCACCGCCCGGCGGACACTGGTTGATGTCAGCCTGACTGTCGGCAATAGCCTGTGCGTAGGCCGCGCAGTCCGGGTAGCCGCAGCGCGTGCACTGGGTTTGCGGCAGGGCGGCGTTGATGCGGTCGGCGAGCGGGTCCACGGCGGATGGCTAGTACTGCAACCCGGAAGTAGCGGAACAAAATGAAAGTGATGGCTTCGTGCCCAGGGCAAGGCGCCAGCCGCAGCGAAGGCTGTGCGCCTTCGCAAGGATGGCAACGCCGCCATGGGTGCGAAGACGCGCTTTCATGTTTCGATATTTTCGGATTGCAGTACTAGGGCTGGCCGCTTATTTCCTGGTGGCGGATTTTTTTGCGGCCGCGCGAGGCGTCGCCACCGGGCTGCGGCGGGTGGCTGGTTTTGCTATTGTTTTAGGAGCTGCCTTTGCTTGTCCGGCAGGGGCTACAGGCTCATTATGCTCAAGAATGAAGGCCTTGACCTGTGGATAAACAATGTCGCGCCAGCGGCGGCCGCTGAAGATGCCGTAGTGACCCGCCCCTTTGACTTCCAGGTGCTTCTGGCGTGCCTTGGGCACGTTGTGGCACAGGCCGTGTGCGGCTTCGGTCTGGCCGGAACCGGAGATGTCGTCGAGCTCGCCTTCCACCGTGAAGTGGGCCGTGGTGGTGATGTCCTCGGGCCGTACGCGCTCAAGCTTGCCGGTGATGGACTTCACGTCCCAGGTGCCGTTGACCAGCTTGAATTCCTGAAACACGGTCTTGATGGTGTCCAGGTAGTACTCGGCGTCCATGTCGAGTACGGCGTTGTACTCGTCATAGAACTTGACGTGGGCTTCGGTGCTGGCACCGTCGCCCTTGAGCAGGTCCTTGAAGTAGTCGAAATGACTTTTTGCATGGTTGCTCGGGTTCATGGCGACAAACCCGGTGTGCTGCAGAAAGCCGGGGTAGACGCGTCGGCCGGCACCCGGGAAGTTGCCCGGCACCTTGTAAATCACATTGCTCTCGAACCACTCGTAGCTCTTGTTCATGGCCAGGTTGTTGACGGCTGTCGGCGACTTGCGCGCGTCGATGGGGCCGCCCATCATGGTCATGGACAGCGGCGTGGTTTCGCCGCGGCTGGCCATCAGTGAGACGGCAGCCAGTACCGGCACGGTCGGCTGGCAGACGCTGACGACGTGGCAGTTGCCGTAAATGCCTTGCAAGTGGCCGATGAACTCCTGCACATAGTTGACGTAGTCGTCAAGCGAGAAGGAGCCATCAGACAGCGGCACGGTGCGGGCGTTTTTCCAGTCGGTGATGTAGACCTTGTGGTCTTTCAGCATGGATTTGACGGTGTCGCGCAGCAAGGTGGCGTAGTGGCCGGACAGTGGCGCCACGATCAGCACGGTGGGCTGACCCTTGAGCCGGGTCAGCGTGGCCGGGTCGTCGGTGAAACGCTTGAAGCGGCGCAACTCGCAAAAAGGCTTGTCGAGCTCGATCCGCTCATGGATGGCGATGTTGGTGCCTTCCACGTCGACTGTGCTGATACCGAACTCTGGTTTTTCGTAATCTTTGCCGAGCCGGTAAATCAGGCTGTAGCCGGCCGAGATGCGCTGTGCCAGCGGGTTCTGACCGAAAGGCGAGCTGGGGCTGCTGTAGATTTTGGCGGCGGCCTGCGCGAAGTCGACAAAGGGCTCCATCAGGGAGCGCTGGGTTTCATAGACTTGGTAAAGCATGCGAGAAGACCTTTCGCAACGACGTATGTTGCAGTGCAACAAATAATAACAGGTACGCTTATCAATGAATGGAGGGCAAACACCAATAAAGCAGCTTGTTCTGACGCCTTTCGCCCCTTGTTTTTTCGCCTTCTGCAGCTATTGACTGGAAACTTGCCGTGCAACTGGACTATTTATGACCGAGATCACCGGCGCAGCGCCGCAGAACCCCTGGGGGTCACTGAAAAAATCCGACCGCATGCCTGTTTTATTCGTGGGCCATGGCAGCCCGATGAATGCCATCGGCGACAACGAATACAGCCGGAGCTGGCGGGCGCTGGGCGCCCGCTTCGGCGCCGACTACCCGCCGCCGCAGCTGATTTTGTGCATTTCCGCACACTGGCTGACCGAGGGCTGGTGGCTGACGGCGATGGACCGGCCCAAAACCATTCACGACTTTGGCGGCTTTCCGCAGGAATTGTTCGACCAGCAGTACCCCGCGCCCGGTGACGCGGCAGCCGCAAGCGCCATCAGCCATCAGGTCCGGCAGCGCGGTTCTGCGCCGCTGGGTCTGGACACGGCGGAATGGGGGCTGGACCACGGCACCTGGTCGGTCCTCAAACCGATGTTTCCGGATGCGGCCATTCCAGTGATGCAGCTCAGCATGGACTACAGCCGCGCGCCTGAGGAACACTATGCGCTGGCCCGGCAGCTCAAGGCGTTGCGCGAGCGGGGCGTGCTGATTGTCGGCAGCGGCAACATCGTGCACAACCTGCGCCAGGCCCAGCGCGGCGCGGCCGGCCACCAGGCGTATGACTGGGCGCTGGAGTTCGACCAGACCGCCGGCGGCCAGATCCAGCAGGGCAACCTGGACGCCCTGCAGAATTTTCTCAAGCTCGGACAACTCGCCAAAATGGCGCATCCCACGCACGAACACTACCTGCCGCTGCTGTATGCAGCCGGCGCGGTTGACGCGGGCGAACAGCCCCAATTTTTCAACACAAACTTTCAGCTCGGCTCGATCTCCATGCGATCCGTGGTCTGGGGCTGAACCACAAACTACAACGACCATGCCAAGCCGCCAAACCGTGCAAGCCTTTATCGCCCTGGTCGAACAGGGCCAGTATGTCGAAGCCATCGAGCAGTTTTATGCGCGTGACGCGAGCATGCAGGAAAACAGCCAGCCGCCGCGCCGTGGCCGGGACACCCTGGTCACTTACGAACGCGCCGTCATGGCAGCCTGCAGCGCCATGCGCACCTTGCCGGTGGAGTCGTTTCTTGTCGATGGTGACTTCGTCGTGATCCATTGGGTGTTTGAGTTCACCCGGCACTCGGGCACAACCATGCGCATCGACGAGCTGGCGCACCAGCGTTGGGAGGGCGAGAAGATCGTCGAAGAACGCTTTTTCTATGACCCTGTGGCGGCTGCCGCCGAGTAGGCAGACCTCACAGACGCTATCAATTCAGGAGCTGCTTGTGCCCGACTGGCAAGGGCTGCAGGCCAATTTTTTGCCTGAATTGGCGCAGGCGCGGTCTGCGTTCTGGCTATATTCGTTGGTCGATATAAATTAACAACGATATATTCTTTTGAGTTTTAACGATGGCTGCCCAAAATGCATTCTCCGACGCTGCATCACGGGGAGCCATCATGCCAAAACGCCCATCCTGCAATAACTCGCCCCGGTCCTGACATTGGCTAGGGCTGTGCGGTCCCTCATCGTCCCCGGCTGGCGCGACTCCTTCCTCCTTTTGCTCTCCCTCTGCTCCTCCGGACACTGTATGACTACAAAAATCAAACTCGCCTTTGCAGCCATCGCCCTGGCCACCGGCGGCCTGGCGTCCGCCCAGACCCTGCTCAACGGTTCGCATGACGTGGCGCGCGAGTTCTACAAGGACTACAACGCGGCCTTCATCGCCAACTACAAGAAAACCACCGGCAAGGACATCCGGATTGACCAGTCGCACGCGGGCTCCAGTGGGGTAGCGCGTTCGGTCGCCGACGGCCTGGACGCCGACGTGGTGACCATGAACACCACCACCGACATCGACTTCCTCGCCGAGCAAGGTCTGGTGGACAAAGACTGGACCCAACACTTTCCGAATGACGCGTCACCCACCACCTCGACCATGGTGTTCCTGGTGCGCAACGGCAACCCCAAGGGCATCAAGGACTGGGCCGACCTGATCAAGCCCGGCGTGCAGGTGGTCGTCGTCAACCCCAAGACAGGTGGCCACGGCCGTATGGCTTATCTGGCGGCCTGGGGCTCGGTACGAAAAAACGGCGGCAGCGATGCGCAGGCCGCCGAGTTTGTCGGCAAGCTGTACAAAAACGTCCCCATCCTGGCCAAGGGCGGCCGCGATGCGACTTCCATCTTTCTACAGCGCAGCACCGGTGATGTGCTGATCACCTTTGAGTCTGACGTGCTCTCGGTCAATCGCGAGTTCGGCGAAGGCAAGGTCGACGCGGTCTACCCCTCGTCCAGCATCGTGGCGGAGAACCCGGTGGCCGTGGTGGAGCGCACCGCCGCCAAAAAGGGCACGAGCGAACTGGCCAAGGCTTACCTGGCGTATCTGTACTCGGACGTGGGGCAGGAGATCGCGGCGCAACATGCGATACGTCCGCGTTCGACCGCGGTGCTCAAGAAGTATTCGAACGTGTTCAAGCCGATCCAGCAGTTCACAGTGAAGGACTATTTCGGCTCACTCGGCGAGGCGCAGAAGGTTCACTTCAAGGACGGCGGCCAGTTCGACAGGCTCTACACCGTCAAATAACGGGTCCCCACGCTTTTCGCTTCGCGAGGCTGCGGCGATTCGCCGCCCCTTGATTGGAGGAAAAGGCTATGTTCCCCAAGGTGCGGCCAGGCCGATCCGCTGATCGGGGCACAAATTCTTTCGCAGCCGTAACGCGACATGGGTTTTGTGGATGCGGGGGAAGGGATGTGAGAAAAAAAAGATTCTGCCCACATGGACTTAGGAGGACGCCTACAAACCGGGCGTCGATCCGCAAGGAAGATCTGCTCAAAGTTACTGCTCAACAGACTATTTGACTGGTGAGCCAGGCTTTTAATTTCTCAGATCAACATTTTTACGGGAGTCCCCACATGCTAAAAACCACCTTCGCTATTGCACTTGTTTCTGTCAGTGCACTGGGCCTGAGCGCTTGCGATGTCAAAAAAACCCAGGAAGGCAACATCACTGTGCCTAAAGTTGAAGTCACCAAGACCCAGGAAGGCGACGTCACCTTGCCCAAATACGATGTCAAAACACCGGACGTCACAGTCGGCACCACCGAAAAAACGGTGGCTGTTCCTACCGTGAAGGTGGAAGAGAAAAAAATCGAAGTACCGACCGTGACGGTGACGCCGGCCAAGTAATTTCGGTCCGGCTTTTTTCAGGATGCCGCGCGGAGTTTTCCGTGGCGGCATTTTTTGTTTCAGCACACCAAAGGGGGCTTGCCCGAGTTGGGGGTGTTTCCCGGCAGGGAACTTATCAGCGCCTAAACTCACGAACATCGGACAATTGCATATTGAGATTGAAGGACCGTGATGTTGTTGACGTATTTCGAAACCGCGCCGCGCCGCGTGCTGACGCTGGTGTCGGCGGGCTGTGTGGCCATGCTGGCTTTTGGTTTGTACCTGCAGCATGTGGTGGGCCTGGAGCCGTGCCCCATGTGTATCGTGCAGCGTTATGCCTTGATGCTGGTGGCGATTTTTTCGGGCCTGACGGCGTTTGCCAATAAAAAAGCATGGCTCCTGACGGGCTCGGCCGTGACGCTGCTGGCAGCCGGCTTCGGCGCCTTTGTGGCGGCGCGTCAGAGCTGGTTGCAGTGGTATCCGCCCGAAGAAGCGTCCTGCGGCCGCGATTTTTACGGAATGATCGAGATGTTTCCGCTGCAGCGCGTGATCCCGATGATTTTCAAGGGCAGCGGCGACTGCACCAAGATCGACTGGACTTTTCTGGGCCTGTCGATTGCCAACTGGTCGTTTCTGTGTTTTGCCGGCATTGCGCTGTTGATGCTGGTGTTGCTGATCGCTCAGGGGTGCGGGGCCAGGCAAAACCGCCGTTGACCCGATTTGTCATTGCGGGCGCCGACCCGCATCCATGCTGAACCACTGTACCGTTGGTTCGCGCGCATGGATCCCGGATCCAGTCCGGGATGACACCCTCAGATGTAGCCTGTCCGGCTGTAGCTACGGTGGCAGCGGCGCCACCCTGGCCGGCACCAGCACAATTTCAATGCTGCCGCCGGGGTTGTGGCTACGCAGCCGCAATTCGTCATGGCTCAGATTCAGGATGTCGGTCGGATACTCCTGCGAGGCCTCAATCATCGTCAGCTTGCCGTTTGTGTACGTCCAGGCGCCGAAGGCGGCCTTGCTGTCGGGTGAGGTGATCACCAGGGTGCCGTCGGACAAAAATGCGTACAGCATGCCCGGAGCCACACCGGTCGACAGGTTGACCTCCCACACCTTGTTGATGAAGCCCGGCTTGACATGGGGCGGCAGGCCTGCCGGCGGGTAGACCGCCGCCTTCTCAGGGGCTTCGGAGCAGGCCGCAACCAGCAACAAGGCCGCGATGCCGCCAGCTCGCCGGAGCGCGATTTTCATGGTGTGGAACTCCGAAAAATGATTTTCTGCCGCAGCTGAAAAGGTGTAATACTGTACATATCAACAGTATATTGCCCCCTTTGTCATGTCTGCATTTTTACCTGCCGCCCCCAGCTTATCCTGCCTCCTGGGTGGTGGCGCGGGCGCCTTGCCTGCGGAGCTTTCATGGGGCCCCGGTGTCTGGCGTGCCGGCGAGTTGGGCGGCAGCCGCCTGCAGGCGCTGGACACCGGTGACGCCGCCCTGAATGCGGTGCTGCCCGGCGGCGGCTGGCCGCAGGGCGCGCTGGTCGAGGTGCTGCAGCCGCAAGCCGGCCAGCACGAGTGGGGACTGGTCGGGCCGGCGCTGGCCGGCCTGCAGGCGGCGTTGCCGGGCCAGTTGCTGGTGCTGACAGGTGCGCCGTGCCAGCCCTTTGGCCCGGCGCTGGGGGCGCGCCAGCTCGACATGTCGCGCCTGTTGTGTGTGCAGTCCGCCCAGGGCGACGGCCCGGCCTTGCTGTGGGCCACACGCGAGGCGCTGCAGTGCGCCGACGTGGCGGCCGTGCTCGCCTGGCTGCCCGATGTACGCAGCGCACATTTGCGCCGGTTGCAGATCGCCGCACATGCGCACAACAAGCTGCTGTTTGTGTTTCGCACCCCGCGCGCGCAGCAGGAGTCCTCGCCCGCGCCGCTGCGCCTGCTGCTTGAAGCTGTCAACCAGGAGGGCGGCAATCTGCGGGTGCATGTGCTCAAGCGGCGCGGCCCGCCATTGAGCGCGCCGCTGCTGCTCGATACGCGGCCGGCTCGCCTGACAGCGCTGCTGGCGGCCAGCCGCGAGCGCGCCCGCCTCAAGCGGGAAGAAACCACGCCACTTTTCCCACAGGCGAATGTCCATGCGTTGCTGGATCGCATTGCACACCTCGATCACCACTGAGCCCGGTGCCGGGCGGCTCGATGCGGTCGAGGCGCAGCGCGCGGTGGCCAGCATGGCGCTGGGCTTCACGCCGCGCGTGGCGCTGCTCGACGAAGCCGTGCTGATGGACGTGACCGGCAGTTTGCGCCTGTTTGGTGGCTTGGCGCGGCTGATGCAACAACTGGAAAGCCGTCTGCTCACATTTTTTGAGTCAAATCAATGCCTGGCCCTTGTCCAGCGGGCGCAAGGTGCTACTTCTTTAATAGCAATGGGGCGGCTGCGCATGACGACCGGGCAGGGCGCCAGGCCGCGCCAACGCGTGGCCGAGCTGCCCATGCACAGCCTGAGCGCGGCGCGCCCGCACCTGGGCGTGCTCGAACGCATCGGTTGCCGCACCTGGGACGACCTGCTGCGCCTGCCGCGCGACGGCGTGGCCCGGCGCTTCGGCGCAGAACTGCTGCAAGCGCTGGACCGCGCGCGTGGCAGCGTGGCCGACGAGTACCCATGGCTGGTGTTGCCCGAACACTTTGAAGAAAAAATCGAGCTCGACGCGCTGGTGACCCACGCACCGGCCCTGATGGCCGGCGCCCTGCGCCTGCTGACCCGGCTGCAGGCCTGGCTGCTGGGCCGGCAAAGCGGGTTAAGCGCGCTCCGGCTGACCTGGCACCTCGACAAACGCCGGGACGTGCCGCCCACCGGCGCGCTGGAGGTGCGCACGGCCCAACCCGCGCAGGACCTGCGCCATGTGGCGCGCCTGCTGGCCGAACAACTGGCGCAGCACCGCTTGCCGGCGCCGGTCCACGCGTTGAGCCTGCAGTCGCTGGTGACCGAGCCGCTGGCCGATGCGGCTGCCGCCACCGCCAGCCTCTTGATGACCGAGCGCAAGCAGGGCGACAGTGCGCTTGAACTGATCGAACGCCTGAGCGCGCGCCTGGGCGAGACGCAGGTGTTGGCCTGGCAGCCTGTGGCCGACCACCGGCCCGAACAGATGCAGCGTTGGGTGCCGGCCCAGAATGCTCTCAAATCGATAGCTTCCAGCGCCCGTCCGATAAGGGTCAGGGGCCAAAAAAGCTTGAAAAATCCAGCAACACCAGCCGCCAGGACCGAGGCGCTGTACCCAAGCTGGTTGCTGCCCGAAGCTGTGAAGCTGGCCGTGTCCGGCAACAGCCCGGTGTACCAGGGCAAGCTGGTGCGGCTGGCCGGCCCGCAGCGGCTCGAAGCCAGCGGCTGGTTGATGCCTGGAGGGCCTGCCAAACCGCCGGCCATCCGTGACTACTTCATCTACCGCAGCCAGCAGGCCGGCTTGTTGTGGATTTACAGCGAACGCCTGGCGCCGAGCAGCGCCGGGGTCGGGCCGCGGCGGGCCTGGTTTCTTCACGGCTTTTTTGCCTGACGCGATGTTGGGCACCTTGGCTTGCGGGCTTCCCGACTACGCGGAATTGCATGCGCTGAGCAACTTCAGCTTTCAGCGCGGCGCCTCGCATGCGCAGGAGCTGGTCGAGCGCGCGGCCGAACTGGGCTACCGGGCGCTGGCCATCACCGACGAATGTTCGGTCGCCGGCGTGGTGCGTGCGCATGAGGCGGCCAAAACATGCGGGCTCAAGCTGCTGCCGGGTGCCGAGTTTCTGGTACAGGCCCCCCAGCCTTGTCGGCTGGTGGTGTTGCCGCACAACGCCGCCGGCTGGGGCAACCTGTGTGAGTTCATCACTGCAGCCCGGCAGGCCGGCGATGTGATTGACAAAGGCAGCTACCGCGTTGCGATGGGAGAGACTGATTTTGCGCTGCTGGCTGATTGCGAAGTGCTGCTGTGCCCCTTGCCAGACGCTATCAATAGGGAAGCACTCTACGCCCAATGTATATGGGCTAGAGGCCTGTTTGGCACACATGTCTGGCTGGCCGTGGAGCTGCTGCAGGGTCTGGACGATGCGCTGCGGCTGCAGCAACTGCAGCAGGTGGCGCAGCGCACCGGCATCAGCCTGGTGGCCGCCGGTAACGTGCTGATGCATGTGCGCTCACGCAAACCGCTGCACGACGTGATGACCGCCATCCAGCTCGGCAAGACCGTGCATGAATGCGGCTTTGAACTGCAAGCCAATGCCGAGGCGCATCTGCGCCCGCGCATGCGCCTGGCCGACATCTACCCGGCCGGGCTGCTGCGCGCCACGCTGGTGGTGGCAGCGCGCTGCAGTTTCAGTCTGGACGAGATCCGCGCCATGTACCGCTACCCGCAGGAAGACATGGTGCCCGCTGCTGAAACACCGGCGCAATGCCTGCGGCGCCTGACGGCAGAGGGCGCGAAAAAGCGTTACCCCGGTGGGATGGATGAGGATCTTCAGGCGCAGGTCGACAAAGAGCTGGCCCTGATTGAAGAGCTTGAATACGAGATGTTTTTCATCACGGTGCACGACATCGTGCGTTTTGCCCGGCAGCAGGGAATCCTTTGCCAGGGGCGCGGCTCCGCGGCCAATTCGCTGGTTTGTTATTGCCTCGAAGTCACGGCCGTCAGCCCCGGCGAAAGCAAGCTGCTGTTCGAGCGCTTCATCAGCCGCGAGCGGCGTGAACCGCCCGACATTGACGTCGACTTCGAGCACCAGCGGCGCGAGGAAGTCATCCAGTACATCTACGGCAAGTACGGCCATGACCGCGCCGCCCTTGCCGCCACCGTCATCAGCTACCGGCCGCGCAGCGCCCTGCGCGACGTGGGCAATGCGCTGGGCATGGCGGCGGAGATCATTGAGCAGTTTGCCAAAGAGCATTTCTGGTTTGACGGCAGCGAGGCGCTGGCGAAAAAACTGCAAGAGGCCGGTCTTCAGGCGCAAGCCGGCCCGGTTTTGCAGTGGCTGGAACTGGCCTTGCAACTGATTGGTTTTCCGCGCCACCTGAGCCAGCACGTGGGTGGTTTTGTGCTGACGCAAGGCAAGCTGACACGGCTTGTTCCGGTGCAGCCGGCCTCCATGGAAAATCGCCGCATCATTCAGTGGGAGAAGCACGATCTGGAGGTCATGGGCCTGCTCAAGGTGGATGTGCTGGCGCTGGGCATGCTGTCGGCCATTCGCCGATGCCTGGACCTGGTGAATCAGGAACGCGGCAGCGACCTTGAAATGCACACCCTTGCGGTCCAGGACGAACAAACTTACGACATGATCTGCGAGGCCGACACCGTGGGCGTGTTCCAAATCGAGAGCCGCGCGCAGATGTCCATGCTGCCGCGTTTGCAGCCACGCAGCTATTACGACCTGGTGGTGCAGGTCGCCATCGTGCGGCCGGGGCCGATCCAGGGCGGCATGGTGCACCCCTACCTCAAAAACCGCGAGATCGTGCGCGGCGGCGGCGAGATCGCCTTCCGCTATCCCGAGCTCAAAGAAGCTCTGGGGCGCACCCTGGGCGTGCCGATTTTCCAGGAGCAGGTCATGCAGATCGCCATGATTGCCGCCGACTTCACCGCCGATGAGGCCGATCAGTTGCGCCGCTCCATGGCGGCCTGGAAACGCAAAGGCGGGGTTGAACATTTCCACGCCCGCCTGGTGGGCCGCATGATTGACAAAGGCTACGACCCTGAATTTTCAGAACGCATTTTCAGCCAGATCCGGGGCTTCGGCGAATACGGTTTTCCTGAAAGCCATGCGGCCAGTTTTGCCAAGCTGGTGTATGTGAGCTGCTGGCTCAAGTGCCACGAGCCGGCGTGTTTTCTTGCCTCCATGCTCAACGCACAACCGATGGGGTTTTATGCGCCCTCGCAACTGGTGCAGGACGCGCGCAAACACGGTGTCGAGGTGCGGGCGGTGGACGTCATGCACAGCCACTGGGATTGCACGCTGGAGCCGGCTGAAAACAAAGCCCCACCGCTCTATCCGGGCATCCGGGAAAACCAGCCGGCCGTCCGCCTCGGCTTGCGCCTGGTATCCGGCTTGCCGCAAGCTGCTGCCCGGCGCATGGAAGCCGCCCGCGCGCAAGCGCCGTTCACATCGACCGAAGACATCGTTGCGCGCGCCCGCCTGGGCACGCTGGAGATCAAGGCCCTGGCCGCCGCCGACGCCTTGCTGCCGCTGGCCGGTCACCGGCGCCAGCAAGTCTGGGAGGCAGCCGCCATCAAACCCGCACCGGGTCTGCTCAAGGCCGTGCCCACCCACGAGACCACGCTGCATTTGCCCGACACCCCCGAAGGCGAAAACATCCTGTTTGACTACCAGTCCACCGGCCTGAGCTTGCGGCGGCATCCGCTGGCCTTGCTGCGCCCGCGCCTGGCCCGGCGCGGGCTGCTGAGCGCCGGGCAGTTGAATGCGCTGCCCGATGGGCTGGAGGTGGCGGCCTGCGGCATCGTCACCGTGCGCCAGCAGCCGCAAACCGCCAAGGGCACGATTTTTGTGACGCTCGAAGACGAGACCGGCCCGGTCAATGTGATCGTCTGGAAGTCCCTGCGCGAAACCCAGCGCGCCGAAGTGCTGCATGCGCGGCTGCTGGCGGTGTACGGTGTGTGGCAGCGCAGCGAGGAAAGTGGCACCGCGCCCGGTTACGGCGCGGTGCGCAACCTGGTGGCGCAGCGGCTCGAAGACCTGACACCGCTGCTGGGGCGGCTGGGCACCTCCAGCCGGGACTTTCATTGACCCGCGCAAGGGTGTTTGAGCATCAAATCGGCCTCCAGACCATAACCAGCAAGCGTAAGAAGCTATCAAAACAGTAGCGTCAGGGGAGTTGTTGGGTGGCAGCCAAAAATTTATCGCGGTCGCCGGCATGGTCGATCTCATTGGCCAGTGCCCCGCGCAGCGTTTCCAGCACGGTATGCCGCGCCACCTGTTTTTTGACGAGCACCTTGGCGAGGGGGCCGATGACCTGGCTCAGCGCGCGCTCCAGGTGGGTGATCTGCGCCTCGGTGAACCACGGTGAGGACAGCGGGATGGACCGCCCGCTGTTGCGGCCGCTGGTGCTGTCATTGCCGCCGCTGTGGGTTCGGCTGATCGGCTGGCTGATGTCCGCGCGCGGCCGGCTGGCCGTGTCTGGCCGGCTGCTGGAAAAAAACGCGGGCTGGGTTTTGTGGCTGGGCGGATGGATAAACAGTTCACGCGCCTTCGGATCGGGAATGGAGACCGCCAGCAGCTCGCGCAAGCGCTGGGCACCG
>NZ_JAYWHI010000115.1:0-108925 GCF_043778355.1 Polaromonas sp.
ATGGTCTGAGCAGAGTCTGCTGCGCGAAACCTGTGCCAGCGACAGCAGGGCGTCGATCATGTCGCCCATGTGCGCCACGTTTACGCGAATGCGGGACAAATAATGTTTGGTGGATTCGCTCACTTCGCCAGCACTGATTTCTTTGCCGAGCAGGCTGCTGTAGCCGTCGATGGCGCTCAGGGGTGTGCGCAGGTCGTGCGAAGCCGAGTACGAAAATGCTTCCAGTTCCTGATTGGCCGCCACAAGCTGTGCAGTGCGCAATCGAACACGTTCCTCCAGATGGAGGTTCAGGCGCTGAACTTCTTCCTCGGCCTGCTTGCGCGCGGTGATGTTGGTGTGCATCACGATGGCTCCACTCGGTCGGTCATTTGACAAAGGAGTCACGGTCATCAGGAACCAGCGCTCGGTCATGGGCGAATGGCAAGGGTATTCAAGTGAAAACTGGTCTGCGTCACCGTTCAAAACTGAACGGACACCATCGGTTGCCCGCCCAGCGCCGGTGCAGTCCTTTTCGCGCGAATTGATGCAAGTCCCGAGGTAGCTGACGCCCACGCCGTCGCCCGGAAGATCAAGCGCATTTCCTCTTGAGAATTGCCGCCATGCCTCATTCACGGCGGTGATGAGCCCGTCACCATCAAGCAACGCTATGTGCGCCGGCAGGGCGTCCAGAATGGCCATCTGCTTGGCGGCCTCGACCAATTGCAGCTCGGTAGAGCGCCTCAACTCCGTCGTACGGGCCAAGACCTCCTGTTCCAGCAGCCGGCTGTGGTTTTGCAGATCGGCAATTGCTTTCAGACGCAACAGGTTTCTCACCCGCAGAGACAGCTCAACCCGGTCAACCGGTTTGGTCAGGAACTCTTCTGCACCGGCTGTGAGGCCCGCCAGCCGGGCGCTGCGTTCGCTTCGCGCCGTGACCATGATGATGGGTATGTTCGCTGTGTCAGGGCTGGCTTTGAGTGCGCTGGCCACAGCGTAGCCGTCCATGCCGGGCATCATGACGTCAAGCAGGATCAGATCCGGAGCATGTTTTGCAATCGATTCCAGACCCTCATCGCCGCTGGCGGCGCTGAGGGTCACATAGCCTTCGGGCTGCAGCAGTGCTTCGAGCAATTTTCGATTCTTGCCCTCATCGTCGATGATGAGAATCGTCGCGGCGACGTCGTTGAACTCGGCGATGGCGTTCATGATTTTCCTGCGATCAGAAGGGAGTCAATAGCCGCATACAGCTCTTTGTAACGCAGCGGTTTTGCGATATACAGGTCGCAGCCAGCTGCCCGGCTCTTTTCGTGGTCCGCTTTCATCGCCATGGCTGTCAGTGCGATGACCGGAATGGCCGCCGTGGTCGCGTCCTGCTTCAGCAGGGCCGTTGCCGCGAGGCCGTCCATGCCGGGTAGCTGGATATCCATCAGGATCAGGTCGGGATGCTCAGCGCGGGCCTGGGTCAGACCCGTCTCCGCATCGACCGCACACAATACGGCATGTCCGGCATCGCGCAGCAAAAGGCAAGCCAGTTTCATATTTGTGGCGTTGTCTTCAATGACTAAAATGCTGGCCATCGGGCGTCTCCCCTGCGGTATGCGTTGCCAACAGACTGTGCGCGCGCACTGGAAGCCATGCGGCAAAGTGCGCACCTTTGCCTTCCGCGCTGGCAACAGCCACTGTGCCGCCATGTAGCTCCGCAAGTTGTTTAACCATCGCCAGACCGAGCCCGGTCCCCTGGTATTTGCGCGCTAGGCTGCTGTCAATCTGACTGAAAGCCTGAAACAGATTGGCCATGTTTTCCTTTGAAATACCAATGCCGCTATCACTGACGGAGATTTCCAGAAACTCGGTGTATTCGTTGTCAGCCAGAGGAAAGCTGTGCACCGGCCAGGTGCCTGGGAGTGTCCCCACCACCTCGCGCTGAACGCGTCGTGCGTTCAATGTGACCCGGCTTCCACCTGCCCCAAACTTGACGGCATTGGCGAGCAGGTTGTAGACGATTTGTTTGGTCTTGCGCATGTCCAGCAGAAGTCCTGCCCCCCCGTCGTTGTCAAGTTCAAGTGCGATGGATCGGGCCAACGCTTTTTCCTTGACAATGGAAAGAGTGCCAGACAGCAGCCTGTCCAGATCGACCGGCTCCAGTTCGAGCGCCATCATGCCGGCCTCGACCTTGGACAGGTCCAGAATGTCATTGATCAGCGAGAGCAAGTGCTGGCCGCTGGTAAAAATGTCGTCGATGTACTCATGTTGTTTTTCGCTCATCGCGCCCACCAGTCCGTCCTTGAGTACCTCGGAAAAACCGATGATGGCGTTGAGCGGCGTTCTCAGTTCATGCGACATGGTGGCCAGAAATTCTGACTTCATGATGCTGGCGTGTTCCAGCTCAATATTTTTCTCCTGCAAGGCGCGCTCAAATCGCTTGCGTTCGGTCACGTCGCGCGCTGCAGCAAACACCCCTTGCAGCTTGCGGTCACGGTCCTGGAAGGTGGCGGCGTTGTAAGACACAACCGTTTCCTCGCCGTTCAGGGCGCGTACCGTGAGTTCGTAGTTGCTGACCTTGTGCTCGGAAAGCACCCGTTGGATGGCGACGTCGGCGCGGGCCGGATCGGTGAAGAACTTCCTGCAGGGAGCCCCGATCAGTTCGTCGCGCGTGCGGCCGGTCAGAGTCATCATCTGCTGGTTAACATCCGAAATGAAACCCTGTGGGTCCGTCATCATCAGCGCATCGATGCTTGATTCGATCAGCGAGCGCGTGTAGAACTGCTGGTCGCGCAGCCGTTGGTCCAGCACGGCCTGAGCCGCCTCCACCTTTTTTCGCGCCGTATTGTCGGTGCCGATGAGCAGGTAACCAATGATGCCTTCTTCGGTATCGCGCAAAGCGGTGACCGAAACAATCGCCGAAAAGCGGCTGCCGTTCTTGCGAATGTAGGTGAGTTCGTAAATGTCTTCGATGCCTCTCGTTGCCTTGAAAACCAGGGCTTCGAAACCGGGCGTGATGCGGGTACCCAGTTCCTGGCTAAGACGTTCAGCCCGGACAATAACTTCCTGAGAGTCAGAAATATCGGCGGGCGTGATTTTATTCACCACGTCGGCAGCAGCGTAGCCAAGCATGCGTTCGGCACCGACATTGAAAATCTGGATGACGCCTTTTTCGTCAGTGGCAATGCTTGAGAAGTTGGCGCTGTTGAAGATGGCGCTCTGCAAAGCGCCGGCCTTGAGCAGTGTTTCCTGGCGCCCGAGCTCCACAGCGCCATCGACGCTTGCCGGTTTCTCACTGACGTTGACGGTAAAGCCCGTATTCGTCATTCACATCTCTCCACGCGAAGGGGCACTCGGCAGTCGGCGGGTGTGAGACACGTCCCATCACTGCAGGGTAGGCTCACGGGTTACCACTTGGTCAGCACTGAAACGCGAACAGGCTGGTGGCAAGGAGGAGTTGATGGAACAAGATTAACAGTGTTGCAACCTTTAGGGACTCCAAAAGCTAAGGAATACCCGACATACAGTAGTTATGTGGGCTTTATGTCCGAAAACGCACAGACAAGTGTGCTGGTTTAGGGATGCCCTCCGTTTCCGGTGGTTCTTGAGCTGCCTGATAGCCGCCTTACTCAACGGCTTCATGTGGACTGTTTGCGCTTCAGTCCAGCTTCGCGCCCGATGCCTTGACCGCCTGGGCCCAGCGCGGCATTTCTGCGGTGAGAAATTTGGCGAAGTCTTCGCTGCCCAGGAATGCCGGGTCCGCGCCCTGGGTCACCATGCGGTTGCGGATGTCGGGGCTGGCCATGACCTGCCTGAAGGCATCGCTCAATTTCGCGGTGACATCCGGGGGCAGACCGGCGGGTGCCAGAAAGCCGTAAAAGCCGACCACCTCAAAACCCTTGAAGCCCGATTCGATGACGGTCGGAATGTCCGGCAGCGCGGGGTTGCGTTCCTTGCTGGTCACGGCCAGTGCGCGCACCTTGCCCTGCTTGTGGTAACTCGCCGCCTGCGGAATCGACTCGCCCATGAACTGCACCTGACCGCCCATCAGGTCGGTAAACGCGGGTGCGCTGCCGCGGTAGGGAATGTGCACCATGAACAGGCCGGCGGCGTTCTTGAACATCCAAGAACCTGTTCACGGTCTCAACGGGGCCGCGTTGGGGTGCAATCGGGATGAGTGGGTCGCGCAGGAACGCCGCATGGGCTGGTGCCCATGCAAGGGCCTGGGTGGGCCAATCGCCCGATTTCACCCCAACCCGGAGGGCAAACGCCTTCTCGGGCGGTCTGCGGCGTTGCGGCGCTAGCCCATAGCCCGGCTATGGGCGTCGCACCGCGCCTTGCATCCCATCCCGCGAAAGCGCTTGCGCGGTCCCGTTTAGATCGTGAACAGGTTCTCAGGTACCAGATGGCTGATGCCCCCATTGCCGGCCGAGCCGTAGTTGACCTGACCCGGACGCGCTTTGGCGTAATCCACAAACTCCTTGAGCGTGGTCACCGGCAGTTTGGGGTTGACCAGCAGCGCCAGCGGCTGCATGGCGGTGCGCGCAATCGGTGTGAAGTCCTTCAACGTGGCGTAAGGCAGCTTGCTGTACAGCGCCGGGTTGATCACCATCACGCCGGTATTGGCCAGCATCAGGGTGTAGCCGTCGGGAGCGGCCTTCATCACATCCTGCGCGCCCACCGTGCCGCCGGCGCCCGACTTGTAGTCAATCACGATGGGCTGGCCCAGCACTGCCTGCAGCCGCTCGGTCAGCAGCCGCGCATGTTGATCGAGTGGCCCGCCTGCGGGAAAGCCGATGACCACCCGTATCGGTTTTTCGGGAAAGGCCGCAAAAGCCCCTGAACTGAGCGCAACAAGCAGAGCCGCCAGGGCATGCCGGGGAGTGAACATGGATGTCTCCTCTTTGTTTGAAATAGTGGCCCATGATAAACAGCGTCGCGCACGCGACGCCGCTAGCGTCTTCCCCGATGCCTCGCTTCACCGGTCGGGTTACGCTTGGCCCAAGGAGACACCATGAACCGCGCCCATTTCAAGTTCTGGCCGAAACGCCTGCCCCACGCCATCACGCCGCCCACCACCTCGCTGTGGCACAACCTGGTGGTCAGCGCCCTGCGTTTTCCGGACAAGGCCGCGCTGGTGTTTTTCGGCCGCGTGTTCACTTATGCGGAGGTGCTGGACAAGGCCGAACGCCTGGCCGCGACCTTGCATGCCCTGGGCGTCAAAAAAGGTGATCGCGTGGTGCTGGACATGCAGAACTGCCCGCAATGGGTGATTGCCCACTTTGCCATCCTGCGCGCCGATGCCGTGGTGGTGCCGGTGAATCCGATGAACCGGGCCGAGGAGCTCAAACACTACATCCTTGACCCCGACGCCAAAGTCGCCATCATTGCGGCCGATCTGGCGTCCGAGCTGGCCCGCGCCAACGCGCAACTGGCCCCGGCCGAGCGCCTGCAGCACATGGTTGTTTCGCATTACAGCGACGCCTTCGACCTGCAGGCCGAAGGCGCCGAGACCCTGCCTTCTGCCTGGCAGGACTGGCTGGGCACGCGGCATCCGCTGCCAGCGCTCGACGGCGGCACGGTCATCGACTGGGCCGACGCGCTGCGCGGCGATGTTGCGACGTTGCCGGCGCACAGCGCCACCCCGCAAGACCTCGCGGTGCTGCCTTACACCAGCGGCACCACCGGCCTGCCCAAGGGCTGCATGCACACGCATGCAAGCATCATGCACAACGCGGTGGCCAGCGGCCTGTGGGGCAACAGCACGTTTGAGAACGTGGTGCTGTCGGTGGTGCCGATGTTTCACATCACCGGCATGGTGTCGGTCATGCATGCGTCGATATATGGCGGCGCAACGCTGGTGGTGATGCCGCGATGGGACCGCGAGCTGGCCGGCCGCCTGATCTCGAAGTGGCGCGTCACGCACTGGACCAACATCCCGACCATGGTCATTGACCTGCTGGCCAGCCCGAATTTTGCGAGTTTTGATCTGAGCGGCCTGGTCTACATCGGCGGCGGCGGCGCGGCCATGCCGCAGGCCGTGGCCCAGCGTTTGTGGGAACAGTATGGTCTGCGTTTTGCCGAAGGTTACGGCCTGACAGAAACCGCCGCGCCCTCGCACAGCAATCCGCCAGACGCGACCAAGCAGCAGTGCCTGGGGGTGCCCTTTGTCGGCGTGGATGCGCGGGTCATCGACCCTTTGACGCTGCAGGAAGTGCCGCAGGGCGAGCAGGGCGAGATCATCATGTGCGGGCCGCAGAATTTTTCAGGCTACTGGAAGCGGCCCGAGGCCACGGCCTCGGCTTTTATCGACTTCGACGGCAAGCGTTTTTTCCGTTCCGGCGACCTCGGGCGGGTCGATGAAGACGGCTACTTCTTCATCACCGACCGGCTCAAACGCATGATCAATGCCTCGGGCTTCAAGGTCTGGCCGGCCGAGGTGGAGGCGCTGATGTTCAAGCACCCGGCCATCCAGGAAGCCTGCATCATCTCCACCCGCGACGCCTACCGCGGCGAGACCGTCAAGGCGGTCGTGGTGCTGCGGCCTGCCGCCAAAGGCGTGACCTCCGAGGAGGACATCATCGGCTGGTGCCGCGACAACATGGCCGCCTACAAATACCCGCGGGTGGTGCAATTTGTCGATGCCTTGCCCAAGAGCGGGTCGGGGAAGGTGATGTGGCGGACCTTGCAGGAGGCGGAGAAGGCCTGAGGCTTGCTCTTCTGACATCTTCCGGGTTTTCATCCCGGACCTGATCCAGGATTTCCGCTCGAAGACCGCCACCGTTCGGGCTGAGCCCGTCGAAGCCGCGTTTTTCCTTCAAGCTTCCTGGGTTTGCTGATGCCTGTTGGCCGGGCAACTCCCGGCCTGCAGGCGCAGCACAAGGAGAGAAGGCTTCGACAGGCTCAGCCCGAACGGTCGGGGATCGCCCCGTGGATCCCGGATCCAGTCCGGAATGACAGACTCCGCGATGAATTCGCTATAAATTAAATAGCTGCTTATGCCCGCCTGGTATGGGCTGTAGCCCGGAAACATGCTCAAGACTGCGCGGTTTTGGCTTTCCGGTAATTCCACCAGGGCAACATGGCCCTGAGCGACAACACCTGACCACTTTGCGCACGTTCGCCGCTGTAGCCGGGCAGGCCGGCCAGGGTGGTTTGCCAGGCGGCGCTTTGCAGTTCGGTCAGTAGCGCCTGTACCGGCGCCTGCGGCAGGGCTGATTTGAGACAGACCAGGTGGTAACGCTCCTGCACCAGCGGCACAAAGTCCAGGCCTTTTTCACGCGCGGCGGCTTCGATGCCAAGACCGGCGTCGGCCGCACCGCTGGCCACCGCCTGCGCAATGGCGGTGTGGGACGGCTCCTGGCTGGTGTAGCCGCGCAGGCCGCTGGCGCCCAGCTTGTCCTGCGCCAGCAGTTCATCGAGCAACACGCGGGTGCCGGTGCCTTCAGCGCGATTGACGAAACGCAGGCCGGGCTGATACATGTCGGCCAGTTGCCGGATGCGGCGCGGGTTGCCTTTGGCCACGATCAGGCCCTGACTGCGATGCGCAAAACCAATCAGCTTGTGTTGGCCTGGCTTGAGCAGGTGGCGGTAAGCACGCGCCGCCAGCGAACTGGCGCCGGGCCGGTCCAGGGTGTGAAAGCCGGCCATCATGCAGCGTCCGCTGTTGAGCGCGGCGATTGCGTCCACGCTGCCCATGAAACGGATGTCCAGATGCAGGCGGCGTGTGGCGGCCTCGTCGCGCAGCGCGCTCAGCGCGGCGTCATGGCTGGCATACAGCGTCAGCACGTGGGCCTCGTCGTCGAAGGCGGTGGAAAACGCACGTTCAATGTCGCCGCGCAAAGCCTCGATCTGCGGCGCCAGCCGGGCCTGGGCCTGGCGCTCGGCCCACAGCAACTTTTCGCCGAACTCGGTCAACTGGGCGCGCTGGCCCTTGTCCCAGACGATCAGGGTGCGGCCCAGCGTCTGCTCCCACTTCTTGAGTGCACCCCAGACATGGCGGTAGGACAGGTCCAACGCGCGCGCGGCCTTCGAGATCGAGCCTTGCTCGCGCACCGCGTGCAGCAGGTCTATCAGCGGGTTGCGGATCAGCGCATCTTTGCCGCGTTCGGGCGACAGCAGGTAGGAGAGTTCGACTTTGTGCATGGCAGAGATGGCCCGATTATGGGTGCAGCTCTGCAGCGGACTGCTGCGCCTATGCACAAGGCTTCATAACTCGTGATCCCCGATGGCGCCCCGCGGCTTGCGCACCTAGGATAGGCACTCTTTTCCGGGTCTGCATGAACACCTTTTCCGACAGCGTCAGCACTGCGTTTGCGCTGATCACCTCTCTGGATCCTCTGCTCGGCAGCATTGTGCTGAGGTCGCTGGCCGTCAGCGCCTGCGCCTGCCTGCTGGCCTGCAGTGCCGGCCTGGTGCTGGGCGCCTGGCTGGGTGTGGCGCGTTTTCGTGGCCGTGGCGCGGTGTTGACGCTGCTCAACACCCTGCTGGCGCTGCCCTCGGTGGTGGTCGGGCTGGTGGTTTACCTGTTGCTGTCGCGCTCCGGGCCGCTGGGTTTTCTCGGTTGGCTGTTTTCCTTCAAAGCCATGGTGCTGGCGCAAACCGTGCTCGTGCTACCGGTGGTCACGGCGCTGGTGCGCCAGACCATCGAGGACGCCGACCGCCTGCACGGTGAGCAGTTCCAGTCGCTGGGTGCAGGCAAGGGCATGCGCAGCCTGTTGCTGCTCTGGGACGAGCGCTACACCCTGCTCACGGTGCTGATCGCCGCCTTCGGCCGCGCGATTTCCGAGGTCGGCGCGGTGATGGTGGTGGGCGGCAACATCGACGGCTTCACCCGTGTGATGACTACCGCGATCGCGCTGGAAACCAGCAAGGGCGACCTGCCGCTGGCGCTGGCGCTGGGCCTGCTGCTGCTGGCGGTGGTGCTGCTGCTCAACGTGCTGATCGCGCTGGTGCGGCGCTGGCGTGAACGCCTGGACGACCATGCGGCGCCGCCCGAAGGCGCCAGCTTGCTGCGTCAGGGAGGCGGCCAATGAACCCGCTGTTCGAACTGAACGCCGTGGGGGTGCGCTACGGCAAGGTGCAGGCGCTGAAAGCCTGCGGACTGCGCATTGAGGCCGGTGAACGCGTGGCGCTGGTCGGCTCCAATGGCAGCGGCAAAAGCACCTTGCTGCGCACCCTGCACGGCCTGGTGCGGCCCAGCAGCGGCAGCCTGCAGGTTGACGCAGCGGCGCGTCAGGCGATGTTGTTCCAGCACCCCTACATGTTGCGTGCCAGCGCCCAGACCAATGTGGCGCTGGGCCTGTGGCTCAAGGGCGTGGCCTGGAAGGATGCGAAAGTGCAGGCCTTGCGCGCGCTCGAACGCGTCGGCCTGCTGGCGCTGGCGCAGCGCAATGCCAAGGCGCTGTCGGGCGGACAGCAGCAGCGCCTGGCACTGGCGCGGGCCTGGGCCTTGCGGCCCGATGTCTTGCTGCTCGACGAACCGACGGCCAGCCTGGACCCCGCCGCCAAACGCGAGGTCGAGGCCCTGATGGCCGAGTTTGCAGAGGCTGGCATGACGCTGATTTTCAGCAGCCACAACCTCGGTCAGGTCAAGCGCCTGGCCAGCCGCGTGATCTACCTGGAGCAGGGGCACCTGCTGGCCGACCTGCCTACACGTGATTTTTTCAACGGCCCCTTGCCGCCTGAGGCCGAGCATTTTGTCAAAGGAGAGCTTGTATGAACGCCGTCCCCATGTGTTTCCGAATTTTGAAGTCTTTCAAGGCTGTAGCCCTTGTCCCGATTGCGCTGGCAGCTACTGTTTCCATAGCGCAAACGCAGCCGATCGTGATGGCTTCCACCACCTCGACTGAGCAGTCCGGGCTGTTTGGCACCTTGCTGCCGGCCTTCAAGCAGACCAGCGGCATCGACATCAAGGTGGTGGCGCTGGGCACCGGCCAGGCCATCGACATGGGGCGCCGCGGCGATGCCGATGTGTTGTTTGTGCATGACCAAGTGGCCGAGGAAAAAGTCGTGGCCGAAGGCTTTGCCGTGAAGCGTTTCCCGGTCATGTACAACGACTTCGTACTCGTCGGCCCGGCTGCCGATCCTGCCAAAACCAAAGGCAAGGACATTGTCGAGGCCCTCAAAAAACTCAACGCGGCCAACGCCAATTTCGTTTCACGCGGCGACAAGAGCGGCACCCACGCTGCCGAGTTGCGTTACTGGAAAAATGCCGGTGTCGACAACCCGCAGTTCGCCAATTACAAGGCCTGCGGCTGTGGCATGGGCCCGGCGCTCAACATCGGCTCGTCGACCAACGCCTACGTGCTGACCGATCGCGGCACCTGGCTCAGCTTCAAGAACCGCGGCGAACTGGCGGTGCTGGTCGAGGGCGACACCCGCCTGTTCAACCAGTACGGCGTGATGGTCGTCAACCCGGCCAGACACCCGCAGGTCAAGCTCGCCGAGGCGCAGAAGTTTGTCGACTGGATTGTTTCCCCGGCCGGTCAGGCCTCGATTGCCAGCTACAGGATAGGTGGTGAGCAGCTGTTTTTTCCGAATGCCACCAAGTGATACACATTCTTCGAACCTTCGACCCGTCGACGGGCTCAGGACAGGCCAAGCTCAAGACGATCGGAACCCGGTAAAGGGTCGTGGGGGCTAACGCAACAAACCAAGCGCAAACGGCAGGCTGACGATGCCCAGCAAGGTGGACAAGGTCACCAGGCCGGCGACAAACGCGCCGTTGTACCCCATGCGCGCTGCCAGCACGTAGCAGCTTGAGGCCGTCGGCAGGGCCGAAAATGACAGCAGCACCGTGGTCTGCACCGGCGACAGTCCAAACACCCAGGACAGGCCCAGGGCGATCAGCGGAATGAAAAAGTGGCGGATCGCCAGCAGCGACACCGCCAGGGTTTTGGCCGAAGCCAGCGAGGCGAACTGCATGCCGGCGCCGGCGGCCATCAGGCCCAGCGCCAATGACGCCGCGCCGATGCGGTTCACGGTCGGCTCCAGCCAGACCGGCATCTGGAAACCCAGCAGGTTGGCGGCCAGCCCGATGGCGGTCGCGATGATCAGCGGATTGCGCACCAATGCGCCCACAAAGCCGGTGTTGGCGTGGCGCGCCATCGGCCAGACCGCGCCCACGTTGAACAGCGGCACACAGACGCCGATCAGCACCGCGATCAGCAGCAGGCCTTCGGCACCAGCCAGGCGCTCGGCCAGCGCCAGCGCGATGAAGGAGTTAAAGCGGAAGGCCACCTGCGCGCTGGCGGCGTGTTCGCGCCGGTCGATGTGTTTGCCCAACCAGGGCAAGTACGGCAACGAGTAGGCCAGGGCGATGCCCAGCACCCCCATGCTCAGCCCGGCAGCGATCAGGCTGGAAGCCGCGCCCAGATCCAGCGGGCTCCTGACGATGGAGTGAAACAGCAGGACCGGGAACAGGAAGTAGTACACCAGGCTTTCCACCTGCTGCCAGACGGTGCGGTTCAGGGCGGTGTAACGGCAGACCAGGTAGCCACACAGAATCAGCGAGAAATCGGGGAAAAGAAGTTGCGCGTAGTTCACCCGGTGAGAATAACAAAACGGTGGGGCTTTCCTAGGGATTGCCCTTATGCGTTATCCACAAGAGGCAGGCACCTTGCTTGCGCTTAGGATTAGCCATTGTTATTTTTTTAAGGAAGTTCGCCATGCAACGTCGTTATCTGCTCACCCTTTCTGCACTGACGCTGGCCACTGCTGCGGCGGGCTCGGCCTTTGCCCAGGCCTACCCCAACAAGGTCATCAAGCTGCAGGTGCCGTTTGCACCGGGCGGCACCACCGACATCGTTGCCCGCGTGATCAGCGAGCCGCTGGGCAAGGCGATCGGCCAGAACGTGGTCGTCGAGAACAAGGCGGGTGGCGGCGGCGTTGTGGGCGCGCTGGACACCGCACGCGCCACGCCGGACGGTTACTCGCTGGGCATGGCCACCGTGTCCACCACGGCGGCCAATCCGGCCATCAACCCGAAGATTCCGTACAACACCCTGACGGACTTCACGCCCATCATGAACATCGCGGCGACGCCCAACATCATTGCGGTGCATCCGAGCTTCCCGGCGCGCAATTACAAGGAGTTCATCGCCGAACTCAAGAAGAGCCCCGGTAAATACTCGTACGCCTCGTCGGGCACCGGCGGCATCGGCCACCTGCAGACCGAGCTGTTCAAGAACCTCAGCGGCACCTTCATCACGCACATTCCTTACCGCGGTGCGGGTCCGGCCCTGAACGACACAGTCGCTGGCCAGGTACAGATCATTTTTGACAACCTTCCCTCGGCCCTGCCTTTCATCCAGCAAAAACGCCTGATCCCCATCGTGGTTGCCGCGCCTCAGCGCCTGACCGTGCTGCCCGATGTGCCGACTTTCAAGGAAGTCGGCCTGGAGCCCGTGAACCGCATGGCTTACTACGGCCTCACCGGCCCCAAGGGTCTGCCGAAAGAGGTGGTTGAGAAGGTCAGCGCAGCCGCCCTCAAGGCCCTGCAGGACCCCGCCGTGCGCAAGCGCATCGAGGACACCGGCTCCATCATTGTGGGCAACACGCCCGAGCAGTTCACTGCACAGATCAAGGCCGAATTCGAGGTTTATAAAAAGGTCGTCAGCAGCGCCGGCCTGAAGCTCGAATAAGCCGCGCGGGCCTTCCAGCCCGCCGCGTGCCGCCACCCCACAGGCCCGGTGCCTGGCGGGGTGTTTTTTGGGTGCACCACGGCGCTCGGGCGGTGCAGTTTGTTATCGTCGCAGCATGCATCCCCACAGCCAGTCCGGCATAGACAGTTTTATCGACGCCTTGTGGCTGGAAGACGGCCTGTCCAAAAACACGCTGGCTGCCTACCGGCGCGATCTCTCCTTGTACGCGGCCTGGCTGGGTGCGAAGGAGCAGGGCGGCCGTGCGCTGGATGCCACCGTCGAGAGTGACATTCATGGCTATTTTTCGGCCCGCCACAGTGCCACCAAGGCGACCTCGGCGAACCGCCGGCTGACCGTGTTCAAGCGTTACTTCCACTGGGCGCTGCGCGAGCGCCTGATCAGCGCCGACCCAACGCTCAAGCTGCAGTCGGCCAAACAGGCGCTGCGCGTGCCCAAGCTGCTGTCTGAAGCGCAGGTTGAGTTGCTGCTGGCGGCGCCGAGCGAAGACACGGCCCTGGGCCTGCGCGACCGCGCCATGCTGGAGCTGATGTACGCCAGCGGCCTGCGCGTGAGCGAGCTGGTCGGGCTCAAGACCTTTCACACCAGCATGAACGACGGTGTGCTGCGCGTCACCGGCAAGGGCGACAAGCAGCGCCTGGTGCCCTTCGGTCAGGTGGCCCGTTTGTGGATAGAGCGTTACCTCGCCGAAGCGCGCCCCGAGATTCTGAAAGGTCAGCAAACCGACGATTTGTTTGTCACGGCGCGCGGCAGCGGCATGAGCCGCGTGATGTTCTGGATGCTGGTCAAAAAATATGCGCTGCGCGCCGGCATCCACTCACCGCTGTCGCCGCACACCCTGCGCCACGCCTTTGCCACGCACCTGCTGAACCACGGCGCCGACCTGCGCGCGGTGCAGATGCTGCTGGGGCATGCCGACATCTCGACGACGACCATCTACACCCATGTGGCGCGTGAACGCCTCAAGGCTTTGCATTCCCAGCACCACCCCCGGGGCTGATTTCGCGCCACGACTGATCGTTTCACAACGGTTCGTCCAGAGCTTGTCGAAGGATGCGCCTGCGGGCCGGCAGAGCCGGACCCGCGGCCTCTGCTTGAACAGAGAGCCGTCCACGAGCTGATCACGGTGGCACGCAAGGCAAAATACAGCCACGTTCATCTCAGGAAAATTCATGTCCTCGTACCCATCACGCCGCCGCCTGCTGTCCCTGCCTTTGCTCGCGCTTTGCGCCGCCGCGCTGCCTTCCGTTTCCTTCGCCCAGGCCGGCTGGCCGGCGCGGCCCATTCGTATCGTGGTGGCCTACCCGCCGGGCGGCATCAGCGACAACATTGCGCGCGCCCTGGCCGAGAAGCTGGCGCAGCAACTGGCCACACCAGTGGTGATTGAAAACCGTGCCGGCGCCGGCGGCAGCATCGGCATGGACGTGGTGGCCAAGGCCGCGCCTGACGGCTACACCCTGGGCTTTTCGGCGATCAGCCCGCTGGCGCTGAACCCGCACCTGGGCAAGCTGCCTTATGACCCGGTCAAGGACATCGCGCCTGTGGCCAGCGTGATGTATTCGCCGGTGGTGCTGCTGGCGACGTCGGCCTTTGGCGGCAAGGATTTCAAGGACATGCTGGCGCAGGCCAAAGCCAAACCCGGCAGCGTCCGCTGGTCCACCTCGGGCCTGGCCACGGTCGGCCACATCGTGCTTGAGCAGGTGCAGAACGGCGGCAAAGTCGAGATCACCCACATTCCCTACAAAGGCGGCGGCCAGCAACTGACCGACGCCCTGAGTGGTCAGTTCGAGGTGATCACCACCAACCTCAGCGGCGCGGTGATGCCGCACATCCAGTCGGGCAAGCTGCGTCCGCTGGCCGTCGGTGCGCCGGCGCGGGTTGAGGCCTTGCCGCAGGTGCCCACCTTTGCCGAGCTCGGTTTCGCACCGGCCAACCTGAGTTCGCTGTTCGGCGTGTTTGCGCCGGGCAACACGCCGGCGGCTGTGCTGCAGCGGCTCAACAGCGAGATCAACATCGCCTTGCAGACGCCCGACTTGCGCAAGCGCCTGCTGAGCGCCGACAACGTGCCGACGGTCGGCAGCGCCGCGGAGTTCGCCCGCCAGATTGCGCAGGAGTCGGCCAGCAACGCCCGGATTGTCCAGGCCGCAGGCATCAAAACCGATTGATGGCTGTCGCCCGGATGCTATCTGTTTGATAGCTGCTTGCGCTTGTCCCGCAAGGGCTGGAGGCCGATTTGTTTATGAACCCGGCGCGGCGTACATGTAATCGCGGCGGAAGGGGTAACGGCTTTGCGCGCCCTGGATGGCCTCACCCGGCACGGACCCCGCCGGGCGCGCCGCCAGCATCTGGTGCAGGCTGATCCAGCCCTGCTCGAAACACATGGCGCTGCCGGCCAGGTACAGGCGGTAGGCGCGCAGGATTTTTTCGGCGCGTTCGTCACCGCCGGTGGCAGCCAGCACCTGCTGCGCTTCGCTCAGCCGGGCCTCCAGCGCATCCGACCAGTCCCAGAGCGTGCGCGCATAGTGCGGCCGCAGGTTTTCAGTGTCAACCATTTCAAGGCCCGAGCGCGCCAGGTGGGTCAGCACATCGCTGACATGCAGCAGTTCACCGCCAGGGAAGATGTATTTCGCTATGAAGTCGCCCATGCCTGCGCCCAGCTTGGTGTTGTCCAGTCCGCCGGCGGTGATGCCGTGGTTCAGCACCAGGCCGCCCGGCGCCAGCAGGCGCATGATCTTGCCGAAGTAGGCGCCCATTTGCGCGCGGCCCACATGTTCGAACATGCCGACCGATGAGATCTTGTCGAAGGGCTGGTTTTCGTCGAGGTCGCGGTAGTCGCGCAGCTCCATGCGCACGCGGCCCTGCAGGCCTTTCTCGGCGATCAGCGCCTGCACATGCGCATGCTGGTTTTTCGACAGCGTGATGCCGGTGGCGTCCACGCCGTAATGTTCGGCGGCCCACAGCAGCAAGCCGCCCCAGCCCGCACCGATGTCGAGGAAGCGTTCTCCAGGCTTGAGAATCAGCTTGCGGCAGATGTGGTCCAGCTTGGCCTCTTGCGCCTGCGCCAGCGACATGGCCTCGTCGCGGTAGTAGGCGCAAGAGTACACGCGGCGCGGGTCCAGCCACAGCGCATAAAAATCGTCAGACACGTCGTAGTGGAACTGGACTTGTTCGGCGTCTTTTTCGGGGGTGTGCATGCGCAGCGAGCGGATTTGGCTTTGCAGGCCGGCCCACCAGCCGGTGTCGCTGTGTACCGGATTCGCCGGCAGCAGGCTGGCCGCCACCGCCATCACGTCGCGCATGCGGCCCTCGATGTTGAGCCTGCCCTCGACGTACTCTTCCGCCAGCGCGCCGATCTGGCCGGCACGCAGTCGCGTCAGGCTGGCCCAATGCGAAAAACTCATCCTGACTGGCGCATCCGGCGCTCCGAGCAGCGGACCCGCAGGCAGTTGCACAGACATGGGGGCCGGCAGGTGAACCAGCCGGGACTCCAGATGGGGAACGAGATGCCGGATCATGGGCGCACTCCTGTTCTTGCATTCAAAGTGGGTCTGAATGAAGAACGCCGGTGTTGCTGCAACCGGTTTGCCGTCGACCCAATGGCAAGTCCGACTATGCTTGAAGTTCAGGTCGGCGTGTGTAAAAAAAATGGGATTGTTGCGAAAGGTCAATCAGGCCGCAGTCTCAATCGACCAGCAAGGCCAGTTCGTCCTCATCGAACCCGGCAGCGCGACGCGCATCCAGGTTGAACGGCCCCTTGAGCCGCGGCGCGCCGTAGGCCGCGGCCAGCTCGGCGTAGGTGGCGACCGGCTCCAGCCCGCGCTCGCCGCACAAATGCCGGTACCAGTGGTTGCCAATCGCGACGTGGCCGATTTCGTCGCGCAGGATGATGTCGAGGATGCCGACGGCTGCGAGAGCATCCGGCGTGCCGACCTTGCGCAGCTTGGCCTGCATCGCCGGCGTGGCGTCCAGGCCGCGCGCTTCGAGCGTGCGTGGCACCAGCGCCATGCGGGCCAGTACGTCGTCAGATGTCTTCTGGGTCATGTCCCAGAGGCCGGTGTGTGCCGGGAAGTCGCCGTAGTCGTAGCCCATGGCCTGCAACTGCGTGCGCAGCAGGCTGAAATGATGGGCTTCCTCGGCCGCCACGCGTAGCCAGTCGAGGTAGTAGGCGGGCGGCATGCCGTCAAAACGCCAGGCCGCATCGAGTGCGAGATTGATCGCGTTGAACTCGATGTGGGCCACTGCATGCAGCAGGGCGGCCAGGCCGGCCGGCGTGTACGGTGAGCGCTTGGGCACGTCCAGGTGGGAACGCAGTTCAGGCCGCACGGGCCGGCCCGGCAACCGTGGCGGCTCTGCGCCCGAACGCTGGTTTGCTATCGAAAAAGTAGCTGCCCGCGCATGTATGGCGAGGGCTAGAAGCACTTTTTGCTCTGGATCCGGGGCCACCAGGGCCTGCAGGGCTTGCTCGCGCAGTTCTGGCGGCGGCAGCGGCGCGGTCACGGCTTGCTGGCCTCGGGCCCCACGATATTGAGCGTCAGCACACAGGCCACCCGTTCACCGTGGCTGCCCAGCACTGGTTTGGCGTTGCCGGACACCAGCACTTCGGTCTGGTCAGGGCGGCGGATGCGCCAGCGCGCGCCCAGCACCGGCTGGTTGGTGTGTACCGCGCGGCTCAGGGGCAGGTCCTCCACCGGGTAAGGGGCGCCGTCTTCGGTCAGCAGGTTGTAGGCCTCGGTGTAGCCCTCGGGCGCCACACCCAGCAGCGCGACGCCGTGCAGCCGTTTGGCCGCCTCGTTGACAAAGGTGATCTCACCGGCGGCGTCGGTGACGATCACGCCTTCGGACAATTGCTCGAGGATGGCGACACGTTCTGCCGCATACCGCGCCATCACCTCGCGCTTGTGCACCTGGTCGGTTTCTTCCACACCCAGATGCAGAATGCCGTTGATCTCGCCCGAGGGCGCGCGCAGCGGCTGGTAGACCAGGTGAAAGTAACTGCGGCGCGGTGCGTCGGCGCCCGGCGGCAGCCAGTCGAGCGGCAACTCGCGCCCCTCGAATCGCTGGCCGCTGGCATACACCGCGTCAAGGCGATCGATAAACCCCTGGCTGCTTGCCTCGGGCACCACCTTGTGCAGCAGCTCGCCTTCCATGTCCTCGCGGCCCACCAGTGTGCGGGCCATGGCGTTGACCAGTTCGATGCGGTGGTTCGGGCCGCGCGTGATGGTCACCAACACGGGCAGGTTTTCGACAATGCTGCGCACCGCCGACCGCACCGCCTCGTCCTGCTCGCGGCGCACCCGGTCGGTGATGTCGCGAATGAACAGCACCAGCATGTCATCATGGGGCACGGCCAGCACGGTGTGCCAGGCAAACAGCCCCGGAATGAACATGTCGAATTTTCTTGGCAGTTTGCCGGCACGGGTGGCCTCCAGCTCGGAAACGGCCGACGAACCGGTGACATCGGGAAACACCTCCAGCAGCCGTCGACCGATCAGCGGGGCCGCGCTTTGGCGGTACAGCATGCTGGCGCGGTGGTTCAGCCGACGGATATGCAGGCCGGCATCCAGCACCACGATGGCGTCCGAGGTGTGCTCAAACAGGAGATCGGGGCTCAGGGGTGTCATGGGCGGCGGGCGGGTGGGAAGTGTGTGGGGAAGTCAGCAGATCAGGCAGTGAGGCGGGGAGCAGGTCAAGCAGCGATTCTAGGCGGCACGCGTGCGATTCTGCAGCGCTGCGGTGGCAGGTGGGCTACTTACAATGGGCTTTGTCTTTTTATTCACTTTGTTCCAGGATGCGGCAGAACCATGAGCATTTATCAACTTGACAGCCTGAGCCCCGACATTCACCCCAGCGCCTGGGTGGCCGACAGCGCGCAGGTGATTGGTGATGTGGCGCTGGCCGAGGGCGTGAGCGTATGGTTTGGCACCGTGATCCGCGGCGACACCGAAAGCGTGCGTATCGGCCGCAATTCCAATATCCAGGACGCCAGCGTCTTGCATGCGGACCCCGGTGTCCCGCTGGACATCGGCGAGGGCGTCTCCATTGGCCACCAGGTCATGCTGCACGGTTGCACCATCGGCGATGGTTCGCTGATCGGCATTGGCGCCGTGGTGCTGAACCGGGCGCGCATCGGCAAAAACTGCCTGGTGGGCGCGGGCTCGCTGGTGACTGAGGGCAAGGAGTTCCCGGACGGCTCCATGATCCTGGGCAGCCCGGCCAAAGCGGTGCGCCAGTTGTCACCCGAGCAGATCGAGGGTTTAAAAGCGATTGCGCATCACTATGTAGAGAATGCGCGGCGCTATAAAGCCGGCTTCAAGAAGATCGCATGAACGCCGTGAATTGTCATTGCGGACGCGATCCGCAATCCATGGATCCAGGATCAGGTCCAGGATGACAGCCCCATTGATCGACACCAACCCAGTTTCATGATGTCTGAGCTTCACAAATTTATTTTCGACGGCCTGCCGGTGCGCGGCATGCTGGTGCGTCTGACCGATGCCTGGCAGGAAATCCTCAAGCGGCGCGAGGCTGGGGGCGGCTACCCGTCTGAAGTGCTGCAACTGCTGGGCGAAATGACGGCAGCCGGCGCGCTGATGCAGAGCAACATCAAATTCAACGGCGCGCTGGTGCTGCAGATCTTTGGCGACGGCCCGGTCAAGCTGGCCGTGGCCGAGGTGCAGCCTGACCTGAGCCTGCGCGCGACCGCCACCGTGACCGGCGAGGTGCTGCCCGGCGACACCTTGAGCCGTCTCGTTAACGTCAACAACCAGGGGCGCTGCGCCATCACGCTGGACCCGAAGGACAAGCTGCCGGGCCGCCAGCCCTACCAGGGTGTGGTGCCGCTGTTTGGTGACCAGCATGAAAAAATCGAGAACCTGGCCGAGGTGCTGGAGCACTATATGCTTCAGAGCGAGCAGCTCGACACCAAACTGATCCTGGCCGCAGACGGCCAGGTGGCGGCGGGTCTGTTGATCCAGCGTCTGCCGGTCAAGGGCGAGGGCAACCTCGAAAGCCAGCGCGACCGCGACGCTGACGAAGACCAGATCGGCCGCAACGAAGACTACAAACGTATTGCCATTCTGGCCGGCACGCTCAAGCGCGAGGAGTTGCTGACGCTGGATGCGGACACCCTGCTGCACCGCCTGTTCTGGGAAGAAAAACTCACGCGTTTTGTGCCCAGCACGCCGACCTTTGCCTGCAGTTGTTCGCAGGAGCGCGTCAGCAGCATGTTGCGCAGCCTCGGCACGGCCGAGGTGGAAGGCATCATCGCCGAGCAGGGGCGCATTGACGTGGGCTGCGAGTTCTGCGGCGCGCAGTACGGTTTTGACCCGGTCGATGCGGCGCAGATCTTCACCAGCCCGGCGGGGCAGTTGCCGCCGGCGCCCACGGTGCAGTAGGATCCTCTGCATAACTCCCGCCATGCGCGTTCGGGTCCACAACGGGATGATTTGCTTGCCAACACCTCGCAACGTGTGCCGAGGCACACGCAAGGGGTTTGGTGAGGAAAGCGCCCGCCAGCACAGCCGGTCGGCTGTGCGTGCCGGGATGGCCAATGTGGCCCGCAAACGCGACCGCGTTTGCTCGGGTCCGAACCCCTTCGGGGGCGTGATTTTGCGGGCGATCCGTGTCGTTACAAAACCAGGCAAGGCGGCCAGCCTTGCCTTGGGTTTTGCGCCTAACGGCTCATCCCGCAAAAGCCCCGCCGCGCGCGGCGCGAGTTATGCAGAGGGTCCTAGGGCGCTCCAGCCGAGCCCTCGCGTGCGGCCAGCAGGTCACTGAGCAGGCGGCGCTCGCACTGCGGGTCGCTGCAGTTGTCGCAGGTCCAGACCCAGCGTCCGCGGCTGGAGTCCGCTTCTGCCGCTCTGCTGGCGCGCGGCAACCCCACCTGCAGCGCAGACAGGGCGCTGCGCAGCCGCTGCTCACCCAGCCCGTACACCACCTGGTAGTTGACGCCGGAGAAGGCGAGCGCGTCGCGCAGTGCCCAGTCGGCGGCTTGCTGCGCGGCCATCAGCGCATCAGGCGCCGGAAGGTCCAGGCCCATCAGCAGGGTGACGCAGGCGTGCGAACCGTGGCGGGGCAAGGGCAGCGCCGGGTTGTCGTCAACCGCGAACAGGAGCGCAGGGTTCTCACTCGGCAGTGCGGTCGTCAGCTCCGCCGCCAGTTGGGTCTTGCCAGTGCCGGGTGCGCCGAGCACGCGGATATGTACCCGCGCACCATCTTCATTTTTCAATGAAATATGCCTCCAGCCCATGGCTGACGGATGTAAGCAGCTATCAAAACCATAGTAGATTCAACTGCAACCAGATCGGTGCAGCCGGCGCGGGATCAGGGCGTGACCTGCACAAAAATTTCATTGGGTTTGACCATGCCCAGCTCTTCCCGTGCTTTTTCCTCGACCATCTCCAGGCCTTCGCGCAGGTCCTTGACCTCGGCCGAGAGGCGCGCATTGTCGGCTTCAGCCTTGGCGTTCAGCGCGGCCTGTTCGCTGAGCCGGCGCTGCATCTCGTTGACGCTGGGAAGGCTGCCCCGGCCTATCCAGAGTTGTGCATGCACGATGATGAGCAGCACAATCAGGAGGGCGGGGACGACGCGGTTTCCCATTGCCTATGCGTGGGGATGTTTCGCCGCCGGGCCGCCCCTAGGCGAAACGCGGCCCCCTCGGGGGGCAGCGAACGACACGAAGTGCGTGAGCGTGGGGGCCATTACCTTAGGTTATAGAAGGCCGCGCGGCCCGGATAGGTCGCGATGTCGCCCAGGTCTTCTTCAATACGCAGCAACTGGTTGTACTTGGCCATGCGGTCGGAGCGGCTCAGCGAGCCGGTCTTGATCTGGCCGGCGTTGGTGCCCACCGCGATATCTGCAATCGTCGCGTCTTCGGTCTCGCCCGAGCGGTGCGAAATCACGGCGGTGTAGCCGGCGCGTTTCGCCATCTCGATCGCGGCAAAGGTCTCGGTCAGGGTGCCGATCTGGTTGATCTTGATCAGGATGGAGTTGGCAATGTTCTTGTCAATGCCTTCCTTGAGAATCTTGGTGTTGGTGACAAACAGGTCGTCGCCGACCAGCTGCACTTTTTTGCCGAGGCGTTCGGTCAGGATTTTCCAGCCGTCCCAGTCGCCTTCATGCATGCCGTCTTCGATGCTGATGATGGGGTACTTGTCGCACCAGGTGGCCAGCATGTCGGTCCACTGCTGGGCGTTCAGGCGCAGGCCGCCTTCGCCTGCGAGCACGTACTCTCCATCCTTGTAGAACTCGCTGGCCGCGCAGTCGAGGGCCAGCGCGATCTGCTCGCCGGCGGTGTAGCCGGCCTTGTCGATGGCTTCCAGAATCAGTGCAATCGCCGCTTCATGGTTTTCAACGCTGGGCGCAAAGCCCCCTTCGTCGCCGACGGCGGTGCTGATGCCGCGGTCGTGCAGGATTTTCTTGAGCGCATGAAACACCTCGGCGCCCCAGCGCAGGGCTTCGCGGAAGCTGGGCGCGCCCACCGGCACGATCATGAACTCCTGCAGGTCCAGGCTGTTGTTGGCGTGGGCGCCGCCGTTGATCACGTTCATCATCGGCACGGGCATCTGCATCGCGCCCATGCCGCCGAAGTAGCGGTACAGCGGCAGGCCGGCTTCCTCGGCGGCGGCACGCGCCACCGCCATACTGACGGCCAGCATCGCGTTGGCGCCCAGACGCGCCTTGTTGTCAGTGCCGTCCAGGTCAATCAGTGTGCGGTCCAGAAAGGCCTGCTCGCTGGCGTCCAGCCCCAGCACCGCTTCGGAGATTTCGGTGTTGATGTATTCGACGGCCTTGAGCACGCCCTTGCCAAGGTAACGACCGCTGTCGCCGTCGCGCAGCTCGATCGCTTCGCGCGAGCCGGTGGAGGCGCCTGAGGGCACGGCGGCCCGGCCCATGACGCCGGATTCCAGCAACACGTCGCATTCGACGGTGGGGTTGCCCCGGCTGTCCAGGATTTCACGGCCGACGATATCAACAATTGCGCTCATTAGGTTCCTTCTTTTTTGTGGAGGGGGCGATCAGACCGGGGCGGCAACACCTTCGACCAGCACCATATTGAAAAACTCGGTGGCGCCAGCACGCTTGGCGCGCGCGGCACGGTACATCTCGTCGTCATAAAAGGCCTTGGCCTTGTCATAGCTGGGAAAGCGCAGCATCGCCACCCGCGCGGGCTGCCAGTGGCCTTCCAGCGCCTCGAATTTTCCGCCACGCACCAGGTATTCACCGCCAGCAGCCGCCACGGCGGCAGGCGCCGCCGCCATGTACTGCTTGTACTGTTCGGTATCGGTGATTTTCATGTCAACGATGATGTAGGCGGGTGTCATGGGTCGATCCTGCGTGTGTGCGCCTGCAGGCCGTGTTCAGGCGCTGAAATTGTTTTCGAGGTAGCCGTATTTCTTGGTCACGCGGTCGAGTTCGAGCAGCGTTTCCAGCAAGGCCTTCATGTGTTTGAGCGGCACGGCATTCGGGCCGTCGCTCATGGCATTGGCCGGGTCCGGATGGGTTTCCATGAAGAGGCCAGCAATGCCGACCGCGACCGCGGCGCGGGCCAGCACCGGCACCATCTCCCGCATGCCGCCGCTGCTGGTGCCGTTGCCGCCCGGCAGTTGCACCGAATGGGTGGCGTCAAACACGACCGGCGCGCCGGTCTCGCGCATGATGGCCAGGCTGCGCATGTCGCTGACCAGGTTGTTGTAGCCAAAACTTGCGCCGCGTTCGCAGGCCATGAAGCTGTCTTCATTGAGGCCTTTTTCACGCGCCGCAGCACGTGCCTTGGCGATGACGTTTTTCATGTCGCCGGGCGCGAGGAACTGGCCCTTCTTGATGTTGACCGGTTTGCCCGATTGCGCGACCGCATGGATGAAGTCGGTCTGGCGGCACAGAAAGGCCGGCGTCTGCAACACGTCGACCACCGAGGCGACCGTGGCGATTTCGGCGTCGGAATGCACATCGGTCAGGATCGGCAGCCCGAGATCACGCTTGACCTTGGCCAGGATCTCCAGGCCCTTGTCCATGCCGGGGCCGCGGAAGCTGGTGCCGCTGGAGCGGTTGGCCTTGTCGTAACTCGACTTGAAGATGAAGGGAATGCCCAGCGAGGCGGTGATGTCCTTGAGCGCGCCAGCGGTGTCCATCTGGAGCTGCTCGGACTCAACGACGCAGGGGCCGGCGATCAGGAAGAAGGGCTGGTCCAGCCCGATCGTGAAATTGCAAAGCTTCATGCCACCACTTTCAGGGATTTGCCGGCCACCTGGTGGTCCAGCGTGGCTTTGATGTAGGCGTTGAACAGCGGGTGGCCGGCCCATGGCGTGGATTTGAACTCGGGGTGGAACTGCACACCGACGAACCAGGGGTGCACATCACGCGGCAGCTCGACGATTTCGGTGAGTTGTTCGCGCTGGGTCAAGGCCGAAATTACCAGCCCGGAAGTGCGCAACTGGTCGAGGTAGTTGACATTGGCCTCATAGCGATGGCGGTGCCGCTCGGTCACCACGTCGCCGTAAATGCCGTGGGCCAGCGTGCCTTTGGTGACGTCGGAGCTCTGCGCGCCCAGGCGCATGGTGCCGCCGAGGTCGGACTTGGCGTCACGGGTCTTGATGGTGCCGTCGGCGTCTTTCCACTCGGTGATCAGGGCGATGACGGGGTGCGGCGTGTTGGGCTCGAACTCGGTGCTGTTGGCATCCTTCAGGCCAGCCACATGGCGTGCAAATTCAATCGTCGCGACCTGCATGCCCAGGCAGATGCCGAGGTAAGGCAGCTTGTTCTCGCGGGCATAACGCGCTGCACAGATCTTGCCTTCCACACCGCGTATGCCGAAGCCGCCGGGCACCAGGATGCCGTCGAACTTGGCCAGACGTGACACGTTGTCGGGCGTGATGCTTTCGGAGTCGACGTACTCGATCACGACCTTGGCGTGATTTTTCATGCCGGCGTGGCGCAGCGCCTCGTTGAGGGACTTGTAGCTGTCGGACAGGTCTACATACTTGCCAACCATCGCGATGTTGACCTGTTTTTGCGGGTGTTCGGTTTCATACACCAGGTCATCCCAGCGCTTGAGGTTGGCCGGCGGTGTGTTCAGGCGCAGCTTGTCGCAGATCAGGCCGTCCAGGCCCTGCTCGTGCAACATGCGCGGCACCTTGTAGATGGTGTCTACGTCCCACATGGAGATCACACCCCATTCGGGCACGTTGGAGAACAGCGAGATCTTGGCGCGCTCCTCGGCGGGAATCGGACGGTCCGCGCGGCACAGCAACACGTCGGCCTGGATGCCGATCTCCCGCAGCTGTTTGGCGGTGTGCTGGGTCGGCTTGGTTTTGAGTTCGCCGGCAGCGGCGATCCAGGGCACATAACTCAGGTGCACAAACGCGGTGTTGTTGGCGCCCAGACGCAAGCTCATCTGGCGCACGGCTTCAAGAAAGGGCAGGGACTCGATGTCGCCGACGGTGCCGCCGATCTCGACGATGGCCACGTCGACCGCGTCGGGCGTCTCGTAACCGGCGCCGCGCTTGACGAACTCCTGGATTTCGTTGGTGACGTGTGGAATCACCTGCACCGTTTTGCCGAGGTAGTCGCCGCGACGCTCTTTTTCGAGCACGCTTTTATAAATCTGGCCGGTGGTGAAGTTGTTGGCCTTGCGCATGCGCGTTTCGATGAAACGCTCATAGTGGCCGAGGTCCAGGTCAGTCTCGGCGCCATCATCAGTGACAAAAACTTCGCCGTGCTGGAAGGGGGACATGGTGCCCGGATCCACATTGAGGTAGGGATCGAGCTTGATTAAAGTGACTTTGAGGCCTCGCGATTCAAGGATCGCTGCAAGGGAGGCTGAGGCGATTCCCTTGCCCAGGGAAGACACCACACCGCCGGTGACGAAGACAAATTTGGTCATGTCAGGTACGAACCGCAAGTTCGCATAGGTGGTAAACGAGGATTATACGGGGCGCTTCGCGCGGACTTGCCGCACCGGGAGCAAATCAAGGCCTGTTTGACGCAGGCGCCCAAAAAAATGCCCCGAGTTCGGGGCGGGGTTCACATCCAGTACGCCTACAGCGCGCTGATCTGCACTTTGCGCCACTTGATGATACCGCCGGGTGCACCCTGGGGGCCGTTGGCAAACTGCAAGGCAAAGGGGCCGCTGGCGAATTTACTGTCCTGAATGTTGACGGTCTGGACACCGTTCATTTCGACGATCAGGTTCGTGCCTTTGGCCGTGATCAGGAAAGTGTTCCACTTGCCGCCCGCCTTGGGCATCGGTGAGACCTTGGCGAAATCGACAATGGCGCCCGTCCCGTAGCTGGGGTCGGGGCGCTGGTCGTAGATGTTGACTTCATACGAGTTCGTGGCGGCAACTTTCTTGGGATCGGCGATCCGCATGAAAATACCGCTGTTGGTGGTGTGGTCTGCCCAGAACTCTGCCCTGATCTGAAAGTCCTTGTACGAATTTTTCGTCACCAGGTAGCTGGCCACGGAAGCCTTGTCGGCGACCAATAGGCCGTCCTCCATGCGCCAATTGGCATCACCCAATCGGTCCCAGTTCTGCAGGGTGTCCGGGCCTCCCACCAGCGTGGTCCACCCCGCGTCTGCCCGCATGTGGGAGCACGCAGCGACGCTTGCTGCGACAACCAGCAAGGCCAGGCTTCTGGCGAAAAAACGGTTCATGAGGTCTCCTGTGTTTGAATCAAGATCGGTGATTGCCACGCCGGATACTGCACCGTTTGTCCAGGGTGTCAATCCATACTCACCCTCCGGCGCGGCCTGCGTGCGGGAACAAGGCGTCAGGCTCCTGCTACATTGCGGGCATGACGAAGCAAGCAAACGACGAGACCAGCGTGGCCGGCGGCGACCTGGCCGGCAAACACATCGTGCTGGGCCTGTCGGGCGGCATTGCCTGCTACAAGGCCGCCGAGTTGTGCCGGGCCCTGATCAAACAGGGCGCGACCGTGCAGGTGGTGATGACCGAGGCCGCCGAGCAGTTCATCACGGCCGTGACGCTGCAGGCACTGAGCGGCCGGCCGGTGTTCACCAGCCAGTGGGACAGCCGACCCGCTGGCGGCATCGACAACAGCATGGCGCACATCAACCTGAGCCGCGAGGCCGACGCCATCCTGATCGCCCCCTGCAGCGCCGACTTCATGGCCAAGCTGCTGCACGGCCGGGCCGATGACCTGCTCAGCCTGATGTGCCTGGCGCGGCCGATGGCCACGGTGCCGCTGCTGATTGCCCCGGCCATGAACCGCGAGATGTGGGCGCATCCCGCGACGCAGCGCAACCTGGCCCAGTTGTCTGCTGATGGCGCCACGATCCTGGGCGTGGGTTCGGGCTTTCAGGCCTGTGGAGAGACCGGCGATGGCCGCATGCTGGAGCCGCCGGAGCTGCTCGAAGACATCATTGCCTTCTTCCGTCCCAAGCTACTGGCTGGCCAGAAGCTGCTGGTGACGGCCGGGCCGACTTACGAAGCCCTGGACCCGGTGCGCGGCATCACGAATTTGTCGAGTGGCAAGATGGGTTTTGCGATTGCCCGCGCCGCCCAGGAGGCGGGGGCCGAGGTCACGCTGGTCGCCGGGCCGGTGAGCCTGCCGACGCCGCGCGGCGTCACCCGCGTCGACGTGCGCTCAGCACAAAATATGCTTGAAGCCGTTATGCAGAAGGCGCCAGCAGCTACTGTATTTATAGCAACTGCTGCGGTGGCCGACTGGCGTCCGGCCAGCAGCTCGGAGCGAAAGATCAAGAAAGACGGCTCCGGCCAGCCACCGCAATTGTCGTTTACCGAGAACCCCGACATTCTGGCGACTGTGGCGCAATCGGCACGCGCCCAGTCGGGCGAGCTGTTCTGCGTGGGTTTTGCCGCCGAGAGCCACGACCTGGAACACAACGCGCAGGCCAAACGCAAGCGCAAGGGCGTGCCGCTGCTGGTCGGCAACATCGGTCCGGCCACCTTTGGCCGTGATGACAATGCCCTGCTGCTGGTGGATGCCCAGGGCAGCAGGGAACTGGCGCGTGCTTCCAAGCTGTCGCTGGCCCGTGAGCTGGTGGCCGATATTGCCACCCGTCTTTCCTGAAGGCCAAACCAGCCATGAACCGGATCCCTGACACGCCGCCGGACGGTGACTTCGCGCGTTATGTAGAGCAACTGAGCGCTCGATCGGCTGCCACTGCGCTGGCGCGCGAAGCGGGTGCGGTGCTCCCGTCCGGCAAGCTCGGGAACCCTGTCGCTGCGCCTGCGTCCGCGCCAGGTCCTGACGAACCGGTGGAGACAACCATGGGCTTGAGGGTCTGGTCCATGGTGCGCTGGGCGCTGCTCGCCTGGATTGCCCTGCAGATTCTTGAAGTATTTTTCCCGCGCGTCGGCATCCTGAGCTTGCCCCTGTTGTTGGCGGTGGTCGGCTGGCTGCTGTATCGCTTCAAGCAGGCCTCGACCGGTGCGCCGGGCGACACCCTGCGCCGGCTGGTCGAGCGCGCCACCCAAGAATTGACTCAACGGAAATAGCGAGATGAAAATCGACATCAGGATTCTCGATGCCAGGCTGCAGGACAACTTGCCGGCTTATGCCACCCCCGGAAGTGCCGGGCTTGACTTGCGGGCCTGCCTGGACGCTCCCCTGACCCTGCAGCCCAACGCCTGGCAACTGGTGCCCACGGGCATTGCCATCTACCTGCAAGACCCCGGTTACGCGGCCCTGATCCTGCCGCGCTCTGGACTGGGGCACAAACACGGCATCGTGCTGGGTAACCTGGTCGGCCTGATTGACAGCGACTACCAGGGCCAGTTGATGGTGAGTGCCTGGAACCGCAGTGATGTGGCCTTCACCATCGAGGCGATGGAACGTATCGCGCAACTGGTGATTGTTCCGGTGATGCAGGCCGAGTTCAACGTGGTGCAGGCGTTTGCTGCCAGTGAGCGCGGCGAAGGCGGCTACGGTTCGACCGGCAAAGCCTGACGGGTCGCCGGGTCGCGAGCGTCAGGCTTTTCCTACAGTTGCGGATAGTGGCTTCCCACGCCTTCACAGCCTTGCCCCCCACCCCAGCCGCCCGTGAACTAACCTGTAATAAGGCATGTTCCGGATCAGGGCCCGCTGTCGGCCGACAGACCCCTTTGACGGTTCGGGCAGTTTTTAAATTACCGGAGATTTCCTCATGAACACATCCCGTTTCTTCACCGTCACTTCTGCTGTGGTGCTGGTCGCCGGTCTGGCCGCTTGCGCTGCGCCCATGAGCCAGCAGCCCGTTGCCACGTTTCCCCAACAGACACAGACTTTCCCGAACCAGGCGCCGCAGGGCAACTTTATGGAATACGGCCGCGTCAGCAACGTGGAGCTTGTCCAGACCCAGGAACAAGCCAAGGCGACCGGCGGACTCGGTATGGTGCTCGGTGGGGTGGCCGGTGCAGTGGTGGGCCGCCAGATCGGCGGCGGCAGCGGCCGTGATATCGCGACCGTGGTGGGTGCGGTTGGCGGCGCTGTAGCCGGCAACGCCATTGAAGCAAACCGCAATGCTGCCAACGCCCCGGTCAACCAGACCTACCGTGTGTCGGTACAGATGGACAATGGCACCATGCGTGCCTATGAGGTTCCTTCTTTTGGCGAGTTGCGTATCGGTGACCGCGTGCGGATCCAGAACAACCAGCTTTTCCGCATGATGTAATTTGCGGCCGTCCAGCAAAAAACCGGCATGCCGCGAGGCCTGCCGGTTTTTTCTTGCTCTTTTTTCGGACGCGCTTAGTGCAGTGTGTTGTTGCCCGGCGCCTGTGCTTCCAGCCTGAAAAATCCGGTTCCCATGGTTCCTTGGCCAATCTCCTCCTCGCTGGCTTCACGCACCGATTCAACCTTCAGGCTCAGGCGGATCGCGATGCCGGCCAGCGGGTGGTTGCCGTCCAGCACCACGTGTTCTGGATAAATCTCGGTGACCGTATAGATCAGCTTGGTTTGGATATCGGCGCTGCAGCCGGCAGGCAGGGCGGCACCATCGAATGTCATGCCTTCTTCCAGCTCTGCAGGAAACAGCTTGCGCGGCTCCAGGAAAACACGGTTTTCGTCGTAGTCACCAAACGCGTCCTCGGGTTCCAGATGCAGGTCCAGGCTGTCTCCCGCGTCGTGGCCTTGCAGGCGCTCTTCAATTTTTGCGAGCAGGTCGTCGCCGCCCAGCAGGAATTCCACCGGCTCATCGAGTTCGTCAAGGACCTCGCCCAAGGTATCTTTCAGCGTCCAGGTCAGGGCAACAACGCATTGCGGGGTGATTTTCATCCGACAATTGTCCCATGGATGTCACTTTAGCCCTTCCCCTGCTCGGCGGTCTCACCCCGCAGCAATTCATGCGCCGTCACTGGCAGAAAAAGCCTTTGCTGGTGCGCCAGGCCATCCCCGGATTCCGGCCGGTGCTTGACCGCGCGTCGCTGTTCCGGCTGGCCGGGCAGGCGCATGTGGAGTCGCGTCTGGTGCAGCAACAGGCCAAAGGCTGGCGCATGAAGCAGGGGCCGTTCGGGCCGCGCAGCCTGCCGGCCTTGTCAGTACCCGCCTGGACGCTGCTGGTTCAGGGCGTGGACCTGCATGATGCGCGGGCGCATGCGCTGTTGCAACAGTTCCGTTTTATCCCTGATGCCAGGCTGGACGACCTGATGATTTCCTTTGCCACATCGGGCGGGGGCGTGGGGCCGCACTTCGACAGTTACGATGTTTTTCTGCTGCAGGCCAGTGGCCGGCGGCGCTGGAAGATCGGCAAGCAGAAAGACTTGAGCCTGCAGGAAGGAGTACCTCTGAGAATCCTGCAGAACTTTGAAGCAGAAGAGGAGTTCTTGCTGGAGGCGGGTGACATGCTGTACCTGCCGCCGCGCTACGCACACGATGGCCTGGCCGAGTCGTGTGTCGGCGCGGACGGCAGGGCGCAGGACTGCATGACCTACTCGATCGGGTTTCGCGCGCCGGGCCGCAGTGAACTGGCGGGCGAACTGCTGCAACGTCTTGCTGATTTTGACGGCGAGGCCCAAACCGGCGCTGCCCCGCATCTGTACACGGACCGCGCCCAGGCTGCAACTGCCACACCGGCGGCCTTGCCGTCGGGCCTGCTTGAATTTGCACAGCAGGCTTTGCACGATGCCTTGAAAGATCCGCTGGCACTGGCCTGTGTGTTGGGCGAGTACCTGACCGAGCCCAAGGCTTCCGTGTGGTTTGACGAGCCGGCCGGTCCTTGGGACACGGGCCATCCGGGCGGGCTCTGCCTGGATCCGCGTAGCCGCATGCTGTATGACACCCACCATGTGTTTCTTAACGGCGAGAGTTATCGGGCAAGAGGCGCCGATGCGGCGTTGATGCGCCGCCTTGCCGACCAGCGCGGTTTGTCGACGACCGATTTGCGCAAAGCCAGCGAGGCTGCGTTGGATTTGCTGGCGGACTGGTATGCGGCCGGCTGGCTGGCTCACGCGCCTGCCTGAGACGCAGGTTGCATGTAAAAATGACTCGCGTTCAACGGGACCAAGCCATGGACAGTGATCAATCGCCTGTACCCCCTTCGCCGCTTTTGCAGGGGCGCTTTGAAGGCCGCTCCGCGTTTGCCGACCTGGTGCGCCGCGCCTTTGCCGTCGCGGCCGAGCAAGGGTGGCGTGAAATCATTGTGTGCGACCCCAATTTCGAGGACTGGCCGCTCGGCGAGCGTGTGGTGGCGCAGGCGCTCAACGACTGGTCGGCATCGGGCCGCAAGTTGACCATGCTGGCGCAAAACTACGATGAGGTGATCCGGCGGCATGCGCGTTTTGTGACCTGGCGCCGCACCTGGTCGCACATCGTCGATTGCCGTGGCCATGTATCTGGAGAACTGCCCAGCGTGTTCTGGAGTCCTGGCTGGGCGTTTGAGCGGCTTGACTTGGCTCACAGCACTGGCGTGGCAGGCTCGGAGGCAGGCCGGCGTGTTGCGTTGAAAGAGCGGCTGGCCGAGAAACTGCAGCGTAGCAGCCCGGCTTTTGCGGCGACCACACTCGGCATCTAGTCGCTTGGTTGTTCGGCCAGCATGTCGCCGGGGTTGTCAATTCCGGGTTTCTACGCGCGTGAAAACCCGCATATAATGCCGGTCTGGGAAGAAAGAGCTCGAGTCCTTTTGCCCGGTCAAGCACAGCTCGGATCGTTTCGATTTGAGTTTTTTTTTGACGATTTCCGGAAATTGTTTTCTCATTCATCAAGGATCATTCAAATGAACAAGTCTCTCGTTTTGGCAGCCATCGTTGCAGCCGTCGCCCTGGTTGCCTGCGGTAAAAAAGAAGAAGCCGCTGTTCCTGCGCCGGCACCAGCACCTATGGCTGCTCCCGCACCAGCGCCTATGCCTGCTCCTGCGCCAGCCGCTGACGCTTCGGCTCCTGCCGCACCGACGCCTGACCTCGCCGCCAGCGCTGCTGCAGAAGCTGCCAAGAAGTAATTCTTCGCCAGCCCTCAAAAATGCCGCCCTCGGGCGGCATTTTTCATGGGCAAACGCTTACAGCGTGAGCCAGGGTGTGCCGCTGCCGGCATCGGCCACCACAATATCAGTACTGCGGCAGCCTAGGGCCTGAGACAGCAGTTTTTGCGCCAGGGCCGGTCGGTTGTTCTGCTGGCTCAGGTGCGCGGCCACCAGGTGTTTCAGCCCGTTGTGGCATACGCTACGGGCAATCTGCGCTGCAGCGTCATTGGACAAATGACCAAATTGGCCGCTGACACGCTGCTTCAGGAAAAACGGATAAGCCGATGCCTCCAGCATCTCGCTGTCGTGGTTGGACTCCAGCATCAGCGCGTCGCACAACTGAAGGTGATCCAGCACATGGGCGGTCGCATGGCCAAGGTCGGTCAGAATGCCCAGCTTGGCGGCGCCATCTGTACAGGTCAATTGCAGCGGTTCGCGCGCGTCGTGCGGAACCGTGAACGGCATGAGTTGCAGGCCGCCCAGATCAATGGCGACGCCATCCTGGGCAATGCGCAACCAGCCTTCAAAATCAGGTTTGTCCAGCGCGCTGTAAGTGCCCATGCTCATCCAAACGGGCACACCATGACGCAGTGCGAACTGCCGGGCGCAACCAATGTGGTCACTGTGTTCGTGGGTGATGAAAATGGCATTGATGTCGCTGTTGGCCAGGCCGGCCTCGGCCAGCCGCAGCGAGAGCTGCCGGATGCCCAGACCGCAATCGACCAATACGCGAAACGCGGGCCGGCCGCCCGCCTCGATCAGCGTGGCGTTGCCGGTGCTGCCGCTGCCCAGGCTTTTAAACCGCAACACCTGGAACAGCTAGCCAGACTTATCTCAGGTCGTCTGCAATCACCTGCACGATGCGCCGGGCATTGGCCGACGCCTCGGGCGCGCCTTGCTCGTTGAGTACGGACACGGTGGTTGCCTCGGCCTGACTGCGCACGGAAATCCGGTATTTCAGGGGCGGAATGGCTGCCGGCGAGCTGAACATCTTGGCAAAGAAGCCCGGCTCCTTCTTGTCCGCCGTGGGTTCGACGTAACGCACGAAATAAGTGCCCTGCGCGCGGTCACGGTCCTCGACGGTGAAGCCGGTGCGATCCAATGCCAGGCCGACCCTGCGCCAGGCGCGCTCGAAACCTTCATCGATCTGGACCACCGGGACGTTGTTGACATCGGCGACACGCGAGGTCTGGCGGTTTGTGCCACTGGCCACCAGGGCTCTGGACTGTTCTTGCGTGACGCCCAGTTTGACCATTAACCGGCGCAGGAATTCCGCTTCCAGTTCGGGGTCGGCTGGACGCGGTTGCCAGACGGTGCTTTCGCCCGACTTGACCGGACCTGTGGTGCGGCTTTCCTGAACGGTTTCGACCATGCCGCGGTGGCTGATGTAAATCTCGGTGCCGCCGGTCGGGGTGCGTTCCAGGCGGGTGCGGAACTTGTCACGTTCGCCGGTGGAGTACAGGTTGTCCAGCAGTTTTCCGAGCGTGGCCCGAATGAAGTCCTGAGGCAACTTGGCACGATTTTCAGCGTAGTCGGTTTCCATGATGCCCAGGTTTTCCTGGTCCAGGGTCATCAGGAAGCCACTTTCCTGCCAGAACTCGCGCACCGGGCCCCACAGCTTGTCGGCCGGGCGGTTGACCACCAGCCAGCGCTGGCTGCCGGCGCGTTCGATCCGGACATCACCCACTGTCGTTGCTGCTGTGGGCACGGACTGCGTGGTCTGGCCGACCTGGTAGCCACTGGCGGTGACGGCCGTGCCGGGCACGACGTAACGCGTCTCTCGTGACAACTGGGTCAAGTCCGGGGGCACGTCGAGTGAAGCGCCTTTGGTGGCGGACTTGTAATCGACCTTGTCACCCTGCAAGGCCTCGCCGATCGACGAGCAACCGGACAGGACGAGGGCGGCAGCAAGCGCCATCAATGGCAGGGGCAAGAGGGGCTGGCGGGAGGCGTTGTGCATGGGCAATGTCTTCTTCACGTGGATTCCCTTAAAAATTAGATCAGGCCACAAACGCGCAATGCGTTTTCGACCGTGGCTTCGTTGGCAGTTTCAAGCGGTGTCATGGGCAGGCGCAAGGTTCCGCCGCACAGCCCCATGCGAGCCATCGCCCATTTGACCGGGATCGGATTGGCTTCGACAAACAGATGTTTGTGCAAAGGCAGCAGCTGGAGCTGGATCTTCATCGCGGCGCGGCTGTTGCCGGCAATCGCCGCGACACACAACTCGTGCATCAGGCGCGGTGCCACATTGGCCGTCACGCTGATGTTGCCCTGACCGCCACACAGCATCAGTGCCACGGCGGTCGGGTCATCACCCGAGTAGACCGCAAAACCGGCCGGCACTTCCTTGATCAGCCACTGCGCGCGCTCGATGTTGCCGGTAGCTTCCTTGATGCCGACAATGCCGGGGACCTGCGCCAGCCGCAATACCGTGGGATGCAGCATGTCACCCACGGTACGGCCAGGGACGTTGTACAGCACCATGGGCAGCTCGACCGCTTCGGCAATGGCGGTGAAATGGCGGTACTGGCCTTCCTGGGTAGGCTTGTTGTAGTAAGGCACGACCTGCAACTGGCAATCGGCGCCCACTTTTTTGGCAAAACGCGCAAGTTCGATGGCTTCAGAGGTCGAATTGGCGCCGCAACCAGCCATCACGGGAACGCGGCCTTTGGCCTGCTCGACCGAGACACGGATGATTTCGCAGTGTTCCTCCACATTGACGGTCGGCGATTCGCCGGTGGTGCCCACCACGCCGATGCAGTCGGTACCTTCGGCAATGTGCCAGTCCACCAGCTTGCGCAAAGTCGGGTAGTCAACGCTGCCGTCTTCATGCAGGGGTGTGGCCAGTGCAACGATGCTGCCGGTAATGGTATTCATGTCTGTGTGTCAGGTTGAGGGGCCCGGCCTGCCGGTATCAAACCGGGAAATCAGGCTGATTGCGCATTCTACTCAGTGCGCAGTGAAGGGTTTATCCCGACAGGGGGCTGCTGTCGTCGATGCTCGCGAGCAGGCGCTGGCGTCCCGACAGCACATGGCGCTCTGCGGCAGACCTGGCCTTGACTTTGGCACCCTTGACGATGGCCTCGTAAATCGACTTGTGCTCGATGTTGGAGCGCCGCATGTTGCCCGGCGAGTTGAAATAACGCCGGCGGAACAGGTGCAGTTCCTTGACATAGTCGTCATAGGTGGCGTGCGCGCGCTGGTTGTTCGACAGGCGCAGGATCAATGCGTGGAACTGCAGGTTCAGGTCGTAATAGCGGTCGGCGTCCTCGGCCTCGCAGGCTGCGTCCATCTGCGTCAGCAACAGCTCGAACTGCTGCTTGTGCTCTTCGCCGATGTGCTCGGTGGCGCGTTCAGCGGCAAAGCCGAACACCAGGGCGCGCAGGTCATAAATCTCCAGCATTTCACGCATCGAGATCTGCCGCACAAACACACCGCGGTTGAGGACGGCTTTCACGATGCCCAGACCAGTGAGCATGCGGATGGCCTCCCGGATGGGGCCGCGGCTGGTGCCCATGCGCAAGGCCAGCGCTGCCTCGTTGAGCCGTTCGCCAGGCTTGAGCACCCCGGTGTAGATCAGGTGTTTGAGCTCGTCGGCGATGAGGATCGGCAGTCCCTGCTCGGGCTTTTCTCTGGGGGATGACATGGGCTTGACGGCCGGTAGGGCGCTTTGCGGGCGCATGACAAGAGGTGCCGCTATGGTAGCGGACTCGCACTGACAAGAGATCAAATTTCGTAAAAGTGTTCTCTTTTATATAAAAAGTGTTGACACTTGTAGCCTCCAAAGAAGACACTCGCCCTTCGTTTTTGATTTTTCGGATTCCCCATGCCTCACATGCCTGCTTCTTCCGCGCTAGCGCGCTTTCGCGTGGTGGACCTCACCCAGGTTCGCGCCGGACCCACCGCCTGCCGGCAGTTGGCTGATTGGGGGGCGGACGTGATCCAGGTGCAGATGCCTGAACACATGCGCGGCGATGACACGCTGGGCGGTCAGGAAGGCTCTGACTACCAGTACACCCACCGCAACAAACGCTCGATCACGCTCAATCTCAAGGAGCCGGAGGGCATCAGTGTGCTCAAACGCCTGATTGCAGGTGCCGATGTGGTGGTGGAGAACTTCCGGCCCGACGTCAAGTTCCGCCTTGGCATCGACTATGACACCCTGGCTGTGGGCAACCCCGGCTTGGTGTACGCCAGCATTTCGGGCTTCGGCCAGACCGGCCCGCTGGCCGCGCGGCCCGGTTTTGACCAGATCGCCCAAGGCATGGGTGGCCTGATGTCGGTGACCGGTATGGTCGAACAGGGCCCCATGCGTGTGGGCATTCCGATCGCCGACCTGTGCGCCGGTATATTTGCGGCCCAGGGCATCCTGGTGGCACTGCTTGAGCGCCAGACCTCGGGCAAGGGTCAGTGGCTGCACACATCGCTGCTGGAGTCGATGGTCTACATGATGGATTTTCAGACCTCGCGCTGGCTGATTGACGGCGAAGTTGCCACGCAAGCTGGCAACTTCCACCCGACCAGCATTCCGACCGGCGTCTACAAGGCGCGCGACGGCTACATGAACATCGCGGTGTTTGGCTCCAAGATCTGGGAACGCTTTTGCGACATCCTGGGCGCGCCGCAGTGGGTCAGTGACGAGCGTTACAAGGACAAACGTGGGCGATCCATCAACCGCGACACGCTCAACGCCGAAATCAACCGGCTGCTGGCGGCGCAGGACAGGGACTACTGGATAGAGCGGCTGAACGCCGGCGGCGTGGCCTGTGGTCACATCAACAGCATGGACGAGGTGTTCGAAGAGCCGCAGATCCAGCACCTAGCCATGGTCAAGGAGGTGGTGTCCAAACACCTGGGGGCGCAGCGCCTGGTCGGCCAGCCGGTGCAGCTTGAGCGCACGCCCAGCACCATTGCCCGCGCGGCGCCGCGCCGCGGCGAGCACACCGAGGAAATCCTGGCCGAACTGGGCTGGGGTGCCGATGACCTGGCGCGCATGAAATCAACCGGAGTTTATTGATGGCTGAGCTGACTTATGAGTCCCCCACCGAACGGGTGTTGACCTGGCTGGAAGCGTCCACGCTGCACATCCGTTTCAACAACCCGGCGCGTCACAACGCGCTGTCGGTCGACATGTGGGAGGCGGTACCGGCGCTGCTGCGCCTGGCCGAAACCGATGAGCGGGTGCGGCTGGTGGTGTTTTCAGGGGCCGGCGAGAAGGCCTTCGTGTCCGGTGCCGATATATCCCAATTTGAGGACATGCGGGCCGCGCAAGAAGCCGTCACGCGTTATGAACAGATGGCGGAAACCGCCCTGATGAGCATCCTCAACTTCAGCAAACCCACGCTGTCGTGTATACGTGGTTACTGCATAGGCGGCGGCGTGAACGTGGCGATCAGTTGCGACATCCGCATTGCCGCGAGCGACTCGGTGTTTGCGATTCCGGCGGCGCGCCTGGGCCTGGGCTACCGCTACTCGGCCATGAAAAACCTGGTCGACCTGATCGGCCCCGGCGCGGCGAAAGACCTGTTTTTCACGGCCCGAAAGATTGACGCGGCCGAGGCCCACGCGCTGGGTCTGGTGTCGCGTGTGTGCGCGCCGGAGCACTTGCCGGCGCTGCTGGAGGACTACGCGGCGGCGATGGCGGCCAATGCGCCGCTGACGATACGCGCGGCCAAGGCCATCACGGCAGAAATCCTCAAGCCTTCGACCGAGCTGGACCTGGCGTTGTGCCAGCAATTGATACGCGGCTGTTTCGACAGTGCCGACTACGCGGAGGGTCGCAAGGCCTTCATGGAAAAACGCAAACCGGTGTTCACGGGGAAGTAAAGAAGACTGCCAACCGCTCGCACGCTCGCTCACACCACCCACCCACAGGAACCCAGCCATGCAGTCTTACTGGATGAAGACCCTCAATAACGAATCCACGCTGGAGTTGCGTGAAGTCGCGCAGCCCGAACCCGGTCCGCAGCAACTGCTGGTGCGCCTGCACGCTGCCGGGCTCAACCGCGGCGAACTTCTCACCGGTCTGAGTGCGACCGGCAAGGCGGTGGGCATGGAGGGCGCCGGCGAGGTCGTGAAGCCTGGCGCGGGCGTTACCGGCTTTCAGCCAGGCGATCGTGTCATGGGCCGCTGCACCGCCGCGTTTTCGGAATACGTCTTGATGGACCTGCATGAAGTGATGCATATGCCGGCCGCGCTGTCCTGGGAAGAGGCCGCCAGTGTGCCGCTGACCTTCATGGTGGTTTATGACATGCTGGTTGAGCAGGGTCGCCTGGCTGGCGGTGAGTGGCTGCTGGTCAATGGCATCTCGTCTGGCGTCGGCGTGGCGGCCCTGCAGACAGCGAAGGCGCTGGGGGCGCAGGTGATTGGCACGTCGGGGTCGGCTGAAAAGCTGGCCCGGTTGCAGCCTTTGGGGCTGGACGTCGGCCTGTGCACACGCAAGGCCGATTTTTACGAGGCTGTCATGCAGGCCACGGCCGGCAAGGGGGTGAACCTTGTCGTCAATGCGGTCGGGGGTTCGGTGTTTGCCGAAGGCCTGCGTTGCCTGGCTTTCGAGGGGCGTCATGCCACCGTCGGTTACGTGGACGGCTCATTGAAAGCCGAGCTCGACCTCGAAGCCCTGCACATGAAACGCCTGCACCTGTTTGGCGTGTCCAACAAGTTACGCACGCGCGAGCAGCGCGCCCGCAGCGTGGCCGGCTTCATCACTGACGTGTGGCCAGCGCTGGCCGACGGCCGCATCCGTCCGCTGGTGGACAAGGTGTTTGCGTTCGGCGAACTGCCTGCCGCCAAGGCTTGCATGGACGCCAACCAGCACCTCGGAAAAATTGTGCTCGCCATGCCCTAGCCCCTCACATCAACAAGGAGACAACACCGTGACAACAAAAGAATTTTTATCCGCATTGCTGATAGGCAGCCTGAGCCTGAGCGCAGCCGCCCAGGCGCCGGCCTATCCCGCGAAACCGGTGCGCATGCTGGTTGGCTTTGCACCGGGCGGGGCGGCCGACTATGTGGCCCGGGCCATGAGCGAGGCGCTCGGCAAGTCCATGGGCCAGCCCATCGTGATCGAAAACCGCGCCGGCGCCGGCTCCAGCATTGCGGCCGAAGCCGCGGCAAAGGCCGCCCCGGATGGCTACACCATTCTGATTGCCAGCCCGAGCAGTATTTCGGTGAACCCGGCGCTCAACCCCAAGCTGGGTTACACCGCCCGCGACCTCATGCCTATCACCAAGGTCACCACCTCGCCGCTGGTGATTGCCGCCAACCCGGCCCAGGGCATCACGTCCGTCAAGGACCTCATCGACAAAGCCAAAAAGGCGCCAGGCACGCTCAACTACGCGACCTCGGGCAACGGCTCGGCCCCACATCTGGGCGCCGCTCTGTTCCTGCAGATCACCGGCGTGCAGATGACACACATCCCGTTTCGTGGCGGTGGGCCGGCCGTGCAGTCAGTGATCGCCGGCGACACCCAGCTGACCTTCGGCACGCCGCCGTCGGTGCTGCCCATGGTGCAGGCCGGGCGCCTGCGCGGCCTGGCGGTCAGCACGCGCGAGCGCTCGGCGCTGGTCCCTGGTGTGCCGGGCATGGCCGAGGCCGGCCTGCCGGAATACAGCATCGAGTTCTGGTACGGGCTTTTTGTGCCGGTTGGCACGCCGCCAGCCATCGTCAAGAAAATTTTTGACGCGACCACCGTGGCGATGCAGCAGCCCTCTGTCAAGGCCGCGCTGGCCCGTGAAGGTACGGACGTGGCACTGTCGGCCTCGCCCGAGCAGTTTGCCGGTTTCCTCAATGAAGATGCGAAGTTCTGGGTCAAGCTGGTCAAGGATGCGGGCGTCAAGCTCGACTGAGCCTGCGCCTACAGACGGTACCGCGGCACATGGCCGACCGGCGAGGTTTCCCGGACCGCCGCGATGCGCTGCACGAAGCGCGTCGGGGCGTCCCGAAAGCCGTCTTCAAAGGCGACGACGCGCAAGCCCTGGCAGACTTTCAGTAATTCGCCCGGACGCAGCAGGAAGTCGGGTCGCGAGGGTTTGCCGACGGTTTCGTTGCCCTGCGCGAAGGTTTCGTAGATCAACACACCGCCAGGTGCCAGACTGTCCAGCAGCGCCGGCAGCAACGGGCGCCACAGGTAGTTGGTGACGACCACCGCATCAAACTGTCGCCCCGCAAAGGGCCACGGGCCGGCTTCAATATCGGCCACCACCTTTTCGCAGGCATCCGCCGGAATTGCTATCGAATCAATAGCTGCTTGCGCTTTATCCACAAGGGCTAGAGGGTGTTTTAGCTTGTAAAACCACCAGGCGTGACGGCCCTGGCCGCAAGCCACATCCAGCACTGTGCCCCCGGGCCGGACCAGGTGCGACCAGCGCTGCACCCAGTCAGAAGCGGGCTCGCTGCCGTGTGGGCTGAGGGGGGAGGCTGAGGTGCTCACAATGGCTTGACCTCGTCCTTCAATGCGGCCAGCGCCATGTTTTCAACCACGCCGGGTGCCATCAGCTTGAGCCAGCGGCCGAGCTTGCCTTTGGCTGTCATCACCACCTCGCGCTCGCGCCGCTCCATGCCTTCGACGATCAGGCGGGCGCATTCCTCCACGCTCATGGCGCCGTCTTCCTTGAGCCCGCTGCTGCCGGCCGGTGCACCGGCGGCGTTGAAGCCGCGGTGCCGGATCTGCGTGGCGACCACGCCGGGATAGGCGGTGGTGACGCTGACACCGGCGTTTTTCATTTCTGCGCGCAGCGCTTCAAAAAAACCGGTCATGGCAAATTTCGTCGCGCTGTAAGCGGTGCGGCCCGGCACACCGACCAGGCCGGCCAGGCTGGACACCGCGACGATGCTGCCCCGGCTTTGTTTGAGAGCCGGGAGGGCCGCATGGGTGCACCAGACGCTGCCCCAAAGGTTGATTTTCATCAGTTGTTCGTACCAGCCGAGGTCCTCCATCCTGACCTCGGCGAACAGCGCCTGCGCCGACATGCCGGCGTTGTTGATCAGCGTATCAATACGGCCGAAGTGGTTCAGGGCTGCTGTGATCAGCGCGCTGCACTGGGATGGTTCGGAGACGTCGGTGCGGACCACCAGCGCGCTCGCGCCCCTGGCCTGGCACTGCGCCGCCACGGCTTGCAGGGCCTCTTCGTTACGGGCGGCCAGCACCAGCGACAGTTGTGCGCCATGGCGCTGCGCGAGCTGGCGCGCCATTTCAGCGCCTATGCCCTCGGAGGCGCCCGTGATCACGATGGTTTTCATGCCGCTGTCTCCCGTTCGTTTTTTTTGGAGACGCAAGCCTATCACCTAAAAACAGGCCCAGATCTGGTCGGCCAGGGTGCGCAGAAAGTCGGGCCGGGTGTACAGCGCAAACACGCCCACGCTGGCCGCGACGGCCAGCGAGTGGAGGGCGAGTTTGCGTGCCATCTCAGGCGCCTTGCGGGACCGTGGCGGGGCGAGTCCGCTGGATTGCGGTTTCGCGCACCGGCAGGTTCACCAGCGCCGCAAACACGCCCAGCGCAATGGCGATGTACCAGACGATGTCGTAACTGCCGGTGCGGTCATACAGGTAGCCGCCCAGCCAGACACCCAGGAAAGAGCCGATCTGGTGGCTGAAAAACACAAAACCGCTGAGCATGGACAGATGCTGGATGCCGAAAATCTGCGCCACGACGGCATTGGTCGGCGGAATGGTGGACAGCCAGAGCAGTCCCATCAGGCTGGCAAAGATGTAGACGCTGAGCGGGCTCAGCGGCGCAGCCAGGAACACCGCAATCACCACGGCCCGCGCGAAATAGATGAAGGCCAGGATGTTTTTCTTGGACAGGCGCTGGCCCAGCGTGCCGGCGGCGTAAGTGCCGAACACATTGAACAGGCCGATCAGCGCCAATGCATAACTGGCGACTTCCGGCGACAGGCCCTTGTCGCGCAGGTAGCTGGGCATGTGCACCCCGATGAACACGACCTGGAAGCCGCAGACAAAATAGCCGGCCATCAGCAACTGGAAACTCGGGTACTTGAAGGCTTCCTTCAATGCCTGGAAGATGGTCTGCTCGCGCGGCGGTGCCTGGCCGGGCCCGAAACTTGTTTCACGCAGGCCGAAGGCCAGGGGGGCAATCAGCAGCACGGCGGCGCTGAGCACCAGCAGCGCCTCCTTCCAGCCCAGGCCACTGATCAAAAAACCTTCCACCGGCACCATCAGGAACTGCCCGAAGGATCCGGCCGCGGCGGCCACACCCATGGCCCAGGAGCGCTTCTCGGCCGGGATGTTGCGCCCGATCACGCCGTAGATCACGGCGTAGGTGGTTCCGGCCTGGGCGGCACCGATCAAAATGCCAGCGGTCAGTGTGAACATCAGGCCGCTGGTCGACATCGCCATACCGACCAGGCCCAAGGCGTACAACACGGCGCCGCCAATGATCACGCGAAAGGCACCAAAACGGTCGGCCAGCATGCCGGCAAAAATCCCGAAAATGCCCCAGGACAGGTTTTGCACCGCAATCGCCAGCGCAAAGGTCTGGCGGGTCCAGCCCTGTTCCTGGGTGATGGGCAGCAGCCACAGGCCGAAGCCGTGGCGTATGCCCATGGACAGGGTGACGATGATGGCGCCGCACAGCAGCACCTGGGTCATGGAGAGGTTTCGTGATGTCGATGGCATGCTCTGAATGTAACCAGACGAGGGTTTTTCTGCTCCCCGGAATGTTCATGGATTTGATGAGAAATACGCATGAGTGGGCGGGCGTCGATTTTTGAGCTGTGTATTCATCCAGTTATCAAATCCTGCCGGACTACAATCAGCGCTCCCATGGCGACCAAACTACCCAACGACTATTCCGAAGGCTCAATCCGCGTGCTCAAGGGCCTGGAGCCCGTCAAGCAGCGGCCGGGCATGTACACGCGCACCGACAACCCGCTGCACATCATCCAGGAAGTGCTGGACAACTCGGCCGACGAGGCGCTGGCCGGACACGGCAAAAAGATCAAGGTGACGCTGCACACCGACGGCTCGGTCAGCATCGAGGATGACGGCCGCGGCATTCCCTATGGCCTGCACCCGGAAGAAAAGGCGCCGGTGATCGAGCTGGTGTTCACCCGCCTGCATGCCGGCGGCAAGTTCGACAAGGGCAAGGGCGGGGCCTACAGCTTTTCTGGCGGCCTGCATGGCGTCGGTGTCAGCGTGACCAATGCACTGTCCAAACGGCTGGAGGCCACCTCTTACCGTGACGGCATGGTCGCCAAGTTGGTGTTCGAGGCCGGCGAGGTCACCGAGAAACTCCACCTGCGCAAGGCCGTCGAGGGTGACCGCAAGTCCGGCACCACGGTGCGGGCCTGGCCTGATGCCAAATACTTTGAAGCCTCGGCGCTGCCCATGGCCGAGCTCACCCACCTGCTGCGCAGCAAGGCGGTGCTGATGCCCGGCGTCACCGTGACGCTGGCGGTGGAAAAAACCAAAGAGGTGCAGACCTGGATTTACAAGGGTGGCCTGCGCGACTATTTGATGCAGACCTTGCCGGCCGATCCGGTGATTCCCTTGTTTGAAAATGAAGGTTTTGCCGACGCCGCGCACGACAGTTTTGCCGAGGGCGAGGGCGCCCAGTGGTGCCTGGCCTTCACCGAGGACGGCCAGCCGGTGCGCGAGAGTTATGTCAACCTGATCCCGACCAGCGCCGGTGGCACGCACGAAAGCGGCTTGCGCGATGGCGTGTTCCAGGCGGTCAAGAGTTTTGTCGACCTGCATTCGCTCCTGCCCAAGGGCGTCAAGTTGTTGCCTGAAGACGTGTTTGCGCGCGCCAGTTATGTGCTCTCCGCCAAGGTGCTGGACCCGCAGTTTCAGGGCCAGATCAAGGAACGCCTCAATTCCCGTGACGCGGTGCGCCTGGTGTCCAGCTGTGTGCGGCCGACGCTGGAGCTGTGGCTGAACCAGCATGTCGACTATGGCAAAAAACTCGCCGAACTGGCCATCAAGGCGGCGCAAAGCCGGCAAAAAGCCGGCCAGAAGGTCGAAAAACGCAAGGGCTCTGGCGTGGCCGTGTTGCCCGGCAAGCTGACCGATTGTGAAAGCCGCGACCTGGCGCACAACGAGGTGTTTCTGGTCGAGGGCGACTCGGCCGGTGGCAGCGCCAAGATGGGCCGCGACAAGGAAAGCCAGGCCATCCTGCCGCTGCGCGGCAAGGTGCTCAACACCTGGGAGGTGGAGCGTGACCGGCTGTTTGCCAACACCGAAATCCATGACATCGCGGTTGCCATCGGTGTTGATCCACACGGCCCCAACGACACGCCCGACCTCAGCGGCCTGCGTTACGGCAAGGTCTGCATCCTGTCCGACGCCGACGTGGACGGATCACACATCCAGGTGCTGCTGTTGACCCTGTTTTTCCGGCACTTCCCGAAACTGATCGAAACCGGCCATGTCTATGTGGCCCGCCCGCCGCTGTTCCGGGTCGATGCGCCGGCCCGAGGCAAAAAACCTGCTTCCAAGGCGTACGCGCTCGATGAGGGGGAGTTGACTGCGATTCTGGACAAGTTGCGCAAGGAAGGCGTGCGCGAAGGGGCTTGGGCCATCAGCCGCTTCAAGGGCCTGGGCGAAATGAATGCGGAACAATTGTGGGAAACCACACTCAATCCAGATACCCGCCGCCTGTTGCCGGTGCAATTGGGCAACATGGATTTTGCCCAGACCGAGTCCCTGGTGACCAAACTGATGGGCAAGGGTGAGGCCGCTGCGCGGCGCGAACTGATGGAACTCCACGGGGACGCCGTGGAAATTGACATTTAAAGGTAGCGATACATGACAGTGATGCAACTCCACCGGCATGGGTATGTTCATGCATAAAAAGCGGCGCCAGCCCATGGCGCTTGGGCGCAAGCTGCTATCTTTTTTGATGGCTGCGGCGATGGGGCTGCTCGCCGTACCGGCCCGCGCCGATGTCTGGGGGTATGTCGATAACGCGGGCGTCGCCCATTTTTCTGCCGAGCGCCTCGACGAGCGATACCAGCTCTTCTTTCGCAGCGGCGAAACTTTTGACACCAGCCGTGGCAACCGCGGGCTGCCGCCTTACAACCCAGGTGCAACCGGCGCACCGCCAAAGTTGCTGGCCTTTTTCGATGTGTCCCCCAATTACAAGGCGGTCAAACATCTGCTGCGTGAGGCCTCGGTGGCGCAGGACATCGACTATGAATTGCTGCAGGCGCTGATTGCGACCGAATCGGGCTTCAACACCCATGCGGTCTCGCCCAAGGGTGCTGTCGGCCTGATGCAATTGATGCCGCCGACGGCCCAACAATACGGCGTCAGGCCGGACACGAGGGCGACGATCGAAAAAAAGCTGACCGATCCCAGGACCAATATTCGCGCCGGCTCGCGTTACCTGCGCTACCTGATCGACTTGTTCCCCGGCCAGCTCGAACTGGCGGTGGCAGCCTACAACGCCGGAGAAGGCGCGGTCCAGCGTGCCGGCAACAAGATCCCGAATTACACTGAGACAAAAAACTACGTCAAAACCGTGATGCAACTGTATGCCCACCTGAAACCGCCCAGCGCGCTGGTTGATGCGCGCCGGCCAGGTCGAGTCCGACTGGAAATGATGGGTGGCAACACTGGCCGGCCTGCGGGTGGCGCCACCGGGCGCGGTAATCAGCCCCTCCCCTTGGTGGGGCAGATGCCGGTCGCACCGGAATTCAAGATTGAACGGGAGTAGGGCCTGTCTTCACGATTTATGCAAGATGCGTTGCGCGTTTCACCGCAACCCGGGGGCAACGGGATGAAAACAAAGCCATTCCGCGTTGCACTCCCAACCCAGACGCGCAGTTTGGGTGCCGTCGCGCGCCTCGATTGGCGCTGTTTTCAGCACGTTCGCACTTCTATAACCAAATGGTGAAGGCAGGCCCTCAGTGAATCCTGTTTTTGCCGCTGATATTTTTGCCTTGGGCGTCGCCGCCGGTGTGTTGGGCCTGGTGATGCTGTTCAGTCTGATCATTGCTTACGCCTACGACGAGCCGACCCTGTTCGCCCTGGGCGGCTACGTGCTGCTTGTCACTGTGGCCTTGCTTGCGGGTCGGCAGACGGACTTGCCGCTTCATGACATTGAATCTGTTGTGTTGATTCTTGGGCCGACCCTGGTCGCCGGCCTGCATGCCTGGCTGCTGCGCAAGCGCCAGATCAGCCTGGGAGATCAGCTCGTGATGGCCGCGACCGTGCTGATCGCGCTCGCAATCGCAGGGCTTCGGATGGTGGATAACTCGCCGTTGGCCATCCTGGCTGGCAGCTATGGGCTGGGGGCCCTGCTGGTGCTGTCATGGTTGTATTTGTGTCTGCCCGCCTGGCGCATTTCCGGCCCCTGGAAATGGTGGCTGGTGCTGGGGCACCTGGGCGGGCTGGTCGTCGCGCTGCTTTTTTTGCTGGGCACCGTGGTTTCCGAGGCCAGCTATTGGCCGGTGGCCCTGATGCTGTTGCTGCAACTGCCTGCGACCTATCTGGCGCTGGTCTGGCGCAGCCGCCTGCTCAATGAAGGCCGGTTGCGCGGGCTCGCCGCCAAGGTCACCGATCCGCTGACCGGCCTGTCCAGCCTGGCAGTTTTGATTGACCGGCTGCGGCCGGCCATCGGCCGCGCCCAGAATCTCAAACACGGCGGAGCGCTCTATCTGATCGAGATCAACAACCTGGCCGGGCTGCTCCATGAACTGGGCGCGGACTCCAAGGAAAAAATCATTCTTGAAGCAGCCAACCGCATCCGGCGTGCCATCAGCGACAGCGACACCGCGGCCCGGATCACGGAGCAATTGTTTGCCGTGGTTGCCCAGGACTTGGAGGACGACGGGCAAGTCGATTCTCTGGCGACGCGGTTGCTGGTCAGCGGATTGCGCATCGAAAGTGATTTCCTGCCCGGCGTGTCTTTGCAGTTTCGTGTCATCGCCACCGATCTGAAGGTCAGGGTGCTGCCCCACACCGCCGCCGCGCAGGCCTGGCTGCGTGGTTTGGTCAATCATTTCGCGGCCTGGCCCGATACCCACCGTTCACGCAACATTCTGCTGTTTTCCAACGGACAAATACGCCGGCCGCAAAGCGCCGCGAGCAACAGCAGTTTCTGAGCGGCAGCGCCGCCTGATGCCAGGCTTTCCCTCTTTTTTGTTTCCTGACCTGCGCAACTCCTGACCCCATGGACGATCTTTTCACACCTCCCCCTCCCGCCGCCCCCGAGCTGCCCGACCAGGAGTCGCTCGCCGCTTACGCCCAGCGCGCCTACCTGGAATATGCGCTCAGCGTGGTCAAGGGCCGGGCCCTGCCCGATGTCTGTGACGGCCAGAAGCCGGTGCAGCGCCGCATCATGTACGCCATGGCGCGCATGGGTCTGGGGTTTTCCGGCGCGGGTGGTGCCAAGCCGGTCAAAAGCGCGCGTGTGGTCGGCGACGTGCTGGGCAAGTACCATCCGCACGGCGACCAGGCCGCCTATGACGCGATGGTGCGCATGGCGCAGGACTTCAGCCAGCGTTACCCGCTGATCGACGGTCAGGGCAACTTCGGTAGCCGCGACGGTGACGGCGCGGCTGCCATGCGTTATACCGAGGCGCGGCTGGCGAAAATCACCACGCTGCTGCTTGATGAACTCGACGAAGGCACGGTCGATTTTGTGCCGAACTACGACGGCTCGTTTGAGGAACCCCGCCAGTTGCCGGCGCGGCTACCTTTCACCCTGCTCAACGGCGCCAGCGGCATTGCGGTCGGGCTGGCCACCGAAATCCCCAGCCACAACCTGCGCGAAATCGCTGATGCCTGCATCGCGCTGATCAAGACCCCCAAACTCTCCGATGACGAGCTGTACGCACTGATCGCTGGGCCCGACTATCCGGGCGGCGGCCAGATCATCTCGACGGCCGCCGACATTGCTGCTGCCTACAGCACCGGCCGCGGTTCGCTCAAGGTGCGCGCGCGCTGGAAGATCGAGGACCTGGCGCGCGGCCAGTGGCAACTGGTGGTGCAGGAGCTACCGCCCGGCGTCAGCACGCAGCGTGTGCTGGAAGAAATTGAAGAGATCACCAACCCCAAGATCAAGGCCGGCAAGAAGGCGCTGAGCCTGGACCAGGTGCAGCTCAAACAAACCGTGCTGGCCGTGCTCGATGTGGTGCGCGACGAGTCGAGCAAGGACGCCGCCGTGCGGCTGGTGTTCGAGCCCAAGACCAGCCGCATCAGCCAGAGCGAGCTGATCACCACCCTGCTGGCGCACACCAGCCTGGAGAGTTCGTCCAGCATCAACCTGACCATGGTCGGTCTGGACGGTCGGCCAACGCAGAAAAACCTGCGGCAGATGCTCAGCGAGTGGATCAGCTTTCGCCAGACGACGATAGAGCGGCGTTCACAACACCGCCTGGGCAAGGTGCTCGACCGAATCCACATCCTTGAGGGCCGGCAACTGGTGCTGCTCAATATCGACGAGGTGATTGCCATCATCCGCCAGGCTGAGGAGCCCAAGGCGGCACTGATAACCCGTTTTAATCTGAGCGACCGGCAGGCCGAAGATATTCTTGAAATCCGCCTGCGCCAACTGGCCAGGCTGGAAGCCATCAAGATCGAGCAGGAGCTCAAGAGCCTGCGCGAAGAGCAGGGCAAGCTCGAAGAAATCCTCGGCAGCCCGGCGGCTTTGCGACGCCTGATGGTCAAGGAAATCGAGCTGGACGCCAAACAGTTCGCCGACCCGCGCCGCACGCTGATCCAGGCCGAGAAAAAAGCCGTGCTCGAAGTCAAGGTGCTCGACGAGCCGGTCACCGTGGTGGTCAGCGCCAAGGGCTGGGTGCGCGCGCGCAGCGGCCACGGCCATGATGCGGCGAGTTTTGCCTTCAAGTCCGGTGACGGCCTGTACAGCACCTTTGAATGCCGCACGGTGGACAGCCTGCTGGTATTTGGTACGGCCAGCAAAGGCTCGGGGCGCGTTTATTCGATTCCGGTCGCCATGTTGCCCGGTGCGCGCGGCGACGGGCAGCCCGTCACCACCTTGATTGATCTGGAAACCGGCACGCAGCCCGCGCATTATTTCGCGGGCCCGACCAGCGCGACGCTGCTGCTCAGCGGCAGCGGCGGTTACGGCTTCCTCGCGACGGTGGAGAACATGACGACGCGGCTTAAGGGTGGCAAGGCCTTCATCAGTTGCGCCGAAGGCGAGACGATCTGCAAGCCCTCCCATGTCTCAGGCAGCAGCGGCCCAGCGCCGCTCAACCCGGCCACCCACGTGGCCTGCGCATCAACAGCCGGGCGCATCCTGACCTTTGAAATCAGCGAACTCAAAACCCAGCCCGCCGGCGGCCGGGGTCTGATGCTGATCGACCTGGACGCCAAGGACACCCTGGCTGGCGCGGCTGCCTACACCCGCAGCGTGAAAATCGAAGGCATCGGACGTGGCGGCAAGGTTCGCGAGGAAACGCTGGAGATCCGCAGCCTGAACAATGCACGAGCCGCACGTGCGCGCAAGGGCAAGGCGGCTGATCTGGGCTTCAAGCCGTCGTCGATCTCGCGGCTGGAATAACACCGGCTGGTGATGCTGCTTTTTCCGCGTTTCTAATCCCATACAGCAGGCCCATGATTCGCTGGATGCTGGTGATTTTCCTGGCCCTGATCCTGATCAGCTGGTTCACCCCATTGCTGCAAAAGCTGGGCTTCGGAAAACTGCCGGGCGACTTCCGCTTCAAGTTGTTTGGCCGCGAATGGTTTATTCCGCTGACCACCACCCTGCTGCTGAGTGCACTGGCAAGCCTGATCAGCAAACTGATTTGAACCCGGAGAACAGATGCCGACCCACACCGTTCAAGCCCAGGCCCTGAGCACTCACGACGGGGCGCCGGATGTGCGCTTGTCTGCCGGTACGGCGCCAGTGGCCTGTGTGGACATCGGTGGCACCAAGGTCGCTGTCAGCGTACTCGATTCGCAGGGTGTTCGGGGCCGGCTGGTCGAGCCCACGGCCAGGGAAGGCGGCGCTGACGCGTTGGCGCAGCAGGTGCTTCGAATGATTGACGGCAGTTGCCGGGCAGCGCAGGTCAGCCGCGAAGACTTGGCCGCAGTTGGCGTGGCGTCTTGCGGACCATTTGTCCTGAACCAGGGGTCCATCGAGCTGGCCGCGCCCAACATCTGCGGCGGCCTCGCCGGCGCAGCGCGTGGTTTGCCCAACACCTGGAGGTCGGCTGTACTGGAAGCACCGCTGCGCGCTGTGTTCAAGCAGGTACGCATTGAAAACGACGGCATTGCCGCGCTGGAAGCCGAGCGCCGCTGGGGCGCGCTACAGGGCCTGGACCATTGTGCTTATGTGACCTGGAGCACCGGCATCGGCGTCGGCCTGTGCGTCGATGGCCGACCGCTGCACGGCAAAATGGGCAACGCCGGTCATGCGGGCCATATGTTTGTCAGTGACAACGATGACGCGCTGTGCGGCTGCGGCAACATTGGCGACCTCGAAGCCCTGGTCGCCGGCAACGCGATACCACGGCGTTTTGCAAGTCGCGGTTATGCGGACGCGGCGGGCCTGCTGCAAGCCGCACGCAGCGGTGACGCGCAAGCGGCGCTGCTGGTCGACGATCTTTGCCGGATCCTGGGTCGCGCGCTGTACAACCTGGTGGTGACGCTGGACCTTCAGAGCATCAGCCTGGGAGGTAGCGTGTTCTGGCATCACCGAGACTACCTGCTCCCGCGTTTGCAGGCGCAGCTCAGCGGCAGATTGCCCGCCTTGACAGAAGGCGTTGAGCTGGTGGCCGCCGGGCTGAAAGACAAGGTCGGGGACTACGCGGCGCTGGCCTTGGTGGCCTGAGCCTTCAGACCGCATCGCTCAGGGCAGCAGCTTCCATTCGTGGCTGCATTTTCGGCACCTCACCAGCAACTGTCCGTTGCGGCGGTCCTCTTCCACCACGCTCAGGCGGCCGTACTCCGCGCATTGCGGGCAATTGGCCTGGTCGGCGACGGTTTCTGCGTGCGATAACAGGTAGAGATAGCGGCGCAAGGCCCAGAGTGCCAACGCACCACTGACGATAAACAGGCCGGCGTTGACCAGTTTGTCGCCGAGGGTGCCGCCCTGAAAAAGCTCCAGCGTCGCCATCAGCGCAATCGTGCTGAGCAGAGCCAGCAACATGTGCGCATGACTGGACAGCAGTTCACGTTCGTACCATTTTCGAAAACCGATGGTGCGTATACCCTCGGCCAGTGGACGGTTGAGGTAGTTGCGTTGAGTCATGGCCGTTCCGGGTGAATAAGGAATAGTTACATACTTCCCGTATTCCTGCCAGCGCCTGGCAAAGACCCGCCCGGCCGCGCCGCTTTCGCTGGCCTCAGCCCGGATCCAGGTCGGTGAGTGTATTCAGAAAGGCCTTGCGCCACCAATGCACATCCTGCTGGCGGATACGCTCAAGCAACTTCTGGTGACGTTTCTGGCGTTCGGCCAGGGGCATCTGCAGCGCGACCTGGATGCTTTCAGCGGTACCGTGGGTGTCGTAGGGGTTGACCAGCAGCGCTTCCTTGAGCTGCTCGGCCGCGCCGGCAAAACGCGAAAGCACCAGCACGCCAGGATCGGCCGGATCCTGCGCCGCAATAAATTCCTTGGCGACCAGGTTCATGCCGTCGCGCAGCGGCGTGACCAGGGCCACGCTGGCCACCCGGTACAGGCCGGGAAGGCGTTTGCGCGCCACGTTGCGATGGATGTAACGCACCGGCATCCAGTCAAGTTCTCCGTAGTCGCCATTGATCGATCCGCAGAGACTTTCGAGCTCCTGGCGCAGCCCGGAGTAGGTGTCCAGCGCCTCACGGCTCGGTGAGGCGATCTGGATCAGCGTGGCACTGCCCAGGTTTTCGGGATACTGCTGCAGCAACTGGCGAAACGCCCGCAGGCGCTGCGGCAGTCCTTTGGAGTAGTCGAGCCGCTCCACACCCAGCAGCAGGCGCCGGCGCGAATACTCGTCCTTCATGCTGTCGAACATGTCGCGCGCATCCTTGCCATGGGTCAGCGCCGCAAATTCATCGACGTCGATCCCGATCGGAAACGCCTGTGAATGCACGGTGCGCCCGAACGCACGGAACTGGTGTTTGTCCAGCGCTTCGGCGCCGGCTTCCTGTCCCACATAACGCGAGAAATGGTCCACGTCGCTCTGGCTTTGCAGTCCCACCAGATCGTAGGCAAACAGCGAGCGGATCAGCCACTCGTGCTGCGGGATCGCGGCCAGAATCAGCGGTGGCGGCAGGGGGATGTGCAAAAAGAAACCGATGCGGTTTTTGCAGCCCATGGCTCGCAGTTCGGCGGCCATCGGGATGAGGTGGTAGTCATGGACCCAGATGATGTCGTCGGGTTGGAGAAGGGGCATCAGCTTGCGCGCCATCATCTGGTTGACGCGGCGGTAGCCGCCGATGAAGCCGGCATCGAAGTCCGCCAGGTCCAGCCGGTAGTGAAAGACCGGCCAGAGCACGCCGTTGCTGTAGCCCAGGTAGTAACTGTCGTGGTCCTCCCGGCACAGGTCCACGGTGCTCAGGGTGACGTTGCCGGCCTGCTGGGTGTGTATCTCGCCCTCACCGGGCGTGCCGCCTTCGACAATCGTGCCGCTCCAGCCGAACCACAAGCCCCCGTTGGTGGAAAGCGCATCACCGAGCGCCACCGCCAGGCCGCCCGCTGCCGTCTTGCGCGGATCGGCGACCCGGTTGGAGACCACAACAAGTCTGCTCATACCTGGCTGTCCCAAGGGTCTGAAAGGCGCACCGCCGCGTTGATGATGCCCACCATCGAGTAGGTCTGAGGGAAGTTGCCCCACATCTCACCGGTCACCGGGTGTGTGTCTTCCGACAGCAGGCCGACATGGTTGCGCGCAGCCAGCATGGTTTCGAAAATCTCGCGCGCCTGCGCCTTGCGGCCGATGCGGGCCAGCGCATCGATGCGCCAGAAGGTGCAGATGTTGAAGGCGGTTTCGGGTTTGCCGAAGTCATCGGGCGCTTCATAACGCCGCATGTAGGGGCCATCGCACAAATGCTTTTCCAGCGCATCGACGGTGGCGACAAAACGCGGGTCCTTGGGGTCGATGAAGCCGACTTCGATCATCAAGAGCACACTGGCATCGAGATCGCGGCCCCCAAAACTTTCGGCGAAGGCCTGGCGCTCCTCGCTCCAGGATTCGCGCAGGATACGCTCGCGCATGGTGTTGGCATGGCCGTGCCAGTAAATCGCGCGCTCTGGCTGCTTCAGCGTGACGGCAATCTTGCCGAGACGATCACAGGCGGCCCAGCACATCAGCGCCGACGAGGTGTGCACTCGGGCGCGGGTACGCAGCTCCCACATGCCGGCGTCGGGTTTGTCGTAGTTGCGCACAGCCTGTTCGCCGACTGCTTCCAGTCGCGCAAATTCGGCTTCGCCGGCGCGATGCAGCAAGCGGTGGTCGTGGAAAGCCTGGGCCGCACCCAGCACCACGTTGCCGTAGACGTCGTGCTGGAAATGCTCCTGCGCCTGGTTGCCCACGCGCACCGGGCCCATGTTGCGGTAGCCGCCCAGATGGCCGTAGGTGGCCTCCGGCAGTTCGCGCTCCAGACCGATGCCGTACAGCGGCTGGATGTGGCCGCCGCCGGCCTGCACCACCACGTTGCTGAGCCAGCGCAGGTAGTCTTCCATGGTGCCGACTTCAGACAGGCTGTTGAGCGCGCGCACCACAAAAAAGGCGTCGCGCAGCCAGCAGAAGCGGTAGTCCCAGGTCCGGCCGCTGTGGGGTGCCTCGGGAATGCTCGTGGTCATGGCCGCAACAATGGCCCCGGTGTCTTCAAACAGCGAGAGCTTGAGTGTGATGGCAGCACGTATCACGGCTTCCTGCCACTGCAGCGGCAGGTGCAGGCGCTGGCTCCACTTGCGCCAGTAACTCAGTGTTTCTTCCTCGAACAGGCGCGCGGTGTCGGCAATGCCGTCGGCCAGCGACTCGTCGGCGCCGAGCAGGAAGTTGTGTTCACGTGTCAGCACAAAAGGCTGGCGCGACAGCAGATGGGCAATCGGCGCGTCGGTGTTCAGGCGCAGGGTCAGCGCGTCACCGACATAACGCAGGTGGTTGCTGCCATGCGTGATGGCAGGTGTGCTGCGGCCCCAGTCGTAACGGACGTCCAGCGCCACGCGGATGCGCGGCGCGCCGTGGATGGGGCGCACGCGGCGCACCAGGGTCATGGGCCGGAAAAAACGCGAGCGCCGGTAAAAGCGCGGCGCGAAGTCGGTGATTTCAATCGCCTGGCCACTGGTGTCAAACAACTGCGTGCGCAGCACGGCCGTGTTGTGTTCATACCATTGCTTGCTGTGCGAGAAATTTTCAATCTCGATCGCAAAGGCGCTGCCCTTGTCGCTGGGGTCCAGCAGGGCGTTGAAGACCGGGTCGCCGTCAAAACGCGGCAGGCAGCACCAGACAATGCGCGCGCGCGCATCGACCAGCGCGCTGAAGGCGCAGTTGCCGATCACGCCCAGTGACAGCGAAGGCGAAGCCGGTGCTGCAAAGCTGTGGGCACCATCTGCGGCGGCGGATGGCAAGGGAGCGTCAGGACTGGAATTACTCATGAGGACAAACTTTCAGCGCGCGAAGCGCGGCGGGGGACAAGCGCCGACTGTAGCCAGGTGGCCATTTCGGGCACGCCAGCGCAACGGTACTGCGCGCTGGTGGGGCCGGGGCCAACCTTGACGGCATGTCCGCCCAATCCCAGCACTGCGCTGAAACCGTCTTCGTCGGTGACGTCATCGCCGGCAAATACCGGAACCCGTCCGGCAAACGGCGCCTCGGTCATGAAGGCCGCAATGGCTGTGCCCTTGCTGACGCCGCTCAGCTTGAGGTCAATCACACATTTGCCCTGCATCAGCTGCAGGCCCTTGCTCTGTGCCACCGCTGCCTGCATCACCTGCAGGCACAAGGCTTCGAGTTCTGGCGCGTGGCGGTAATGCAGGCTGAGCGCCAGGTTTTTATGTTCGAGCTGAAGGGCTCGGTACTGCCGGACCAGGCCCTCCGCAGCAGCGAGCACATGGCGCAGGTCGGCGGCCGGTGCGCTGATCAGCTGAGCCTGCGCGTTGCGGCGTTGCGCGCCGTGCTCGACGGCAGCCGGCAATAGCAGCGGAGCGAGAAAACCATCCAGATCGCGCAGGCGGCGACCCGACACCAGCGCCAGCGCTCCGTCGAGTTGGCTGGACAGGGCGGCCAACGTGCGGGTGAGTGCGGGAGGAACAAGGACCGCGTCGGGGTGGGACGCGATCTCCACCAGCGTTCCGTCGAAGTCAAGAAAAAGCGCTGTGCGGGCGGTGATGCGGGGAAGCATTTCGTGAGGCATGAGCATTGCAAGCTACCTTAGCAGAAAGCCCGCCAGCAGCCTGTAGGCCGGAGCCGTGTTTGGCCCGATGACGCTCAGTGCGTGCCGGTTTCCAGCGACTGCTGTACTGCTCGCACACGGGCGGCCTGGATCATCTCGCCGATGTTTGCGCCCGACAGTCCGGCTGCCTGCGCGGCCTGGGCCACCGGCTCGGTGGCGACCGACTGCGCTGCCTGCAGGACCCGGCCCAGGCGTGCGCGCTGGGGGTAGGCGGAGTCTTCCAGCCCAAGCCGGCCGCGCGCGTCACATTCGCAGGACAGCAAAACCTCTGCGAAACGCTGCGGCTTTCGAAAAGCGTCGCAGCGCTCCAGCAGGCGCACCAATGCAGCCGCGCCGAACTCCGCGCTGCGGTGGATATTGCCGTGTTCACGCGCCACCACCTCACCGAGCTCGCGACAGTCGGTCGGCACACGCAGGCGCTCACACAGGCCCCGGAGCAAGCGCGCACTGCGTTCTTCATGGCCGATGTGGCGCGGCCACACCTCGGCCGGCGTCGTGCCCTTGCCCAGGTCATGGCCGAGGCAGGCAAAACGCACGGCCAGGGGGGCCTGCAGGCGCGCCGCCATGTCCAGCACCATCATCAGGTGGATGCCGGTATCGACTTCGGGGTGGTACTCGGCGCGTTGCGGCACGCCCCAGAGGCGGTCAACTTCGGGCAGCAGCTTCTGGAGTGCCCCGCAGGCGCGCAGCACCTCGAACATGCGCGACGGGGTGTCCTCCATCAGGCCGCGCGCCAATTCCTGCCAGACCCGCTCGGCCACCAGCGCATTGACCTCGCCGTCCGCCACCATCTCGCGCATCAAGGCCAGGGTTTCCGGCGCCACCGTGAAGTCCGCAAAGCGCGCGGCAAAACGCGCAACCCGCAGGATGCGCACCGGGTCCTCCCGGAAAGCGTCAGTGACATGGCGCAACACTTTGGCCTGCAAATCGCGGTGCCCGCCCCAGGGGTCGATCAGAAGCTCTTCTTTTATATCAAATTGGCCTTCAGCCCATGCCGGGCGGGCGTGAATAGCTATGGAATTGATAGTAAGGTCGCGTCGCGCCAGATCTTCTTCAAGCGTCACACCGGGGGCCGCGTGGATCTCAAAACCGCGGTAGCCGCGTGCCGTTTTGCGCTCGGTACGGGCCAACGCATATTCATCCCGTGTCTGGGGATGAAGAAAGACCGGAAAGTCCTTGCCGACCGGCAAAAAACCCTGGGCCACCAGTTCGTCCGGCGTTGCCCCCACCACCACCCAATCCCGGTCCTGCACGGGCAGGCCGAGCAAGGCATCACGGACTGCGCCGCCGACCATGTAGATCTCCATGGTGCAAGTGTAGGGGCAGCGCTTGCTCGGAAGTCTGACGGGCTGCTAGACCGCAGCCCAAAAAACCGCAAACCAGCCCTTTGGGTCGGTCCAGTAGTTGATCTGCGTGAAACCCGCGCGCCGCAGCAGGGTGGACATGGACGCGAGTGTGTATTTGTAGGAGCTTTCGGTGTGGATACGTTCGCCACCGCGAAAAGACCGCTCGCCGCCTGGCCAGCGCACGCTGAGGTTTTTCTGCGCCTGCAGGTGCATCTCGATCCGCGATTCGGACTCGTTAAAAATTGCCAGATGGCGCCACTGGCGCGTATCGAAATCGGCGCCCAGCAGGCGGTTGATGTGGCGGAGCATATTCTTGTTGAAAGCGGCCGTGACACCCAGCGCATCGTCATAAGCGGCTTCCAGCGTGGCCCGATCCTTGACCAGGTCGATGCCCAACAGAAGGCCACGTGCGGCGCCCTGGGCCGGGTCCACCATGCGCTGCAAAAACGCCAGCGCCTGATCTGGCGAAAAGTTGCCCAGGCTGGAGCCGGGGTAGAAAATCACCCGGTCGCTGGACTGGACTTCGGGCGGCAATACCAGCCCGGCTGAAAAATCCATACCGACGCCGACAATGTCCAGTGCGGGGAAGGCCGCTTGCACCTGCTCGGCCGCGTCGCTCAGGAAGTCGACCGAAATATCAACGGGCACATATTGCCGCGGCTGCAGGTGCGGAATCAGGCTGCTGGCCTTGGCGCAGTTGCCGGCACCCAGGTCGATCAGGCAGGGCTGATGTATGCCCGCGTCGGCCAGTGCGCCGGCCATCTGCGCATGGGCCGTCTCAAAAATGCCGGCTTCGGTACGTGTCGGGTAGTACTCCTCAAGCTGGGTAATGGCTTCAAACAGCTTGGAGCCCAACGCGTCGTAAAAATACTTGGGCGCCACGCTGGCGGCCACATCGATCAGGCCATCGGCGAGTTCCTGGGAGGCGCTGCGAGACGGCCCCCCCGACCTGTCGCCGTAGCGGTTGATGAACTGAGGGGAGGCGGGTGCCAGTGCCAGACCGGTGAGCTTGAGAGGTAAATTCAAAATCGAATTCTTCAAAGGAGTAGCAGGGACTTTAAAAGAAATCGGCTTGTTGCGTGTGTAGGACTGTTTCTCTTTGCAGGAAAAGCCACCGGCCAACTGGGGCAAAGACCCGTGCCCCATGCTGGCAAGCGCTGCCTGCCAAGCTCAAAAGCGGTCCTGTCTTCATTGTCACATCCGATTCATGCGCGCCGCGAATTTCTGCATGACGCCTGGCTCGCGGCCGGCGGCGGCTTGTTCGGGCTTCCGGTGTATCCGCCGCGAAGATGATTGCCGCGTTGCCAGCCCATTGCCTACGGTCATGTTGTGGGAAGCACGATGTCCGTGCTTCCCGGGTGTACCCAGCGCGCAAACTCGCGTGTGGTGTCCATGCAACCGCCGTGCCGGTAGATGCCGCGCGGCTCGCGATAACGCTGCATCAGGGCCAGGGTGCGCTCGACCTCGGCGGGGTCGAGCCGGGTGGCCGCCACCAGCTTTTCCACCTTCGCTTCGTCCATGCGCGCATCGCCAGCCGCGTCCTGGTAAGTGGCGTGCCGCCAGTGAAATATTTCGAGACATTTGTCGGTCAGGGTGTAGGGCCGGTCCTGTTTCCAGAAATTGGTGAACAGGCCATCCCCCAGGTAAATGACCCAGGACCCTTCGTAGCCTGACGCATCGGCCGACGCCTCGTCGGGGTTGCGAAACCAGACCCGGTCACCCGGCACAAAATAACGGGCCGGCAGCGGTGCCTCCATCGTCCCCTGCTCGCGCAGGAAGACGTCGTGGAACTCGCCCGACATGATGGGCCGCTGTGACCAGAGCGACTCCAGCTGATGAAACAGCCCCGGATGGCAATGCGCGAGCTCCTCGGCAATGCCCAGCAGGATCACGTACTCGGTGGCGCGATAGCAGGAAAAGGCATACAACGTGCCGGACACCTCGGGCTGCGTGGCCTTGGCCAGCGCTGCGGTCAACGAGACACCAGGCAGGATGACAAAGCCGCAGTCTTCCTTGTACGTCCAGCAGTCGGCGGGGCGTTCGGCCTGGCTGGTGTGGAAGGCCAGTGTGGTCTTGCGCGCTGCCTGCACGATATTGCGGCGGATGTGCACGGCCGACACCAGCTCGTCCAGGCTGGGAAACTCCGCGCAGACCGGTGACACCAGCAGCGCCAGCACGATTTCACGCACCAGGTCGGCCGGGTTGTGCGCGGGAGCCAGGTGCAGCTTGCGGGCCAGCCCAAGCGTGTCGTGACCGGGCGCCCATTCGGCAGCCAGGTGTGCAGCAAGGCTCAGGTGCAGAAAGCTTCCCGCTGCATCTGTGCCGTCACGGACCATCACCGATGAGCCGAGTTCCTCTGCTTCAAGGCGAGTCAGCAGCGCTTGCAGCAACTGCGCGGCGCTGGTGCCCGCGCCCCGCCTGAGCACAATGCCGCAGTCCAGACCGGCTGGTGTACCCGATTGATTCATGCGCCGCATCTCCTCCGGCGGTTTTTTTGTGATGTCCAGCATCCCGACAAGCTCTTGGTCTCCGGTTGCGCGTCAATATAACCCAGCCGGTGCCGCTAGGGGCTAACCCGAGGACGCCGGGCCGACCGATCCGCGCTCGCGGGTCAACAGCTTTTCCAGCAATGGCGCAACCCTTTGCGCCGGACGATTTCAAGTACCAGATCACCGTCAGGGACATCCGGATTCAAGCTTCCGGAAAATCCAGCTTTTTCTGGCTGCGGAACTGCCGGCGCTGGCCGGTGAAGGGGTCCTCGAGGCTGATGGACTGCGCCAGCAACTGCAGTGGCAAGTGGTAGTCGTCCTCGGGTGTTGGGTCCAGCGGTGGGTAGACGCGGTCGTTGACGATGGGCAGGCCCAGCGCATACATGTGCACCCGCAGTTGGTGTTTTTTGCCCGTCACCGGGCGCAGGGCGTAACGCGCCAGCGGGCCGCGTATCTCCAGCAGTTCCATGGCGGTTTCGCTGTTCGGCGGCCCGTCCACCTCGGTCTGGCGGAAGAAGGGCTGGCCCTCCACGATGCGACTGCGGCTCACGCGCGGAAAGCGGATGTCGGCACGCCAGGGCGCAATCGCTTCATACACCTTGTCGACGCTGCGCTGGCGGAACAGGTCCTGATAGGCCGCGCGCTCCTGCGGCTGAATTGAAAACAGCACAATGCCCGCAGTCTCGCGGTCGATGCGGTGCAGAGGGCTCAGGCCGTGCAGGCCCAGCCGGTTTTTCAGCCGCACCAGCAAGGTCTCCTGCAGGTAGTGGCCCGAAGGTGTGACCGGCAAAAAATGCGGCTTGTCGACCACCACCAGGTGCTCGTCCTGGAACAGCAGTTCTTCGTCAAAAGGAATACGCGTTTCTGGCGGCAGCGCGCGGTAGTAATACAGCCGCATGTGGCCGCGGTAGGCGCGCTGCGGTGTGACCGCTTCTCCGAATTCGTCAACAACTTCGCCGGCCGCCATACGCTGCAGCCAGACCTCGCGCGAAATATCAGGGAAACGCTGGACCAGAAAATCGGTAAAGCCCGGCCAGTCGCCGCCGGGCAGGCTGACACAACTGGGGCTGACACCGTCCCGCACCGGCAGACCTCCCTGTGCGGGTTTGTGCGTCACACGCGTTCGAACACCAGGTCCCAGACGCCGTGCCCGAGCTTGATGCCGCGGTTTTCAAACTTGGTCAGGGGCCGGTAGTGCGGCTTTGTTGCATAGCCGCCATCGGTACTGCCCGCGGTGTTGTTCAGCAGCGGCTCTGCGGCGAGCACCTCAAGAATCTGTTCGGCGTAGGGTTGCCAGTCAGTGGCGCAGTGGATATAACCGCCGGGTTTGAGCCGGCTCACCAGTTGCGCGATCAGCGGCGGCTGGATCAGCCGGCGTTTGTTGTGTTTTTTCTTGTGCCAGGGATCAGGGAAAAAGATGTGCACGCCGTCCAGGCTTTGCGGCGCCAGCATGTGCTGCAACACTTCCACGGCGTCGTGCTGGACGATGCGGATGTTGGTCAGGCCGCGCTCACTGATGCGTTTGAGCAATGCGCCCACGCCGGGCGTGTGTACCTCGCAGCAGAGAAAATTTTTATCCGGCATCAGCGCGGCGATGTGGGCCGTGGCTTCGCCCATGCCGAAACCGATTTCGAGGACGGTCGGCGCCGTGCGTCCATACCCCGCCGCAAAGTCCAGGGGCGCGGGCGCATAAGGCAGCAGGTAGGCTGGGCCCACGTCTTCGAAGGCCTTGGCTTGCCCGACGGTAGTGCGGCCGGTGCGGCGCACAAAGCTGCGGATGCTGCGGTGGCGGGCGGTCCCTGTCGCAGGGGGGAGGTCGTCGCCGGGGGGAGTTGTTTCAGTCACGGGGCTGATTTTACCGGCGCGTACAGCGCCGCCCATTGCTGCACCGCCTGCGCCAGCCAGTCCGCCAAGGCGCCGCCAGTGGCCATCTGCAGGCCCAGCACCTGCGCTGCGGCATGCAGGCAGGCCAGCGGTGCGCCGGTGTCCAGCGGCTGCGCCCCGTTCTGCTTGGACAGTTTGTCGCCGTCGTCGTCAAGTACCAGCGGCAGATGCAGGTAGCGTGGCGTCGGCAGGCCCAGCGCGCGCTGCAACAGGATCTGGCGTGCGGTGTTGTCTGCCAGATCCGCGCCGCGCACGATGTCGGTGATGCCCTGCGCGCCATCGTCCACCACCACAGCGAGCTGGTAGGCCCACAGGCCATCGGCGCGCCTGAGTACGAAGTCACCCACGGCCTCGGCGACGTTTTGCTGTTGCAAACCGAGCCGCCGGTCCATCCATGTCACGTTCTCGTTTGCTACCAAATCAGTAGCAGCTTGCGCTTGCTGGGCATGGGCTGGAAGCAGATTCTGTTCGATATTCCAGGTCAGGAGGCGCCAGGCGCGCGCCGGGCGGCCCTGCAGTCCGTGGCGACAGGTGCCGGGGTAGACCAGCTCGCCATGGCGGTGTTTGGGCTGTCCGGCCTCAGCCAGCGCCTGGGCGATGTCCTGCCGCGTGCAACCGCAGGGGTAGGCGCGTTGCCTGGCGACCAACGCCCCCAGTGCGGCTTGGTAAGCCGTGCCGCGCTGCGACTGGTAAAGCGGTGGCGCATCGGGCAGCAGCCCGCAGGCGGCCAGTTGCTGGAGGATCAGGGCGTCAGCGCCCGGCACACAGCGCGGTGTGTCGATGTCCTCGATGCGCACCAGCCAGCGGCCACCGTGCACCCTCGCATCCAGCCAGCTTGCCAGTGCCGCCACCAGTGAGCCGGCATGCAGCGGCCCGGTGGGTGAGGGCGCGAACCGGCCAATGTAGTTGGCCTTCACGCTTGTCACTTCATTTGTCCGTTCGTACTGAGCCTGTCGAAGGATGGCCACCGGCCGTGGTTAACAGATGGACAAAGCCATTTCGAGCCCGGAGAGAAAGCCATCTTCAACCCGGTGGCCAGTGCACCAGTCGCCGCAGGCGCCGATGCGGGATTTGGCATCCCACAAAAAGGGCTTGCCCAGCACATCGGTGGTTTGGGCGTAGCGCCAGCGGTGCACGGCAACATGTGGAGGTTGTGCGCGTATGCCGGTGACCTCGGTGAAGGCTTTCAGCAGTTTGGCCTTGACGCGTTCGTCGTCATCCTCGAGATGGCGTTCGGACCACTCAGGGCTGGCCTGCACGGTCCAGCGTTCGATCGCGCTGCGGCCGGGTTTGGACGACTCGCGTGCCAGCCAGGCGATGCGGTGGTGCGTGCTGCGCGCGGCATTCCACTGCGGGCCCAGGTGCGGCAGGGTCGGCTGCAGCGCTTGCGGAAAGGCCAGCATCAGGGTCCAGCACGGGGCGATGCTGACGCCGGCGAGTGCTGGCATCAGGGCCTTGCCCTGTTGCGAGCTCAGCAGCAGCGCGTGCGCTTGCGGCGAGGGCAGGGCGAGGATCACCGCATCGAAGCCCGAATACACCAGGGGGCGTGCGCCGGGGCCTTCGGTCTGCAACTGCCAGCGCTCGGGGTGCAGCTTGTCTGCCTCCATGCGGATCACCTGGGTTTCCAGCACCAGCGCATCGGCGGCGGCCAATGGCTGGGCCCATTGTTTGACCAGCGCGTTCATGCCCGGTGTCGGCACCCAGTGCGCCTCCTTGGGAGGCAGGGAAGAGGCCACCACGCGGCCGGCCTCGTCGAGGATGCGCACGGTGTTGGCGCTCCAGGGGCGCACCAGGCCGGCGCTGGTGGCCAGGGCTTTTTCGAAACGTGCGTCGCGCACCGTGAAGTACTGGGTGCCATGGTCGAAGTCGCCGAACTCGGTGTGGCGGGTCGCCATGCGGCCGCCGGCGCTGCGGCTTTTTTCAAACACCGTGACGCGGTGGCCGGCCTGTACCAGGGTGCGTGCGCAACTGATGCCGGCAATGCCGGCGCCCACCACGGCATAGTGCCGGGGGGCAGCCGAAGCCGCGGGAGGTTTGGAGGGTTTTTTGCCGGGTTTTGTTTTTGCTGTCATGGCTGCACTCTACACGCTGTGGTGACGCTCCAGCAATGCCAGTTGCGTCTGCGGGCTGGACAGTTGCTCCAGCCACCAGCTCAGGGCGCGGCCCGGCGCACCCGTCGGGGCAGGCGGGACCGCCGCCTTGCCGCCTTTTTTGACCGCTGTGGGGGTGGCGCCGCGCCAGGCATAACTCATGGCCATCGGGCTGCGCGGACGGTCCACCGCCTTGACCACCAGCCGTCCGGCGGCGATGTAGGGCCGGGCCAGGCACTCGGGCAAAAAACCGCAGCCCATGCCGCGCAACTGGGCCTCCAGCTTGTGCTGCATGGTGGGCACCGTCAGCACATCCTGGCCGCCCAGCAGTCCGACACTGAGGCCGCTGCCGCGCACGGTGGTGTCAGCCACGGCCACAGCGCGGTGCTGTTGCAGCAGTTCATCGCTGATGCTGCTGTTGATGCCGGCCAGCGGGTGGTGCGGTGCCACCGCATAGACAAAGGCCAGCTGGCCCATGGGACGGTTCAGGATGCCGCGTGACTGCGAAACTTCCACCACGCAGCCGATGGCCAGGTCGGCCTGGCCCGAGACCAGGGTTTCCCAGGTGCCCGACAGCGTCTCGGAGCGAAGACGCAGTCGGGTTGGCGGATTCAGCGCGTAAAAGGCCTCGCAGAGTTCAAACAAGGTGGTGCTGGACACCACGCCGTCTGCGGTGATCGTCAGTTGCGGCTCCCAGCCGGTGGCGACGCGCCGCACGCGGTGGGCCACGGCATCAAGTTCGATCAGCAGGCGGTTGCCCTCCCGTAGCAGTTCGTGGCCGGCTTCGGTCAGACGCGCCTGGCGCGAGGAGCGGTCAAACAGCAGCACGTCGAGCGCGTCCTCCATCTGCCGCACGCGGTAGGTCAGCGCACTGGGCACCACGCCGAGCTCGCGCGCCGCCGCGGCCAGGCTGCCCGTGCGGTGTACGGCCTCTATCAGGCCCAGGGCTTCGGGGGTCAGGGCATCGCGAACACTGTGCATGATTTCATTCAAATAATTTGAATGATGCCATCAAACAGCGGCAATGACCAAGCGGACAAGCCCCCCTACATTGGAGTCATCGGGAAGAAACCAACCTCCCTCTCTGAAAGTGAAAGGACAACCCCATGATCACCCTGAGAAAATCCGCCGAACGCGGTTATGCCGACCACGGCTGGCTCAAGTCGTACCACTCGTTTTCCTTTGCCGGTTATTACGACCCTGCCCACATGGGCTTCGGCAATCTGCGCGTCATCAACGAAGACCGGATCGCGCCGGGCACCGGTTTCGGCACACACGGTCACCGTGACATGGAAATCATCAGTTATGTCATGAGTGGCGCCATCGGGCACAAGGACAGCATAGGCAACGGCGCCTCCATCCCACCGGGCGACGTGCAGCGCATGAGCGCCGGCCGTGGCATCCAGCACAGCGAGTTCAACCATGCGGAAGATGCGACAACGCACTTTTTGCAGATCTGGATCGAACCCAATGTCACGGGTATCGCACCCGGCTACGAGCAGAAAACCTTTGCAACTGCCGAAAAACGCGGCGCGCTTCGGCTGGTGGCGTCCAACGATGGCGCCGAAGGTTCGGTCACGTTACACGCCGATGCCAAGCTGTATGCCGGATTGTTCGACGGTGATGAACGCGCGGAGCTGGCGCTGGATCCAGGCCGCAAGTCCTATGTGCAACTGGTGCGTGGCGAGCTCAATGTCAACGGCAAGTCGCTGGCCGCCGGCGATGCTGCCAAGCTGGAGGGCGAAAGCCGCCTGCAACTTTCTGGCGGCAAGGATGCGGAGGTGCTGGTGTTCGATCTGGCACCCTGAGTATCAGAACCGGCGCGGAACTTCCCTGATTGCGGTACACACTGACTTGCGCGCCACAGCGCTTAGGTTCATTATTTTGTTTTCTATCACTTTCCAAAAAGGCTTCTCATGCTCAACTCACTGCAAAACCCGTTTTCCCTGATAGGCCGCGTGCTGATCGCGCTGCTGTTCATTCCGGCTGGCTTCGGAAAAATAGCCGGATTTGCTGGCGTCACCGGCTACATCGCGTCCAAGGGTGTTCCGCTTCCCGAGGTCGCAGCGGCCATTGCCATCGCGGTTGAGCTGGGTCTCGGCCTGCTGCTGCTGGTGGGCTTTCAAGCCCGCTGGGCGGCGCTCGGCATTGCGATCTTCACTGCCGTGATCACCGTCATCTTCCACGCCTACTGGTCGGTGCCCGCCGAACAGGTCATGCAGCAGCAACAGGCCTTTTTCAAGAACATCGCCGTGGTTGGCGGGCTGCTCACCATCGTCGCCTGGGGCCCCGGCGCCTGGAGCCTGGACGCCAAGCTCAAGGGTTGATGGCGTTGCGCTGAAGACGTGCGTCAGGCCAGCCTTTGCCGGCTGGCCTTTTTTTAATTGAGGAACCAGACAATGACAACAGTTGTGGTGCTTTACCACTCCGGCTATGGCCACACCCAGCGCATGGCGCAGGCGGTGGCTGATGGCGCAGGCGCCGACCTGCTGGCTATCGATGCCGAGGGCAATTTGCCCGATGGCGGCTGGGAGGCGCTGGCCGCAGCCGATGCCATCATCATGGGCTCGCCCACTTACATGGGCAGCGTGAGCTGGCAGTTCAAGAAGTTTGCCGATGCGTCATCGAAGGTCTGGTACACCCAGGGCTGGAAAGACAAGCTGTTCGCCGGTTTTACCCACAGTGCGGCCATGAATGGCGACAAATCCTCGACCTTGAACTATCTCTTCACGCTGGCGATGCAACATGGCGGCCTGTGGGTGAGCCAGGGTGTGATGCCCAGCAACAGCAAGGCATCGCAGCGTAACGACCCGAACTACCTCGGCTCCTACAGCGGCGCCATCGGCCAGGCCCCGGCAGATGCGGGCGCTGGTGACATGCCGCCCGGCGATCTGGAATCTGCGCGGGTTTTTGGTGAACGTGTGGCCGCGGTCGGTGCACGTTTCAAAGTTTGAGCGACATTGCGTGAGCAAGGTCCCGTATCCAAGGAGGTCCCATGCCTGTTGAATTGACCCGCGACAAAAACCACGAGCTCGCGCAAACCGTGGTGACAGGCCGTCACACGTTGACCGCCGACGCCACCCTTGCCGAGGGCGGCGACGATGCCGGTCCCAGCCCGCATGACCTCTACGATGCGGCGCTGGGGGCCTGCAAGGCGATCACGGTGATGTGGTACGCCCGCAAGAAGGGTATTCCGGTGGACGACGTCAACACGGTGGTCACACGCGACGATTCCGGGGAGCGTGCCGGCATTTACAAACTGACCGCGACCTTGCAGATCCGTGGCGCACTCAGCGACGCGCAGTTGCAGGAGCTTGAGGCGGTCGCCAGAAAATGCCCGGTTCACAAACTGATGGCCACCGTCACCACCGAGATCAGCACGCAGGTGCAGAGGCTGGCATGAGCCACTTGGCGAGGGGCCCCGGCATAGCGGGGGATCGACGGCAGGCGAATGCCAGCAGGGAGCCGACGCCTTGGGGCGCGCGCTTTCGTTGGCGTACGGGAGGTGACACATGAGTGTGCTCATGACACTGGGGGGCCACGACAAGGACCTCGGTGGTGGCTTCACCGTGCGGCGCTTGCTGCCCGCGGCGCAGCGGCAGTCGGTCGGCCCCTTCCTGTTTTTCGACCACTTCGGCCCGGTCACGATAGCGCCTGGCGGCTCGCATGATGTGCGCCCGCATCCCCACATCGGCCTGGCCACGGTGACTTATCTGTTCGACGGCGCCATCATGCACCGTGACAGTCTGGGGTTCGAACAACGCATCGCGCCCGGCGCGATCAACTGGATGACGGCGGGCCGCGGCATTGTGCATTCGGAGCGTGGACCGCAGGATCTGAAAGCCAGCAATTATGTCAACCACGGCATCCAGCTCTGGGCCGCGCTGCCGCGTGAACACGAGGAAGTCACACCCGACTTCGAACACACACCCGCCGACGCGATTCCTTCAATGGTGCTGAACGGGACACAAGTGCGTGTGTTGATCGGCGAGGCCTTTGGCAACAAGTCGCCGGTCAGGACCTTTGCGCCTACGCTGTATCTTGATGTGCAACTCGCCGGCGATAAAGCCTTTGAATTGCCCCCGGTCGCGCAGGAACTGGCGATCTACACGGTCGATGGCGACATCACGGTCGATGGGGAGTTGTTGCCGGCGCATCGGCTCGCGGTTCTGGCCCCGCATGCTCAAGTCACCCTGCTGGCTGGTCAGGCCACGCGGCTGATGGTGATCGGCGGCGATGCGCTCGATGGCCGCCGCTTCATGTGGTGGAATTTTGTGTCCAGCCGCAAGGAGCGTATCGTGCAGGCGTCGCGCGACTGGGAGGCCCAGGCCATGGGCCATGTGCCGGGCGATGCGGAACTGATTCCGCTGCCCGAGCGTCGTTTCAGCGCAGAGTGACTTACCGCGTCAAGTGATAGCACGTGCCAGACGCAGCCCGCTGAATTGCCACTGCGCATCCGGCGGGAAGAAGTTGCGGTAACTTACGCGGATGTGGCTCAGCGGCGTCGCGCAGGAGCCACCGCGCAGCACAAACTGGTTGCACATGAACTTGCCGTTGTACTCGCCGACCAGTCCTTCCCACGGCTTGTAGCCGGGGTAGGGGTTGTGGTTGGATTGGGTCCATTCCCAGACATCGCCAAACATCTGCGCCGGGCTGCCGGGGTGTTGGTGCTGCTGCGCAATCGGGTGGTAGGCCGCACTTTCAACGAAGTTGCCCTGTGCCATTTGTTGAACCGTCAGGCTACGCGCTGCGAGTTCCCATTCAAACTCGGTCGGCAGCCGGGCGCCGGCCCAGCGGGCGTAGGCGTCAGCTTCAAAATAACTGAGATGGCAGACCGGTGTGTGTGCGTCCACCTGAACCAGACCCTGCAGCGTGAAGTTCCGGTAATCCCCGTCGGCGTCGGTCTGCCAGTACAGCGGCATGGCCGCGCCTGTGGCTTGTACCCAGTCCCAGCCCATGGACAGCCACAGCTCAGGCCGGCGGTAGCCGCCGTCGTCGATGAAGGACATCATCTCGCCGTTGGTCACCAGCCGGCTGCCGATCTCGAAAGGGGCGATGTAAACCTTGTGGCGCGGTGTTTCATTGTCGAAGGCAAAGTCGCCGTCACGACTGGAGTCGAAGCCTTGTTCCCCCAAACCACTCTCAAAGCCCAACCAGCGCTGCGGCTGGAGGCTGATGCCGGCCAGAGGCCAGTGGCGCGCATAGGCCGGGCGTGCGGGGTTGAAGGACAGCGCGTGTTTGATGTCAGTCAGCAGCAGCTCCTGATGCTGTTGTTCGTGGTGCAAGCCCAGCGTGATCAGTTTGTTGAGTTCTGCATCGTCCGGATGCAGGGTCAGCACGGTCAGAATGCGCTCGTCAACTTGCGCGCGATAACCCAGCACTTCGTCGAGCGTGGGTCGGCTGATCAATCCGCGCTGCGAACGCGGGTGTTTGTCGCCAACGCCGTTGTAATAGCTGTTGAACAGCACCCGAAAACCAGCGTTGTAGGGCTTGAAGTCGGGCTCGAATCGCTCCAGGATGAAGGTCTCGAAAAACCAGGTGAGGTGCGCCAAATGCCATTTGGCAGGGCTGGCATCCGGCATGGACTGCAACTGGCAATCTTCGGCGGTCAGGGGTGATGTCAGCGCAACCGATTGCCGGCGCACCTGCGCAAAGCGCCGCGCCATGCCGCTGGCGGCGTCTGCAGGTTGCTGATTCGCGAGATGTGGGGAAAAGGGCATGGCGTGCACCTGTGAGTCGGTTAAACGATCAGCCTTTCACGGTTTGACCGCGCTGGCTGTCGGACAAGGCGCCGATATCCACTTTGGGTGCCAGTGCTGCGTCCACCGCGCGGCGTTCATCGAAAACAAAACACTCGCCATCGAAGTGCGCGTGGCCCTCAGCCTCGAAATATTTCAGAATGCCGCCTTCCAGCTGGAACACATGGGCCACCCCGGCTTCGCGCATGAAAATCGCGGCTTTTTCGCAGCGTATGCCGCCGGTGCAAAAACTCACGACGGTTTTTCCCGCCAGTTCCTCACGATGGGCCAGCAGGGCTTGCGGAAACTCGGTGAACTTGCTGATGCGCCAGTCGATCGCCTTCCTGAAGGTGCCGACGTCGGCTTCAAAGTCATTGCGCGTATCCAGCGTGACGACGGGACGGCCGCTGTCGTCGTGGCCGGCATCGAGCCAGCGCCTCAGGGTTGCTGCGTCCACCGACGGTGCACGGCCTGCCGATGGCCGGATCGCCGGGTGATCCATGCGGATGATCTCGGGCTTGATCTTGACCAGCAGCTTGCGAAAGGGCTGGGCAGTGGACCAGCTTTGCTTGACCTCCAGGTCGGCAAAACGGAGATCCCTGCGCAACCATGCCAAAAAATCATGAATGTCGCTGCTGCCACCGGCCAGAAAAAGGTTGATACCTTCTTCGGCCAGCAGCACCGTGCCGCGCAGGGCGCGGCTTTGCGCGGCGTCACGCAGCGCGACCTGCAGCCCCGGCAGGCCGACCAGGGCGATGAACTCGTAGGCTGCAATGTTCAGAATCTGCATGATGCCGGTCATTGTAGGCAGGGCTTGGGCGGCGGGCAGCGTGCTGATACAAAGCCCCGGCGGGCTCACCTCTAGAATGAAGCCATGTTTGTCCATTTACGTCTTCACACCGAATTTTCCGTCGTTGACGGGACCAACCGCATCGATGAAATTGTGCAGGCTGCAGCCGCCGACGGCCAGCCGGCGCTGGCGATTACCGACCTGGGCAACCTGTTTGGCACGGTGAAGTTTTACAAGGAAAGTCGCGGCGCCGGTGTCAAGCCGCTGATAGGCGCGGACGTCTGGGTGCAGGTGCCCGGCAAGGAGGCCACGGCGCCGCCGGCGCGCCTGCTGCTGCTGGTCCAGAACCGACAGGGCTATCTGAACCTGTCAGAGTTGCTGACACGCGCCTGGACCCGCGGCGTGGTGCGCGACCAGGCCGTGATCAGCCTCGAATGGCTGCAGGAACTCGGCGAAGGCCTGATTGCACTGTCGGGCGCGCAGGGCGGCGCGGTGGGGCAGGCGCTGGTGCAGGGCGACGGCGCGCGTGCGCTGGAATGTGCGTTGCATTTTGCGGGCTTGTTCCCGCACCGCTTTTACATCGAACTGCAGCGCGCTCAACGCGTCGACGATGAGCAGCACGTGGTGGCCGCGGTGCAACTCGCGGCCCGACTCAAGCTGCCGGTGGTGGCCACGCACCCGGTGCAATTTCTGGGTTATGACGACTACGAAGCGCACGAGGCGCGTGTCTGCATTGCCGGCGGCGAGATTCTGGGCAACGCGCGCCGCGTGCGCAAGTTCACGCGCGAGCAGTATTTCAAGTCTTCCGCGCAGATGGCCGAGCTGTTTGCCGATTTGCCATCTGCTCTGGCGAACACGCTGGAGATTGCCAAACGCTGCAACCTCAAGCTGGAGCTCGGCAAGGCCATGCTGCCCGAGTACCCCACGCCCGAGGTCAATGGCCTGCGCATGCCGCCCGATGAGTATTTTCGTTACGCTTCGTTTGAAGGGCTGGAAGAGCGACTCGCGCACCTGTATCCCAATGAGGCGATCCGCAACGACAAGCGGCCGCAGTATGTGGAGCGGCTGGAGTTCGAGATCAACACCATCCTCAAGATGGGCTTTCCGGGCTACTTCCTGATCGTCGGCGACTTCATCAACTGGGCCAAGAACAATGGCTGCCCGGTCGGGCCGGGTCGTGGTTCCGGCGCGGGATCTCTGGTGGCCTACTCGCTGAAGATCACCGACCTGGACCCGCTGCAGTACAACCTGCTGTTCGAGCGATTCCTGAATCCCGAGCGGGTGTCCATGCCCGACTTCGACATTGACTTCTGCCAGACCAACCGCGACCGCGTCATCGATTACGTCAAGGACAAATACGGCCACGCGGCGGTGAGCCAGATCGTGACCTTCGGCACCATGGCGGCGCGTGCGGCGATCCGCGACGTCGGCCGTGTGCTTGATTTCTCCTATGGCTTTTGCGACGGCATTTCCAAGCTGGTACCGAACAAGCCCGGCCAGGCCGTGACGCTGCAACTGGTGCCGGCCGACCGCAAGAAAAACGACAAGATGGTTTACGCGCTGGAGGCCGAACCTGTGCTGGCCGAGCGCGAGGCGAAAGAGGAAGACGTACGCACCCTGCTGGAGCTCGCGCGCAAGCTCGAAGGCCTGACGCGCAACGTCGGCATGCATGCCGGCGGCGTGCTGATCGCGCCGGGCAAACTCACCGACTTCTGTCCGCTCTACCTGCAGCCCGGCAGCACCTCTGCTGTCAGCCAGTTCGACAAGAACGATGTCGAGGCGATTGGCCTGGTCAAGTTCGACTTTCTGGGCCTGGCCACCTTGACCATTCTGGAGCTGGCGCGAGAGTTCATCGTGCAGCGGCATCCGGCGCAAAAAGACTTCAAGTTCGAGAACCTGCCGCTCGACGACGCGCGGGTCTACGCGCTGTTTGCCGAGGGCAAGACCGAGGCCGTGTTCCAGTTTGAAAGTATCGGCATGCAGCGCATGCTGCGGGACGCGCGGCCGAACCGTCTCGAAGACCTGATCGCGATGAATGCGCTGTACCGGCCGGGTCCCATGGACCTGATTCCGACCTACATTGCACGCAAGCAGGGCAAGGAAACCCCCGAGTACCCGGATCCGCGTGTCAAGCCCATTCTGGAGGAGACCTACGGAATCATGGTCTACCAGGAGCAGGTGATGCAGACCGCGCAGATCCTGGGCGGCTACTCGCTGGGCGGCGCCGACATGTTGCGCCGTGCCATGGGCAAGAAAGACGAGAAGGAGATGGCCTCGCAGCGGGAAATTTTCCGCAAGGGCGCTGGTGTCAACGGCCTGACGCAAGAGAAGGCCGACGAGGTTTTCGACCTGATGGAGAAATTCGCAGGTTACGGCTTCAACAAGTCGCACTCGGCCGCCTATGCGCTGCTGGCCTACCACACGGCCTGGCTCAAGCGCCACTACACCGCCGAGTTCTTCTGCGCCAACATGACGGTCGAGATGGGCGACACCGACAAGCTGCGCATCCTGTTTGGCGATGCGCAGAAGATGGGCGTCAGCTTCGAGTCGCCCGATGTGAACCGTGGCCACTACCGGTTCGAACCGATCAGCAACACCAGCATCCGTTATGGCCTGGGCGCTGTCAAGGGCACCGGTCAGCAGGCGATTGCGGCCATCGTGGCGGCGCGCGAGGCAGGCGGGCCCTTTACCTCCCTGTTCGACTTCTGCCTGCGCGTCGACAAGACCAAAATGAACAAACGCACGGTGGAGGCGCTGATCAAGGCCGGCGCTTTCGACAACCTGCAACTGAATCGCGCCTCGCTGCTGGCGTCGGTGGACCGGGCTTTTGAATTTGCCGCGCAGGCCGAAGCCAATGTGAACCAGGGTGGCTTGTTCGACATGGACTCTCACGCCGCAAGCACGCAGGAACCGCCGCTGGTGGGCGCCGTGCCGTTTGGTGTGAAGGCGCGGCTGGTGCAGGAGAAAACCGCGATTGGCTTCTACCTGTCTGGCCACCTGTTTGACGAGGTCGAGACCGAGGTGCGTCAGTTTGTCAAACGCAAGATCGACGACCTGATCGATTCCCGCGACCAGACCCTGCTGGCAGCCATCGTCAGTGACCTGCGCGTGATCAACGGTAACCGCGGCAAGCTGATCATCTTCAAGCTGGACGACAAGACCGACACGCTGGAAGCGTCAGTGGATGAGGCCACCTTCAACGCCAACCGCAACCTGCTCAAGGACGACGAACTGGTGATTGTGCAAGGCACCCTGCAACCGGCGTCCGAGCGTTTTGGCCGGCGCTTCAAGGTGACGCAGGTCTGGAGCCTGGAGTCGGCACGTTGCCGCTTCGGCAAGTACCTGCGCGTGGCTGTCAACGGCAGCGCGCCGGACGTGCAGCGCATGGTGCGCGACTTTCCGCCGCGCAAGGAAATGTCGGAGCAGGGCGAAGTCAGCCGTGGCCTGCCGGTGCGCCTGAGCCTGCGGCGCAGCAGCGTGGTCGCTGAACTGCAGCTCGGTGAAGCCGCCAAGTTCTTTCCGACCGACGCGGCGCTGGCGAGCTGGATGGCGCAGGCCGACCAGGGCCTGGCGCAGATTGTTTATGAGTGAAATCGTGCTCTAGCCCTTGTCCGGCATGGGCTTTTAGCTATAAAATGTATAGCTAACCTGAGTTCACAGTCTGGAGGCAGGCGCTCAATCCTTGGGCCGGAATTCCAGAATCATGGGCGTTGGCACCCTGCCGTCCACGTCTCTCGGCATGGTCTCGGTGCGGATGATGGCCTTGATCACGGCATCGTCCCATGACTTGTTGCCGCTGGGTTTGATCAGGCGCTGGCTGAGGATGGTGCCGTCCGGCCCGGTGCGCACCTCGACTTCGGCGGTCGGGTTGCCGGCGATGTCTTCCGTGAACACGATATTGGGCTTGACCTTGGCGCGCACCTTGCCGCCGTAGCTCGCTGAGGGGCCGCTGGCTTTTTGCGCCGTGCCTTTGGCGTCGGTACTGCCGGTCGCGCCGGCCAGGCCAAGCGCCCGCTTGATGTTGTCCTGGCGCAGCTTTTCCGCAGCGGCATCCGCCAGTTTTTTCTTCTCCGCATCTTTCGCGTCGGTTTTTTTGTCTTCGGCCTTTTTGGCTTCCAGCTTCTTCGCTTCCTCGGCCTTGCGTTTGACCAGGTCTTCTTTCGCCTTCTGCTCTTTTTCTTTTTTGGCCTGAAGCTCTTTGAGTTTCTCCTGCTCGGCTTTGGTCTTGGCCAGTTCCGCTTCCTTCTTCTTCAGCTCCAGCTTGCGCTTTTTCTCGCGTTCCAGCGCGATGTCCACATCCGGTGCGGGCGGCGGAGGCGGCGCCTTGACCACTGGTTCGGGCGGTGGGGGAGGAGGCGGCGGCGGTGCAGGTGGGGGCTCGACGAGCTTGGGTGCTGCTTCCTGCGCTACGCTGGACCACAACTCGGCCTCAAACGACAGGTCGGGGTCGCTGCGCTTCCAGTTGATGCCCCAGGTCAGCGCAGCGATCAGCAACGCATGGACGAACAGCGCCAGGCCGAAAGACCGCAGCGCACCGGGATCGGGTTGCGGAACAAGGTCAAGGCGGTCGGCGGCGCTGGGCATTGATGGGATGAGCTTCGGGTCAGTTGCCGGTTTGCACCGACAGCCCGACACGGGCAACGCCGGCTTTTTGCAGCGCGTCCATGACCTTGACCACCGTTTCGTACTTGATGGATTTGTCGGCGCTGATCACCACCGGTGTGATCTGTTCACCGGCCGGAACCGACGGCTGCAGACGCTTGACGGCTGCGCCGACTTCCGCCAGGCGCGCTGACACCGACTGGCCGTCCGCCTTGATCTGGATGACTTCGTCCTTGCTGATCTCGATCTGGATTGGTTTGGGTGGCTGGCCCGGCGCCTTGCCGACCTTGGGCAGCGCAATCATGCTCGGTGTGATCAGCGGCGCCGTCACCATGAAGATGATCAGCAGCACCAGCATCACGTCGATGAAGGGCACCATGTTGATTTCACTGATGGTGCGGCGGCCACGGCCGCGGGATGAAACTGCTGGCATGGCTGTCTAGTGACCCGAGGGGGACGTCGCACCCAGGTTGCGCTGCAGGATGTTGGAGAACTCCTCGATGAAGGTCTCCAGCTTGTTGGCGACCCGGTCAATGTCGTGGGCGAAACGGTTGTAGGCAACCACGGCTGGAATGGCGGCGAACAGACCGATGGCGGTAGCCACCAGCGCTTCGGCAATGCCGGGCGCCACCGAGGACAGCGTGACCTGCTCCAGCGCCGCCAGACCGGTGAAGGCGTGCATGATGCCCCAGACCGTGCCGAACAGGCCGACATAAGGCGAGACCGAGCCGACGGTGGCAAGGAAGGACAGATTGGCCTCGACCGCATCGACCTCGCGCTGGTAGCTGGCGCGCATGGCGCGACGGGCGCCGTCGAGCAGGGTGCTGGGATCGGCCATACGGCGCTCACGCAGCTTCTGGAACTCGCGCATGCCGCTGGCAAAAATACGCTCCATTGGGCCGCTGGTTTTGGCGTTTTGCGTAGCCGCGGCGTACAGGTCGTTCAGGCTGGTGCCAGACCAGAACTCGCGGTCGAACTCGTCGTTGAGTGACTGCACACGTTTGAGCGAGATGATTTTTCGGAAAATCGCCGCCCAGCTCGCAATCGACACGCCGACCAGCAAGGCCACTACACCCTGGACCACCCAACTGGCGTTGAGAAGGAGGTTAACGATGGATAAGTCCTGATTCATGTTGTGGTTTCCAGACGGTCAAGGAGGTCAGCGGGAATTCGTGCAGGTTTCAGGCCAGCGGCATCGACCCAGCCAATGCGTATCGTGCCTTCACACAACAGCACCGGCCCGCGCTCTGATTTTAATAGCGCACTTTGCCCAATTATCAAGGACGCACGGCCTTTTTCGATCAGACTCGCAGTAACAATCAGTTCGTCGTCGAGGCGCGCGGGCCGGTGGTAACGCACCTTGGTCTCCGTCACCACAAACATGCCACCGGTGCGCTCGCGCAGCGATTGTTGTTCGACTCCCAGTGATCTGAGCCATTCGGTGCGCGAGCGTTCAAAAAATTTCAGGTAGTTGGCGTAAAACACGATGCCGCCGGCGTCGGTGTCTTCCCAGTACACGCGCAGTGGCCATGCGAAGCCCCGTTCTGGCTGAGCTTGTCCATGCCCTTCGACAAGCTCAGGGTGAACGGACGAACTCATGCCAGCACCGCCTCCAGCCGCGCCACGGCCTCTTTGAGCTGTGCCATGGAATTGGCCGTGGAAAAACGAATGTAGCGCTCCGGTGCCATGGTTCCGAAATCGCGTCCGGGTGTGACAGCCAGGTGGGCGCGCTTCATCAGTTCGAAAGCGAAGTCCCAGCTGCCTGACACGCCTAGCCGTTTCGCAGCTTCGGTGCAGTCGGCATAGGCATAAAACGCGCCGTCCGGCATCACTGGCACCGTCAGGCCCAGCCGATTGAGTTCAGGAATGAAATAGTCGCGCCTGGCCTTGAACTCGGCGCGGCGGCGTTCGTACTCGGCCAGGCTTTCAGGCTCGAAACAGGCCAGTGCCGCGTGCTGCGCCACGGTACTGGGGCAGATGAACAGGTTTTGCGCGATACGCTCGATCACCGGCGCGAGTTCGTCGGGCACCACCAGCCAGCCCAGGCGCCAGCCGGTCATGTTGAAGTACTTGCTGAAGCTGTTGATGCTGATGATGCTGTGGCCCAGGCCATCGCCCATGGCCAGTGCGGTGTGACCGAAGTCTTCTTCGTAACTCAGGCCGAGGTAGATTTCATCGATCAGGGTGATGCCGCCCCGGCTGTGCACAAACGCGTGGATGCGACGCAGCTCATCCGGCGCAATGGAAGTACCTGTCGGGTTGGAGGGCGAGGCCAGCAGCACGCCACGGGTGCGCTCGGTCCAGGCGGCTTGCACTTTGGCGCTGCTGAGCTGGTAGCGTTCATCGGGGGTGGTCGGCACCAGCACCGCATTGCCTTCAGCCGCGCTGACAAAATGCCGGTTGCAGGGGTAACTCGGGTCCGGCATCAGGATCTCGTCACCGGCTTCTATCAGTGCCAGGCAGGCCAGTTGCAGTGCCGCCGATGCGCCAGCGGTGATGATGATGCGGCCGGGCGCCACGTCGGCCTTGAAGCGCGTGGCATACCAGCCGCTGATGCGTTCACGCAACTCCTGCAGACCGGTGGCCTGGGTGTACTGCGTGTTGCCGCTGTGGATGGCGCGTGCCGCCGCCTGCTGGACCAGCGGCGGCGCGGTGAAGTCCGGCTCGCCGATGTTCAGGAAAATCATGGGCTGTGAGGACTGCGCCACTTCCCTGGCCATGGCCGCGGCTGCCTTGGCGACCTCCATCACATAAAAGGGCTCGATGCGCTGTGCGCGCCAGGCGATCCGCAGAGAACTCATGTGCGTCAGGCTTTTTTGTCGGCAGCCACTTCAGCCGCGCGAAAGCCAGGCGCCAGCTTGTGTAGTACACCGTTGACGTATTTGTGACCGTCGGTGCCGCCAAACGCCTTGGCCAGCTCGATACATTCGTTGATGACCACGCGGTAGGGCACGTCCAGGCAGTGCTTGAACTCGTAGGCGCCTATCCACAACACCGCGTGTTCGACCGGCGAGATTTCTGCCATCTTGCGGTCCAGCAAGGGCGTGAAGCTGTCGTCGAGCGCGGCGGCCTCGCCGATGCAGCCGTGAAGCAGCGCGTCATAGTGCGCCGAGTCGGCCTTGTGAAAACCAACCAGGTCGCGTGTGAAGGCGTCGATGGATGCGGCCTCATTGCGGCCCACCAGATGCTGGTACAGCGCCTGCAGGGCAAATTCGCGCGCGCGTGTGCGCGCCGACTTGTCGGCGGCCTTTTTGACGCCGGTATCGGTCAGGCCGGTGCGGGTTTGCGGCGGGCGTTTGGGTTTGAGGGGAGGGGTGTCGGACATGCGCGCCTGGAGAATGTGTTGCGGTGTGTTCAGGAGAGTTCGTTCAGCAGGTTGGCCATTTCCACGGCGACCCGCGCCGCATCGCGGCCCTTGTCGACCTGGCGGGCTTCGGCCTGAGCAAGGTTTTCCACGGTCAGGATGGCGTTCGCGATCGGTAACTGATAGTCCAGCGCCAGCCGGCTGACCGAGGCGCCGCTTTCATTGGCAACAAGTTCAAAGTGGTAAGTCTCGCCACGGATGATGCAGCCCAACGCAATCAGCGCGTCGTACTGGTCGCGCTCGGCCAGCGCCTGCAAGGCCGACGGAATTTCCAGCGCGCCCGGAACCTTGACGTGGTGGATGTTTTTTTCATCGACACCCAGCGCCAGCAACTCCTGCCGGCAAGCCTGCGCCAGGGCATTCGTGATGCTTTCGTTGAAACGTGCCTGAACAATGCCTATCGAGAGTTTTTTGCCGTTCCGATGATCGGCTGAGCCTTTTTCTGCACCAAACACGTTTTATTCCTTTTTGTTGGCGATATAGCCGGTGATCTCAAGCCCGTATCCCGTCATGCTGGGCATGCGGCGCGGGTTGCCCATCAGTTCCATCTTGTGCACGCCGCACTCGCGAAGAATTTGCGCGCCCACGCCGTAGGTGCGCAAGTCCATGCGACCGCGCTCGGGCGCCTGGCTGGCGCGTGCCGTGCCCTCAAACTGCGCCAGCAACTGGGCCGCGCTTTCGCCGCAGTTGAGCAGCACCGCCACGCCTTTGCCGGTTTTGGCCAGGTGCGCCAGGCTTTGGTCCAGGCTCCAGGAATGCATGGACCGGCCAGTTTCCAGCGCGTCCAGTACCGACAGCGGCTCGTGCACACGGGCTGCCACGGTCTCGTTCGGACCCCATTGGCCCTTGACCAGCGCCAGGTGCAGGCCCTGGCTGGGCTTGTCCTTGAAGGCATGCACGGCAAACTCGCCGAATGCGGTCTGGATGGTGCGCTCGCCGATTTTTTCAATCAGTGAATCATGGCGGCTGCGGTGCTCAATCAGGTCGGCAATGGTGCCGATTTTCAGGCCGTGTTCGGCTGCGAATACCTGCAGGTCGGGCAGGCGCGCCATGGTGCCATCGTCCTTCATGATCTCGCAGATCACGGCGGAGGGGGAGCAGCCGGCCATGCCGGCCAGGTCACAGCCCGCTTCGGTGTGGCCGGCACGCATCAGCACGCCGCCATCCACCGCCTGCAGCGGAAAGATGTGGCCGGGCTGGACGAGATCGCTGACCTGGGCTTGCGGAGCCACGGCGGCCTGCACGGTGCGCGCCCGGTCTGCCGCAGAAATCCCGGTGGTCACACCTTCGGCGGCTTCGATGGAGACGGTGAAGGCTGTCCCCATCTTGGTGCCGTTGCGCGCCACCATGGGCGGCAGTTGCAGCCGCTCGCAGCGTTCGCGCGTCAGGGTCAGGCAGATCAGGCCACGGCCGTAACGCGCCATGAAGTTGATGGCCTCGGCGCTGACGTGATCAGCGGCCAGTACCAGGTCGCCTTCGTTTTCGCGGTCTTCTTCGTCGATGAGGATCACCATGCGGCCAGCGCGCATGTCGGCCACGATGTCTTCAACAGGGGAGATGGCGGTTGTCATGAGGTCAGAGGTTCTTTCCGCTTTGGAGCATGCGTTCGACATAACGCGCGATGAGGTCGATTTCGAGGTTGACCTGCGACTGCACGCGCAGATGACCCAACGCCGTGTTCTGCACGGTGTGGCTGATCAGGTTGATGCTGATTTCGCAGCCGGGCGCTGCGCCGTCCAGGTCGGCCACCCGGTTGACCGTCAGGCTCACGCCGTTGACGGTGATGGAGCCTTTGTAAGCCAGGTATTTGGCCAGTTCCCTGGGCGCCAGAACCCGCAATTCCCAGCTTTCCCCTATCTGCGCAAAATGTGAGATGGTACCGACGCCGTCCACGTGGCCGGCAACGATGTGGCCACCCAGACGGTCATGGGCGCGCAGGGCTTTTTCAAGATTGATGGGACCGGTTTCGGCCAGACCGCTGGTTTTGTCCAGCGATTCGGCAGAAATCTCGATGGAAAACTGGTTTTTTTGGGGTGCCAGCGTCGTGACCGTCATGCAGGCGCCATTGAGCGCGATGCTGTCACCCAGCCCCACGTCGTCAAGGTAACCCGCGGGCGCCTCGATGTCGAGGCGCTTGCCGTGGTCCAAAGAGCTGCCCAGGCGATGGACAGCGACGATGCGCCCCACGCCGGTAATGATTCCGGTAAACATGGCTGTATTTTCGCAGAGATTGCCGCTGCGCATGGCGCGGCCCCCGAATCAGGGCTTGAGAAGACGCTAAACAAGCCCCCTGCGGCGTGCGATCACCCGGAATCGGGCGGTCTGCTGCGTTGAGATCTGAAGATGCCAGCTATTGACAGCGAAATCCGCCTTGCATCTCATCCTGATCCGCCCTTCCTTAAAAGCGGTCGCGTCCGCGAACCCTGGCCACAATCCGCAGATCGGGGCCCAGCCGGTCGGTGGACACGAAGTCCAGTGCCACGGCCTGTGTCAGATCGGTAATGGGGCCGAAGTTGGCCATGCCGGCACCCTGGCCTATCCATTTGGGCGCCAGGTACACCACAAACTCGTCCACCAGGCCCTCGCGGATCAGCGAGCCATTGAGCTTGTGCCCGGCTTCCACATGCAGCTCATTGACCTCCCGCTGCGCCAGATCCCGCAGCATCGCCGCCAGGTCCACCTTGCCATCGGCGCCCGGCTGATAAACGACGGTGGCACCGCGCGCCTCCAGATCTGCCTTCTTTTCCTCATTTTGTACGGCGGCATAGATAAAGAGCTTTCGGCCAGGGACGAAAAGCCGGGCGTCCAGCGGCGTTTCCAGCCGGCTGTCCACCACCACCAGATGCGGCTGGCGCAGCACATCCACAAGTCGAACATCGAGCCGCGGGTTGTCCTCCAATACAGTTCCTATGCCGGTCAGCACGGCTGAGGCGCGCGCGCGCCACGCATGACCGTCGGCGCGGGCAGCGTCCGAGGTGATCCACTGGCTGGCACCATTGTCCAGCGCGGTCTTGCCATCCAGCGAGGCGGCCACTTTCATGCGCACCCAGGGGGTTTTTCTGATCATGCGACTGAAAAAGCCGATATTGAGCTCGCGGGATTCGGCGGCGCCGGGACCGACCTCGACTTCAATCCCGGCAGCCCGAAGTCGCTCAAAGCCCTGTCCTGCCACCAGGGGGTTGGGGTCCGCGATGGAGGCCACGACCTTCCTGACGCCAGCGGCGATCAGCGCGTCGCAGCAGGGGCCGGTGCGGCCATGGTGAGAGCAGGGCTCTAGGCTGACCCAGGCCGTGGCTCCGGTGACCGGGTTGCCCCGCGTTGCCGCATCTCGCAATGCCATGATTTCGGCGTGCGGGCCGCCGGCTTGCTGGGTGTGCCCTTGGCCGAGAACATGCCCGTCTTCAGACATCAACACGCAACCCACAGCCGGGTTCGGAGACGAGAGACTTTGCGATTTGCTGGCAAATTCGATTGCGAGTTCGATCATCAAATTTCCCGTGCAAAAAGCATTATGGGGACACAACGAAGCAGCGGGGGAGTTTACCGTCTGGCGGGCTTGGTCAGCCGAATGTCGGTAAAACGCCGGGCTGGATGGGGTTCCGGAGTAACCTCACCGCATGAAGATACGCCAGGCGGGTTTCACGCTGATTGAACTGCTGATTGTCGTCTCGCTGGTTGCATTGCTGGCGTCGATGGCGGTGCCCGGCTTTCGCAGCCTATTGGTCAATCGGACGGTGCAAGCCGCCGCCGATGCATTGATGACCGATATGCGTTACGCGCGGTCCGAAGCCGTCAAGCGATCTGCCCAGGTGTCTGTGTGCCAGTCGGCCAACGGAACCAGTTGTGCCACCGGAAGTAATCTGTGGACCAGCGGCTGGATTGTTTTTGTCGACGGGGATGGCGATGGTGCGGTGGATGCCGGAGATGAAATTGTGAGAGTGCAACAGGCGTTGACTTCTATAGCTTCCATAGCCAGCACCACACCGACGTCGGACCGTCGCTTTTTTACCTATCAACCCACAGGCTGGGCAAAAAGCGCCAATCAGACATTCATTTTTACCCCGACCGGTACTGTGCCCTCGGGCTCCGTCCGGGTGGTATGCATCTCCAACCAGGGCAGGGCCGGGCTTAAGGCTGCGGGAGCGACAGCATGCTGAACGTCACTTGCCCACAGATTTTGGTTCGCCGCTCCCGACATGCAAGCCGAGGCGGCTCGCTGATTGAAGTTCTGGTTTCTATCGTCATCGCCTCGATTGCCCTTCTGGCTTTGGCTGGCGTCAATGCTTCGGCGCTACGCTACACCAAAATGTCGCAGTACCGTGCGACGGCTACTCTGCTGGCCAGCGACCTTGGCGAAAGAATGAGAGCAAACAAAGGTGTGGATGCTGTGGGGGGGGTGGCAGCAACCGGATTTTTTGCAGGGGCGTATGACTACAGCAGCACCGACTTTGCTGGCCAGTCCACAGCTGCCACATTACCTGCGCAGTTATGCAATACAGCTGCAAGTTCTTGTACGCCGCAGCAGATAGCGGAGTTGGACATTGCACAATGGCGTATCCTGGTGCGCACCCAGCTTCCCGAAGGGTCGATTTTTATATCTCGTCAGTCGGGTCAAACCGCCGCAGACGTATGGGTCGCATGGCGCGACCCCGCAGTGGCAAGTAGTGACGAAGCGCCTGCCCTTGCGTCGGAGTGTCCGGATAGTTTGAATCTGAACGCCGACCTGAGCGTGCGTTGCAGCTTCTTCAGGATCAATCTATGAGTCGCTCCTCTGCTCTTGGGCGTTCGCGCCAGCGCGGTCTGTCCATCATCGAGGTCCTCGTGTCCATGGTGATTGGGTTGGTTGTGGTGGGTGCCGTATTGCTGAGTTATATCGCGTCAGGACAAACCAATAAGCTGCAGGCGGCATATTCACAAATGAATGAGGACGCCCAAATCGGGCTGCTCATCTTGTCACGCGATCTCCAGCTGGCGGGATATGCGCAAGCTACCGGTCACGATCCATTGACGTTTCAGTTTGGGCGAACCTATTCAGGCAATGCGGTTTTTGGATGTGATACAGGCTTTGTAGCGGCCAATACGACCGCTGCAGTGGCCTGTGCGGCAACGGGCAGTTCGCCCGCTATTGAGGTGGTCTATGAGGGCGATGTCACCAATACGGTGCCTACTTCAGGTGGCTTGCCATCGGATTGTTTGGGTGCTTCGTTGACCCAGCAAACCGTGGGCGCAACCAGTTTTTACATCACGCGCAATCGTTATTACGTAGCCAACAGTGTGTTGGGTCGGCCGGAGTTGCATTGCGCCAGCAACAAGGCTGCAGCCACGGGCGGCGCATTGGTGGACAACGTTGAAGGCATGAAAATCTGGTACGGCGAAGCCAACCCAATCGACAAGCGTCAGATCGTGCGCTACGTCAGCGCGGCCAATGTATTGGACCCTACCTTCGCAAACGTGGTGAGCGTGCGCGTCTGCCTGCTGATGCGAAGTTCAGAGCCCGTGCTGACTGCCGAGGACCCCTCGACCTATCTTGATTGTGATTCGGTTACACAGAACTCGGCGGACCGTTTCGCCCGGCGTGCTTACTTCACGACGACGGCTCTGCGCAACAAGATGACGTTCTAGGATGGCCATGAACACTTCCTATCCTCGTTTACGCCTTTCGTGCCGTCGCCGGCAGAGCGGTATTTCATTGATTATTGTGCTGATCATGGTTGTGGTGATTGGCCTGACGTCGGCAGCGGCCATCCGCAATGCAACCTCCGATGAGCGGGTAACCAACAATGTGCGTATGCAGAACCTGGCCCAGCAGTATGCCGATGCCGCGCTGCGCTACTGCGAAAGTGAGCTCTCCAAGGCGGATGTACAGCGGGTGCCGACGCTACAGGAGGCCAACCTTGTCTCAACGGCCTTCGGCGCGGCGCCTGCGTGGGACCGCACGGACACCTGGCTGGGGGGAGGGGGGGCGGCGGCCTCGCTGACGACCTTGCCGGAGCTTCAAATCAAATCTGCGGACAGTTCATTCCGGCCGACAACTCTTCCGCAATGTGTTGCCGAAAAGCAGTTTCTGGAAGACACCAAGATCGCTTACGTCATCACCGCCAGGGGCTTTAGCCCTGATTACACCGCCAACGCAGGGACTGGAGCCACGACCGGCGGCTCCGTGGTCTGGGTGCAGACCACGCTGGTTTTAAATTGAAGGGGTTCATCATGCATTGCTCACCATACCTATCGTCAATCCGCCGGCTTGTGATCGCTGGCCTCGTGACCCTGCTGAGTGTGCCTGTTGCCGTGGCCCAGCCTTCCCAAAAACCTCTTCTTAGCCGTGACGGCGGTGGCGTCAAACCCAACATCCTGCTGACGATGGATGACTCGGGCTCCATGATGTTTCAGCACATGCCTGAAGAGACCGTTTATCTCGGGACCCAAACCGTGCCCAGCCCCATTGGCAGTGCATCGGTTCGCATGGATCCGGGGGATAACGCTACGCTGGGCGGACCGGGCTCGACGCAGGGCGTTGCGAGCCAATTTCGTGGAACTATTTCAGGTGACCCCGCGTCGACCAATTACCGGCAAGCGCTGATGCGGTCGCCAGACTCCAACACCATCTACTACAACCCCGAGGTGCTTTATCGGCCCTGGCCTTTGGCCGCTGGTGGCCGTATGGCGAATGCTTCAGTGAGTGCGGCGCCACGTGATCCCATGAATGTGTTGTCGGGTGGAACGATTAATTTAACCAACGTTCGGCGTATAACTGATAACTCGTTGGTGTGGTGTTTCAGGCCAAATGGCGATTCCAATAGTTGTAGTGGCAACAATCAGGATATAGATTACGACCCTGGTCTGTACTACCGCTTGAGGAAGAATGCGTCGGGGCAATATCTTGACGGCACCATCGCAGGCAATTACCAGAAGTTCACAATCAACGAGAACTCCGCGGCGACTACTTACACCAAGTACCCATCTCGCACAGATTGCACTGGCAGCACTTGCACACGCGCTCAGGAGCGGCAAAACTTTGCCAATTGGTTCACCTATTACCGTACACGGAGCCTGCTGGCTCGTGGCTCCGTTGCCGAAGCGTTTTCAGAGTCCGCCGATACTTTTCGCGTCGGTTACGGCCGAATCAACAAGGGCTTGACCAGTATTGATGCAGTGGATACCCGGGTGATTGAATCTGGTGTGCGTGACTTCAACGCCAGCCGCAAAAGCACCCTGTTTGACTGGCTGTACGCGGTTCCTGCGGTCGGTGGCACCCCTTTACGCCGGGCGATGCAGGAAGCGGGTAATTATTTTTCACGTGCAGATACACGGGGGCCATGGTCGGACGTGCCCGGTTCCGTGAACAACACGGCTGACAAAACCTGTCGCCGTGCCTATCACCTGTTGGTGACTGACGGGTATTGGAGTGACGTAGTCCCCTCGCAGGTGACGGCTGAAAATCCCGCGACCCCCGGTCTGACAGCAGTAGGCAATGATGACAACACCAGCGGCAGCAACATCTCCGGTCCGGGGCAATCTTTCCAATACACCCCAACCAGGCCTTATCGGGACGGGTCCGCCGATACATTGGCGGATTACGCCATGAAGTACTGGAAAAATGATCTGCGCCCCGATGTAGACAACAAGGTCGTCGCATCGCTGGAGAACCCTGCGTTTTGGCAACACATGGTCAACTTCACCGTCGGTCTGGGGGTGCGGGGGACGCTGGACCCCGCTACCGATCTTCCGTTTTTGACCGCTGGAACCAAGTCCTGGGGTAATGACAAGATCGACGACCTCTGGCACGCTGCGATCAACAGCCGTGGTACGTATTTCAGTGCCAAAGACCCCAATGAACTGGCCAGCGCAATACGCAGTTCGCTCGGTCAGACTCTGCAGCGCGAGCTGCGCGAGGCAGGGGTTGCAACGGCTGCCACCACCCTGCAGGATGGCAATCGGAAATACGTGCCGCTTTACAGAACGGGCACATGGAGTGGCGATGTGCAGGCCTTTGCATTGGATGCAAATGGTCAAGCGGGTGCGCAACTGTGGGCGGCTGAAGCTAAAGTGCCAGCCTGGGGCAGTCGGCGGATTTTTACATGGGATACCGGGTTGGCCACCCCCGCAGGTGTTGCGTTTACCTGGGCCGATATCAGCGCCGCTAACCGAAGCGCCATGGGTGGAGCGGGCAGTGTTCCTGCGGTTCAGCAAGCCACCTTTGTCAACTTTTTGCGTGGCGACAGGAGTCAGGAGGGCGCCGGTTTGCTTTTTCGCACGCGTAGTGGGGTATTGGGCGACTTTATTAACTCCAATCCGGTGCTGGTGAAGGCATCGGTCAATCTCGGTTACAACACGCTGCCTACTATCGGTGCCACTTATGCCAGTTTTTTGACCCAAAAAGCAGCGCGTACTTCGGTCTTGTTCGCGGGCGGCAACGACGGCATGCTACACGGCTTCAAGGATACGGGGGGCGCCATCCCCGCCGACGATGGCAAAGAGGTTTTTGCCTACGTGCCGCGAACCGTGTACCCCAATTTGTCCAAACTGGCGGACAAGACGTATGGTACTGAGCTACTTTTCCACCAGTTTTTTGTTGACGGACCGCTTCGGGAAACCGATGCCTTTGTAAGAGCGCCCGGCGCGGGTTCGGCGAGCTGGCGCAACTATTTGCTGGGCGCCATGGGGGCTGGTGGACGTGGCGTTTTTGCACTCGACGTCACGGATACTGCCAATTTAGGCGCATCGAGCATACGGTGGGAGGTGTCTAGCGACAGCGACAGCGATATTGGGTATATCTATTCGGGCGTCGAAGCCGGTGTTTTGCCCAACGGGGAGTGGGTGGCCATCTTTGGCAATGGCCATTTGAGCGCAGCAGGCAAGGCGGTGCTGTTCGTGGCCAACCTGGAGACGGGAGCCATTCAGAAGCTGGTGGTCGATGCTGCTGGTTCCAACGGCTTGAGCGGGGTATCTGTTCAGCGTAATAGCATCGGACAAATTACCAATCTGTTTGCTGGCGACCTCAAAGGCAAGTTGTGGAAGTTCGATTACAGCGCTACAGCAGCCAGCAGGTTCGCAGTTTCAGGCGGCACAGCCCTTTTCTCGGCAACGAGCACAGCTGGAGTTGCCCAGCCCATCAGCCAACCGCCTGGAATTTTTGATCATCCCGATGGCGGCAAATTACTGGTGTTTGGCACTGGACTCCTGGTAACCGAAGCCGACGCTAATTCCACAACTGTTCAGGCCATCTATGGCGTCTGGGACAAACCGTCCGATGTTGGTTTTGCTCGTCCCATGACTCGCGCTTCATTGGCCAGCCGGACCGTCACGTCGAGGGCCGGATCGGGGGGAGCCGTTCTTTATGACATTGAGGGTACTGACGTCGATTTCACGACGCAGCGTGGATGGGTGGTCGACCTGGACGTTATCGTCGGCCTGAGAGTCGTGAACCGTCCACTGACTATCAACAAAACTTTGGCTCTTGTCAGCACGCTGGCACCGTCACAAAACGTGGCGTCGTGTGATGCCTCTACAGGCGTTGGTATCACATTTGTGATCCCTGTGGCGACGGGTGAAAACCCAAGCTACAGACTGTTTGACACCAATGCAGATGGTTTCGTGAATGCGTCAGACGCTACTAGCACAGGATATTTCACCAACAGCCCCGGCGGCGACAGGGTGTTTCTTCCGGGCAGTGGGACGGGCGGAGGCGGGGGCGCCGGCGGATTCTGCCAGCCCGGGTTCACGATGGGCGCTATTTTGGACCAAGCAACCGGCTATCGAGTTTGCGTGCCGAACGATCCGGTGCTGGCCCAGAAAATCAAGGACAGGGTATGGCGCAGAATCATCAATCCACCTATCCGTTAAGAAAGACTGCCCATGCAAGCCGTTCATGTCTCCTTCCACGATCGCCCTGCGCGACGAAATTCGGGGTTTACGCTGATCGAACTGATGATTGTGGTGGCCATCGTCGGCGTTCTTTCGGCGGTGGCGTATCCCGCTTACACGGACTACATCATGCGGGGAAACCGGTCGGAGGCGACGGCTGCTTTGCTGGAAGCCCAGCAATTCATGGAGCGATACTACGGCGCCAGTAACCGGTACAGCACCGCAGCGAATGGCAACCCTGCGCTTCCAACACGGCTGCAAACCATCCCGGCCGGGGGGGCCACGCGCTACACCTTGAGTGTTGCTGCAACGGTGAACACCTACACTTTGACGGCCACACCGTCCGGCAGCATGGCGGCTGACAAATGCGGCTCGTTGACCATCACCAATACAGGTGTCAAGGGAAGAAGCGCGACGGGCCCGACGGTCGCCGAGTGCTGGCGATAAGTCAGACCATGAAGCGCTGGCTCAGCGCCTCACCTCATCAACCAGCGTCTTGAATTCGTCGATGTCCTCAAAGCTCCGGTAGACGCTGGCAAAACGCACATAGGCCACCTTGTCGAGCTTTTTCAGCTCGCGCATGACGAGTTCTCCGAGCCGGGTTGAGGGCACTTCGCGCAGGCCGAGGTTCAGCAGCTTTTCCTCGATCCGCTCGATCGCCGAGTCCACCTGCTCGGTGCTGACCGGGCGCTTGCGCAGCGCCAGGTTCATGGAGCCCAGAATCTTGCTGCGTTTGTACTCAATGCGGCGGCCGTCTTTTTTGACAATCGCCGGAAAGTTGACGTCGGGCCGCTCGTAGGTGGTGAAGCGTTTTTCACAGGCGCCGCACTGGCGGCGGCGGCGTATGAAGTCTGCGTCTTCGGAGACCCGCGTTTCGACGACCTGGGTTTCCAGATTGCCGCAGAACGGGCATTTCACGGCCTGCCACCTGAAATTAAAGACAAAATTGGCCTCCAGCCCATACCGGGCGCGCGCGAGCAGCTATTAAAAAGATAGCCGTTGCGCAGTACATGGCTTAGCGGTAAACCGGGAACCGGCTGGTCAGCGCGTTGACCTTGGCGCGCACCGCCTCGATGTTGGCTGCGTCGCGCGGATTGTCGAGCACGTCGGCGATCAGGTGGGCGGTCTGGCGCGCTTCCTCGTCCTTGAAGCCGCGCGTGGTCATGGCCGGTGTGCCGATACGCACACCGCTGGTGACCATGGGTTTTTCCGGGTCGTTGGGAATGGCGTTTTTGTTGATGGTCATGTGGGCGCTGCCCAGCACCGCTTCAGCTTCCTTGCCGGTGATGCCCTTGGCGCGCAAATCAACCAGCATGAGGTGGCTTTCGGTGCGGCCACTGACGATCCGCAGGCCGCGCTGCGTCAGGGTCTCCGCGACGATCTGCGCGTTTTTCAGCACCTGCTGCTGGTAGGCCTTGAATTCGGGCGCCAGTGCTTCCTTGAAAGCCACCGCTTTGGCCGCGATCACGTGCATCAGCGGGCCGCCCTGCAGACCGGGAAATATCGCGCTGTTGATGGCTTTTTCGTGCTCGGCCTTCATCAGGATGATGCCGCCGCGCGGGCCGCGCAGGCTTTTGTGCGTGGTCGATGTCACCACGTCGGCATGCGGCACGGGATTCGGGTAGACGCCCGCGGCCACCAGACCGGCGTAATGGGCGATGTCCACCAGGAATATCGCGCCAACGGCCTTGGCGACTTTCGCGAAACGCTCGAAGTCGATGCGCAGGCTGTAGGCTGAAGCGCCCGCAATGATGAGTTTGGGTTTGGACTCGTGGGCCTTGCGCTCCATCGCGTCATAGTCGATTTCTTCCTTGTCGTTCAGACCGTAGCTCACGACGTTGAACCACTTGCCGCTCATGTTGAGCGCCATGCCGTGGGTCAGGTGGCCGCCTTCGGCCAAGCTCATGCCCATGATGGTGTCGCCGGGCTTGAGGAAGGCCAAAAATACCGCTTCGTTGGCCGAGGCACCGCAATGTGGCTGCACATTGGCGGCGTCGGCGCCAAAGATTTTCTTGATGCGGTCGATGGCCAGTTGTTCGGCCACGTCCACATGTTCGCAACCGCCGTAGTAGCGGCGGCCGGGGTAGCCTTCAGCGTATTTGTTGGTGAGCTGTGAGCCCTGCGCGGCCATCACCGCGGGCGAAGCGTAGTTCTCGCTGGCGATCAGCTCGATGTGGTGCTCCTGGCGCGCGTTTTCAGCGACGATGGCAGCCCACAGTTCAGGGTCGGTTTGTTCGACGAGAATATTTCGGTTGTACACGGCAGTCCTTCAAGACGTGGTCCCTGTCCTGGCACTGACGTGCATGAAACAAGGGCTGCCCAGGCGAACGGCTGATCGCCGCCGTCACCGATGACAGCCGGCGGTGCGCTTCCCAGTGGTATCCCACGTCGGCCTAGCCCCTGTGATCAAAGGCCGGCCTATCGCCAGTCGCGCACGTGGCTAGTGTAACGGAGTCAGGGATTGGCCCAGTGTCAGGCGCCTGATCAACCCCTTCAGGACACCGACAGGCTGGCGACTTTTTCGCTGGCTTTGGGGCCGGACAATTCCGGATTTTCGGAATTGACGGGCATGGAGGCCGGAATGGCCAGCGGCGGGCGCACTGGTGCATAGGCGGGCGCGCGGCCATTGGCGACGGCCTGCAGGCGGCCATGCTCAGCCATGACCTTGGCGGCATACCCGCCATCGGTTTCATGATTGGCGGCACCGACGTAATACTTAAGCCCCGCTTCTATCGAACCGGCGCGGGCGATGCATTCCTGCAGCACCTTGACGCCAACGCGCAGGTTGGTCACCGGGTCAAAGGCGGCCAGCTTGCCACCGAAGTTTTCATACTTGTCGTGGTGGATCTTGGTCATGACCTGCATCAGGCCCTGCGCACCCACCGGGCTCTGGGCGAACGGGTTGAAGCCCGATTCAATCGCCATGATGGCAAGTATCAGCGTGGGGTCGAGTTTGGCTTTCTGGCCGATCTCGAAGGCTTCGGCCACCAGCACGCTCAGCGGCTCGGGCGCGATGCCGTATTTGCGGCTGAGCCAGAAGGCCACGGCGGCCTGTTGCTTGGGCAGGTCCTTGGGGTTGGCTGCCGTGGCGCGGTCAATCGCGTCAGGCTCGGTATACCCGATGGCTGCTTCCTGGCGTTCCTGCAGCAAGGCCATCAATCGTGATTCGCCCGCTTGACGCAGGTCAGGCCGGGCGGTGAGGGTGATCACGGCAAACACCACGGCCAGGCCCACCAGGGCAAAGCTGTTGTGCGTGATTTCGAAAAAGCCCTGAGCAATGTCGTCTGCAATGCTTGCAAGACTGTTGCCCACATTTTTCTGGATGGCCCGCAAGGTGGCTGCGGGGCTTGATTGTCCTAGCGCTGTCATAGCACTCCTTTCTACGCGCAGCGGCTTTTCGAGCCGTCACGCTTTGATTGGGTCGCCATCAAACCAAGGCAATGCCTTGGGGTGTTGACCCTTGTTTGACTTTGCCGGGTTCGGCAGCGGGTTCGGGTTGTCCCTTGGTTTTCTCCGGGACGGCGAATTCTATGAGCCGTCTAAATAACTTGTCAATAATATTAATGTTAATTGATATATTTAAATACTGATTAAGCGCTTGTTTTCAAGTCCAAGACCCTCTGTTTGCGCTGTTTTAACGGTTTTTTGAGCCAAGGCTCTAGTGGGACTTGTTTTTCCAAATTCCGGAAGTCAGCTGTACGTTTTTCCAGTAAATGCAAGTGGCTCAAGGCCTTGCAGCGTTTTTTACAGAAAGTGCTGGAGCTTGAGTCCACGCCAAAAAAAACGGGACACGGAAGCTAGTCCCGTCTGTCTGTAGGACAAAATCCCAACATGTAAAGCTGTCAAGAAAACAGCAATCGCCCGGACTTTTTTGATTACAAATATTGACTTGCCGGTAGTGTGCGAGAGGTTTAACCTGCAATTGCTTGAGTACCTCAAGCATTCGCCGGGTAACCAATCCCGGTAAACCTGAGAGCAATCACTTGCTTTCATCGCACTGGAGACGAACTTCTCTTCTTTGCGAAGCCCGACGGCATGAGCATCATGTTCGCCGTCAGCCCCGGTCGGCCTAGCTGCCCGGGGTTTTTTATTGGTGGCGCCCACATCGCAGCACCGAAAAAAACATTGACCTTTGCGCAGGCGCACGAAAGACTCGACGCTTATGACAAGCAATGGTTTAAAAAATCGTGCCACCGATGTCTGGCGAGGGATGTTGTCGCGGGTGCTTGGCCTTGCCCGGTCTCCGCGCTGGCACCGTCGCGCTGCCTGGGCACTGGGGGGGGTGTTGCTGGTATGGGCGCTGGCCTGGGCGGCTGTGCCGGCTGTCCTGAAGTCCCAGCTTGAGAAGGGCGTCTCTGCCAAGCTCGGCCGCCAGGTCACGGTGGGGGCTATAACCTTCAAGCCCTGGTCGCTTGAACTTACGCTGAGCGACCTCGCCGTCGCCAGGGCGGGCGCTGCAGCAATACCTCGTCCGCAAACGCCCGCTGAGTTGCCACCTCTGGAAACCCCCCAGCAAGTCCCCCAGTTAAGTATCAAGCGCCTATATATAGATGGGGAACTTCAGTCCCTGCTGCGGCTGGCGCCTGTGGTGGACGCCATCGAGCTCGATGAACCGGCGCTGTCGCTCACGCATCTGGGGCAAGGGCGCTACGACATTGACGATATCCTGGCGCGCCTGCAACCCGCCGCCGGTGATCCGGCTGGCGAGCCGCAGCGTTTTGCGCTGTACAACCTGGTGCTCAGCGGCGGCAGGGCGGATTTCAGGGACCTGGCTGTGGACATGCGCCACGAACTGCGTGACCTGACGCTGTCCGTGCCCTTTATGAGCAACCTGCGCTCCCAGCGCGACATCAAGACCGCGCCGCACCTGACCTTCACGCTCAACGGCAGCCGCTTTGACACCGCCGCCGAGGGCACGCCCTTTGCCCAGACCCGCAAAACCGACGCCACTTTCCGGCTCAGTGCGCTGGACCTGCGGCCCTATCTGGGCTATCTGCCGGCCAGCCTGCCGCTGCGGCTGCAAAGCGGGGTGCTCAACGCCGACATCAAGGTAGCGTTTGAGCAGACGCCAGAGACCGTGGTCAAGCTCTCCGGCAGCGTGTCCGCTGAGCAGGTGCGCCTGCTCAGCGCTGCGGGCGGGCCGGCGCCCGCTGAGGAACTGCTGGCTTTTGAGCGCCTGCAGGTGGTGATGGACGATGTGCGGCCACTGGCGCAAATCATCAAGCTGTCGTCGGTGGTGCTTACGGCGCCCGTGCTCAGCATCACGCGGGACCGCGCCGGGCAGTTGAACCTGCTGCCAGGCGGCGCCCCGGTCGCTACCAAAAGCATAGCTGCTGGCGCCCGTCCGGAAAGGGCTACTGGCCAAAACAATGCCACATCTCAGGCTTCCACCACGCTCGCTGCCATGCCCTGGCAGGTTCAGGTCGCCAGCCTTGCGGTGCGCGGCGGCGCCGTCAACTGGCTGGATCAACGCCTGGCCTCACCCGCGCAGATCCGGCTGAACGGCCTGGTGCTCGACGCCTCGGCGATTGCCTTTCCATTTGTGGCCGCTGCACCGCTGCAATTCAAGGGGGCCATCGCTCTGGATACCGCCGCTGCTGCCGGTACCGCGCCGCAGGCCGCAACCCGCCAAAAAGCTGTCCAGGCCGGGCGGGTGGCGCCGGCACCGACAGCCACGCCAGCGCTGCTGAGCTTTAGCGGCAGCGCGACCGACCAGGCGGCCCAGGTCAAAGCCACCCTGGCGGCCTGGCCGCTGAACATGGCCGCCAAATACATCGGTCAGTTCCTGCTGCCGGCCCTGAACGGCCAGCTTGACGCGGAACTTGGCATCGACTGGCAGGCGGCCCGTGCCGACAAAGCGCAGGTCTTGCAGCTCACGGCACCGCAACTGTCCGTGCGCAACATCCTGCTGGCCGAAGGCAAAACCTCGCTGGTGTCGGTGCAGCGGGTCGATGTCACCGGCATGGACATCGATGTGGCCGCCCAATCCTTCAAGGCTGCCAAAATGCAGTTGACCCGGCCGAAGGCGCAGGTGGATCGCGATGCCGACAAGCGCTGGATGTATGAGCGTTGGATGGCCCGCCATGGCCTGGGGCCGCAGCCCGGTGCAGCGCCTGCCCATCCAAGCAACACGTCCACCGCTTCTCCCGCTTCCACCTGGCGTGTTGCCATCAACGATGTGTCGCTGGACGGCGGCGCGCTGTCGTTTTCGGACAAGGCTGGCGTCAAACCGGTGGCCTTCGAGGTCACGGGCGCCAAGGCGCAGCTGCAGGGGCTGCTGCTCGACGACAGGCCGTCAGCCCGAGCCCAGGCCGCCAAACCAATGCCGCTGAGCGCTTCACTTCAGTTGGCCAGCGGTCGCCTGGCGCCTGGCAAGCTCGACTTCAAGGGCAGCCTGGGTCTGGTGCCGGTGCAGGCTCAGGGCCAACTCATGTTGCAGAGGATGCCCCTGCAGGCCTTCGAGCCTTACTTCGGCGACCAGCTCAATGTGGATTTGCTGCGTGCCGACGCGAGCTTTCGCGGTAGCGTCGCATGGCGCCAAACGCCAACCGGGCCGCAGGCACAGCTGGCCGGTGATGTGGCGCTGGAAGAGTTTCAGGCCAACACCCTGGCGCCCAGCGAGGGGCTGCTGGCGTGGAAGGCGCTGAAGCTGGGCGGCCTCAGGGTCGCGGTGGACCCTGCACAGGCCACACGTGTGGATGTACGCGAGACCGTGCTCAGCGACTTTTTTGCACGTGTGATCGTCACGCCCGAAGGCCGCATCAACCTGCAGGACCTGCTCAAGCCGCCGCCAGGCGACGGGCGTGCTATTAAAACAGGAGCTTCTAACGTCCGTCCAACAGGGGCTACAGGCCAAAACAATGAAAAAAACGATGACCGGGCAGCGGGGCCCGCACCCATCATCAACGTCGGCCCAATGACGCTGATCAACGGCCGGGTGCTGTTTTCCGACCGTTTTGTCAAACCCAACTACTCGGCCAATCTCAGCGAACTCAGCGGCAAGCTCAGCGCGTTTTCTTCAGTGGCCGTGGCCGGCGCCCCCGCCATGGCCGACCTCGAATTGCGCGGCCGCGCCGAGGGCACGGCCGCGCTGGAGATCACCGGCAAGCTCAACCCGCTGGCCCAGCCGCTGGCGCTCGACATCCAGGGCAAGGTGCGTGACCTGGAGTTGCCGCCGCTGTCGCCGTATGCCATCAAGTACGCGGGTCACGGCATCAACCGCGGCAAGCTCAGTGTGGACGTCAACTATGTGGTGCAGCCCGACGGCCAGCTCACTGCCCGCAACAAGGTGGTACTGAACCAGCTCAGCTTCGGCGACAAGGTCGAGGGTTCGTCTGCCAGCCTGCCGGTGAAGCTCGCGGTGGCGCTACTGGCCGACCGCAATGGCGTGATTGACATTGACCTGCCGATCAGCGGCTCGCTCAATGACCCGCAGTTCAGCCTCGGGCCGATCATCGTCAAGGTGATTCTCAATGTCATCGTCAAGGCCATTACTGCGCCCTTCAGCCTGCTGGCTGGCGCCTTTGGCGGCGGCGGGGAAGAGCTGGCCAGTGTCAGCTTTGCGCCCGGCAGTGCCCGGCTCGCGCCCGAGGCCCAGGCCGGGCTCGACAAGGTGGCCAGGGCGCTGACCGAGCGCCCCGCGTTGCAACTCACGGTTGTCGGCACCAGCAGCCTGGAGGCCGAGCGTGAGGGCTTCAAGCGCGAGCGGCTGAACCAGTTGCTGCGCGCCGAGAAACGCCGCAGCCTGTTGGCGCAGGGCGGCACAGGTTTTGGCGAGATGACCGTCAGCCCTGCGGAGGTCCCGGTGCTGCTCAAGGAGGTCTACCAACGCGCCGACATGCCCAAGCCGCGCAACCTGGTCGGGCTGGCCAAAGACCTGCCTGCCTTTGAGATGGAAAAGCTGCTGCTGGCCGACATCACGGTCAGCGAGGACGCGATGCGTGAGCTGGCCGTCAATCGTGGCGTGGCCGTCAAGAACTACCTCGCGAGCCGGGAGTTGGCGCCGGCGCGGCTCTTCCTTGGGGCCGCCAAAACCGTGCCGTCCGCCCCCCATGGACACCGCGCGCGGAGCTTAATTTGGCGATGCCGTAAAAACAGCGAAAATACCCGCAGTGCTTTATTTTTAAAGCGTGGGCGTGTTCAGGCCTTGCGAGCCAAAATCCTGTTTTATTCCGCTGACCGTTCACCCTCCCTACCTCTTCCTGACCGCGTGTGCTGGCCTCCCGCCAGCACGCTTGATCCGGCCGGCTGTTATTAATTTTTATGCTGCGTTTTCCCATGCCCAAACCTTCCAAGCCCGAAACCTCCGCCGTGAAAACGCCTTCTTCCAAGAGCGCTGACAGCCATCCGCTGGACGGCCTGACCGGCGGTGCCTTCTCGGCGCCGACCTCGGGCGAGCGCACGGCGCGTATCCGCGAGTGGCTGACCACCGAACCTAGCGCCGAGCAGATGGCCGAGGTCTACAAAGATCTGGCCAACCGCGACAAGGGCGCCGCCAAGCCGCTCAAGGAAAAACTCGACGAAGCCAAACGTGCCAAAAACCAGGAGGCGGTTGCAGCCGAGTGGGCTGAAAAAGGCCAGGCCCTGCTGGCGCTGAAAAAACTCAACCTGGCCGACGCGCTGGCCTGGCAGCGTGATGCCGCCAAGGCCGGTGCGCCGCTGTCGCGTGAGCCGCTGGCGGGCCTGAAGGCCCAACTGACCGACCGCGTCAAGACGATTGAAGACCTGCAGCACCGCACCCAGGTGCAGCGCGAGGCCGCTGTGCTGATTGCCCAGCGCATCGAAGTGTTGTCAACCAAGTCCTGGCGCGATGCCCAGTCCGCCTGGGACGCGCTGCGTGCCGACGTGACGCACTGGCAGACCCAAGCCGACGAGATCGCGCAGGACGCCAACTGGGCCAGCGTAGACCCCAAATTTCCGCCGCTGCTCGAAGCCTCGCGCGGCCAGTTGCTGGCTGTGTGGGAAGCGTTCCAGGGCGCGCTGTCGCTGACCGTGGCCGCCGCCGAAGACACCGCCGCGCCGCTGCCGGCCGTGCCGGTCTGGGCCGACGAGTTGCGCGGTGCGCGCGGTTCGCCACGTGCCGCCGATGGTGCTGCGGGTGAGCAGCCGGCGCGCGCACCGAAGGCAAAAATCGACCCCGCTGTGCTCAAAGACATGCGCGAAAAATCGACTGCCATCGTGCAGGCCGCGCTGGCCAAACTTGAGCACGAAGTCACCGAAGGCCATGGCAAGGCGACGCCCAAGGTGGCCGCCGAGTTGCGCCAGGTGCTCAAGGACAACATCCGCAACATCGACAACGCGCTGGAAGCTGCAGCGCATGCGGCGCTGACCTCCGCAGGCGAGCTGGAAGGCTGGCAGCGCTGGCGTGCCGACCAGATCCGTGAAGAGCTGGTCGCCAAGGCCGAAGCCCTGGTGGCCAAACCGCTGGGCGGCCGCAAGCAGCAGGAAGCCTTGCGCGCGATGCGCGAGCTCTGGAAAACCAGCGACCAGGGCGGCACGCCCAACCACGCCATGTGGAAGCGGTTTGACGATGCCTGCAACGAAGCCCACAAGGTGGTCGAAGCCTGGCTCGACAAGGTCAAGGAACAAAGCGAAGCCGTCAAGGCCGAGCGCCGTGTGCTGATTGACGAAGTGCTGGCCTGGGCCGAAGCCAACAAGGGCAACACCGACTGGAAGCACCAGATCCGCAGCCTCAACGGTTTTGTCGAGAAGTGGACCGCAGCCGGCCACCTGAGCGAAAAAGCCTTCGCAGAGATCCAGCCGCAATGGAAAGCCGCGATGGACCAGGCCGATACCGCGCTGAAAGCCGCGCGTGCCGACAGCCTGGCGCGCCGCAAGGCCATGATCGAGGAAGCCCAGGTGCTGGGCGCCGAGCCGCAATTGCACATCGACGCCGTCAAACACCTGCAGCAGCGCTGGCAGCAGGAGGCGCAAGGCGTGCCGATCGAACGCAAACAGGAGCAAAAACTCTGGGACGCCTTTCGCAAGCCGATTGACGACGCCTTTCAGCGCAAGACCGTTGAGCGCGAAAAAGCTGCGTCCACGCTGGGCGAACACGACCGCCTGGTGGTGGTGCTGTCCAAAGCGCTGGACGCCGCGAATGCCAGCGGCGATGTGCAGAAAATCCGCGCCGCGATGGCCGACCTGGAAGCCGGGCTGCGCGGTCAGTACGTGCCCCCCGCGCCTGTGGCTGCCGCTGCGCCGGCGGTTGGCGATGCAGCACCTGCTACGACCTCCAATTCTGAAGAAAATCAGGCTCCAGCCCATGAGGCGACTGCGCCAGCAGCTCCTGAAACGATAGCAGATGCAGCGCCCGCAGCCCCCGCTTCGAGTGACTCTGCTGAAGTTGCTGAAGCGTCGGCAGAGGCACCCGCCGAAGAAGCCGCACCGGCGCCTTCCGCAGCCCCGCCCAAACCTGCCAAACCGGTGGTGGCGATGCGCGGCGACGACCGCCCCGGCATGCGCAAGGCCGAGGCTGCACCCGCCGGCCGTGGCGGCAAGTTTGGTGAGCGCAAGGATGCGCGCCCCGGCGGCGGCAAACCCGATGGGCGCGGTAACCGTCCGGCCGACAACAAGTTCGAGCCTTACCGCCCCGAGCGCGAAAGCCGTTTCAGCGAACGCCCGGCTTATGAAGAGCGTGGCCCCCGTCTGGGTGACGCAGCTTTCCGCGCGCAGCGCGAAGCCTTCGAGCACGCGCAGCAGGCGCTGCGCAAGCTGTCCGAACAGGCGCATGGCGAGGTGCTGACCCACCTGCTGACGGCCTGGGAAAAGCGCGACCCGGCGCTGCTGCCGGATGCCCAGGCCCTCGGCAAGCTGGTGACGCCGGCGACTCGCAGCGCATGGACGAAGGCCCTGTCGTCAGCGCCCAAAGGCGATGCTGCCGACACGCTGCTGCGCCTGGAAATCGCCGCCGAGCTGCCGACCCCGGCTGAACACCTGAGTGCGCGTCGCATGTTGCAACTGGTGCTGCTGACCAAACGCAACGACCCGACGCCGGCGCAGACCTGGGGCGAAGACACGGCCAAGGTGCTGGCCGCACCGCATGACGCGGCGCATGTGCGGCGTTTGCAGAGTGTGCTGAAGGCGCTGATCAAGCGCTGAGTCTTGCGCCCCCGTCCCGGACGCCTTGGCGGGGCATGATGATCACGCAAGCGCTATGAAATATATAGCTGCTCATGCCCGCCGGTCAGGGGCTGGAGGTTGATTTGTTGCAAAAAATCAGGCGGAAGGCGGCCGAATCGCGGATTTCGGCCTGAAGGCCTTGCACACCGCTTCATCGGTTTCCAGGTAAGGCCCGCCTATCAGGTCGATGCAGTAGGGCACGGCCGCAAAAATGCCAGCGACGGTCTGCGAGCCGTCGGTATTTTTCAGGCCTTCCAGCGTCTCGGCAATCGATTTGGGCTGGCCGGGCAGGTTCATGATCAGGGCCCGGTCGCGGATGACCGCGCACTGACGTGACAGGATGGCCGTCGGCACAAACTTCAGGCTGATCTGGCGCATCTGCTCGCCAAAACCCGGCATCTCCTTGTGCGCCACCGCCAAGGTCGCTTCGGGCGTCACGTCGCGCAGCGCCGGCCCGGTGCCGCCTGTGGTCAGCACCAGCGAGCAGCCAGCGTCCACCAGTTCGATCAGCGTGGCGCTGATGTGCTCTTTTTCATCGGGGATCAGGCGCTCGGCAAACGTGATCGGGTTGCGCAGCGCGCGGCCCAGCCATTCCTTCAACGCGGGCAGGCCCTTGTCTTCGTAGACGCCGCTGGAGGCGCGGTCGCTGACCGAGACGATGCCGATCGTCACCGCGTCGTAAGTGGCGCTCATACGTCTTCCTTAGCAAGCGTTTCTCGCACCAGCTGGAAAATTTCGCGGTAAGACTTGGCATGGCGCGGCGCCTCACCCGGCTTTTCGGGCTTGGCGTCCTTTCGGGCCTGGCGGATCAGCGCGCGCAACTGCTGCGAATCGGTGTCCGGGTGCGCGGTCAGCCAGTCGCCGAGCGCGTCGTCGGAGGCGATCAGCTTGTCGCGCCACTGTTCGGCCAGGTGCAGCGCCAAGGTCAGTTGCGCCGAGCCGTTTTGCTGCTCGTCGATGGCAGCGCGTATCGGTTCAGTGTCCAGCGGACGCATGAGTTTGCCGATGAACTGCATCTGGCGGCGCCGGCCCTCGAAGTTGGTGATTTTCTTGGCCTGGGCAATCGCGTCCAGCAGTTTTTCAGGCAGGTCGAGCTTGGCCATCAGGTCGGCGCGCAGGGTGAGGAGCGCTTCGCCGAGCGCCTGTTTTTCATCGGCCTCGGCCTTGAGCTGGGTCTTGCTCGGCGGGCCGACCTCTTCCAGCGCAATTTCCTCGGGTTTCACGAAGCGTCCGTTGGACCAGTAGCCCTTGATGGCCTTGGGAGTCTTGTTGTTCATAGCAGTCAGTATCATAGCTACCCATATGACCCCAAAGACCCCCAAGACAACATCCGCCGCTTCCGCCCCCGAGTCCGGCTTCAGTTACCACCGCGATTTCTTCGAAGGTTTGGTGGACAGCGCACTGGCCCACGCCAAAAAAATCGGCGCCACCGATGCCGCCGCAGAGGCGTCCGAAGGCTGCGGCCTGAGTGTCAGCGTGCGCAAGGGCGAGCTTGAAAATGTCGAACGCAACCGCGACAAATCGCTCGGGATCACGGTCTACGTCGGCCAGAAACGCGGTAACGCGGCCACCAGCGACTTCTCAAAAGCAGCGATTGAGCAAACCGTCAAGGCGGCCTACGACATTGCGCGTTTCACTGCGGAAGACAAGACCTCGGGCCTGCCGGCCGACCGTGACATTGCGCGGGTGCACCCCGAGCTGGACCTGTTCCACCCCTGGGCAATTGACTCCGCCGGCGCCGCCGCGCTGGCGCTCGAATGTGAAGCTGCCGTGTTTGACACCAGCAAACTCATCACCAACAGCGAAGGTGCCGGTGTGTCGGCCCAGCAAAGCCATTTTTTCAGCGCTCACACGCGCGGATTTCGCGGTGGCTATGCCAGTTCGCGCCACAGCATCTCGGCCGCAGCGATTGCCGGCAAGGGCAGCCAGATGCAGCGTGATGCCTGGTACAGCTCCATGCGCGATGCGACTGAACTGGCCAGCGCCCAGGCCGTGGGCCGCTACGCCGCCGAACGCACGTTGTCGCGCCTGAAAAGCCGCAAGATCAAGACCACACAATGTCCGGTACTGTTTGAGTCGCCGCTGGCCGCCGGCCTGCTCGGTGGTTTTGTGCAGGCCATCAGCGGCGGCGCGCTGTACCGAAAAAGCACGTTCTTGCTCAACAGTCTGGGCAAGCCGGTATTTCCGGCGCACATCGACATCACCGAAGACCCGTTTGTCAAAAAAGGCAAGGGCAGCTCGCCTTTTGATGAAGAAGGCGTCAAGACCCGTGCGAGAACGGTGGTGGACGCCGGCATTGTGCGTGGCTACTTTTTGAGTACCTACTCGGCACGCAAGCTCGGCATGCGCACCACCGGCAACGCCGGCGGCTCGCACAACCTGGTGATGAGCAGCCGACAAACGAAAGCTGGCGACGACCTCGATGCCATGCTCAAAAAGCTGGGCACAGGTCTGTTTGTGACCGAACTGATGGGGCAGGGCGTCAACTACGTCACGGGTGACTACTCGCGCGGTACCTCGGGCTTCTGGGTCGAAAAGGGCCGCATCGCGTTTCCAGTCGAGGAGATCACGATTGCCGGCAACCTCAAGGACATGCTGATGGGCATCCAGGCTGTGGGCGCCGATGTGTACAACTATGGCGCCAAAAGCGTGGGCTCCATCCTCATCAACCGGATGAAAGTCGCGGGCTCCTGAGGGAGCGCGGGGCGAGGGGCCCCGCAGCGCGGGGATCGACCAGCGGAGTCAGTAGCGAGGGAGCGGGCGCTATGCCCGCGACCGAAGAATCACGCGACGCTGCTTTCTGCGTCCCTGACTGTCAGCCCGCCAGTGCCGCCTTCACGGCCGCCGAAACCTGACCCATGTCGGCCTTGCCGGCCAGTTTGGCTTTCACCGCGCCCATGACCTTGCCCATGTCACCGGGGCCGCTGGCACCCAGTTCGGTGACGATGGCCTTGACCGCTGCCGTGACTTCTTCGGCGCTCAGGCGGGCTGGCAGGTAGGCCTGCAGCACCACCAGTTCGGCGGCTTCCTTGTCGGCCAGGTCCTTGCGCTCGGCCTTCTGGAAGGCTTCGATCGAATCCTTGCGTTGCTTGATCAGTTTGTCGACGATGGCGACCACAGCCGTATCGTCAAGCAGCACACGTTCATCGACCTCTTTTTGCTTGAGTGCGGCCAGCAGCAGGCGGATGGTGCCCAGGCGCTCGCTGTCCTTGGCGCGCATGGCGGTTTTCATGTCTTCGGTGATCTGGTCTTTGAGGGACATGGCGGTCTCCAGGAAACGGGTTGAACGGTCAAAAGGAAGTCAGAAACACAAAAGCCCGCAGAGCGTCCTCGTGCGGGCTTTGGGTTTGCCGTGAGGCGTGTACTTTTAGTACAGCTTTTTAGGCAGCTGCATCGAGCGGATGCGCTTGTAGTTGCGCTTGACGGCAGCAGCTTTCTTACGCTTGCGCTCGGCGGTGGGCTTTTCGTAGAACTCGCGGGCGCGCAGGTCGGTCAGCAGGCCGAGTTTTTCGATGGTGCGCTTGAAACGGCGCAGTGCCACGTCGAAGGGCTCGTTATCTTTTACACGAATGGTCGTCATTGATGAAGGGGTCCAAAAATATGCATCTTGTGTAGCCATCAGATTTGATCAGAATCAGGCCAGACGCGGGTTTGCTAGCAAAGCCTTGGATTATATACCAGGGGCAGGATCCCCACGGTCGCTTTATTCCGTTCCTCCTGAGCCTGTCGAAGGATGCCCCCATGCGGCGGCGCCGACTGGATCAAGCCGGGCTTGGTGCGGCGTGGTGTTTTTGCGCCAAGGCCTCGGCGCAGGCAAAAGCCGACGCCCAGGCCCACTGGAAGTTGTAACCGCCCAGCCAGCCGGTCACGTCCACCACCTCGCCGATGAAATACAGGCCGGGCTGCTTTGATTCCATCGTTTGCGACGACAAATCGCGGGTATCGACACCGCCCAGCGTGACTTCGGCCTTTTTGTAGCCTTCGGTGCCGTTGGGAATCAGTTGCCAGTCCGCGAGGCGGTCGGCCAGCGTGTTCAGGGCCTTGTCGGTGGCCTCGCTGACAGGTTTTTGCCAGGCCGCATCACGGCTGGCCCAGGCGTCGGCGAGACGGCTGGGCACCAGCGTGGCCAGTTCGTTGGCGATCAGTTTTTTCGAACTCGCCTTGGCGCGTATCAGCAGGGTGGGCAGGTCCACGCCGGGTGCCAGGTTGATGCGCACCGGCTGGCCTTCGCGCCAGAAACTGGAGATCTGCAACACCGCCGGCCCGCTCAGGCCGCGGTGGGTGAACAGCAGGTCTTCGGCAAACACCACGGCCTTTTTGCGCTGTTTGGGTGTGGCGTCCGGTGCGCCAGTTTCGATCAGCACCGGCAGCGCCAGGCCGGCAAGCTGGGCGTAGGGCGCCCAGGCTTCGCCGTCGAAGGTCAGCGGCACCAGCGCGGCACGCGGCTCGACCAGGCGCAGGCCGAACTGCTTGGCGATGCGGTAGCCAAAATCGGTCGCACCGATCTTGGGAATCGACAGCCCGCCGGTGGCGATGACCAGTTGCGGCGTTTCGATCAATCCCCGGTCGCTCTCGATTTGATAGCTGCTTGCGCTTTCCCCGTCTGGGCTGCAGGCGTATTTGATGCCCGATACGCGGCAGGGCTGCCAGCGCGTAACGCCGCCAGCATCACATTCGGCCAGCAGCATGTTGATCACGTCCTCGGCCGAGCGGTCGCAGAACAGCTGGCCTTTGTGTTTTTCATGGAAAGCGATGCCTTGTCGCTGCAGCAGCGCGATGAAGTCCTGCGGCGTGTAGCGCGACAGCGCGGAGCGGCAAAAATGCGGGTTTTCGCCGACGAAGTTGGCGGGTGTGGTGTCACGGTTGGTGAAGTTGCAGCGGCCGCCGCCGGAGATGCGGATTTTCTCGGCGACTTTTTCGCTGTGGTCCAGCAGCAGCACCTTGAGGCCGCGCTGGCCGGCCAGGCCCGCGCAGAACAGGCCGGCGGCCCCTGCGCCTATCACCACCACGTCAAATTTTTGGGTCAAATCGGCCTCCAGCCCATGATTGGCGGGCGTGAGAAGCTATCAAAAGCAGAGCAACTCAAGCCGTCCGTGACAGGCGAGTGTAGCCGGGCAGCGCTCTCAGGCCGCGCGAAACAGTGCCGGGTTTTCGACTGCCGCCGCGATGCCGCCGACCACGTCGCCGACCACGATCACCGAGGGGCTGGCCAGGCCGGACGCACTGATCGCGGCGGCCAATTTGCCGAGCGTGGTCGTGATGTGGCGCTGGGTGGCCAGCGTGGCATTCTGGATCACGGCCACCGGCGTGCTCGGGGGCAGGCCGGTCAGCAGTTCGTCCTGGATGCGGCCAGCGCCGCTGACACCCATGTAGATCACCAGCGTGAGTTTGGCCTTGCAGGCGGTGTCGGCCAGCGCGCGCCAGTCGGTGCCTTCGTCGCCCGGCTTGGCGTGACCGGTGACAAACACCACGCCGTGGGCATGCTGGCGGTGCGTGAGAGGAACCCCCAGCGAGGTGACTGCGGCCAGGCCGGCGGTGATGCCATTGATGACCGTTACTTCGATGCCGGCGGCGCGCAGGTGTTCGACCTCTTCGCCGCCGCGTCCGAAGATGAAGGGGTCGCCGCCCTTGAGGCGCACCACGTTTTCGCCTTCACGCACGGCCATGATCATGAGTTTTTCAATGAACTCCTGGGGCGTGGATTTGCAGCCGCCGCGTTTGCCCACATACACGATACGCGCATCGGGCCGCGCGTAGGCCACGATGTCGTCGCTGACCAGGTCGTCGACCAGCAGCACGGTGGCGGCCTGAATGGCCTTGAGTGCCTTGAGCGTGAGCATTTCAGGGTCGCCCGGACCCGCACCGACCAGGCTGCAATGGCCGTTGGAAGATGAGCTGTGTTTGCCGCTGGTCATAGTTCGGAAGTCAGTTGCAAGATATGTTCCACCTGCCGTGTGATCGATGCAGGCACAGCGTGTGCGCCCGACATCACGGCGCGGATATAGGCCGCGGTGCTGTCGCTGTCGATGGCGGTGGGCAGATCCGGCACGCTGGCCAGCGTGCCGGGCTGGAATGCTTGCAGCAGCGTGCGCTGGCCGCCAACAAAGGCTTCCATCTGCGGCGTGCGGCGCGCATCGGCCACCACCTCACCTTCGGTGCCGCGCAGCAGCAAGGCGTTGGCCTGAATCAGCTCGAAGGTCTGGCCCATGGAGATCGCGTATTCAGGGTGGGTGTAGCTGCTGACCACCAGCGCCTTGCCGAGACAGGGGTTCATGATCTTGACCAGGCTGTGCGCCGGGTTGCGCAGGCCGACGGCGCGCCGCACGTCCAGCAGGCGTTTCAGGCCGGGGCACAGCAGCTCTGTGGGGGCAAACACCACCTCGCCATTCGCTATCGTTTTAATAGCTGTCAGCGCTTGTATGCCAAGGGCTGCGAGCACATTCGACGTAAATATCCGGCTGGATTCGGTGGCTGTGCCGTGCACCAGCACCGGCAGGCCTTCACGCGCCAGCAGCAGCGCCAGCAAGGGCGTGAGCACCGGCAGCTTGCGCGCACCGTTGTAGCTGGGCAGCACCACCACCGGCCGCTCGCTGGCCGGGAAACGCAACATGCGCTGGTAAGTAGCGTCCAGGAAACCGGCCATTTCTTCGGGCGTTTCGCCCTTGATGCGCATCGCCAGGCAGAAGCCGCCAATCTCCAGGTCGGTCACTGTGCCGTCGAGCACCTGGCCGAACAGGTCGGCGGCCTGTTCGCGCGTGATTGGCTTGGCGCCGTCTTTGCCGCGACCTATGACCTTGATGTACTGAGCGATGGACATGCGTGATTGTCGGCGAAGGCAGATAACTTTCCGTCATGAGCTAAGAACTTGTCCGTAAATAATTGGGGGTCGCGCAAATGGATGTTCGGGATGGGATGCAAGGCGCAAAATCCAAGGCAAGGCTGGTGGCCTTGCCTGAATTTGCAACGCCGCAGACCGCCCGAAAATCCGTTTGCCCTTCGGGTTGGGGCGAAACCGGGCGATTTGCCCACCAAATCCCTTGCATGGGCGCCCAGCCCATGTTGCGTGATGTTGGCGAACAACTCATCCCGATTGCGCCCCAACGCGACCCCCAATTATTTGCGGACAAGTTCTACGCCGGCTTTTCTCAGGCGATCACCTTGATCGGGATCACGCTGCGCTCGTTGCCGTCCGCAGGCGCCTGGCCGGTCGGGGCGGCGCTGCGGATCAGGCGCTTGATTTCGGGCACGCAGGAGCCGCAGTTGGTGCCGCACTTGAGTTTGTCCTGCAAGGCCAACAGGCGCTCTTCGTCGCTGGCGAGCAGGCCGGAACCGCCGGGTGCGCTGGCGATCTCGCGCAGGCCGGCAGCAATCTGTTCATCGCTGACGCTGAAACAACTGCAGACTGGTTTGCCGCGCGGCACCATCGCGCCGGGCGCTTTGGCACCGGGCAGCAGCAGCAGCCGGCCATAGGCCTGCGCCGGCAACTCGTGCTGCAGCAGGGCCTTGATCCAGGCTTGTGCGCTGACATCACCGGCCAGCACAAAACCGGTCAGTTCGGCCTCCTCGTATTGCTTGCCCTTGCGCACCAGCCGTGCCGTGCGGTGCTGGCCCTTCTTTTTGTCTGCGTATCGCAGCGTATCGGTGCCGTCGAGACCGAGAATATTTTCAATGTCCGTCAACAGAGCTTCAGGCGGCGCTTCAAAACCGGCCGCGCGAAATAACACGCCGGTGCGCTGGCGGCCGGTTTCGCCCAGCGGTACCTCGTTGGAAAACGGCACGCAACTGCTGAAGGCAAAACGCGCCATCAGCGGATTCAGCCGCTCACGCGCCTTCAGCACCTGCTCGTCCGGCAGCCAGGCCATGGCCAGCAGCGACCAGGGCAGCTCGGCCTTCAGGATCTTGACGGCCGCATGCTTGAGCTCAGGCTGTTTGGAACTGGGGCAATAGGCGGACGTGGTCAGTGCGTTGACGCCGGCCAGCCGCTCGCCGCTGCTCGACAGGCCGCTCAGGTAGTCGTCGCCCCAGTGCATGGCCATGAAGGCCTGGCTCACGGCCACTTCCGGTGAAGCCTGCAGCGGCACCACGATGGAGCCGCGTTTGGACGTCACGTGCACCAGGTCGCCGTCCTTGAGCAGACGCCGCGCCATGTCCTGCGCGTTCATCTGGATGGACGGCTCGGCCACATGACCAAACAAACGGCCCAGCGTACCGGTACGGCTCATGCCGTGCCACTGATCGCGCAGCCGGCCGGTCGTCAGCGAGAACGGGTAGCGTGACTCGCGTGGCTCGGCCACGGGTTTGTAGACGGTGTTGACGAAACGCGCCTTTCCGTCGTCAGTTGGGAAGATGCCGTCTTCGTAAAGCCGGGCCTTGCCAATGGTTTCACCTTCCTTGAGAGGCCACTGCTGCGGCGCGGCTTCCAGCATGGCGTAACTCATGCCGGTGATGTCGAGGTCGCGCCCGCGTGTCGATTCGCGGTGTTCATTCCAGATGCTCTCCACCGAGCTGGCTTGGTCGTTGACGGGCCAAGGGAACAGCGTGCTGATTTTCTGCACCGGCAGCAATTTTTCCAGCCGCTGCGCAAAGGCCACGGCAATCGACCAGTCGTGGCGCGCCTCGCCGGGCGCAGACACGGCTGGCCGCACGCGGCTGATGCGCCGCTCGCTGTTGGTCACGGTGCCGGTTTTTTCGCCCCAGGTGGTGGCCGGCAACAGCAGGTCGGCATAGTCGCAGGTCGATGGCGTGGCAAAGGCTTCCTGGACCACCACCAGTTCGGCGCGTTCAAGGGCGCGGCGCACGGTGGCCTGATCGGGCATGGACTGCGCGGGGTTGGTGCAGGCAATCCACAAGGCCTTGATCTCGCCGTCGGCTGCCGCCTGGAACATCTCGACCGCAGTTTTGCCGGGTTTGTCGGGTACCGAAGGGATGCCCCAGAGCGCGGCGACTTCGGCCCGGTGCTGCGGATTGGCCATATCGCGGTGCGCGCTCAGCAGATTGGCCAGGCCGCCGACCTCGCGACCGCCCATGGCATTGGGCTGGCCGGTCAGCGAAAACGGCCCGGCACCGGGCTTGCCAATCTGCGCCGTGGCCAGGTGCAGGTTGATCAGCGCCGCATTTTTGGCGGTGCCGCTGCTCGACTGGTTCAGGCCCTGGCAATACAGGCTCAGCGTCGCGGCCGAGGTGGCGAACATTTTCGCGGCCGCAAACAGGTCTTCCTTTTTGATGCCGCAGGTGTCTGCCACAAGGTCGGGCGTGTAGTCGCGCACCGTGGCTTTCAGCGCGTCGAAGCCGCTGGTGTGTTCAGCGATGTAGGACGGCTGGGTCCAGCCTTCCCACAGCATGATGTGCAGCAAGCCGTTGAACAGCGACACATCGGTGCCGGGCTGGATCGGCAGGTACAAATCGGCGATGCCTGCGGTGTCGGTACGGCGCGGGTCGCAGAAGATGATTTTCATGGCCGGGTTGGCGGCCTTGGCGTCCTCGATGCGGCGGAAAAGAACCGGATGCGCATAGGCGGTGTTGCTGCCGACAATGAAGATGCATTGCGCATGGTTCACGTCGTCGTAACAACTCGGGGGTGCATCAGCGCCCAGCGTTTGTTTGTAACCCGCCACCGCACTGCTCATGCACAGGCGCGAGTTGGTGTCGACGTTGTTGGTGCCGATCAGGCCCTTGGCAAGTTTGTTGAAGACGTAATAGTCTTCGGTCAGCAACTGGCCGGAGATGTAGAAGCCGACCGCATCCGGTCCGTGTTCCCGGATGACCTGCGCAAACTTCTCACTGGCGACATCCAGCGCGCTGTCCCAGCTGATGCGCTGCGGCGTGCCGCCGCGTTGCGTGCGCTGCATCGGGTGCAGCAGGCGGGTCTGCCGCGTCACAGCGTGTGATGCGGTCAGGTGCAGGGTAGAGCCCTTGGTGCACAATCGGCCGAAGTTGGCCGGGTGGTCCGGGTCGCCGCGCACACCTGTGATCTGGTCGGCCTCGGACTCAATAACCACGCCACAGCCCACACCGCAGTAGGGGCAAGTGGAGCGCGTTTCGCGCATCATGAATTGCCCTTGCTGCGGTGTTTCATGGTTATCGCAAAGCGATCCGCGGCCCCAGCCGCGAGATCGCAGTACGGGCAGGTAGATTTTGTTTCGCGAGTCATCACGCCGTGTGCGGAGCCTGCACGTCGAACGTCTGGTCACCCAACGCGCCGGTCGAGGCGCAGGGACCTGCGCGCGGCGCCGCCAGGTCCAGGGCCAGTGTGGCCAGTTCTGCCGGGTCCAGCATGACCTGACCGCCATCGACCTT
>NZ_JAYWHI010000116.1:0-16787 GCF_043778355.1 Polaromonas sp.
CTGCGTCCGCGAAACTGATCTGGTCCATCGCTGCTGCTCCTTTGTGTATCTCAACGGTCAACACATCTGATCGGTGGACTTGTTCAGAGTTTCCTTAGCGTTCTTGCGCTCACGAATTGCGGCCATGCTGGATCTCCATACGGTGTTAGAAGCGCGCGAGTGCTCGCTGTGTACGCATCATTCCTCTGAAGAGGTTTGAATTCCACGGGATTTAATTTGGGGTTTCAGTCCGTTGTGTGGACTGTCGCTATTGATGCTGGCGTCTAATCGCCGCAGGTGCTCAGAGCTAGCGTTGGCTCATGAGCCTGTATCCGCGTAGCGGAGCGATCTCGCCTGGAGTCGCGCTAGGGCCTCGGCGCATGGCAAAGCTGCGCCGGGCTGACGAAGTCAGCCATGGCGTGCATGAGAGGATAGGACTACAGTTGCCGACCGCAGTGCGGCGGCTGTGACACTCGGTCGAACTGTGCTGAAGTTCTCCGAGAGTATTTCTGGCGTTGTGCCAGCAGTGTGCCAGGGCACATTTGGCTGCCGGTGAAGAGAGTGCTCTGCGTTGAATTACAAAGACTTTTTCGTGTGTTTTCGGTAGTTGGCACATCGTTACGAATGAGCTGCTCTACCGACTGAGCTACACCGGCGTTTACCTGAAATACAGCCCGAGATTATAGCTGGGGCTACTTGGCGTGATAACCGGTCACGCGCTCGACCTCGTTCTTCGATCCCAGGATCACACTCACGCGTTCATGCAGCTTGGTCGGCTGGATGTCGAGAATTCGCTGCTTGCCGTTGGTGGCGGCGCCGCCGGCCTGCTCGATCAGCCAACTCATGGGGTTGGCTTCGTACATCAGGCGCAACTTGCCGGCTTTGTCGGGTTCGCGTTTGTCCCAGGGGTACATGAAGATGCCGCCGCGGCACAGGATGCGGTGCACGTCGGCCACCATGGCTGCCACCCAGCGCATGTTGAAGTCCTTGCCGCGCGGGCCGTCTTTGCCGGCCAGCAACTCGTCCACGTAGCGCTTGACTGGCTCGTCCCAGTGCCGCATGTTGCTCATGTTGATGGCGAACTCTTTCGTATCGGCCGGGATCTGCACGTTCTCTTCGATCAGCACAAACGAGCCCTGTTCGCGGTCCAGCGTGAACATCGCGACGCCGTCGCCGACGGTCAGCACCAGTGTGGTCTGCGGGCCGTAGATGCAGTAGCCTGCTGCCACCTGCTTGTGGCCGGCCTGCAAAAAGTCCGACTCGTCTACGCCGCGGTCGCCTTCGGGCATCTTCAGCACGCTGAAGATGGTGCCGATGCTGACGTTGATGTCGATGTTGCTGGAGCCGTCGAGCGGGTCGAACAGCAGCAGGTATTCACCTTGCGGGTAGCGATTCGGCACCACGTAAATGCCTTCCATTTCCTCGCTGGCCATGCCGGCCAGGTGGCCGCCCCATTCGTTGGCCTCGATCAGCACCTCGTTGGCGATGATGTCGAGTTTTTTCTGGATCTCGCCCTGCACGTTTTCGCTTTCGGCGCTGCCCATCACACTGCCGAGCGCGCCCTTGTTGACGGCCTGGCTGATGCTTTTGCAGGCGCGGGCCACCACTTCGAGCAGCAGCCGGAGCTGAGAAGGAATGTGACCGTCGATGCGTTGCTGCTCGACCAGGTAACGCGTGAGAGATACTTTTGAAGACATCGTGAAGCTCCTCGGTTTGTCATCCCGGACTCGATCCGGGATCCATGGATTGCGGATCAAGTCCGCAATGACAGGGTTGTACTAGTCGGCTAGCGCGCGCGAGACCACCTCGTGCGTGTCCTTGCTCAAATCAGACTTGGCGGCGACGCGGGCAATTGCTTCGCGCGCGGCGCTGCGGTAGGGTTCAGCCAGCTTGCTCCAGCGGTCCAGTGCGCGCGCCAGTCGGGCGGCGACTTGCGGGTTGATCGCGTCGAGCTCGATCACACGTTCACTCCAGAACACATACCCGGCCGCATCGGCGCGGTGAAAACCGGCCGGGTTGCCCTGGCAGAAGGTGCTGATGACGCTGCGTGCGCGGTTCGGGTTGCGCAGGCTGAAGTCGGCATGTTTCATCAGTTGTTTCACGGCCGGCAGGATGTTGCCGCCGCGGTCCGGTGCGCCGGCCTGCAGGCCGAACCACTTGTCGATGACCAGTGCCTCGTCCTTGAACATGGTGTGGAAACGGGACAGGGCCTCGGCCGCCAGCGGGTGGCCGCTGGAGACCAGCGCCGCCAGCGCGTTGAAGCGGTCGGTCATGTTGCCGGCGTCCTTGAAACGCTGGAAAGTTTTGCCCGGCCAGACCGCGTCACCGGTGATGGTGGCGGCGATACACAGGTGCGTCAGTGCCATGCCGGCCAGCGCACGCCGTCCCGAGGACAGCGGATCGGGCGTGTAGGCGCCGCTGTCCTGATGGGCGTCGTACACCGTGGCCCAGTCGTCAACCAGCGCCGTGGCGAGCTGCGTGCGCATGGCTTCGCGCACGGCGTGGATGCGCTGCGGGTCCACCACGTCAAGCTGCTCGGCGATGTAGGTTTCGCCTGGCAGGGTCAGCACCAGTTCCTTGAAGGCGGCGTCGAGTGACGGGTCGCGCAGCACGCTGCGCATGGCCTCGACATAAGCATCATTTAGCGGCTCAGCCCCTGCTGGATAAGCGCTGGCAGTTATGGATTTGATAGCGCTTCGGACCGCCAGGCGTTGCCCGGCTTCCCAGCGGTTGAAGGGGTCGATGTCATGGGCCAGCAGGTGCAGCAGTTGCGCGTCGCTGTAGTCGAACTCCAGCACCACCGGCGCGCTGAAGCCGCGCAGAATGGACGGCACCGGCTCGGCGTCCACGTTAATGAAGCTCAGCGTCTGGCGGGCCTCGGTCAGCACAAAGGTGCGCGGCGCAGCGACCGGGGCGGCTTCGCCAGCGAGCTGCAGCGGCAGGTCGGCGCCGTCTGCGCCCAGCAGGCCCAGGCCGACCGGAATCACAAAGGGCTCCTTGGCCGGCTGGCCGGCGGTCGGCGCGCAGCTCTGCGAGAGCGTGAGTGTGTAGCTGCGCGTCGCAGCGTCGTACACCCCCGTGCCGTGCACACGCGGCGTGCCGGCCTGGCTGTACCAGCGCTTGAACTGCGGCAACAGGCGCGCCAGGTCAGACGCGGGATTGGCGTCGGCAATGGCCTGCGCAAAGTCGTCGCAGGTCACGGCCTGGCCGTCGTGGCGCTCGAAGTAAAGCTTCATGCCTTTGGCAAAACCCTCGCGGCCGACCAGTGTCTGCATCATGCGCACGACCTCGGCGCCTTTTTCGTAGATCGTGACGGTGTAGAAGTTGCTGATCTCGATGTAGCTGTCGGGGCGCACCGGGTGTGCCATCGGGCCGGCGTCTTCGGGGAACTGGGCGGTGCGCAACACACGCACGTCCTCGATGCGTTTGACGGCGCGGGCCGAGGCCTCACCGCACAGGTCCTGGCTGAACTCCTGGTCGCGGAACACGGTCAGGCCTTCCTTCAGGCTCAACTGAAACCAGTCGCGGCAGGTGATGCGGTTGCCGGTCCAGTTGTGGAAGTATTCGTGGCCGACGACGCTTTCAATGTTTGAATAATCGGTGTCAGTTGCTGTCGCCTGATTCGCCAGCACGTATTTGGTGTTGAAGATGTTCAGGCCCTTGTTTTCCATCGCGCCCATGTTGAAGTCGCTGGTGGCAACGATCATGAAACGCTCCAGGTCCAGGCTCAGGCCGAAGCGTGCTTCGTCCCACGCCACCGAATGCATCAACGAGTTCATCGCGTGTTCGGTCTTGTCCAGATCGCCGGGGCGCACATACACCTGCAGCGTGTGTTCCTTGCCGGCGCGTGAGGTGATGCGTTGCTCACGGCTGACCAACTGACCGGCCACAAGCGCAAACAGATAGGCCGGTTTTTTGTGCGGATCCACCCATTTGGCGAAGTGCCGGCCGCCTTCGAGCTCGCCCTGCTCGACGAGGTTGCCGTTGGACAGCAGCACCGGGTACTTCACCTTGTCGGCGCGCAGGGTGACGCTGTAGCTGGCCATCACGTCGGGACGGTCCAGGAAGTAGGTGATGCGCCTGAAACCTTCGGCCTCGCACTGCGTGAAGAAGGAGTCGTTGCTGACGTAGAGGCCCATCAATTTGGTGTTTTTGACGGGCGCGCAGGTGGTGAAAATTTCCAGCTCGAAGGCATCCGGCAGGTTGTCGAGAACCAGCTTGTCGCCTTCCATGCGGAAGGAGGTGCCCTGGCCGTTGACCAGCACACGCGCGAGGTTCAGCTCTTCGCCGTCGAGCTTGAGCGGCTGCGCCGGCACTTCGGCATTACGCCGCAAGCTCATCTTGTTAAGCACACGCGTTTTGGCCGGGTCCAGGTCGAAGGACAGGTCGACGGTGTCGATCCAGTAGGCGGGTGCAATGTAGTCGGCGCGGTTGATTACCGGGGATTGGCCTTCACGCAGCATGGCGGGTTCCTGAGGTTGAGTCGGTGTGACCGCACAGCCTGTAGCGTGCGGGGCATGGATTGCGGGTCTGGCCCGCAATTACGACAATTAAATTCATACGCCTTGCTTCAGTGAAGCTTCGATGAACTGGTCCAGGTCGCCGTCCAGCACTTTCTGCGTGGCCGAGGTTTCGTAGTTGGTGCGCAAATCCTTGATGCGGCTGTTGTCCAGCACATAGCTGCGAATCTGGTGGCCCCAGCCCACGTCTGTCTTGGTGTCTTCCAGCTTTTGCTGGGCTTCCTGTTGCTTCCTCAGTTCGAAGTCATACAGGCGCGAGCGCAGGCGTTTCCACGCCACGTCGCGGTTGCTGTGCTGGCTGCGGCCGTCCTGGCACTGCACCACGATGCCGGTCGGAATGTGTGTCAGGCGCACCGCCGAGTCGGTCTTGTTGATGTGCTGGCCGCCGGCGCCGCTGGCGCGGAAGGTGTCGGTGCGCACGTCGGACGGATTGATGTCAATCTCGATCGAGTCGTCGATCTCGGGGTAAACAAACACCGAGGCAAACGAGGTGTGGCGCCCGCCCGAGGAGTCAAACGGCGACTTGCGCACCAGGCGGTGCACGCCGGTTTCGGTGCGCAGCAGGCCGAAGGCGTATTCGCCTTCGATCTTGATGGTGGCGCCCTTGATGCCGGCGGTGTCGCCTGCGGTTTCGTCTTCGATGGTGGTCTTGAAACCCTTGCGCTCGGCGTATTTGAGGTACTGGCGCAGCAGCATGCTAGCCCAGTCGCAGGCTTCGGTGCCGCCGGCGCCGGCCTGGATGTCCAGGAAGCAGGGCAGGGGGTCGGCCGGGTTGTTGAACATCCGGCGGAATTCCATTTTCTCAACCTCGGTCGCGACATTGGCGGCCTCGCCCTCAATCGAGGTCATGCCGGCTTCATCGCCTTCGGCCTTGGACATCTCGAACAGCTCGGTGTTGTCAGCCAGCTCAGCGCTCAGCCGGTCGATGACGTGCACCACGTCTTCCAGCGATTTTTTTTCCTTGCCGAGTTCCTGCGCGCGTTTGGGGTTGTCCCAGACCTTCGGGTCTTCGAGCGCGGCGTTGACTTCGTTTAACTTACGTTCCTTGGCAGGGTAGTCAAAGATACCCCCTGAGCTCGTTGACCCGGTTGCTGAGGTCGGCGAGCTGGTTGGAGATGGTGTTGATGCGTTCTGCTTCCATGAGAAATCCTGTGTGGTCTGGGGTCAATTCCCCATTTTCTCATGCCCCGGCGCCTGAGGCAGATGACCTCAGTTTTTCAGGGGTGTCAGGGGTGGTGGCAGCGGCATCTGGCGCTGGCGCATCACCTCGCGCAGGCGGTCCGGGTAGTCGGTGATCAGGCCGTCCACGCCCCAACCGATCATACGCTCCATGTCGGTCGCCTGGTTGATGGTCCAGGGAATGACCTTCAGGCCCAGCGCCTGCGCCTGCTGCACCAGCGCCTGCGTCACCGCGCCGCCGTTGGGCGACCAGACCGCGCCGCCAGCGGCTTTGACCATGGCCGGCACGCTTGCATGTTCAGCGATTTTGAAACCTGCCGTCCATGCGCCGCTGGTGATGTTGTTGGTGTTGGCTGTCTGGATGCTGAGGTACACCGTGGGGATGGACGGCTCCAGCCGCTGCACGATCTGCAGCGTGCGCCAGTCGAAGCTCTGGATGCTCACGCGCTGCAGCAGGCCGGCCTCACGCACCCGCTTGAGCAGTGCTTCGGTCATCTGCTCCGGGGTGGCGGTGTCGGTCGGCTGCTCCGGGTTGAGCTTGGTTTCGATGTTGAAGCGCACGCCGGTCGCGCCCAGCAGCTTCACGCGTTCAAACAGCGCGGCCAGCGCCGGGATGCGGGTGCCGTCCAGCGGCTGCTGGTTGCTGAAGGTGGTGGCGTAGGCTGTGCCGGGCTGGAGGCGGCCCACGTCATAGGCCTGCAACTGCGCGAAGCTCAGTGAACGGATCAGCGGGCCCCGGCTGCCGGGCAGCCACTGGCCGCTGGCGTCCCGCGTGATCAGCGGGTTCAGATAAGGGTCGTGCGTGATCACCACCACACCGTCGGCGCTCAGGCCGACGTCCAACTCCAGCGTGTTGACGCCCAGGGCCAGCGCCTGCTCGAAGGCCGGCAGGGTGTTTTCGGGCGCCAGCCCGCGGGCGCCACGGTGGCCCTGCAGGTCAAAGGCGGCGGCCGGTTGGGCGAACAGCGCCGCTGCGGCCAGAGTTATCAGCCAAATCGACCTCCAGCCCATAGCCACTGTGCGCAAGCAGCTATCAAAAAGTGAGCAAATGGCAGGCTGGCGGCGCGTCAGGCCGGGGAGGAAGAATGTGTTCATTGCTGCATTTTGCCGCGCCAGCGTGACAATCGGGGCATGCAGGTCCGATCCCTGTCAATCAGCACAAGTTGGCCGCTGAAGTTGGCGATGTTCGGGGCATAAGATTCGCCAGTCATCCCGGACCCCGGATCAAGTCCGGGGCAGGCCCGATCCGGGATCCATGCTGGACGACTCGTATCGTGGGGGTTCACCAACAAGCCGGGGGTTGCCCGGCAGCAAGCTGTTCGCCCGTCATCCCGGACTAGATCCGGGATCCATGGTCGATGACTCATACAGCTAGTGATCACCAACAAGCCGGGCAACCCCCGGCCAGCTAGCGCGGGGTGGAGAGCAGGGCAGGAGTGAGCTCCCCACTCCCACCACCCTTGAGTCCTTCAGTCCGCTGCCAACGCCGGCTCAACAGGCGGCTGCAGCGGCAGGGTGACGCTGAAAACCGAGCCTTCGCCGAGTGTGCTTTGCACGCTGATGCTGCCGCCGTGCGCCTGCACCAGTTGCCGGGTGATGTACAGGCCCAGGCCCAGCCCCCCCGTGCCGTCATCGCTGGTGATGCGCTCGAACTGCTCGAAGATCCGTCGCTGGTCCGTTGCAGAAATACCCCGGCCCTGGTCTCGCACACTGATACAGGCAAGCTCGGGCAGCAGACTCAGGCTGACGGACACCGGCTTGCCTTCGCCGTAGCGCAGGGCGTTGGTCAGCAGGTTGATGACCACCTGCTCGATCCGGAATTCGTCCCACAGGGCGGTGACGGCCACGTCGGCATGCAGCGAGATGGCGCTGCCCGCGGCCAGGGCCTGGTTGGACAGGTTGTCCACTACTCGGGCCAGCAGAGCCGGCAGGTCGACCGGTTCTGGCCGGATCGACAGCCGGTTGCTGCGAATGCGCGCGACATCCAGCATGTCGTCGATCAGACGCATCATGGCCTGGATCTGGCGTTTGTCGCGTGCCACCATAGTTTGCAGGTGGGCGGCGTCAAACAGGTCGGTGCGCCCCCGGTCCAGTTGCATCTTGCGCAGTTGTGCTTCAAGAAACAGGGTGTTGAGCGGCGTGCGCAACTCATGCGTCACCATGGACATGAAGTCGTCGCGCATGCGTATCGATGCCTGCAGCTCGGTCTGTGAGGCCTGCAACTCCTGCAACAAGACCTCCTGCGCCTGTCGACTTTTTTCCAGGGCCTGGACCTGCCGGCGGGTTTCATTGCGCTGCAGGTAAAGCTCGACAAACACGTTGACCTTGCTCTTGACCGCCTCAGCATCCAGTGGTTTGTACAAAAAATCCACGGCACCCATCTCATAACCCTGGAAAGCGTAGTTCGATTCCCTCCCGGCCGCCGTCACGAACACGATGGGGACCTGACGCGTTTTTTCGGTGCTGCGCATCATCTCGGCGAGCTCGAAACCGTTCATGGCGGGCATCTGGACGTCCAGAATGGCCAGCGCAAATTCGTGTTCGAGCAACAGGTCCAGTGCAGCTTCGCCGGAGCTGGCCTGAAAAATCTCTCGACCGTCCCGACGAATCAGCGCATTGAGCGCCAGCAGGTTGTCGGGCAGATCATCAACAATCAGTATTTTTGCGGTGTCAGGTGTTCGCATGGTTTCGATCCAGTTGAATCAGCAATTGCCGGATGCCGTCCAGCGTGAGAATCAGGTTGGGCTTGAGCTTGCGAATGGCCGCTTGCGGCATGGTGGCAACCTGGGCCTCGGCAGGGTCCTGCACAGCTGTGAGACCGCCCCGCTGCTTGATACGCGCCAGGCCAGCCGCGCCGTCAAAATTGGCGCCGGTCAGCAGCACGCCCGCAAGACCGGGGCCGTACGCGTCGGCGGCGGAATCCATCAATACATCGATGGAAGGCCTTGAATAGTTGACGGGCTCTTCACAACTGAGCGAAAAAGTCCTGTCCATCTCGATCAGCAGGTGATAGCCGGAACCGGCAAAAAACAGGGTTGCCGGGACAATGGCTTCCTTGTCGGCTGCTTCGCGCACGTCCATGGACAGCCTCTGCTTGAAGACGTCCGCCAGCCGGCTGTCACGTTCTTTCGGCAGATGCAGTACCGCGATGATGGGCAGTGAAAAGTGGTCCGGCAGCCCTGACAGCAGTGCCAGCAAGGCGTGCACCCCACCGGCCGAGCCTCCAATCACCACGGCCTCGACGGCATGCCTTTTTGCGACCTGCTGGATGTCCATCACCTTGCTCAGTCCTCCAACTTGCGAAATATCCGCTCGGGCCGGTCCACCGGCTCGAAACGCTTTGCATAGGCCGAAAAGTCAATGCTCTCCTTGCCGCCCAGACCCAGGAAACCGCGGCGGCTCAGCGATTCGTGAAACAGACCCAGCGCGCGGTTCTGCAGCTTCTTGTTGAAGTAAATCAGCACATTGCGGCAAAGCACCAGCTGGGTTTCAGAAAACACGCTGTCCGTGGCCAGGCTGTGGTCGGCAAAGGTGACGTTGTCGCGCAGGGACTTGTCGAAGATCGCGGCATCGTAAGCGGCGGTGTAGTAGTCTGAAAACGCGCGCCGGCCACCGGCCGCCTGGTAGTTGGCGGTGTGGCCCTGAACGCTGGCCAGCGAAAAAATACCCAGCTTTGCCTTGGCCAGCGACTTGGGGTTGATGTCGGTCGCATAAATCAGGGAACGGTCGAGCAGGCCTTCCTCCTTGAGCAGGATGGCCAGGGAGTACACCTCCTCACCGGTGCTGCAGCCTGCAACCCAGATCTTCAGTGAGGGATAGGTGCGCAGCACCGGCATGACCTGCTGACGCAGCGCCAGAAAAAACGACGGATCGCGAAACATTTCGCTGACGGGAATGGTCAGGTACTGCAACAACTGCATGAAGACCGCCGGGGTCTCGGCAACGGCCTCCTGCAGCGCCGCAATCGTCGGGTAGCCGAGCTGGGCCAGCGCCTTGATCACCCGCCTTTTCTGGGAGGCACCGGCATAGTCCCGAAAATCATAGCTGTACTGGCTGTAAATGGCCTGCATCAGAAGCTGCAAATCCGCTTCCGAATGGTCATCGGCGGTATTGCGGCTGGCGGCACTGCCAGGCTCCGGTGGCAGGAGATCTGGTTTTTTGGGCATTCAGCGGCGATCCGTGGCTGGCATCCACACGCGAAGCAGCGAAAACAGGCGGTCCAGATCAATCGGCTTGGCCAGATAGTCGCTGGTACCGGCCTTGAGGCATTGCTCATGGTCGTCCTTCATGGCCTTGGCCGTGACGGCAATGATGGGAAGCTTCTTGAAGCGAGCATCCTTGCGGATGTTGCGTGTGGCCTCCAGACCGTCCATGCCCGGCATCATGATGTCCATCAGCACCAGGTCGATGTCGTCGATCTCGTCGAGCTTGCTGATGGCCTCAAAGCCATTGCGGCCGACCTCGACGCGGATGCCCTTTTGTTCCAGGGCGCTGGTCAGTGCGAAGATGTTCCGCGCGTCGTCGTCCACCACCAGGACCTTGCGCCCTTCAAAGGCGCTGTCCCGGCTGCGCAGACTTTTGAGCATGATCTGGCGGTCCGCCGACAGCTCGGACTCGACCTTGTGCAGGAAGAGGGTGACTTCGTCAAGCAAGCGCTCGGGTGAGCGGGCACCTTTCATGATGATGGCGCGTGAATATTTCAGCAGTCCGGCTTCTTCCTCGCGCGTCATCTCGCGTCCGGTGTAGACGATGACTGGTGGAAAGGACGAAATTTCCTCCGTCGACATGCGCTGAAGCAGCTCGTGGCCCTGCATGTCGGGAAACTTCAGGTCCATGATCATGCAGTCAAAAATGGTCGTGGCCAGAAGGCCAAGTGCTTCGCCACCGGTTTCCACGGCGGTGATCTCCACGTCGCCTTCGCCGATCAGGTGCACGACGCTGGCGCGCTGCAGGGCGTCTCCCTCGACCAGCAACACACGCTTGATTTTCTGGGCCAGCTTGTCGCTGAGCTTCTGGAATACGTCCTTGAGCTGCTCGCGCGTGGTCGGCTTGAGCGCGTAACCCATGGCGCCCATGTGCAGGGCTTGTTCACTGAGGTCGTCGGCCGACACCACGTGCACCGGAATATGCCTGGTCTTCGGGTCTTCCTTGAGCCGCTTCAGCACCGCCAGGCCAGGCTGGTCCGGCAGGCCCATGTCAAGCAGGATGGCATGCGGCATGAACTGCATGGCCAGTGCAACACCGTCTTCGGCGCCATGGGCCACGAGACAGTTGTAGTTCATCTCCCGCGCCAGGTCATAGAGGATTTGCGCAAAAATGACGTCATCCTCGATCACCAGCACCAGGCGGTCGCCGGGCGGGAGTTTCCGGTCATCGGTAAAAGCCGCAGCGGGCACGGGCGCTGGCGGCCGGGCGGAGGCGATCCCTGGCGCCGGGTTGTAAAGCCTGCCGGGCACCCGCCGGACCAGTTTGGGGTCCGGCTGGGGGGCCGGGGCCGGATTCCATTCGCAGGGCAGCATCAGGGTGAAGGTGCTGCCGCCGCCCTCGCTGCTTTCCACCGAGAGCGAGCCGCCCAGCAGCGTGGTCAGGTCGCGCGAAATCGACAGACCGAGGCCGGTGCCGCCATAACGCCGGTTGGTGGTGCCGTCGGCCTGGCGGAAGGCATCAAAAATCAGTTGTTGCTGGTCCGGGCGTATGCCGATGCCCGAGTCGCGCACGGAAAAGGCAATCTGACCTTGCGGCTGCAGCGCAACACGCAGGCTGACCTCGCCGGCATCGGTGAACTTGATGGCGTTGGAGAGCAGGTTTTTCAGGATCTGCTCGACGCGCTGGCGATCGGTTTTCAGTGTCGCCGGCGTGCCTGTTTCGATGCGGATGCTGAGGGCCAGATTTTTTTGCCCGGCCAAGGGTTCGAACGTGCTTTTGAGCGAATCCACCAGCGTACTCACGGCCATGTTCTCGGGGGACAGCTCCAGCTTGCCAGCCTCGACCTTGGAAATGTCCAGAATGTCACTGATCAGGCTCAGCAGGTCATTGCCTGCCGAATAGATGGACTGCGCAAAGCGGACCTCTTCCTGATTGAGGTTGCCCCGTGGATTGTCGGCCAGCAGTTTGGCAAGGATCAACGAGCTGTTCAGGGGTGTGCGCAACTCGTGCGACATGTTGGCGAGGAACTCGGATTTGTAGCGGCTGGCCCGGCTGAGCTCGGTGGCACGTTCTTCGAGCAGGGTCTGGGCCTGGTTGAGTGCCGCATTCTTGTGGTCCAGCGACAGGGCGACTTCCGACAGCTGCTCGTTGTTCTGCTCCAGTTCGGCCTGCTGGTTCTCCAGCGTGACCTGGTACTCCTTGAGCACGCGGGACTGTTCTTCGAGTTCCTCGTTGGTGGTGCGCAGCTCTTCCTGTTGGACCTGAAGCTCCTCATTGAGCTCCTGGGCCTGGCTGAGCACGTCTTCCAGACGTCGGCGGTACAGCGCCGCGTGGATGGAGTTGCCGATGTTGCTGGCAATCAGCGTGACGAATTCCAGGTCGCGCGGGGCCAGAGACCTGAAGAAGCCGAGCTCAACCACACCGTTGACCACCCCGTCGTTGTGCACGGGAACCACCAGCACATGACGGGCCGACCCCTGGCCCAGACCAGAGCTGACCCGGAGGTAGCTGGCTGGCAGGTCACTGAGCTGAATCACCCGGTTTTCCTGGGCGGCCTGCCCGACCAGGCCCTGATCGCCTTCCAGCGCTTGCCCGGCGCCGTCCCCCTCGGGGACCAGTCCGTAGGCGCCGACCCGCTGCAGCCGGCCATCGCCTTGGTGGATGTACAGGGCTGCCACCGCCACATCGAGATAACGCGCCAGAAACTCCAGGACACTGCGACTCAGAGACGCGATGGCATGCTGGCCCAGGGTGTGCTCCGCCAGTTGTCTTTGCCCGGTGCGCAGCCAGAGTTGCTGATCCAGCAGCAGCGCCGTGGCGGCTTGTTTACGTTCCGCCTCTGCATAGGAGTCCGCCAGGCCCTGTAGTTCGCGGTGACCCAGAAGTGCCAGTAGGCCGCTCAGGCCCAGACTGAAAAGCAGGTAGGCGGCCATCCCCCATGCGGTGTTGCTGCGCGCCTGCGCATTGCGCTCTTGCAGCAAGCGCTCTTCAATGCTGACGAACTCGTTGAATTCACGCCGAATCTCGTCTGTGAGACTTTTTCCGCCTGCAGAGCGCACGGGCTGCTGGTAGTCCAGGTCTTTGCGCCGCAAATCGACAATCGTTTGCGCAAACTCGTTCCACTGCACCTGCAGCGCGGCGATACGCCTGAGCCGGCTGACCTGGTTCTGGTTGTCGCGCACCAAGCCAGCCAGCGTGGCCGTTTCGGCCGCAATGCGCGGCTTGCCGATTTCAAAGGGCTGAAGCAGAGGCTCTTCGCCGGTGACCAGGTAGCCGGACACGCTGGCTTCCATGTCGGCGCCGAGCTTGGCAATCTGGTTGGCGCTGCTGATGGCCCGCTCGGCCTGTTCTACCCCGCCCAGGGTGGCCAGAAGATAGAAAATGAGACCCACAAAAACGGCGGCACTCAGGGCGCCGACGCCGAGCGGCAGGCTGACGTTGCGCGTCAGAATGCGACGAAAGTTTTCCTGGGGGCTGGCGCTGGGTGCTGTCATGAATCTTCCCGCGCCAAGCGCACTAAAAAATCGATTGTCCTACAAAGACCGCACAGCTAGCGTGTGTTAACCCCACTTGAAGCTGTCAGGCTTTGTCGGCAGTTTCCGGGTCCAGGAAGTTTTCTATCAATCGGGCCAGTGGGTCCGGCTGGTCATGGTGCAGCATGTGGCCGGCGTCCTGGACCACGGCGGTGGCGAGTTGCGGCACGGCTTTGAGCCGCTCGTGGTATTCGGCCAGCGTGTATTTGCCCTGCCACCATTTGCCCAGCGAATCGTCCGAGGCTTCTACGGCCAAGGTGGGTGCGCTGATGTTGCGGTAGATTTCCAGCACCTCGTCCACCCGGTAGAGCTGGGCATTGGTGATCTTGTGAGCGGCGTCGCCCAGAATGTTCCATTGACCTGCGGCATCGGGTGTGGCCCAGTGTTGCGCCAGCCAGTCGGCCTTGTCCTGGCCCAGACGCGGGTTGGTGCGCATCAGGCGCCGGGCCACACCGTCGGCGTCCTTGTAGGGTTTGAGCGCCATCTCGCCCCGGTGCAGGCTTTTGAGCTCGTCCATCCATTTGGCGAAGCGGCCAGGCGCCTGAGCGGGCCGGGTGGCCGGCATGCCAAAGCCTTCAAGGTTGACCAGCTTGCGGATGCGGGCTGGGCGCACGCCGGCGTACAGCATGGCAACATTGCCGCCCATGCTGTGGCCCACCAGATCGACAGGCTGATCCCCAGCGTAATGGTCGAGTAAAAAATCCAGATCGGCCAGGTAATCGGGAAACCAAAAATTGTCTGCGCCCAGGGTGCCGGTTTTTCCATACCCACGCCAGTCCGGGGCGATGATGGTGCGGCCTTCCACAAAAGCGTCTGACAGCGCGTCCACCACAAACTGGTAAGACGCCGATACGTCCATCCAGCCATGTACCAAGACAAGTGGTACCCCCACGTTCCCCACTGCGTGTGGTTCGCTGACCCTTCGCCCGGAAGAAGGGGCCGGCCTTGCCTGGGGCGGCCCGGCGCTGGTGGCCGCGGCGTCAGCCTGCCAGATGCGTACGTGGTAATTGATGCCGCGTATAGGGACTAACTCGCTGCGGGAGATACGCTTTTCTTTGTACATTGGGGTGATGATAAAGAGACTTGCGCCGCCACACAGTCAGGGCAGGGACAACGCTGCCGCACCGCCCGCTGACCATTACGCCGCCCTGCACAGCACCTTCCGCTGGCAGGTTGATGAATATTTCAACATCGCCGAGGTCTGCTGCCGGCGCTGGGCGCAGGCCGATGGCAGCAAGAGTGCTATCAAAAGAGTAGCTATTCACGCCCACCAGCCAGGGGCTGAGACCACTTTTTATACTTATTTGCAGCTTCAGCAGGCTGCCGATGCGCTCAGCCATGCGCTGGTGGAACTTGGCGTGAAACGCGGTGACCGGGTCGCCATCGTGATGCCGCAGCGTTTTGAAACCGCTGTGGCCTACACGGCGGTGTTCCAGATGGGCGCGGTGGCCATGCCGCTGTCCATGCTGTTCGGGCCCGAGGCGCTGGAGTACCGGCTGCAGGACAGTGACGCGGTGCTGGCGATTTGCGACGAGAGTTCGATGGCCAACCTCCAGGCGGTGCGCAGCCGCTGCCCGGCCCTGCGCACGGTGATGGCGGCCGGCGCGGCGGCGGGGCAGGGCGATATCGACTACGACACTGCGCTTGCCGCGCAGCAGCGTGCTTTCACCGCAGTCAAAACCAAAGCCGACGACGCAGCCATATTGATTTACACCAGCGGCACCACCGGCCCGCCCAAAGGCGCGCTGCTGGCGCACCGCGCGCTCATCGGCAACCTGCCGGGTTTCGTCTGCAGCCAGAACTGGTTCGGCTTCCCCACTGACGGTGGTGTGCCGACTCCCTCCCCCGCGCGGGGGAGGGCCGGGGAGGGGGCGAACACAAAAAGGGCGAAGCTCAGCAAGGGAGACCAGAACACGGCAGTGTTTTGGTCTCCCGCAGACTGGGCCTGGACCGGCGGCCTGATGGACGCCTTGTTACCCACGCTGTATTTCGGCCGGCCCATCGTCGCCTTCAATGGCCGCTTCAGCCCCCAGCTGGCTTTCAGTCTGATGGCTGAACAGGGCGTGACGCACACGTTTTTGTTCCCGACGGCGCTCAAGGCCATGATGAAAGCCTTCCCGCAGCCGCGAAAACATTTCAAGCTCAAATTGCAGGCCATGATGAGCGCCGGCGAGGCGGTCGGCGACGCGGTGTTTGCGTATTGCCGCGACGAACTCGGTGTGGTGGTCAACGAAATGTTCGGCCAGACCGAAATCAACTACATCGTGGGAAATTGCAGCATGAACCGCTCCCAGCCGGAGCCAACTACTGCTGCCGCAGCGCAGGGCCGCCCCAAGCAAGGCACGGCCCCCTCGGGGGGCAGCGTATTACACGAAGTGAAAAGCGTGGGGGCTGTCGGATGGCCGGCGCGGCCGGGCAGCATGGGCAAGGGCTACCCTGGTCACCGGGTGGCGGTGATTGATGACGACGGCAAGGAATGCGCCGTTGGTGTGCCGGGCGACGTGGCGGTGAATCGCTTTGACATTCACGGCGATCCGGACCCGATCTTTTTTCTGGGTTACTGGAAGAAAGACGCGGCGACGCGGGCCAAGTTCACGGGTGACTGGTGCCGCACCGGTGACCTCGCCACGCGTGATGCCGATGGCTACCTCTGGTACCAGGGGCGCGCCGACGACGTGTTCAAGGCGGCCGGCTACCGCATCGGCCCCGGTGAAATCGAGAACTGCCTGGTCAAACACCCGGCGGTGGCGAATGCCGCCGTGGTGCCCAAGCCGGACAGGGAGCGTGGTGCGCTGGTCAAGGCCTATGTGGTGCTTGCTCCTGATTTCATAGCTGCTCGCGCTCTACATGCAGGGGCTGAGGACCAATTTGATGCTGAATTGACAGCGAAACTGCAAAACCACGTCAAGGGGTTGCTGGCGCCTTATGAATACCCCAAGGAGATCGAGTTCATAGACGCGCTGCCCATGACCACCACCGGCAAGGTGCAGCGGCGGGTTCTGCGCTTGCAGGAAGAGGAGCGCTTCCGCAGCGCAGGTACCGGGTGAAACGCTGGCAAGTTGCAGCACCCGGGTCTGCGTCGGCCAGCAGGACTTAACTCCCCACTCCCTCCCCTCGCCCCTCCCTCGCCCCGCTGGGCGATGGCGGGGGACCTCATGTGGCCGCGTGTGCTGCGCTCGCGTGCAAACATGACGGTCTGTTGGGATTCCCGCAGAAGAAGCGCTGCGCGCTTCTTCTGCTCCGGATGTTTGTCCCCGCATTCATTTCTCCCCCACCCGTCGGGCTGGGCCGAGGAGCGCAGCCGAAAGTGGATCAGGACGAGCGATTGTTTGAGGCGAAGCCGAGTTCGAGCTCGGCCCCACTTTCGGCGAGCACCGGAGGTTGCCCGCAGCGAAGCGAAGGGACCCAGACCATCGGGTCGCCTTTTCTT
>NZ_JAYWHI010000117.1:0-40263 GCF_043778355.1 Polaromonas sp.
CAATGTGCTTGACCCCAACGTCCACAAGACCGCTGTGGTGGATGAAGTGGTCACCATTGGCGTGGATGGCACCTTCAAGACCGCCAACCCTGCTGTGGCTGGAGTGGTGGTGAATAACACGGCAGGCACCACCACCTACACCCTGGCTACCGATTACACGATTGACCTGCGTACCGGTAAAGGAACTCGCGTGGCCACCGGCACCATCCCGGCTTCGACCGTTGCCACGCCGACCCAGATCAAGGTGAGCTACAGCTACGCCGATGCCACCAAGGTCACGGCCAGCGACATCATTGGCTCAATCGATGCCAGCGGCAAGCGCCTTGGCATGAAGGCATTCCGCGACAGCTACAGCCTGTTTGGCTTCTATCCGAAGATTCTGATCTCTCCGGTTTTTGCCTCGCTGGCCAGCGTCTCGACTGAGTTGATCGCCACGGTCACGTCGATGCGTGCCATCACCTTCATTGATGCGCCCATCGGCGTCACGCCCCAACAGGCCATCACTGGACGTGGCCCGGCTGGCACGATCAACTTCAACACCAGCAGCGACCGCGTTGGCCTGTGCTATCCCTACCTGAAGGCATACGACACGGTGGCCGGAGCCGATGCGCTTTACCCACTCTCGCAATACGCCGCTGGAGCGCAAAGCCGCAAAGACCAAGAAAACGGCTACTGGTGGAGTTTGTCGAACACTGAAGTGCTTGGCATCACCGGGGTGGAGCGTCCGATTGACGCGATGATCAACGACCCGAACTGCGAGGCCAACTTGCTCAACGCGGCGGGCATCATCACCGTGTTCAACAGCTACGGCACCGGCATCCGTGTGTGGGGCAACCGCAGTGCCGCCTTCCCCAGCAACACGCACCCGAAGAACTTCCTGTGCGTGCGCCGTGTGGCCGACATCATTGCCGAGAGCTTGGAGTACTTCACGCTCCAGTACACCGACCGTCCACTGGACAACGCCCTGATCGACGACATCGTCGAGAGCTGCAACCGTTTTATCCGCAAGCTCAAGGCCGATGGCGCGGTGATCGACGGCAAGGCGTGGTACGACCCGGCGCAGAACCCCAGCACCGAGTTGGCAGCAGGGCATCTGACCATTGCCTACGACTTCATGCCGCCCACCCCGGCTGAGCGTGTGTCCTACCAGGCCACGATCAACATCGACTATCTCAACCAGTTGGGCAAGAAGGCGTGATCGGCCTTGTTCATCAATCTTTGAAAGGAGCCTGAAATGGCTGGAAAAATCCAACTCAACACCATCAACAACGCCAACGTCTATATCGATGGCAACTGCCTCCTGGGCCGCGCTGAAGAATTCAAGCTGCCCACCGTCAAGTTCAAGATGTCCGACCACAAGGCCGTGGGCATGGTTGGCGCAATCAAGCTGCCCAGCGGCATCGAAGCTCTGGAAGGCGATATCAAGTGGAACTCGTTTTACCAGGACGTGTGGGGCAAGCTGCTCGACCCGTTCACGTCGGTGCAGTTGCAGGTGCGCGGTAGTCTGGAGACACACACCAGCCAAGGTCGCATTGCGCAGGTGCCCTACGTGGTCTACCTGACCGCCTCGTTCTACGAAGTGCCGATGGGCGACTTCAAGCAGAATGACAAGGCCGAGTTCAGCAGCAAGTTCTACGCGACCTACATCAAGCAGCAGGTCAATGGCCAGGACGTGCTGGAAGTCGATGCGATGGCCAACATCTACAAGGTCAACGGCGTGGACAAGCTCGACCTGTATCGCACCAACATCGGAGGCTGACAAGCCCACTGAGTAGCCACTGCTCTTCAAAAGCCCGCGAAGCCGCACTGGCCCAGCGGGCTTTTTTCATGGGCTAATAAATCAATCCCTTTAATGTCGCCAGCAGGCATAAACCGGGACGATACGGTTTTACCTTGCAACCCTTCTTAAAGGATATGAGCATGACTGCGAAGAACGATTTAACACCCAAGACCGGGAAGCCCAGCGTGGAGCTGGAAGTCCCTCTCAATACGCCGTCCGGTGTGGTCAGCACGATCACGTTTCGCCGTGGCAAAGCCAAGGACATGATGGCCGCGCAACGCATCGAAGCCGACCCTGCCCGTCGTGAGCTGGTGCTCATGACGATGCTGGCCGAAGAAAAACTGACACCTGAAGATTTGGAGGAACTGGACTTAGCCGATTTGGCCGAAGTCCAGGCCGCGTTTCAAAGCCTCTTCCTGCGATCTGCCGGATAGCAAAACGCTGTGGGAAGCGAAGGCGCTGCTGGCTAAGTGGTTCGGGTTCCAGCCATCAGAGATTGATGAGCTGGATTGTCAGGACTTGGAGCAGTGGTGCGAACAGGCTGCGGCACAGATCAAGCAGCGGGCTGAGCAAGCCCGAGTCTGTTAGCCAATGCGGCGTATGGTGCTGGCAAGACTCTGATAAGGACGGCTTTTGAAATAACACCAGTGAGCAACCCGAAAAAACACACACCCAGCGCGATAGCTTGCCAGTCTTGCAAGATGGCAGACGGATTCTCAATGGTCATGCCAGCAAATGCTAGGACGGCTCCGATGATCCAGTGGTATCGGAATGGCAGCCGCTCGGCCATTGCAAGATTTTTATTGTAGGTATCCATGAAAACTCTTTCACTTGGTATCGTCATTTCAGCCCTGGGTTTCGGCGGGGCTGCGGCGTCGCTTGGGTCTGTAAACGACAGAATTTCAAGTATAGGCCGTACCGTCGAAAAACTGAAGGTGCAGCAAAAGAGCGCCCTGACCAGCATGGATCGGGAGTGGGTCTGGGGCGGTGACGCTGTCAAACGCTACGCCACCGAGGTTGAAAAGCTCGACAAGCGCATTCAGACGCTCAGCCAACGCAAGGTGCGGCTGGAGATGCTTGGTACCCAACACTCGCAGAACCGTGCCGACCTGAACCAGCGGTATGGCGACGTGATGGCTGCGGCTGGTATTGGCGCAACGATGGCGGCACCTGGGGTGAAGGCAGCCAAGTTTGAAGACCGGGTCAAGCAGATCAGCATCGTTGGTGAGTTGTACAAACAAAACGGAGCCGAGGGTGCTATGGCCCAGGCGATCCGGGAGGCGGCTGTCAAATACGCCGTCAGCCAGGATCAGGTGGCAGAAGGCATCGAGAGGCTGGTGGCCCAGGGCATGGATGCCAAGTCAGCCCAAAAGTACGCCGGTCTGCTTGCCAAAGTAAACACCGCCACGCGCACCGAAATGGGCGACCTGGCCGAGCTGGTCTACACACTGCAGACAAAGTTCAAGCTGACCAGCGAAGGTGAGGTCATGCAGGCGGTCAATGCCCTGGCCAAGGCAGGCAAGCTAGGCCAGTACGAGCTGAAGCAGATGGCCAAGGGCTTCCCCGAGCTGGGCGGCGCTGCGGCCTCCTTCGGCTCCAAGGGCCTCGACGGCGTGCGCGAGATGGGCATGATGATGCAGGTCATGCGGGCAGGTGCTGGCACCACGGGCGAGGCCGACACCTACATGCGCAACTGGTTCTCACACATGAGCGCCAAGAGCACCCAAGACCATTTCGGCAAGGTCGGCATCAACTTCGAGCGTGAAAAGCTCAAGCTCATGATTGACAAGCGCGTGTCTGCGGTCGAGGCCAGCTTCATGGTGTTTGACGACTACTTGAACCGCGTCACGAATCAAGGCTTTGTTGAGGTGCTGGACAAGAAGGGCAAGGTCAAAGAGCGCATCGACGTGCGTCAGGAGCTGGACAAGGTGATGGACATCGCCAAGAAGGAAGGCTTGCAGGGCCAAGCGCTCCAGGAGCGCGTCAAGTCTTCTGTCGAGCGCATGGGCCTGTCCACTGTGTTGCAGGACATCCAGGCCACCCAAGCCTATCTGGCCTACCGCAACGGCAAGGAAAAGTATGCCGAGGGCCGCAAAGAGCTTGCAAAGGGTGAAACCGACAAGACCATCGCCAACGATTACGCCGAGCAGATGAAGCTGGCCACGATGCAGACCGAATACATGAAGGTGGCCGTGGGCGATCTGATGATTGAGGTCGGCAACCGCTTGGCTCCGGTGTTTGGCAAGGTCGCTGGCGTGGTGGGCTGGTTTGCAGAAAAGCTGTCCTGGCTCATGCAGAAATTCCCAAGAACCACCACGGCGGTGATCACGGTGGTGGGCGCATTGGCTGTGGCCGCTGCCGGGTTCTTTGCTGTGGGTGCCGCGATGGCGGCATTTCGCTTTGCCGGTACCGCCTTGCAACTGATGCCGCTGCTGGGTGGGGGCTTGCGCATGGTGGGTGTGGCCGCTGGATGGCTGGGGACGATCTTGCGCGGTGCATTGGTCATTGGTTTGCGCATGGCTGGGCAGGCATTGCTGTTCATTGGCCGTGCGCTTCTCCTTAATCCGATCGGCTTGGCTGTGACCGTGATCGCTGGTGCCGCCTACCTGATTTATCGCAACTGGGAGCCAATCTCGGCCTGGTTCGGCAAGGTGTGGGGCAAAGTAAAGACTGCGTTCAGTGGCGCGTGGGACTGGTTCAAAGGTCTTCCTGGTCAATTCAGCCGCCTCGGTAGTGAGCTGATCAGCGGACTGGTCGGCGGTATCACTGCGAAGCTGAGCGTCGCCAAAGACACCATCGTCGGCTTTGGCCAGAACATCAAGGGGTGGTTCGCTGACACCTTGGGCATCAAGTCGCCGAGCCGCGTCTTCATGGGCTTTGGCAGCAACATCGGCGAAGGCGCTCAGATCGGCATCATGAAAGGTGTGCCTGGTGTGCAAGGCGCAGTCGGCAAGCTGGCTGGTGTCGCCCTGGCTGGTGCAGTTGCCGCCAGTGGCAGTGCCTTTGCCGGGGTCAAGCAAGCCAGTCAGATGCTCCAGGGCATTCAGGGCGGCGGTGCCGTGCGTTCTCAGACAGCGAGTGCGGCGGGCATGACGATCAACTTCGCCCCGACCATTCATGTCGGTGCCGGTGGTGGCGAAGTGCGTGGCCAGGTCAATGAGGCTATGAAGATGTCTATGCATGATCTGGAACAGATGCTGCGCCGCCTGCAGGCCGACCAACAACGAAGGGCATTCTGATGTCCACCCCCACCTTCGGCGGCTTCGGCTCGGGCGCTGTCGCTCAAGTCATCCAAGACCTGACACGCACACGCGGTGCGGCCTATCAGCATGCCCTGCTGGGCGAGATCGCGCTCGACCTGATCACCTACTTCGAGGGCATGGAATTCAAGTTCGGTGCGGACTACGCCGAGCATGCGCTGATTGAGGGCAAGCCCCGCTTGCAATGGACGGGCGACAAGCTCGATGAGGCGACTTGGAGCCTGGTGTTTCATGCAGGCTTTTGTGACCCAGAGCGCGAGATGCTCAAGCTCAAGCAGGCCGTGGCCAAGCATGAGGCGTTGCCACTGGTGTTCTCCAATGGCGACTACAAGGGCTGGTTTGTGCCCACCGAGGTGACGGTGACCGCCCAGCAGACGATGACGGACGGCACGTTGATCTGGATTGAGGCCAAGCTGACGCTGCGCGAGTACGTGGAGCCCAAGGTGCTGGCCGAGCAAACGCCGCGCAAAGAGCCGGAGGCGGCTGAAAAGCCTGCCGGTAACGGCACCAAGAAAAAGCCCGCCAAAACTGTCAAAAAGACCCCTGCTGCCCGTGCCTCGGGCGCTCCTGTCTGTCGGAACGCGCCATAAGGATAGCCAGTGAAAGCAATTGACTGTATCGAACACATCACCACGGCTGGCGAGCGCTGGGATACGCTGGCCTGGCGCTATTACGGCGACCCGCACGCCTATGGCCGAATCATTGAGTCCAACCCGGCTTTGAACATCGGCACCACGCTCCAGTCGGGCATGGTGGTGTTGATCCCAATCATGCCGCTGGTGGAAGCCCAGCAGGCGCAACAGCTGGTTTCCGAGGACTTGCCGCCGTGGAAACGCTGATCGCCGACCGGGCCGAATCATCCCGCGTCCAACGGGCCGCCGAGACCAGGACGGTGGCCCGCCCGAAGGTGGTGGTGAAGTACGAAAACAAGGACATCACGGCCAACATCACGCCTTCGCTGATTGAGGTGAATTACACCGACTTCATGGAGGGCGAAAGCGACTCGGTAGAGCTGGTACTTGAGGATGTGGAGCGCCGCTGGCAAAACGCCTGGTATCCGCAGCATGGCGACCAGGTCAATGTGCAAATCGGCTACGAGGATGCGCCACTGCTGCCCTGTGGCGAGTTCGAGATCGATGAGGTGGAACTGGACGGCCCGCCTGACGTGGTGCGCATCAAGGCGTTGGCCGCTGGCGTGAAGCGCAGCGTGCGCACCCGCAATGGTCGCGCCTATGAGGACACCACGCTGGCCGATATTGCAGCCACCATCGCTCGGCGTAACAAGATGCAGCTCACGGGAAAGATTGAGCAGATCAAGATCAGCCGTGTCACCCAGGTCTATGAGACCGACCTGACTTTCCTGAAGCGCGTGTCCGAGGATTTTGGCTACAGCTTCTCGGTGCGTGGCAGCAAGCTGTGCTTCTTCAAACGCTCGGCGTTGAAGGAAGCCAAGCCGACCATGCTGATTGACCGCACGGACGTGAGCAGCTACCGCTTCCGGGACAAGGTGCATGGCGTGGTGGCATCGGCCACGGTCAGCTACCACGACCCGCATGCCAAGAGAACCCGCAAGCGCAAGGTCAAGGATGCCGAGGCTAAGACCAACCAGCGCAGCGCCGATGAGCTGAAAATCAACGTGCGGGCCGAAAACGATCAGCAAGCCCGCCTGAAGGCCGATGCTGCGCTTGACCGCGCCAACGAAGACCAGACCGGGGCAAGCCTGACCATGTTCGGCAATGTGAAGCTGATGGCTGGCGTGAATGTGCAACTCACCGGCTTTGGCCGCATGGACGGCAAATACACCATCAGCCAGAGCCGCCACCGCTTCTCGCGCAGCTCTGGCTATTCCACCGAGGTGGAGCTGAAGCGCGTGCGCGATCCAGCACAGGGAGCCAAACAATGAACACAGGCGGCGTGACCTACAAGCAAGGCATCGTGGCCGAGGCAAAGCCGGGCTTTTGCCGGGTGCGGTTTGACGATATCGACGGTCTGGTGAGCGCCTGGCTGCCGGTGATCCACCACAAGACCCAAGACGACAAGGTGATCTGGACGCTGGACATCGGTGAGCACGTGGCCTGCCTGATGGACAGCAATATGGAAGATGGCTGCATCGTGGGTGCGATCTACTCCGAGGCCGACACGCCGCCTGTGGCCAGCGTCGACAAATACCGCATCCAGTTCAAGGATGGCGGCTCCTTTGAATACGACCGCAGCTCAGGTGCCATGAACGTAGTGTGCAAGGGTGTTGCAAACGTCACGACAGAAGGTGCCGCCACGGTGAAGGCACCAAGCATCACACTGGACGCGCCCGAGACCACTTGCACGGGCAAACTGACCGTGCAAGGCTTGCTGACCTACCAGGGCGGCATGGCTGGCTCCGGTGGTGACGGCAGCGCGGCGACCATTCAGGGCAATGTCAACGTCCAGAGCGGCGATGTGACCGCCGACGGGGTGAGCCTCAAGGAGCACATTCATCCCAAAGGCGGCGGCGCGAATACAGGCGCTCCTGTGAAGTAGCCGATTTCTGCGTCTGCTTGCTCACCAGGCCGTTAGGCCGCAGGACAGCCGTAAGCTGGTTCCCCGAAAGCGGCAATTGGCGCAGCCACCAAAACTAAAGCCTTTTACTCGCCGCTTTAGCGGCCCGAGGCGACCATACACAACATGGTCACCTCAGACATCAACAACCTCCCCAATCGCTTTTTCCAGCCTGCGCTGTCAAGCCGGGTGGGCGGCCACGCCTCGAGCTTGGCCAGCGACCGCATGGGCGAACTGGTGACGGACATCCAGGATCTGGATCAGTGCATCCGCATCATTCTGACCACACCCAAAGGCAGCGATCCGCACCGCCCTCTATTTGGCAGCAACCTGCACCTCTACATCGACTACCCCGTGAACAGCGCCCGTCCGCACATCGTGCGCGAGGCGGTCAATGCGCTGCGTGAGTGGGAGCCGCGTATTGAGGTGGTGAAGGTCGCCGTGAGCCTGGTGGACGTGGCTGCACTGGCCTGCGTGGTGGAGTGGAAGTTTGCCGCTGGCGTGGCCGCAGAAGCCTTTGTTACCAACCTCGCGCTTGGAGTGGCTAAATGAGCCTGCTTGATCGCCTGCTACCAGAGCCGGATTTTGTCGTGCGTGACCCGCAAGGGGTAACGCAACAGATGGTCAGTCAATACGAAGCGCTGACCGGCAAGACGCTGTACCCCGCCCAAGTCGAGCGCATCCTGGTGGACGTGATCGCCTACCGTGAGAGCTTGATGCGGGAGGCTGTGCAGGATGCGGCCAAACTCAATCTGGTGCGATACAGCCGCGCTCCGATCTTGGACTACCTGGGCGAGAACATCGGCGTGGGCCGACTGGATGCTGTCAAGGCCCGCACCACGCTTCGCTTTACCTTTAACCCAGCACCCGTCAGCGCCACGCTGCTGCCCCAGGGCACGGTGGTCGAGGGCGGCGAGATTTCGTTTGAGTGCCTGGCACAAAACACGGTACCGCCTGGAGCGCTCAGCATCGACGTTGAGGCCGCTTGCACGCAGGCTGGTGTCAATGGCAATGGCTTTGTCCCAGGGCAGATCAAAACCTTGTCCAGCTCGCTGCCCGGCTTGTCGGTGGACACGGTGCAAAACATCACCACCTCTGCCGGTGGTGCCGAAGAGGAAGACGATGAGCATCTGAAAGAGCGCATCGTGCTGGCCCCTGAACAATTCAGCAACGCGGGTTCGGTCGGGGCATACCGTTTTTATGCGCTCTCGGCGCACCAGGACATCATCGACGTGGCCGTGGTGTCGCCCACGCCTGGCGTGGTGAATCTCCATCCGCTGGTGAAGACTGGCCTTCCCAGCGCCGCCGTCAAGGCCGCTGTGCTGGCCGCCTGCAATGCTGACCGCGTGCGCCCCTTGACCGACCAGGTCAACGTGCTTGACCCGGTGATCGTGGATTACGCCATTACGGCCCAGCTCACCCTGTTCAGCACGGCTGATGCGGCGCTGGCTCAGAGTGAGGCGGAAAAGGCAGCTGTTGCCTACCGTGACCGCCAGCAGGCCCGCCTTGGTCAGGACATTGTGCGCACCCAGATCATTGAAGTGCTTCACAGCTATGGGGTGTATTCAGTGGCGTTGCCCCAGCCTGCCGCTGACCAGGTGCTTTCCGATCACAGCTGGCCACGCTGCACAGCCATCACGATCACCGTGGCCGGAACGGCGCAGGGGTAAGGTATGGCCGAATTCATTGAGCCGTCACTCCTGGTGCCCGCCCTTCGCAATGACTTGAACATGCGAGCGCTGGAAACGCTGGCGGCCAGGCTGTCGGCACTCGATTTAGCTCCCACGGTGTTGTATGACTTCGACAACGTCGAAGCATCCGCGCTGACTCACCTGGCCGAGCAATTCAACGTCCTGGGCGATGCGGGCTGGGATATGGCCGGCGCAGGGGCCAACCCCGAGGCCAAGAAGCGTGCGCTGCTCAAAGAGGCCATCGCGTTGCATCGAATCAAGGGCACGCCCTATGCCGTGAAACGCTCGCTGGAGCTGCTCGGGGTCAATGCCACCGTGATCGAGTGGTTTCAGACCGCACCACAAGGTGTGCCTCACACCTTCATCCTGGATGCCCAGGTGACCGACCAGCCAGCAGGCGCACCGGCCATCGACGCGGCCAGGATTGACCAGATCAAGCGGGCGGTGACCTTCTGGAAGCCCGCTCGCAGCCACTTCACCCTGCGGGTAGGTCTGGGCATGAGCACCAGCCTGCGCATGGCCTCGGTGTTCTCGGGCACGCAGTGCCTGGCAACCGAGGGAGCCATGTTGCCGCTCGACGTGGCGGCCACCACAGGCTTACGCACCGCAAGCCTGTTTAGCGGTGCCCAGCTGCTGATCGGCAGCGGAATCATTCAATGACCCTATTTCCAACTATCGGGAACAACCCATGAGCGTAGCCCTTCAATTCAAACTCACGCAAACCGGCCAGGCTGCGGTCTGGAATGCCAGCAACACCGGCACCTCGCTGAACCTGACCCACATCCAATTCGGCAGTGGCAACCGGGCACCCAGCGGCACCGAAACGGCGCTGCTCAGTCCGCAGCAGGCCGTGGCCATCGCGGCAGGCTTCTCGGTGTCTTCCACCCAGATTCGGATGTCGGCGATCTTCAGCGGCAACCAGAACTATGTCGTCCGCGAGGTCGGCGTGTGGGCGGGCGATCCTGAGGTGGTTGGCTCCAAGCTGGTGGGCTACTGGTCACAGGCGGCGGGCGATCTAGCCATGAAGTCGCCCGGCGTGGACTTCATCTTCAGCCACGATATGACGCTAGATGCGGCGGTGCCTGCGGGCAGCTTGACTATCCTGGCCGACAACGCCCAAAGCGCCATGTTGGCCATGATCACGGCGCATGAGGCAAAAGCAGACCCGCACCCGCAATACACCACCAATGCCGAAGTCAATGCACTGATTGAGGCGCGGGTGGGTGACTATGTGACCTCGACCAACGTGGGCAACGCCTACACCGTGGCGCTCGACCCTGTGGTGACCGCGTACACAAACAAAACGGCCTTTGCGTACAAGGCTTCGGCGGCCAACACGGGTGCAACGACCCTGGACGCAGGCGGCGGCGCAAAAGCGCTGGTGCGCGAGGATGGCACGCCCATGGTGGCCGGTGACATCTCTGCAGGTGCGGTCGTGACCGTGGTTTTTGACGCTACCACCGACTCGTTCCGGGTGACCGAGATGGTCGCCTCTCAGGTCAATGCCGTGATCACGGCACATGAGGCGAAGACAGACCCCCACCCGGGGTATGCAAAGCTCGGTAACACCGCTGGCCTTGCACTGGGCGCAGCGGGCTCTGCGGGAGTGGCTGCCACAGCGGCCCGTTCAGATCATGTGCACCCTCGGCCAACTGTTGCTGATATCGGCATTGCAGCGTTCAACAAAGCCGACAGCACGAGCGTCGCCTTCACAAAAACCGGCTCATCCACCGCCTCCCTCAAGGCCGGTACAGAAATCGTCGTAGCAGGCACGCTGGTGCGATTTGTGGCAGCCACGCCCATCTCGATGCCAATACTCACTGCGGGCACAGACTACGCCATCTATGCGTGCGCAGACGGCACCGTGCGAGCCGATGCCAGCTTTACAGCGCCATCAGGCTATACAACGGCCAACAGCCGGAAAATCGGCGGCTTTCACTACGCGCCCGGCGGTAATGCCACCGCGCAAGCTGGCGGCGATGCCGCGCCAGCCATCAACGCCTACAGCTTTTGGGACCTGAGATTTAGCCCAGCTTGCCCTGATCCACGCGGCATGACGCTGGTAGCCAACTCATTTTGGTCCGATATTTACTTGTTGGGCGTAGAGCACATCGTCAACGGCACGTCCAAGTACAACGTGGTCCTCGTGGGCGGCGGAACCCCAAAGGTTCCGGTAGCGTTCGGCGGCAACGGCAGCAATTACTACACCGGCAACAATTGGTGGACGGCCAACGAAGTGTTGCGGGCATACGGCAAGCGATCACCGACCTATGACGAATTTTCCGCACTCGCTTACGGCACGACCGAAGCCGCGTCCTGCGGCGGCGACCAGGTCGCGACCTCTGGCGTGAACAACCCGAACGCGACAAGTGCATGGAACGTATTCACCTCGCGCTGGGGCGTCATCCAGGCCACCGGCTGCTTATGGGTGCGCAGCGCGGAGTTCGGCGGCGGAACGGCATCTAGCGCCCAGGCGGGTACTGACGGGCGGGGCTCCACGGAGTATCTCGAAAACAGCATCTGTCTGGGTGGCTACTGGGGCCATGCGTCTAACTCCGGCTCACGCGCCTCGACCGGGTTCTATGCGCCCTCGATCTCGAACGTCCGCATTGGTGCGCGAGGCATTGCGTCGCATTACGTCGCCGATTAACCACCATCACCTAGAAAACCGCCATGGAATTTTCGACCATCAACACGCGCGAAGACCTCGCGGCTATCGCTGGGACACCCGAGCACGACGCCTTCATGACCATGTTGTCAGGAACGTTGTGGCGTTTCGAGAAAAACGACACGACACAAGCCTGGGTGGCCATCGCGGACGACAGCACCATCAAGCGCTTTGGCCTAAGCCGCACCGACTTCCCCGGTGCCGTGCCACCCGAGCCGCCGGTCTACATCCCGCCGCCCTCGCTGGCCGAGCGCGTGGCCGATGCGCTGGTGGTGATCGAGCAGTTTCACGCTGAAACCGTCCAGAAGCTGGTCGGCAACCCGACCCAGGTCGAAAAAGACACCTGGGCATTAAAGCTGGAAGCAGCCGGCGCCATCACCCAAAAGACCACGGTCAGCGCCGCTGGCCAAGCGTTCCTCGCTGGGGCCGGTATGACCACGGATGCCGCCAAGTCCGCCTGGGCCGCCTCGGTGCTGGCTAAGGCGACTGCGTATGCCCAGGTAGTTGGATTGGCCGAAAGGCTGCGGGATACGGCCCGCACGGCGGTCAAGGCGGCGACCGATGAGGCCACGCTCAAGGCATCCCTAGATGCGCAACGCGCTGCCGCTGATGCTGCGGTGGCCAGCCTGTTGAAAGGCACCTGAACCAAGAAAAGAAACGGCGACTGGCAAGGGTGCATCAACACCCTTGCCAGCCCCAAACCTGCTGATTGCGCAGCAAGCCCGGCAAGGCACGCCCCACCTGTACAGGCGTGTTAAGCCTATCAGATTTTTACTAAGTGAAAGAGGCTTGCAATAATGTTCAAACAAGATAAACCTAAAAGTTTTCTCGCCTGGGTTGGCGGGAAGAGCCAACTGACCGACCGCATCATTCCGCTGCTGCCGCCCCACCATTGCTATTGCGAGGTGTTTGCTGGTGCCGCGTGGATGCTCTTCCGCAAGGAAGAGAGCAAGGTCGAGATCATCAACGACATCAACTCCGACCTGGTCACGCTGTACCGGGTGGTGAAGAACCACTTGGAAGAGTTCGTCCGCACCCTGAAGTGGCTGTTGGTCGCCCGTGAGGAGTTCGACCGCTTCATGATGCAGGAGCCGTCCACGTTGACGGATATCCAGCGCTCGGTGCGCTTCTTCTACATCATGAAGACCGGCTACGGTGCCCGCCTGAAGAGCCCCAGCTTCGGCATCGCGGCCAGCGCCCCGAGTCGGTTCAACCTATTGCGGATTGAAGAGGAACTGTCTGCAGCCCACCTGCGCCTGAACCGTGTCTACATCGAAAACAAGCCCTTCCAGACAGTGATCGACCGCTTCGACAAGCCTGATACGGTCTTCTACGTTGACCCGCCTTATTGGGGCTGTGAGAACTACTACGGCAATGGGGTTTTCAGCCGGGAGGACTTCACCGTCCTTCGTGACCGCCTGGCGAGCCTCAAGGGCAAATTCGTCATGAGCATCAATGACGTGCCGGAGATCAGGGAGCTGTTCAAGGACTTCATCATCCGCGAGGTGCCCACCAAGTATTCGATGGCCAAAGATGGGGTGAAGCCAGTCACCGAGCTGCTGATCTTTAACTATGAGCCGCCGAAGGTGTGATGGTGGCTAAAGACGCAACCGCCTGCGTATTTGGAAAGCTGCCCGCGAGGCGGCTTTCTGTGAGAATACCTTGCAGCCAGTGAAAATATCCGAAGCGGCGTTTATCGCGTCAAAGTGCGCTCAAATATCGCGCCGCGCTTCACAACGGGGCTACAGTGGTCTGGCCATCACGCAGTAAACCTTCCACGATCACCATGAGCTCTTCACGCCGCAGCTTTGTCATTCATTCCCTCAGCGCCACTGGCGCACTGGTCGTCAGCGGTCTGGCCCTGTCCCAAACAGCAGCCCCCGCGCTGGTCAAGGACACGGACGCAAACGCCGTCGCGCTCGGTTACAAGACCGACGGCAGCAAGACCGATGTCAAAAAATACCCCAAGTACGCGGCCGGGCAAAACTGTGCCAACTGCGCGCTGTACCAGGCCAAGGCCAGCGACGCGACGGGCCCTTGCCCGCTGTTTGCGGGCAAAGTGGTGGCGGCCAAGGCCTGGTGCAGTGCCTGGGCAAAAAAGGCCGCTTGACCCCTGCCAGCGGAGCAGCACGTTTGCTGGAGGCAGCCGATGTCTCGCGCGTCATCGAAATGGCGTGGGAGGACCGCACCCCTTTTGAGGCGATAGAGCGGCAGTTCGGACTAAACGAGTCAGCGGTCATTGCCCTGATGCGTCGCGAGTTGCAACATCGCTCCTTCCGCATGTGGCGCATCCGGGTCAGGGCGCGGGCCACCAAACACGCGGCTTTGAGCCCGGGCACGCTCAGGCACAGGGCCAGCCACACGCGCCAGGCCTGAAGCCTGCCGCATGGCGGCTGCCCTGCATGCCAGAATCGTCACATGCCTGATGCTTCAGCTTTTGTGACCACGCCGCCCATGTCGACAGCGCGCGCGCGCGAGATCGCCGCCAGCCTCGACCTGCGCGCCCTGCCCGCCGACTTTTATGCCAACCCCTACCCGGTGTACGCCTGGCTGCGTGAGCATGAACCGGTGCGGTGCATGCCCGATGGCTCGTACTTCCTGACGCGTTACGCCGACATCGTGGCGGTGTACCGCGATGCGCTGACCTTCAGCTCGGACAAGAAGGTGGAGTTCACCCCCAAGTACGGGGCCGGCTCGCCGCTCTTGGCGCATCACACCACCAGCCTGGTGTTTAACGACCCGCCACTGCACACCCGCGTGCGCAAGCTCATCATGGGCGCACTCACGCGCCGTGCGATCGCCGACATGGAACCCGGCCTGATCACGCTGGTGGACGGCCTGCTCGACGCGATGGAGACCAAAGGCGGCGGCGACCTGATTGAGGACTTTGCCTCAGCCATCCCGGTCGAAATCATCGGCAACCTGCTGGGCGTGCCACACACCGAGCGAGGCCCGCTGCGCGACTGGTCGCTGGCCATTTTGGGCGCGCTGGAGCCCAAACTCACACCCGAACAGGAAGCGCTGGGCAACCGCAGCGTCACTGAATTCACGACCTACCTCAAAACGCTGGTGACCGAACGCCGCCAACATCCGGGCGACCCGGAACACGACGTGCTGACACGATTGATCCAGGGCGAGGATGCGGGACAAGGCCTCAGCGAGACCGAGCTGCTGCAAAACTGCGTCTTCATCCTCAACGCTGGCCATGAAACCACCACCAACCTGATCGGCAATGCGCTGGTGGCACTGCAGGAGTGGCCGGATGCCAAGGCCGAATTGCTATCAAAAGTGGAGCTGTTGGGCCAGAATGGACATGGGCTGGAGGCCGATTTGACTTTTGAAATCGACGAATTCCTGCGTTTCGAGTCGTCCAACCAGCTCAGCAACCGTCGTGCGGTGAAGGCCTGCACGGTCGGTGGGCTGGACCTGCCGGAAGGCACGTTGCTGACCTTGTGTATAGGCGCTGCGAACCGCGACCCGGCTCAGTTCAACCAACCCGAACAACTGGACCTGGCGCGCGAGAACAACCGCCACCTGGCTTTCGGCTTCGGCATCCACCAGTGCGCCGGGCTTAGCCTGGCGCGGCTGGAAGGCCGGATTGCTGTCGGGCGTTTTCTGCAGCGCTTTCCCAACTATGTGCTGAGCGCCGCGCCCACGCGTGGCGGCCGGGCACGCTTCCGGGGCTTTCTGAAGGCGCCGTTTTTAATTGCTTGATGCCGGGGAGCCGCTGTGGCTATCATGGTGAATCATCCGGAGACAAGCCATGAACACAGCCAGCCCCGCAGCGCCAAGCGCTGCTACCGACGCCAAAGCCTTCAAGAGTTTTGCCGAGTTTTATCCTTTCTATCTGACCGAACACAGCGACCGCACCTGCCGCCGCCTGCACTTCGCAGGCTCTACGTCGTCGCTGCTGTGCCTGGCGGCAGCAATAAGCTCCCGCAACCCGTGGTGGCTGCTGGCGGGCCTGCTCTGCGGCTACGGTTTTGCCTGGGTCGGCCATTTCGTGTTCGAGAAAAACAAACCAGCCTCCTTCAAACGCCCGCTTTACAGCTTCATGGGCGACTGGGTCATGTACAAGGACATCTGGGCCGGCAAGGTGAAAATCTGATGACCGATAACGCCATCAACATGTCTCTTGACGCGCGGGCGGTGGAGATTCTTTCGGGCATCACCACGGCCACGTTGACCACACTGCTGCTGAAAAAAGGCCTGCGCAATGTCTGGTTGCGCGGCGCGCGGCCCCTGCGCCCCGGCCAGCCGCGCCTGGTGGGGCGTGCCTTCACACTGCGTTTTGTCCCGGCGCGCGAAGACCTCGCCACGCCAGAGTCCTGGTCCTCGCCAATTTCCACACGCGCTGCGATCGAGGACATGCCGGCCGGCTGCATTGCAGTGGTCGATGCCATGGGGGTCACCGACGCCGGCATCTTCGGCGACATCCTCTGCGCACGCATGGGCAAACGGGGCGTGACCGCACTGGTGAGCGACGGCGTGGTGCGCGACCAGGCCGGTGTTCTGGGCACCGGCCTGCCGGTCTGGTGCAATGGCGCGGCTGCACCGCCCTCGGTGGCGGGCCTGACCTTTGTCGCCTGGCAGCAGCCGATTGCCTGCGGCGGCGTCGCGGTGTTTCCGGGCGACGTGGTGGTGATCGACGACGACGGTGCGGTGCTGATCCCGGCTGCGCTGCTGGAGGAGATGCTGACGCTGGCCCCAGAGCAGGAGCGTCTGGAGGCCTGGATCATGGCCGAAGTGGAAGGTGGTGCCTCGCTGCCGGGGCTGTACCCGCCGAACGCGGGAAACAAGGCGCGTTATGAGGCGGCTAAACAAGCCGGCAAGTCAAGCGGCCTTTAGCCGTGCCATTGCGGGCCAGACCCGCAATCCATGCCGCATTCACAGCAACCGTTGTTCACGGCCATGGATCCCGGATCACGTCCGGGATGACACTCCACCCGCTATCAATTTCATAACACGTCACGCAGGCGCAACATGGGGAAACGGCCGTTTTCCCATAAATTTTTCATGGACGGGTCACGGCTGAGCAGCAACTGCGCCATCAGCGGCGCCAGCTCGGTCGCATCCGGGTCGGCCAGCAACAGGTAACGCGCCTCCTTCTCGTCCTCGGGGTCGGTCAACTGGCCGATCCAGTCCAGCGACATCAAGGTTTCCAGCACAGGCTCCAACTGCAACACATCGACCTGTAGCGCCTTCGCCAGCTCGGATGCTTCCAGCCCGATACGCGGCGTGCTGCGCGCCTGATGAAGTTGCTGCAACAGCTCCACCGCGAGCTGAAACTGCCAGCCGTGCGCACTGCCACGCCGCGCGACGCCAGCCAACAGGCTGGGCAGATACGCTGCAATCACCGCACCCAGCAGCACGATGACCCAGGCCACATAAATCCAGACCAGCAATATCGGTAAGGTGGCAAAGGCGCCGTAGACGAGCGAATAAGTGGGCACGCTGCTCAGGTAGAGGCTCAGCAGTTTTTTGGCCAGTTCAATACCCGCCGCCACAAACAGCCCGCCTACCCAGGCATGCGACCAGCGCACAAAGGTGTTGGGCACGTAGCGGTACAGCGCTGCCATGCCGCCTGCCAGCAGGAAAAACTGCAGGATGTCCAGCAACACGCGCAGCCCGCCCGGCATGGCGCTGACGACACCACGCGAGCCCGAGATCACATAAGAGGTGACCGCCAGGCTGGCGCCCAGCACCAGCGGACCCAGGGTGATCGCAGCCCAGTAAATCAGCACGCGCTGCGCCAGCGGCCGCGGTTTTTTCACGCGCCAGATGCCGTTGAGCGTGCGGTCTATGGTCAGGATCAGCGCAATCGCCGTACCCAGCAGCACCGCCAGGCCAGCCACACCCAGCTTGTTGGCCTGCCCTGCGAACTGCGTCAGGTAACCGAGTACCTGGCGCGAGATGTTGTCCGGGATCAGGCTGTTGACCAGCCAGACCTGCAGCGCACCCTGCAGCTTGGAGAACATCGGGAACGCGGTAAAAATCGCCAGTGCCACCGTGAAAAACGGCACCAGCGCAATGCTGGTGGTGAAGGTCAGGCTGCTGGCCGTCAGACCCATGTGGTCTTCCCGAAAACGCTGGCGCAGGGTGAAGGCGGTGTCGCGCCAGGGAAAGTGCGAGAGCTCCGTCAAAAACTGCTGCAGGGACTGCTGGAATGTCATCCCCGGTATCATGCCATCGACCCCGCGTTATAGATCCCCCCTCCCCATGAACAAAACCTCGCAAATCGACGCCACGCGCTGGCTGGCCCTGGGCAGCCTCGGCGGCCTGATCGCGCTGGGCCTGGCCTGGGAGATGTGGCTGGCGCCGATCCGACCAGGTGGCTCGTTATTGGCTCTGAAGGTGCTGCCGCTCTGTATCCCGCTGGCCGGTCTGCTGAAAAACCGCATGTACACCTACCGCTGGCTGAGTCTGATGGTCTGGCTCTACTTCACCGAAGGCGCGGTGCGCGCCTGGAGCGACAAGCCGCCCGGCAACTACCTGGCGATGATCGAGGTTGCCTTATGCCTGCTGCTGTTCACCGCCTGCGCCCTGCATGTGCGCATCCGCCTGAAAACCGCAAAAGCCCAGTCCCCTCTTCAACCGGAAGCCCAAACACCGTGAGCACAAACAACGAACTGCTTGAATCCCTGCGCCAGATCGTCGGCGCCGCCAACGTCCTCACCGAGGGTGACCTGACCGCCTGGGTGCAGGACTGGCGCCGGCGCGAGACCGGCAAGGCGCTGGCCGTGGTGCGCCCCGGCTCCACCGCCGAAGTCGCCGCCGTCGTGAAGGCCTGCGCCGCCGCGCGCGTGAGCATGGTGCCGCAGGGTGGCAACACCGGCATGGTGGTCGGGTCAACACCGGACGCCAGCGGAACCCAGGTCGTGCTGAGCCTGACCCGCATGAACAAGGTGCGCACGCTGGACGCTGGCAACCTGACCATCACCGTCGATGCCGGCTGCGTGCTGCAAAACCTGCAGGAAGCCTGTGAGAAAGCCGGCTTCCTGTTCCCGCTGAGTCTGGCTTCGGAGGGCAGTTGCACCATAGGCGGCAACCTCGGCACCAATGCCGGCGGAACCCAGGTCGTGCGTTACGGCAACACGCGCGAACTCTGTCTCGGGCTGGAGGTCGTGAATGCGCAGGGCGAGATCTGGGACGGCCTCATGGGCCTGCGCAAGGACAACACCGGCTACGACCTGCGCCACCTCTTCATCGGCAGCGAAGGCACGCTGGGCGTGATCACTGCCGCAACCATGAAACTCTACCCCTTGCCCAAAAGTCAGCTCACCGCCTTTGCCGCGGTGCATTCGCTGGAAGCCGCGGTGCAACTGCTGGGCCTGGCGCATGAACACCTGGGCTCGGGCCTGACCGGTTTCGAAGTGATGGGCCAGTTTCCGCTGAGTCTGGTGGCCAAACATTTCCCACAGCAGCGTGTGCCGTTCTGGAAGGAATCCGCGTGGTGTGTGGTCCTTGAGAACTCGGACAACGAATCAGAAGAACATGCACGCGCGTGTTTCGAGCGCCTGCTCGAAGCCGCGATGGAAGCCGGCTGTGTCAGCGACGCAGTGGTGGCTGAAAGCATGGCGCAGGCGCATGCGCTGTGGCACATCCGCGAAAGCATTCCGCTGGCGCAGGCCGAAGAGGGCCTGAACATCAAACACGACATCTCGATCAATGTCTCGCGCATTCCCGAATTTGTGGCCGAGACCAATGCCCTGTTGCTGACGCGCTTCCCCGGTGCGCGCCTGGTGGTGTACGGCCACCTCGGCGACGGCAACCTGCACTACAACGTGCAGGCGCCGGAGAACGAAGATCAGGCGCGTTTCCTCAACGAGCAGGAGGCACCGATGAATGCGCTGGTCTATGACGTGGTGGATCGTTACCGGGGCTCCATCTCGGCCGAACACGGGGTCGGCAGCCTGAAAGTCGACTCCCTGCCCAAACACAAATCGCCGGTGGCGCTGGGCATGATGCGCGCCATCAAGCAGGGGCTGGACCCGCTGAACCTGATGAATCCGGGGCGTGTTCTGCGCATATAATATGCGCATGACTCATGGGAACTCGCCGTGCTGAAGTTTGAAAACGCACCCAAAAAAGCCACGAACCTGTCACTCAATGCCAAGGTGCTGGAAATGGCGCGCGAGATGGGCATGAATGTTTCCCAGACCGTTGACACGCTGCTGGCCGCCGAGGTGCGGCGCCGCTACTGGGAACGATGGAACGAGGAAAATCGGGAAGCTGTCGCGGCCTACAACGCACGCATCGCCAGCGAAGGCCTGCCGCTGGCCAAATACCGGACCTTCTGACCATGGCGCGTTACGACGTTTATGCGCATCCCGATGCCACGCAGCGCAAGATCACGCCATTTCTGCTGGATGTCCAGAACGATTACATCAACAGCCTGGATTCGCGAGTGGTCATCCCCATGCGTTCTGCAGCGAATTACCCGCACCCCATGCGTGATTTGAATCCGGCCTTTGAGGTCGACGGAAAAACGGTGGTACTGGACACCGCCGCACTCGCCGCCTTTCCGGCGCGGGAATTGAAGAAGCGCGTTGCGGGCCTGCAGGATCAGCGCGAGCACATTGTTGCAGCCATGGACTGCCTGTTTGGAGCTTATTGAAGTGCCGTCTCACCCCATCCGCTCCCAGTACGAAGAATTCATGCGCCATGTGGACACGGACGGCGTGTTCAAGGCCGACCGCACCGGCACCGGCACCAAAAGTGTGTTCGGCTATCAGATGCGTTTCGATCTCAATGAAGGCTTTCCGCTGGTGACCACCAAAAAGGTCCACCTCAAGTCCATCGTGCATGAGCTGCTGTGGTTTCTGCAGGGCTCCAGCGACAACAACTGGCTGAAAGCGCGCGGCGTCACGATCTGGGACGAATGGGCGCGTGAGGACGGCGACCTCGGCCCGGTCTATGGCGTGCAGTGGCGCAGCTGGCCGACGCCGGACGGCGGCCACATCGACCAGATCGCCGATGTCATCAAGACCCTGAAAACCAACCCGGATTCGCGCCGCATCATCGTCAGCGCGTGGAACGTCGCCGACCTGTCGAAGATGGCACTGATGCCCTGCCATGCCTTTTTCCAGTTCTATGTGGCGCCCGCCACGGAGCCGGGCGGCAAAGGCAAACTCAGTTGCCAGCTCTACCAGCGCAGCGCGGACATTTTCCTCGGCGTGCCTTTCAACATCGCGAGTTACGCGCTGCTCACGCACATGGTGGCCCAGCAATGCGAGCTCGACGTCGGCGACTTCATCTGGACCGGTGGCGACTGCCACATCTACAGCAACCACGCCGAACAGGTTGCGCTGCAACTGAGCCGCGCGCCCTACCCCTACCCGACGCTGAAGATCAAGCGCAAGCCGGCGTCCATCTTCGACTACGAATTCGACGATTTCGAGTTTGTGGATTATCAGCACCATGCGGCGATCAAGGCGCCTGTAGCGGTATGAGCGCACTGGCGAGGGGCCCCGCAAAGCGGGGATCGACACCGCGCGAAGGCCGCTGGAAGCCGACACCTCTACCATTCGAAAACTACTTGGTCAGGGAGGCGACCGTATGAGCATGCTCCACCAAAAATCACGCATCAACCTCATCTACGCCCGCGCCGCCAACGGCGTCATCGGCAAGGACGGCGTCATGCCCTGGCATTTGCCGGAAGACCTGGCGCACTTCAAGCAGCTCACGAGCGGTTGCCCGGTCATCATGGGCCGCAAGACCTGGGACTCAATACCACCTAAATTTCGCCCGCTGCCGGGTCGCACCAACATCGTGATCACGCGGCAGGACGACTGGCAGGCCGAAGGTGCGCAGCGCGCCGCCAGCCTGGAAGACGCCCTGCAGCAAGCCGCGCCCGCGCTTGAGATCTGGGTGATAGGCGGTGCCCAAATTTACGCGCAAGCTGAACCCCTTGCGGTGCACGCCGAAGTCACAGAAATCGCTGAGGATTTTGAAGGCGATGCCCACGCCCCCACGCTGGGCCCGGCCTGGCGCGAAACCGCGCGAACTGCGCATGTCTCGACCAAGGGCCTGCCTTTCAGTTTCGTCACGCTGGAGCGTCCATGAAAATCGCGACATGGAACGTCAACTCCCTGGCCGTGCGCCTGCCGCAGGTGCTGGACTGGCTGGCTGCCAACCCGGTCGATGCCTTGTGTTTGCAGGAACTCAAGCTCAGCGACGACAAATTTCCGCTGGAGGCCCTCAACGCCGCCGGGTACCAGAGCGCCATCTTCGGCCAGAAGACCTACAACGGCGTGGCCATTCTGAGCCGCAGTCCGGTGCGCAACATCGTCAAGAATATTGTTGGTTTCAGCGACGAGCAGTCGCGCGTGATTGCCGCCACACTCGACACGCCGCAGGGCGAGCTGCGCCTGGTCAATGGTTATTTCGTCAACGGCCAGGCACCTGGCACCGAAAAATTCGAGTACAAGATGAAGTGGCTCGAAGGCCTGCGCCACTGGCTGGGCCAGGAGTTGGCGGCGCAGCCGAAGCTGGTGCTGGTCGGCGACTTCAACATCACGACCGATGACCGCGACACCTACGATGCCGAAGGCCTGCGCGAGACGATTCACCACACCACCGAGGAACGCGACCACCTCAAGGCATTGCTGGGCCTGGGTCTGCACGATGCTTTCCGGCTGTTCGATCAGCCCGAAAAGAGTTACTCGTGGTGGGATTACCGCGAGTTCGCCTTCCGCCGCAACCGCGGCCTGCGTATCGACTACATCCTGGTCAGCGACGGGCTCAAAGCGCAGGTGCAAAGTTGCGTGATTGACAAGCTGCCACGCAAGAACGAGCGGCCCAGCGACCATGTGCCGGTCATTGCACACCTTGATTTGCTATAAATAAAGTAGCTGCCGGCGCATGCCACATATGGGCTGGCGGCCGATTTCATTCATCAACTGCGGGCCGCGCACCAAGGCGGCGAGGCCCGCGTTGTCGGGTTGTCATTGCGGGCTCGACCCGCAATCCATGCCACGTTAACCCGCCGTCGGAGGTGTGCCCAGATGGATCCCGGATCGAGTCCGGGATGACAGGCATCGTCCCAGCCCTCAGAGACCGCCCACTTTGGCATGGCGACTATGGTTGCAGAGTTCGTGGCTGATGGCCAGGTTCTCTGCATGGCTGTTGCCGCCTTCACTCAGCGGCCGGATGTGCTCCAGCGTGGCAGCTGCCGGCAACACATGTTCACCACAGACCCAGCACGGCACCTGGCCGTGGAGCTGGCGCGCCACGGTTTTGTAGATCTTGTCGCGGGTCAGGGATAAACGGCTCATGGCTGGACTTTAAATCAGCCGGCGCAGTGAAGCCGATGCGGCCCGGTTGTCACCGGGCCACATCAAGGCCTTCACTCTAAATTCAGTTCCTGAATCTTGCGGGTGATGGTGTTGCGGCCAATACCGAGCTTTTGCGCGGCTTCGATGCGGCGGCCACGGGTATTGAGCAGTGCCGTCTGGATCAGTTTGGACTCAAAGCGCCGGGTCAACACGTCCCACACATCGCTGCGGCCGGTGGCCAGCAGGGCCATGGCCTCGGCCTCCAGCCCGGTTTCCCAGGTGCCTCCCTGCAGCGGCAGCCCCATGTCGGCAGGCGCCAACGAGATTTTCTCGGCAGGTGCGGTATCGACCGCAGTCGCCTCACTGACGTCTGCCGGTCCCGGCGCGTGGCGTACCACCGCGCCACTTTCAACCAGCACCGGCGCGGGCGCACGCAGCGGCTCGGGCGCGGCGTCCAGCACTTCGGGGGGGAGGTCCTTGGCCTCAATGACCTGGGCCGGCGCCATCACGGTCAGCCAGTGGCAGATGTTCTCCAACTGGCGCACATTGCCGGGAAACCCGAAGGTGCTGAGTTTTTGCAGCGCGGCGTCCGAAATCCGTTTGGGCTCGACCACGCCGAGCTGTTTGGCGCTTTGCTGCAGGAAATGGCGGGTCAGCATGAACACGTCTTCACGCCGTTCGCGCAAGGCCGGCAGGCGCAGGCGGATCACGTTGAGGCGGTGGAACAAGTCCTCGCGGAAGCCGCCTTCCTTGACACGCTGCTCCAGATCCTGGTGGGTAGCGGCGATCACGCGCACATTGGTCTTGACCGCGTTGTGGCCGCCGACACGGTAGAAATTGCCATCGGACAGTACACGCAACAAACGCGTCTGCAAATCAAACGGCATGTCGCCGATCTCGTCGAGAAACAGGGTGCCGCCATCGGCCTGCTCGAAGCGGCCGCGGCGCATGGTCTGGGCGCCGGTGAAGGCGCCGCGTTCATGGCCGAACAGTTCGGACTCCAGCAGGTCCTTGGGAATGGCGGCGGTGTTGATGGCGACAAACGGGCCATTGGCGCGCGGCGAATGTTTGTGCAGCGCGCGCGCCACCAGTTCCTTGCCGGAGCCGGACTCACCGGTGATCATCACCGTGACATTGCTCTGACTGAGCCGGCCGATGGCGCGGAACACGTCCTGCATGGCCGGTGCCTGGCCCAGCATCTCGGGTGTGGCGGCCATGCGTTCTTCGGCCACTTCCTCACGCTGGCTTTCTTCAACCGCGCGGCGGATCAACTCGACTGCCTTGGTCAAATCAAAAGGTTTGGGCAGGTATTCAAAAGCGCCGCCCTGGAAGGCCGAAACCGCACTGTCGAGGTCGGAAAACGCCGTCATGATGATGACGGGCAAGCCGGGGTGTTTTTCCTTGACGGTGGACAACAGGTCCAGCCCGGAGCCGCCGGGCATCCGGATGTCGCTGACCAGCACCTGCGGGCCATCGTCATCGGTGGCAATGTCCAGCGCCGCCAGCACCTCGCGCGGATTGATGAAGCTGCGGGTCGGCAGGCCTTCGCGCAGCAAGGCCTTTTCCAGCACAAACCGGATGGACTGGTCATCGTCAACAATCCAGATCGGTTTCATGTTTTTTTATCCCTTCGGTACTTCTACCGGTTGTCCATCAATGAAGGTGCCGGTTTCAAGGCAGCGGTATCAGCAGCTTGAAATCCGTGCGGCCGGGGACACTTTCGCACTCGATCAAGCCGTGGTGTTGCTGAACAAAGGTTTGCGCCAACGTCAGCCCCAGCCCGGAACCACCCTCGCGCCCTGAGATCAGGGGATAGAAGATGCGGTCCTTGATGGAGTCCGGAACACCCGGTCCATTGTCAATAACATGCAATTCCAGTGCCAAGCGATACCGCTGCTTGCCGAAAGTTACCTGGCGCGCAATCCGGCTCCTGAAACTGATCTGCGCGTCACCTGCCGCAATGCGCTCGGCAAGGGCCTGCGCGGCATTGTGGGCGATGTTGAGCACCGCCTGGATCAGCTGCTCGCGGTCGCCGCGAAAGTCGGGAATCGAGATGTCATAGTCGCGCAACACACGCAAGCCTTTGGGGAATTCGGCCAGGATCAGCGAACGCACCCGCTCGCAGACCTCGTGAATATTCACGTCGCCCACCAGATGTGGCCTGCGGTGCGGCGCCAGCAGCCGGTCCACCAGGGTCTGCAACCGGTCGGCTTCATGGATGATGACCTGGGTGTATTCGGTCAGCTCCTTCGACTCGATTTCCATCTGCAGCAGTTGCGCCGCGCCGCGAATGCCGCCCAGCGGGTTCTTGATCTCGTGCGCCAGGTTGCGGATCAGCTCCTTGTTGGCTTGCGCCTGATCGATCAGGCGCTCTTCGCGGTCCTGCTTGGCCTGCTGCTCCAGCGGCAGCAGTTCGACAATCGCTTCGCCGGGGGTGTCGGTCTGGGCCACCACCACATGGACTGGCATCGGTTCGCGGTTTATCGGTTTGAGCCAGGCGTCATAACGCAGCGCCGCAAATTCGTTGCTGCCCGCGCCTTCGAGCGCGTTGTGCAAAATCATCGGCTCGGTGAAGCAATCCGGCAACAGTGAGCCCTCAATGGTTCGCCGCGAGGTGCCCAGCGCGTCTTCAAGCGCCGCATTGGCAAACACCACCACACCGTTGGTTCGCACGACAGCCACCAGCGTTGCCAGCAAGTCAAAGGACTGGAAGCGTGAAGAGGCCACAGCTTTGGCGGTGGCGGGGAAGAAATTGGGTTTTTTCAAGCGTCCTATTTTGACGCAGAAGCTTACTGGCGGGCCGTCGGGGCCGGCAGGCGGCCGATTTCGCGTTTCAGGCCGGCTATGTCGCTTTCGTGGCGTGCGATGCTTTCCTTCATCTCAGCCACGCGATCAAGGTAACGCTGGTAGTTGCGGCCTTCAATGCCCTGCTTTTCGGGCTCGCCATTGTTGAACTCTTTTTGCTGCTCGGCCAGCTTGATCTCGGCTTTTTTGAGTTCGGATTCGAGAATGGCGCGTGTGTCGCTGTCGCGTGCACGTTGCTCGCTGCTGCCAGACACCGGCGCAGCCTGCACGGCACCGGCCACACGCACGGCCGCCGGACGGCTCACCGGCGCACTCTGCACCACCGTGACGTTGCCACCATCGATCTGTTTGCAGCCGCGCGCCTGCGCATCCCTGGCGTTGTTGATGTACTCGGGCGTGGCGCCGCCTTTTCCGGCGCAGCGGTAAATGCGCTCCTGCGCGGAAGCGGCAACCACGCTGCCAGCGAGAACAAGAAAAGTTGAAAGAAGTACTGCAGGTTTCATACGTAACCCCAAGTGCCTGTTAAGGCTTGGACGGTCTGTCAGTATCCTGCAAAGGGTAAGAAAAGCAAAACCCTGCAAGTGATAACCCTGCGGGGAAGTAAAAAAGGACGGCTTTCGCCGTCCTTTTTTGACCACAGACTGTAAAAAATTACAGTGAGTAATACATGTCGAACTCGATCGGGTGTGTGGCCTGGCGCAGGCGCGTCACTTCACCCATTTTCAGTTCGATGTAGGCGTCGATCATGCTGTCGGTGAACACACCGCCCTTGGTCAGGAAGCTGCGGCCCACGTCGAGGCAGTCCAGCGCCTGGTCCAGGCTGTGGCACACGGTTGGCACCAGTGCGTCTTCTTCGGGCGGCAGATGGTACAGGTCCTTGGTGGCGGCTTCGCCAGGGTGGATCTTGTTTTCCACGCCATCGAGACCGGCCATCATCAGGGCCGAGAAGCCGAGGTAAGGGTTCATCAGTGGATCGGGGAAACGTGCCTCGATACGGCGGCCTTTGGGGTTGGCGACGTAAGGAATGCGGATCGACGCCGAGCGGTTTTTGGCCGAGTACGCCAGCTTGACCGGTGCTTCGTAACCAGGCACCAGGCGCTTGTAGCTGTTGGTGCCGGGGTTGGTGATGGCGTTCAGCGCGCGGGCGTGTTTGATGATGCCGCCGATGTAGTACAGCGCGAAATCCGACAGGCCGGCATAACCGTCGCCGGCAAACAGGTTTTTGCCGTCTTTCCAGATGGACTGGTGCACATGCATGCCGGAGCCGTTGTCACCAACGATGGGCTTGGGCATGAAGGTGGCGGTCTTGCCATAGGCATTGGCCACGTTCTGCACCACGTACTTGAGGATCTGCGTCCAGTCGGCGCGCTGGACCAGCGTGCTGAACTTGGTACCGATTTCGTTCTGGCCGGCGCCGGCCACTTCGTGGTGGAACACTTCGACCGGAATGCCCAGCGATTCGAGGATCAGGGACATCTCGGCGCGCATGTCCTGCGTGCTGTCGACCGGAGGCACCGGGAAGTAGCCGCCCTTGACGGTCGGACGGTGGCCGCGGTTGCCGCCTTCGAGCTTGGCGCCCGAATTCCAGGGCGCTTCGTATTCTTCGATCTTGAAGAAGGTGCCCGACATGTCGGTGTTCCAGCGCACGTCGTCGAAGATGAAAAATTCTGGCTCGGGACCGAAGTAGGCGGTGTCGCCCAGGCCGGAGGCCTTGAGGTAAGCCTCGGCGCGCTGTGCGATGGAGCGCGGGTCGCGGTCGTAGGCCTTGCCGTCGGCGGGCTCGAGCACGTCGCAGCTCATGAACAGCGTGGTTTCTTCGAAGAAGGGGTCGATGTTGGCCGTTTTCGGGTCAGGCATCAGCTGCATGTCGGAGGCTTCAATGCCCTTCCAGCCAGCCACGGAGGAGCCGTCAAAGGCGTGGCCCGAGGTGAATTTGTCTTCGTCAAAATGGGACACCGGCACGGTCACGTGCTGCTCTTTGCCCCGGGTGTCGGTGAAACGGAAGTCAACAAACTTGACTTCGTTTTCCTTGACCATTTTCATGACGTCTGCGACGGTCTTTGCCATCAGAATCTCCTGTTGCTGGATGGTTGTTAAAAATACTTTCGGCTCGGGTGGATGCACGTTTTATGCCACCACCGATGGCGCTTTTTTCTGCCAAGCCTGTGATTGTGCCGTCAACTTGCCGCCGATAAGCAGGGCATCCGGCTCACGGCTCGAAATATTGCTTGATTTTTAGGGCACCAATTTTGTGCATCCTCAAATGCACTTAAATGGTGCAACACTTCAACGCACCAATTCTGGGCCCAATTTGGCGTTGAAACTGTGCAAACCGGCCAACAGTGCCGGGAAAGCCGCGTTGACCGCAGCCGGCGCACCCTTCACGCCCAGTTCGATGTGGCGGCCGTATTCGGGGTGATCGACGCTGGGCAGGCTGAACACCTTGATACCGCTGTGGCCTGCTTCAATCGCGAGCATCAACGGCGTCAGAGCCGCCTCCATGGCGCCCATGACGATCACTGACTTCTCCGTGTAAGCTGATTTTTGGTGCAAATGGGCGTAGTGCGTGTCGAGCACCCACTCCACCATCGGCCAGGCCATGACCGGAAAACCCGGAACGAAATGAACGGCGCCTACGCCGGCCTCGACCCTGAAACCGGGAATCTTGTTGTAGGGGTTCGGGATGATCGCGGCGCCGACCGGGAACACGCCCATGTTCAGGCGGTGAATGTTGTCGTGGCGGTCCGGCTCGTAAGCCACGCCCTGCTCTTTGGCAAGGTCCTGCATACGCTCGCGGATCAGGCGTTCGGCCTCGGGGTGCAGCGCCAGGTCCACGTCCAGGGCGGCGGCGGCGCACTGGCGCGTGTGGTCGTCCGGTGTGGCGCCTATGCCACCGCAGGAAAACACCACGTCGCCCGAGTCACGCGCGGCGGCAAAGGCACGCGCCAGCACAGCGGTGATGCGTGCCGGGTCGTCACCCACGTAGTCGGCATACGCGAGCTGCAGACCCCGCGCACCCAGCAGTTCAATCACTTTGGGCAGGTGTTTGTCCGCGCGTTTGCCCGAGAGAATTTCGTCACCGACGATGACCAGGCCGAAAGAGATACTCATGGTGAATTCAGGGAAAAAGTAAGAAAAAAAATCAGGGTTGCTGTCCAGGGGCGCCAAAGGTGGGCGCTGCGGCACCGGCTGCGGGGGCCGGCAGCGCCTCGTTTGCTATTGATTCAATAGCAACTTGCGCAAGCGGGTCAGGGGCTAGAGCATTGTTTTGCTTGCGAAGTTGCTCCAGCGCCGCCAGACAGTAATGGGCGAACCAGAGCGATGAAAAGGCAAACACCAGCGTGTACAGCCAGATCGCCACCGGCACCAGCAGCGGCGCCATGGCGATGAACATCGCGCCCGACGCCCAGAGCAGGCTGGGCGCCGCGCCCAGATAACCACTGAGCACGCCAATGCCCAGCAGGCTACCGCGGTGGCGACGGAAAATTTCGCGGCGCTCTTCGGCGCTGGCGTGGTCCACCAGTGCGTCGTAGGACATCACGCGGTAGGTCAGCCAGCCCCAGATCAGCGGCGGCAGGATCAATATCAACGGCGGGATCAGCCACAGCGGGATGGAAATGATCAGTGCGACGGCGGCCAGCACGGTCGAGCCCAGCGACCAGAACAGGCTGGCCAGCAGCGAGCCGCCCTTTTTACGCTCCATTCCAGGGAAGCGCCGCTCGGCCACCAAGGCCACCATGGCAGGTGTCATCAGGATCGCGACAAACAGCAGCGCCACGATGACGATCACCGGGATGCTCAGAAACAGCAAAATTGTCGGCGCCAGCACCACCCGCAGGTTGCCCAGGCCCAGGCCTTCAAGCCAGCGCGCCATGGTGCCCAGCAGCTCCCAGCTTTCGAGACTGACGCGCACAGCGGCCAGCGCATCGTCCCAGAAGAAGTAGCCCAGGCCCAGCGACAGCAGCACCATGATGACCAGCGGCAGCACCGACAACGCGATCACCCGCGGGTGCAGGCAGTACGCCACCGCGCGCCAGAAAGAGTCCAGGAGTTTGCTCATGGGTGGAGGATAACCCGCCGCCGTGGCGGCCGTTCAGGCTTTGCCGACGAGGCGTTTGAGCCCCAGCCACTGCTGCGACCAGAAGCCGCGGCCGTAGTCGCGCGACTGCTCGACCTGGTCGCGGATGCCGGTGGGGTCGTAGCGCTGCTCGAAGTTGGCTGTGCCGAACAGCACGTCCCACCAGGGCAGCAACACGCCAAAGTTGTATCCCCCGAGCTTGACGGCCCCCACGTTCGCCACTTCGTGTGCTTCACTGCCCCCTTTTTCGGAGGGGCGGGGCTCGTTTCCTTGGGGCGGCCCGTCGGAAAATTGTTTTGCCTTGACGGGCGTTTCATGCCCGAGGCCGATGCTGTGGTGCAGCCGGTGGAACCGCGGGCTGACCCACAGACGCTCACCAATGCGGCCGAACCAGAGGCGCAGGTTGGCGTGCTGAAAACTTTCGCTGAGCTGGGTCAGCGCCACGATGGCGATGAACTGGCCTGGTGCCACACCAATCAGTTGCGCCACCAGCACCACGATCACGTCCACGATGACGTCGTCGAGCAGGTGGTTGCGGTTGTCGCTCCACATGGTCATTTGCCGCTGCGCATGGTGCAGTGAATGCAGGCGCCACCACCCCTCGATCTGGTGCTGGCCCCGGTGTGTCCAGTAGGCAATGAAGTCGAAGACCACCAGGTAAATCAGCAAGCTGACGAGTGCGTTGTCCGTCACGCCCGGCCAGATCTGGTCCAGGTGGAAGGTGCCAAAACCGGCCGTGCGCGCCATGCCAAACAACGCGTCAAACCAGGGCTCCAGCGTGAAAAACAGCGCAATGCGGAACAGGCCGAGGCGGTGGATCAGGGTGTAGACGATGTCGGTGCGAATCGTCGCGCGGTCCGTCACCGGCTCGACCGGGCGCCAGCGCTGCAGCGGGCCAACCACGGCCAGCAAAATCAGGATCTGGATCACGCCAACCATGAACCAGGCGGTGGCTTCATAGCCGGTTTCCAGCAGGTTGCCCAGACCCAGCGCAAACATCGCGGGCTGCACGGCGCTCTCGAACAGCCATTGCTGCACGGTCGAAAACCAGACTTCGAGACTGTCCATACCGCTTATTTTGCCGTCCGGGCCGGCGACTGGCGCGCAGGCTGCTCAATCCAGGCTTTGTAGCGGGGGTGTTCGCGCAGGGTCGCAAAGCAGAATCCACGCTCCTTGAGACCGGTGATCAGCGGCTCCAGCACGGCCGGCGCCCACGGGTCCTTGCGCGACCAGATGCCCAGGTGCGCCAGCAGGATGTCGCCGGAGCGGATATCGCGCAGCGCTTTTTTCAGTAACTGGTCGTTGGAATGGGTCTCGCTGGCCAGCTCATCGCCGAGGAAACCGGCTGGCGACCAGCCCACATGCTCGTAACCGCAGGCCTTGGCGGCGGCCAGCAGCCTGGGCGAGGTTTTGCCACCTGGCGCGCGGAACAGCGGCAGCGGCTTTTTGCCGGTGATCTCTTCGAGCCGGCTGCCGGCTTTGGCGATTTCGTCGCAGTACTGGGGCGCGGTCCAGACCGACTCCCTGCCCTCCAGCGGCCCGGCCGAGGGGCGCACCCGAAACTGGTCGGTTGCCACGTCAGCGCGCCAGTAGGTGTGGTCGAAGGTGTGCGAGGCGAATTCATGGCCTTCGGCCGCGCGCGCCTTCCACCAGGGCGCCCAGTCCTTGCCCAGGCTGCCATCGCCGGTCTGGGTGCGTTCATTGGCGCCGAAAAAGGTGACCTTGACCTTGTGCTTGTGGAGGATGTCCGCCATCAGGGGCGCCACGCCCATGTGGCCGGTGTCCAGCGTCAGGTAAACCGCCTTGCCGGGCTTGCCTTGCATATCAAAACAGTCCTCAGCCCATACCGGATGTGCGCTGACAGCTATCAAGATAATAGCAAGCAGTGCCCGCAACGGATCAAAGTTCAAGCCGGGGCCTAGCGAGCTACGCGCAGCGAGCGACCGTGTGGGCCACATCCACCGTGGGGGCTCACTGCCTCGGGGCGTGGTCGAGGGTCCAGACACCATGGGGACTCTTTCCAACATTGACCTGGCGCACCACCTTGCGGCTGGCCATGTCGATCACCGTGAGTTTGCGCGCCCAGCGCGAGGTGACATAAATCAGCTTGCCGTCGCGCGAGACTTCGATACAGTCCGGCCCGCCAGGCGCCGGGTAGTTGTCCACCACCGCCAGGGTCTGCAGGTCAATCTTGCTGATGCTGTTGGCCACGCGGTTGCTGACCAGCACGTGGCGGCCGTCACCGAGCGCGCGAAAGGCGTGCGCGCCAGCGCCGGTCTTGATCACCCGTGTGCGCAGCGGCAGCTTGCCGCTCACATCAAACACCTCGACCGTGTCACTGCCAGTCAGGCCGATCAGGATCAGCTTGTCGTCGGCACTGCCATACAGATCGGCCGGAATGGAGCCGGTGGCGGTGCGCCACTTGATGGTCTGGGTTGCCAAGTCGAGCGCAATCAGCTCGTCGCTGTCCTGCATGGTCGAGTACACCGTGGTGCTTTTGCTGTCTATCCACAAATGGCTGGGTGTCTTGCCGGTCGCCACCCGTTTGACCAGGGTGATGTTGCTGCCGTCCCAGCGGTAGATGTCGATGTGGTTCAGGCGGTTGGCGGCCGTGACAAACCACTTCATGTCCGGCGAGAAGCGCAGATGGTAGGGGTCCAGGATGCCGGGGATCACGCGCTGGACCTCGGCCGATTTGGGGTCGATGAAGGTCAGGGTATCGGACAGCGCATTGGCCACAATCACCGATTTTTCGTCCGGCGTGAGGTACAGATGGTGCGGCTCCTTGCCGGTCGCGATGCGTTTGGTTTCGGTCCAGGTCAGCGGGTTGATGACACTGACACTGGCATCCAGAGAGTTGAGTACGAACACCGGGGCGGACTGGGCCAGGGCAGGCAGTGCAACAGCGACCGCCAGACAACACAGCGCCGCGGCAAACAAACGGAAGGGCAGGATCACAAACGGCTTTCTTCAGATGACGCGCAAGTGTAACGGGCGGGCCTTCCCTAACGCGCCAGGGCGGCGGGCCGCTTACATCCTTTACGATGAGACGATGAAATTTGTAGCTATTCAAGGCACGCGGCTGGAGCTGCAGCAGATTGCCGGGCCGGCCGACAAAGCCCCGCTGGTTTTCCTGCACGAAGGCCTGGGCTCGGTCAGCCTGTGGACCCAGCGCGGCAGCAGTTGGCCCCAGCGGGTGTGCGAAGCCACCGGCCGGGCCGGGATCGTCTATTCACGGCGCGGATACGGCCAGTCGGACGCGGTGCCGGATGTGCGCGGCAGCGGCCGGCTCGCGCCGGACTACATGCACCGGGAGGCGGGCGAGGTGCTGCCGGCGCTGCTGGATGCGCTGGGCATCGCCAGGCCGGTGTTGCTGGGTCATTCCGACGGTGCCAGCATCGCCCTGCTCCATGCGTCGCGGCATCCGGTCACTGCTGCCATCGTGATGGCGCCGCACCTGATGGTCGAGGACATCGCTGTGCAGGCGATCGCCCAGGCCACGGGCGCATTTGAAGCAGGCGGGCTGCGGGACAAGCTGGCCCGCCACCACGCCGACGTGGACGGCGCCTTCTGGCAATGGAACGATGTCTGGCTCTCGCCCGGCTTTCGCAGCTTCGACATCCGGCCGGACAGCGCCCGCATCAGCGCGCCGCTGCTGGCGATCCAGGGCCTGAATGATGAATACGGGACGATGGCTCAGCTCGACGAACTGGCGCTGGCGGCGCCGCAGACGGTGCAGTTGCGGCTGGGTGAATGCGGCCATTCACCGCAGCGCGACCAGCCCGAGCAGACCCTGGAGGCGGTGGCGGCCTTCCTGCTGCCACTGCGTTAACGTCATGCCGCTAGCAAATCAATAGCTATTCACGCCCATCGGACATGGGCTGGAGGCATTTTTGATGCCGAAAACGCGCGGATTCAAGCGGAAATCGCGGCCAGGTCCTGCGCTGTCAGCCAGCGCCACTGCCCCGGCAACAGGTCGGCCGGCAGGTCCAGCGAGCCGATACGCGCGCGGTACAGGCCGCCGACCTCTTCAACGCGATTGCCAACGGCGGCGATCATGCGCTTGACCTGGTGGTATTTGCCTTCGGTCAGGGTCAGGCTCAGGGTCTGCTCGCCGGTTTTTTCGCAGGCAGCGGCGCGCACCGGCTTCGGATCGTCGTCCAGCACCACGCCGGCCAGCAGTTTGGCAACCTGTTTGTCGTCCACCGGGTGTTTGGCCCGCACCTCATACACCTTGGGCACATGGTGCTTGGGCGAGCTCATGCGGTGGATGAACTTGCCGTCGTCCGACAGCAGCAGCAACCCGGTGGTGTCCTGATCCAGCCGCCCGACCGCCTGCACGCCGGCCGCCGCCCCGCCGCCGCGCTGGCGAATGGGCGCCGGCAGCAAGGTGTAGATGCTTGGGTAGGTGCTGGGTTTTTGCGAACATTCGTACCCGGCCGGCTTATGCAGCATCAAATAGGCCTTGGCGTGGTAGGCCCAGTCCACCCCCTGGACTGTGAACTGCAGTCCTTCTACTACAAATTCCATAGCAGGATCCTCAAACGGGACATGGGCTACCGCCACAAAACCCTGCTGAATCAGGCCCGCACAGACACGCCGGGTGCCAAACCCCTGGGAGAAAAGAATATCTTGAAGTTGCATGGTCGCCATGGCCCTATTGTCGCCGCGCAGAACAAGCCGCCCGCCTACTTGGCAAAGCGACGCCTTCCCGCAGTGGCTGACGCCCACACGTTTTAAATTGCCATGCATTGCGCGTTGGCGCAGCCGTCTTTCCTCCAACCGCAGGGCATGGGCACCACCACAATGATCAAGAAAAAGCGCCTAGTCATGACCATTCTCATCACTTTTTTCGTCACGCTGGCCCTTGTGCTGCTGGCCGCCAACTTCACCACCGGCGAGAAAAACGTCGACCGCGAACTCCCCCGCCTGTACAACACCGACGACCCGCAATACCTGCGGGCCATGGGCTCCTTACTGGGGCCGGCGGTGGTGGATGGAAATCGCGCGCAGGAGCTGCTCAATGGCGATCAGATCTTTCCGGCCATGCTGGCTGCGATTCGCGGGGCCCAACGCAGCATCACGTTTGAAACCTACATCTACTGGTCAGGCGACATTGGCCGGGAGTTTGCCGACGCACTGACCGAGCGGGCGCAAGCCGGCGTCAAGGTGCACGTGCTGCTGGACTGGGTCGGCAGCGCCAAGATTGACGACACCTTTCTTGAAAAAATGGAGGCAGCGGGCGTCGAGATACGCAAGTTTCACAAACCCCACTGGTACAACTGGGGCCGCATGAACAACCGCACCCACCGCAAGCTGCTGGTGGTGGATGGTCGCACCGGTTTTACCGGCGGCGTCGGCATTGCACCGCAGTGGACCGGCAACGGGCAGGACGCCGAGCATTGGCGTGACTCGCACTTCAGCATCGAGGGCCCGGCGGTGGCGCAGATGCAGGCGGTGTTCATGGACAACTGGCTCAAGGTGACGGGCCGCGTGATGCATGGCGAGGCCTACTTCCCGGCACTGACACCGGCGGGCAGCAGCCGGGCGCAGGTGTTTTCCAGCTCGCCATCGGGCGGCAGCGAAAGCATGCAGCTGATGTACCTGCTCTCCATCACCGCAGCAGCGCGCAGCATCGACCTCTCCAGCGCCTACTTTGTGCCCGATGCGTTGACCACCAAGGCCATGACAGAAGCGCTCAAGCGGGGTGTCAAGTTACGCATCATCACGCCGGGCGAAATCATCGACACCAACACGGTGCGCGCCGCCTCACGCGGCAGCTGGGGGCCGCCGCTGAAGGCGGGGGCCGAGATTCATGAATACCAGCCCAGCATGTACCACGTCAAGGCCATGGTGGTCGACAAGCTGCTGGTCTCGGTCGGCTCGACCAACTTCGACAACCGCTCCTTCCGCCTGAACGACGAGGCCAACCTCAACGTCTTCGACACGGCTTTTGCCGAGCGCCAGACGCAGGTGTTTGAAGACGACCTCAAGCGCTCACGCCGCATCACCTACGCGCAGTGGGAGGCCCGCCCGCTCAAGGAAAAAGTCATGGAGCGGCTGGCACTGCTGCTGGGTTCACAGCTTTAAGGCCTTTGATCGTGGTCGGCCTTGACTGCGGTCAAGGGCATTTCAGAGCAGGCGTCCTATGATTGTTTTTCGAAAGACGCAAAGACAATCATGGAATTCGAGATACCGGAATCCCTGGCCAACATGCTGCTCGGGACGATCAATGCCGAGTCACCGCTGGCCCGCAGCCTAAGCGAGCATGGCCTGTCGCGCGGCAAGCGGGTGGTGCCCAGCCGGCTTTTTGACCCGAGCTCGCTGAACACCCTTTACGGGCTGTGCCGCGCTGCCAATGAACGCGAGCTGATGTTCCAGATGCTGGCACTGGACAACATCCATGCTGCGCCGGCCGCACGCAAAATCCCCAGTCTGGACGTGCTGGTCCCCGGTCTGATCGCCTGGCTGTCGCGCGACAAAATCGACGGCTGGCTCTACAAACGCGGCAAGGACGGCGTTTTGCTGCCCTGGCTGGTGCATTCGATGCGCCATGTGCAACCCGCCGACGGCGCCGCCTACGTCATCATTGGCCTGCTGGCCAACACCGTGCAGGCCGCCGGCCGCGAGCCGGTCACCGACCCCCGGTTGCGACGCACCGGCATGACCTACGGCATCAGTTTTTATGCCGACGACATCGTGGACCGTACCATCCCCGAACTGATGACAGGCGACGGTTTTTTCAAGGAGTGCGCCGAGTTCAAGGCCGAGTACGAGGCGCATGCCCAGCGCTTCATGAAGCTGCAGCCCCAATACGGCGCGCAGTTCACCGTCTCCGGTTCCGCCTGGATGACCGGCTCCGGCCCACGCCCGCAGCTCGAATGTAAGCGCCTGCAGGCCGGCACCAGTGCGCGTTGCGTCAACGACGAGGAACTGCTGGAGCGCCAGTTCGACACCACGGCCGACGCCTCCTTCTGGCGTGAGAAGGGCATCAACGAAGGTTTTGATCGGGTGCCGCTGCACTGCTATCTCCACCTGTTCCACCTGGACTGGCACCGCAACCTGTGGGTCCATGTGCAGAACGTCAAGGCGTACCGCTACAAACCGGCGTTGCGCGACAAGCTGGTGCTGCCCCAGGCGCACCGCGACCTGATCGACATCCTGACGGCCGACCGCAACTTCCTGATGGAAGACATGGTCGAGGGCAAGTCCGGCGGCACCACCATTCTTTGCAGGGGCGCGCCCGGCCTGGGCAAAACATTGACGGCCGAGGTTTATGCCGAGGTGGTCGGCAAGCCGCTGTACCGCGTGCATTCGGGCCAGCTCGGCGTGACGGCCGGATCGGTGGAAGCCAATTTATCGACCATCCTGCAGCGCGCGGCGCGCTGGGACTCGGTGCTACTGCTCGACGAGGCCGACGTCTACATTCGCCGCCGCGACAACGACCTGCAACACAATGCCATCGTGGCCGAATTCCTGCGCACGCTCGAGTATTTCAACGGTCTGCTGTTCATGACCACCAACCGCGTGGCCGACATCGACGACGCCATCCTATCACGCTGTATCGCCATCATTCAGTTCGAAACACCGACGCGTGACCAGGCCGTGCAATTGTGGAAGTCGCTCGCGGAACAGTTCCAGGTCGACGTGCCTGACGCGCTGATACAGCGTCTGACGGTGAGTTATACCGACGCCAGCGGTCGTGACATCAAGGAGTTGCTCAAGCTGACCGCCAAGTTCTGCAAGGGCAAAAAGCTGCCGCTCAGCGAAGAAGCCTTTGCCCTGTGCGCGGCTTTCCGCAGCATCGGCAAGCCGCCCTGAGGTCGCATCATGTTCGACATGTCCCTTCTCGGCGACGCCCTGCTGGGCCGGCTGAGCTTCCGGCCTGGCGCCGCGCCCGACAAACCCGCTCTGCCCGCCGGCCGTCACCACCTGGGTATTGCCCAAGAACGCGACGCGGTGCTGATTGTTCCGGAAAACCTGCCAGCCGGCGGTCCGGTCCCCTTGCTGGTGATGTTCCACGGCGCAGGCGGCAGCGCCGACAAGGTGCTGCCTTTTGTGATCGAGCATGCGCGGCAGCGCGGCTTTTTGCTGCTGCTGCCGCAGTCGCAGTTCCCGACCTGGGACCTCGTGATAGGCGGCAACGGCCCCGACCTGGAGCGACTGGAGCAGGCCTTGCGTGAGCTCGCATCGCGCTTTTTTGTCGATCCGGCACATCTGGGCTTCGCCGGTTTCTCCGATGGCGGAAGTTACGCGTTGTCGGCAGGCGTCACCAACGGCGACGTCGCCAGCCACGTGATGGTGTTCTCAGGTGGCTTCATGTCGGTGTTCCAGCAGAACGGCTCGCCACGGCTATTCATCGCGCACGGGTTGGAAGACGAACAGTTGCCGATTGAAACCAGCGCGCGCCCGCATGTGGCCAAACTCAAGGCAGCAGGCTACGACGTGACAGCAGTGGAGTTCAAGGGTCCGCATCACATCGCACCGCCTGTGGTGGCGCTGGCGATGGATTTTTTTCTGCCACGGGTGTTGACATGACCAGGCTGCCCTGTTGCTGTCCGCCGCAACACAGTGGGTACTGAACGATGACGCCGCTTGATGCCTTCCCGCCGACCAGGGAGGCTGCCCTGGCCCGGATTGCCGCCGTGCGCCCGGCCGACTACGCGCGCAGCCGCAATGCCATCGAGGGCGCGGTAACGCATCTGTCGCCGTACATCACGCACGGTCTCGTCAATCTGCCCGAGGTGCTGGCGGGCGTGTCCGCAAGGCACCTGCTGGATGTGCAGCACAAGTTTGTCTTTGAGCTGGGCTGGCGCGAGTACTTTCGTCATGTCTGGCGGCACTGCGGTGTGGGGATTCTGGCATCACTGCACCAGGGCCTGCTACCGGACGATGACTACGGCGCCGGGCTGCCCCTCGATATCCGACAGGCGCGCACCGGTGTGCCGGCCATCGATGTTGCAGTGCGCACCCTGTACGACAGCGGCACCCTGCACAACCATGCCCGCATGTGGCTGGCAAGTTATCTTGTGCACCTGCGCAAGGTTCACTGGCGCGTTGGCGCCGACTGGCTTTACGGCCACCTGCTGGACGGCGATCTGGCCAGCAACCACCTCAGCTGGCAATGGGTCGCCGGCACCGGCAGTCGCAAACCCTATCTGTTCAATGCGGACAACGTGGCCCGGTTTGCACCGGCGGCATGGCACAGCCCCGACAGCGTGATCGACACCTCCTACGAAGCGCTCGACCGCATAGCGCGTCAGCCAGTACGCGCCGGTCCCGCCGAAAGCGTGATGCCCACAGGCTACCCCGTACAGGTCGAGCCGCCTCTTCTGACAGACCCGTCCCCCGAACTGGCTGTGACTGTCCCGGATGCGGTTGCCGTCGCGGGCCGCAATGTTTGGCTGGTGCACCCCTGGAACCTGGGTGAGCTGCCGCAAACGCTTCCGGCCGACACACTGGTGATCGGGGTTTTCGTGGCTGACTTTCATCAGGCCTGGCCATGGAACGAGAGGCGCTGGCATTTCGTCGCCAGCCGCATGGCCGAGCTGGCCGCTCAGTGTTGGTATGCAGATGCAGCCGCCATCGGCGCCGCATTGAAAGGCGCTCGCCAGGTGCGCAGCATTGATGAGCCCCATCTTCAGCCTTGGTTAGCAAGCCTGGCTGCCTGCATGCCTGCTCCCACGCTGTTTCCTTCGGTCGAACAGCGCTGCGACTCCTTCTCACAATGGTGGACTCGGGCCTTGCGCGGCCTGCATTCGACCGCAGAACTGCTTGAGCGCCAGCAGGCGCCTGGATGGTGGACGAAGGAAACGGTGAAAGACCAGCCGCGAACGGCTGGTTTTCAAAATAATGGTGGAGCTGGGGGGATTTGAACCCCCGTCCGCAAGCCTTGTTCGGGCAGATCTACATGTTTAGCGGTCTGATTTGAGTCTCGCCACCTGTGTCGCGCAGTCGCACGCTACACAGGACGCCAGCACCCTATTTTCTTGCCCCGGGTTAAGGTACCCAGCCCGGAGCCAGCCGATGAAATTATCTTTACAGCCGGGAGTGTTCAACTTGCGCTAAACACCCCTTGCCCAGCCCATCGGCCTGCTGTTGTAAAGCTCACAGGCAATTAAGCTGCGAGTGCGAAACGTTCGTCGTTTGCAGTTAGTTTGTTTGAATCAG
>NZ_JAYWHI010000118.1:0-5835 GCF_043778355.1 Polaromonas sp.
CTCTCGGTATTCGACGTTCCCGGTGCCGGCTTCGAGCGCATGCAACTGCGCGACCTTCAATGCCTTGCCGGCCAGGTCGATGCCGAGCACCTCGGCGCCGCGCCGCGCCATCGCATCGGCGAGGATGCCGCCGCCGCAGCCGACATCGAGCGCACGTTTGCCGCTCAGATGGGCCAACGCGTCGATCCATTCGAGTCGCAGCGGGTTGATCTGGTGCAGCGGGCGGAACTCACTTTCGGTGTCCCACCAGCGGTGCGCGAGGTCGGAGAATTTGGCCAGTTCGGCTGGGTCGGCGTTTTCTGTGGTGTACATGGCTCGATTATCACCGGGCATAAAAAAACCGCGCCGTAGCGCGGTTTTTCAAGCGATCCGAAAAGGATTAGCGGTTAGCGCGGGTGCCAACCACTTCGATTTCCACGCGACGGTTTTTCGCGCGGCCTTCGCCGGTCTTGTTGTCAGCAACTGGCTGTTTTTCGCCTTTGCCTTCGGTGTAAACGCGGTTTTTCTCAACGCCTTTGGACACCAGATAAGCCTTGACGGCTTCAGAGCGGCGGACCGACAACTTCTGGTTGTAGGAGTCGCTACCCACGGCGTCGGTGTGACCGACAGCGATGATGACTTCGAGGTTGATGTCCTTGATCTTGCCGACCAGGTCGTCAAGCTTGGCTTTGCCTTCTGGCTTCAGCACAGACTTGTCGAAGTCGAAGAACGCATCAGCAGCGAAAGTGACTTTGGTAGCTGCAGGAGGAGCAACAGGTGCAGGAGCGGGAGCAGGACGTGCAGGAGCAGCAGCTGCGGGAGCAGGCGCTGCGACAGGTGCGGGCGGAACGATAGCGCCATCGCAGCCTGGAGCGGCGGTAGCCGGTGTCCAGAAGCCATTGCGCCAGCACAGTTCGTTGGTGCCGTTTTTCCAGACCAGCTCGTTTGTGCCGTTTTTCCAGTTGTCAATTGTTTGTGCACCAGCGGCGGTTGCAAGCGCTGCGGAAGCAAACAACATTGCCACTTTGTTGAGTTTCTTCATGGTTCTCCTCTAGAGAAAAGCCGCAGACTTGCTGCGATTGAATACACGCCGTGAGTGACCATCACTCAAAGCGTTACAGTTATTGTGCCATAGCTCATTCGCCGTTCAAGCGCGGTATCGGCTTCGTCCGACACAGAATCAAGATTCTTTGTTTTCTGTTGCGAGCGAGCCACACCCGAGCTAACCTAAACTCAGGCCTTAAAATCAGCAGGCTGTGCTCCCCGAGCCCACTGCCAAATCAATTCAGGCCTCTCCATGACCCAGTTTGCCAAAGAAACCCTGCCCATCAGCCTAGAAGAGGAAATGCGGCGAAGCTACCTTGACTACGCGATGAGCGTGATCGTCGGTCGCGCTTTGCCAGATGCCCGTGATGGACTCAAGCCGGTCCACAGGCGCGTGCTGTTTGCCATGCACGAACTGAACAACGACTGGAACCGGCCTTACAAAAAATCGGCTCGTATCGTCGGCGATGTGATCGGCAAATACCACCCACACGGCGACCAGTCGGTCTATGACGCGATCGTCCGCATGGCCCAGGATTTTTCGCTGCGCCACATGCTGGTTGATGGTCAGGGCAACTTCGGATCGGTGGACGGTGACAGCGCCGCGGCCATGCGCTACACCGAGGTGCGCCTGGCCAAAATCGCTCAGGAGATGCTGGCCGATATTGACAAGGAAACCGTCGACTTCGGGCCCAACTACGATGGCAGCGAAAAAGAGCCGCTGGTTCTGCCTTCGCGCATCCCCAACCTTCTGATCAATGGCTCCGGCGGCATCGCGGTGGGCATGGCAACCAACATTCCGCCGCACAACATCAATGAAGTGGTTGATGCCTGCCTTCATCTGCTCAAAAATCCCCAGGCGAGCATTGACGAGTTGATGGAGATCATCCCGGCGCCCGACTTCCCGACTGGCAGCATCATTTACGGCATCAATGGTGTGAAGGACGGTTACCGCACGGGACGTGGCAAGGTGGTCATGCGCGCCAAGTGCCATTTCGAGGACATCGACAAGGGCCAGCGCCAGTCCATCATCGTGGACGAGTTGCCCTACCAGGTCAACAAGAAGACGCTGCAGGAGCGCATGGCCGAACTGGTCCATGAAAAGAAGATCGAGGGTATCAGCCACATCCAGGACGAATCCGACAAGTCCGGCATGCGGCTGGTGATTGAGCTCAAACGCGGCGAAGTCCCTGAGGTGGTGCTCAACAACCTGTACAAACAAACCCAGTTGCAGGACACCTTCGGTATCAATATGGTGGCCCTGGTCAACGGCCAGCCCAAGCTGTGCAACCTGAAGGACCTGATCCAGGTCTTCCTGTCGCACCGTCGCGAAGTGGTCACGCGCCGAACCGTGTTTACCCTGCGCAAGGCACGCGAACGCGGCCATGTGCTGGAAGGCCTGGCGGTTGCGCTGGCCAATATCGATGACTTCATCGCCATCATCCGCAACGCGCCCACACCGCCGGTCGCCAAGGCCGAGCTGATGCTGCGCCCGTGGGACAGCAGCCTGGTGCGCGAGATGCTGACGCGCACCCGCGCCGATGGCGGCGTGGTCAATGCGGACGACTACCGTCCCGATGGGCTGGAAAAAGACTATGGCATGGGCGGCGACGGTCTGTACCGACTGTCTGACACGCAGGCCCAGGAAATCCTGCAGATGCGCCTGCAGCGCCTGACCGGCCTGGAGCAGGACAAGATTGTTGCCGAGTACAAGGAAGTCATGGCGGAGATCGACGACCTGCTCGATATCCTGGCGCGGCCAGAGCGAGTCTCGACCATCATCGGCGAAGAATTGTCCGTGATTCGCCAGGAATTCGGCCAGACCAAGTTGGGCGCACGCCGCAGCCAGATTGAGCACAGCTCGTTTGACCTCAGCACCGAAGACCTGATCACCCCGACCGACATGGTCGTGACGCTGTCGCACACCGGCTACATCAAAAGCCAGCCCCTGTCCGAATACCGGGCGCAAAAACGCGGTGGCCGGGGCAAGCTGGCGACGGCCACCAAGGAAGACGACTGGGTGGACCAGCTCTTCATCGCCAACACCCACGACTACATCCTGTGTTTTTCCAACCGCGGCCGGCTCTACTGGCTCAAGGTCTGGGAAGTGCCTGCCGGCTCGCGCGGCTCACGCGGCCGGCCCATCGTCAATATGTTCCCGCTGCAAGAAGGCGAAAAAATCACGGTGGTGCTGCCCCTGACCGGTGAAAAACGCAGCTTCCCGGCCGACCAGTACGTGTTCATGGCGACCTCCATGGGCACCGTGAAGAAAACCGCGCTGGATGAATTCAACAACCCGCGCAAGGGCGGCATCATCGCGGTCAACCTCGACGACGGCGACTACCTGATAGGCGCGGCGCTCACCGATGGCAAACACGATGTCATGCTTTTCAGCGATGGCGGCAAGGCCGTACGCTTCGACGAGGACGATGTACGCCCGCTGGGCCGCGCCGCCCGTGGCGTACGCGGAATGGCCGTGGATCCGGGGCAAAGCGTGATTGCCATGCTGGTGGCCGAGGACGAGCAGCAAAGCGTGCTCACAGCCACGCAGAACGGCTTTGGCAAACGCACCTCCATCCAGGAATACACGCGCCATGGACGCGGAACCAAAGGCATGATTGCGATCCAGCAAAGTGAGCGCAACGGCAAGGTGGTCGCGGCCACCCTGGTCCACGTGGACGACGAAATCATGCTGATCACCGACAAGGGCGTGCTGGTCCGCACACGTGTCAGCGAAATACGCGAAATGGGACGCGCCACCCAGGGTGTTACCCTGATTGGCCTGGACGAAGGCTCGCAGCTCAGCGGCCTGCAGCGCATCGTCGAAAACGATGCCACACTGGACGACAACGATAGCGAAGGCGATCCCGCCAACACACCCAACCCGGATACTCCTGAATGAAAAAACTACTGACAGCCCTGCTGATCGCAGGCTGTACGTTCTCTGCAGCCAGCCAGACCGCCAACGACCCCAAGCTGGAGTGGGCCACCAAAGTGGTCGCCCTGCAGCAAGCCGACCTCGACGGCCTGGTGGGGCAACTGGTGGGCACCGCCGCCCAGGACATCGTGGCCGGCTGGGCACCACGCTTCGACAGCGCGGTACCCAAAGCACGGCAAGCCAAAGCGACTGAAGAGTTCAATGCAGAACTTGCCAAATTCACCGCTGATGCCAACAAGATCATCACCGGCAAGGTCGGGCAGGCGAACAGCGACGCCTTGATACCTGCCTACATGGAGCGTTTCAGCCTGGACGAACTCAAACAGCTGGCCGCCTTTTTCGAATCGCCCGTCATCAAAAAATACAAGACCGCCACACCTGAGCTGGTGGACGTGTTCGTGAAAAAACTCGTGGCCAGCACCCAGCCGGACATCCTCGCCCGTGCCAAACAGTTTGATGTGGCGGCCGGCAAGATTGTGGGCTCAGCGCCTGCAGCGCCAGCCGCCAAACCACAGCCCCAGAAAAAATAATCCTCGCACCCCAGGGCCCCGGCACAAGGCCTCGTCCGATACAGACCTGACATGACCCAGACCCTCCTGCAGCTCCGCCAGCAAATAGATTCGGTAGACCAGCAACTGCTGATGCTGCTGAACCAGCGTGCGGCACTGGCCAACGAGGTCGGCGACCTCAAACGGCATGAGGGTTCGCCGGTTTTTCGCCCGGAGCGCGAAGCCCAGGTGATTCACGGCCTGCAGACCAGCAGCCCCGGCCCGCTCAAAGGCGACAGCATTGCGCACATCTGGCGTGAAGTCATGTCGGCCTGCCGTGCGCTGGAGGCGCCGCAGCGCGTGGCCTACCTCGGGCCGGCGGGGACCTTCAGCGAGCAGGCCGCCGTGCAGTTTTTCGGCTCCAGCATCGCGCATGTGCCGTGCGCCAGTTTTGACGATGTGTTTCGCGCCGCGACCTCGGGCACGGCCCAGTTCGGTGTGGTGCCGGTGGAGAACAACACCGAAGGCGTGGTCACGCGCACGCTGGACCTGTTTCTCAACTCCCCGGTGCATGTCATCGGCGAAATCAGTCTGCTGGTGCGGCACAACCTGCTGCGCCTGACACCCTCTCTGGAGGGCATTGATGTCGTGCTGGCCCATGCCCAGGCACTGGCGCAATGCCAGGGATGGCTGACCACACATTTGCCAAACGCGGAGCGGCGGGCGGTCTCCAGCAACGCCGAAGGCGCACGCCTGGCGGCCGAAAACCCGGCCTGGGCAGCGATTGCGAGCGAACGTGCCGGCTCGGAATTCGGTCTGCATGTCGGGGCGCTTGCCATTCAGGACGACGCCTTCAACCGCACCCGTTTTGCCGTGATCTGCCTGCCGCAGGTGCTTGGGGCGCCTGAAGCGTCTGGCAAGGACTGCATCAGCCTGATTGTCTCGGTGCCGAACCGGCCGGGCGCGGTGCACGACATCCTGGTGCCGCTGAAAACCCACGGCGTGTCGATGACGCGTTTCGAGTCCCGCCCTGCCCGCTCGGGCCAGTGGGAGTATTTTTTCTATATAGACCTTCAGGGCCACCCCTCGCAGCCGCACGTGGCCGCCGCCCTGAAAGACCTGCAGCAGCTTTGCGCCTTTTACAAGGTACTAGGCACTTATCCTGCAAGCGACTGAGATATGACCCCCACGCTTGTCGCTTCGCGAGCCTTCGGCAGTACGCTGCCCCTGTCACCACGAAAAGGGGCTGATTTCCCTTGGGGCGGCTCGGCGGAAAATCGCATGCTCCCTACCATCACCACTTCTTTTCAGGATTTCGATCATGTTTGAACAGCTAGGCCTGATAGGCTGCGGCCTGATGGGCGGCTCGTTCGCGCTGGCGCTCAA
>NZ_JAYWHI010000119.1:0-39933 GCF_043778355.1 Polaromonas sp.
CGTGACACCAGCCTGTCATGCCGGAAGCGATCCGGGATTCATGCCACCTGACCGTGGCTGGACAGCCGCGCAGCCCTTGCGAAGACTGCGCAGCTCAGCATCGCAGCACCCTGATGGACTTATTGCTGCTTGGCACCCTCGGTCAAGCGGCGGCTCAACCCAATGACATAGGGCGCGGCGCGTGCAGCGATCATCGGATCAGCCGATGGCTCCACGCCTTTAGGCAGCACCATGGGGTTGTAGGTGATGGTCAGGCAGTCGCCGGCGGCATCTGCGGACACCGATGTCACCTTCAACATGCCCATGTTCACCTTTTTGCGCCCCTCGGGCAGCGGCACGGTGGCGCTGTCGATCCTGTCGCCCGGCTGGGCCAACTCCAGATTGAAAGTAAAAGCGACATTGCCTTGCTTGACACGTTCGCGAAGGTCGTCAAACAGGAAACTCGGCCCCTTGGCCTTGGCCTCGTCGTCGCTCAGGCCTTTCACGCCGCCCGCCGGCTCAAACACCCACTTGCCAAACTGTTTGGCGCCAGCGGCATTGGTGAAACCGAAGGCATGCACACCCCAATAGTTCAAACTGCCAAAGCTGGCGGGCACCGGCTGCGATGCGAAATACTTGCCTTGCAGCAGAACTTCCGGGTTGGCGTCGGCAAAAGCCTTGACCTTGGCCGGGTCCGCCATTTTGGTGACCGGGTCGGGCTGCAGCGAGGCCAGGCGACCCAGGAACTGCTGGGGAGACGACGCGCCGAACACCGGAGCGGAGATGTTGCCCATTTGCCATTGCTCGCCACCCGGCAGGTTGAACTGCAAGGCCATGTTGCGCTGACTCTTGCCGTTGTCGGCGACCTTGGGGTTGGCGCCACCGACCGAAAACCGCATGACCACCGGTATCGGATTGCCGCTGAACGCCGAGGAAGTCGACAAGGCGCGTGCATCGGCGCTACCAACAAACTCGCCCATGGCGCAGATGCCCTTGGCGCCAGAGCGGCGGTAGCCTTCGAATTTGCCGAACGTGGCCTCGAACTGATTAACAAACACGTTGGGATCGACCGGCGCGGCGGTCGATTGCGCGTACGCAGTCAGCGTCAAGGTCGAGGCAGCGAGCGCAACAGCGGTCAGCATGAGAGATTTCATAACGATGGAACTCCTGTAGGTTGGGGACGGCTTGCGACACACGGGCCGCGCCGAAAGTACGGCGCTACCCAGGCGTCGTGAAGTTGTCGGACAAAGCGGCAAAACCTTACAGGATCTGCTGGCGTGGTCCTACACCGGGCCGCAAAGGCCTGTTATGTAAGAAATCAGCCGCTGGATGGACTCATGAACATCGACGCGTGTTATTGCGCCCTTTTCCTGCAGAAGCTGCAGCTCGCCGGCGGCGGGCTGGTGCGGCAGGGTGATGCCTGCTCACGCTCCTGATTTGATAGCTGTTTACGCTTGCCCGGTAGGGGCTGGAGGCCGATCTGGCCTTGAAATCAGCTGATTGCCTTAACGCGGCTTGCGCGCCAAAGCCTTGCCGGGGGGCTTGCCCGCGCCGTTGTCGCGTGGCGGCAGGCCGGTGTGCTGCGTCAGGATGCGGCCCTTGACCGGCGTGACCGGTTTCAAGGCCACCGTCGTCGAATTTTTCTTGCGGGCACTGACGTAGCCGCCATCGGTCAGCGGCTGGAAGGTCGGGATCAGGTGGTGCTTGACGTTACCGATCAGGTCGGCGCGGCCCATGGCTTTGAGGGCCTCGCGCAGCAGTGGCCAGTTGTTGGCGTCGTGGTAGCGCAAAAAGGCCTTGTGCAGGCGCCGGCGTTTGTCGCCGCGCACGATGTCCACCGTCTCGCTGTCGCGCGTGATCTTGCGCAGCGGGTTTTTGTTGGTGTGGTACATCGTGGTCGCGGTGGCCATCGGGGACGGATAAAAAGTTTGCACCTGGTCGGCGCGAAAGCCGTTTTTCTTGAGCCAGATCGCCAGGTTCATCATGTCTTCGTCGCTGGTGCCGGGGTGGGCGGCAATGAAGTACGGAATCAGAAACTGCTTTTTGCCAGCCTCTAGGCTGTACTTCTCGAACAGTTGCTTGAACTTGTCGTAGCTGCCGATGCCGGGCTTCATCATCTTGGTCAGCGGCCCCTGCTCGGTGTGTTCGGGCGCGATCTTGAGATAACCGCCGACGTGGTGCGTCACCAGCTCTTTCACGTATTCGGGCGACTGCACGGCCAGGTCGTAACGCAGGCCGGAGCTGATCAGGATTTTCTTCACACCCTTGAGCGCCCGCGCACGGCGGTACATCTTGATCAGCGGGTTGTGGTCGGTGTTCAGGTTTGAGCAGATGCCGGGGTAAACGCAACTCGGCTTGCGGCAGGCAGCCTCGATCTCGGGCGTCTTGCAGCCGATGCGGTACATGTTGGCCGTGGGTCCGCCCAGGTCGGAAATTGCGCCGGTGAAACCCTTGACGGTGTCGCGAATCGCTTCGATCTCGCGGATCACCGAGTCTTCGGAGCGGCTCTGGATGATGCGGCCCTCATGCTCGGTGATCGAGCAGAAGGTGCAGCCGCCGAAGCAGCCGCGCATGATGTTGACACTGAAGCGGATCATTTCCCAGGCCGGGATCTTGGTCGCGCCGTCGTGGCTGCCGTTTTCGTCCGCGTAGGACGGGTGCGGAGAACGTGCATACGGCAGATCGAACACATAGTCCATCTCGGCGGTGGTCAGCGGAATCGGCGGCGGCGTGATCCACACGTCACGCGCGGTGGCGCCCTCGCCGTGCGCCTGCACCAGCGCGCGCGCGTTGCCGGGGTTGGTTTCCAGATGCAGCACGCGGTTCGCGTGGGCATACAGTACGGCGTCACTCCTGACCTGCTCATACGACGGCAGGCGGATCACCGAGCGGTCGCGCGGCGGGACCTTGATCTTGCCCTGCATGTGGGACAACGCGGGGTTGGGGACGAAGGTCAGCGGCTTGATGGCCGGGTTGGCCTGCGGCGTTTGGGTCAGCACCGGCGAGCCGGCTGATTCAGCCTTGACCGCAACCTCTGCCGCCTCGTCCTCCCGGGCACAACTCGCGCCCTGCTCTTTCGCCTGCTCCGAAATCATCAGATACGGATTGACATGCGCCTCAACCCGACCCGGCGCATCGACGCTGGTCGAGTCGATCTCGAACCAGCCAGCAGCCGTTTCGTCGCCACTGCGGCGGATGAAGGCGGTGCCGCGGATGTCGGTCATGGTCGCCACCGGCTCTTTGGCCGCCAGACGGTGTGCGATTTCGACAATCGCACGTTCTGCATTGCCGTAAAGCAGCAGGTCACACTTGGCGTCGATCACGACGGAGCGGCGCACCTTGTCCGACCAGTAGTCGTAATGGGCGATGCGGCGCAGCGAACCTTCAATGCCGCCGAGGATGATGGGCACGTCCTTGTAGGCCTCGCGGCAGCGCTGTGAATACACCAGCGCAGCGCGGTCCGGCCGCTTGCCACCGACGTCGCCCGGTGTGTAGGCGTCATCGCTGCGGATCTTGCGGTCCGCGGTGTAGCGGTTGATCATCGAGTCCATGTTGCCGGCGGTCACGCCGAAAAACAGGTTCGGCCTGCCCAGAGCCTTGAAGGGGTCGGCGCTTTGCCAGTCGGGCTGGGCGATGATGCCGACGCGAAAGCCCTGGGCTTCCAGCATGCGTCCGATGACGGCCATGCCGAAGCTCGGGTGGTCCACATAGGCGTCGCCGGTGACGATGATGATGTCGCAACTGTCCCAGCCCAGAGCGTCCATCTCGGCCCGGCTCATGGGCAGGAATTTCGACGTGCCGAAGCGGCTTGCCCAGTACTTGCGGTAGCTGGTCAGCGGTTTGGCGGCGCGCGCGAAAAAAGAGACGTCGATGGGAGCGTTCATGGGACTTCAGGGGGAAGGCGCTATTTTAAGGTTGTATGCCATCGCGTACGCCTTGAATGGGTACTTTGGGCCCATGAACGTCTCAAATCGCCTAAAACAAAGCAGATTTGTGGTCACAACACCCACGCTCCGTTTGCCCCAAGCCGCCGGTCCCGAGCTTGACGAACGGGTCGAAGGGCATGTGAGGCTGTATGGACCAGGCTTCGACAGGCTCAGCCCGAACGAGCGAGGTTGAACCCGAACGGGCAAGGCTCAGCGCCTGGCATGGTCAATCAGGCGATCCAGCATGAGGCCCAGTTGCTGGCGCTCTGCCGCCGCCAAACACCCGAAAATTTCGTCATTGCGACGCGCAATCAGCGCCATCACCCGGTTCCAAAGCGCCCGCCCGGCAACTGTCGGTGCCAGCACCACGCCCCGGCCGTCTGTTTCGCTGGCGCTTTTGCTGACCAGGCCGCGTTCGGCCAGCGCCTGGGCCGCGCGGCTGGCCTGGCCCTTGTTGAGATTGGCTTTGGCCGCCAGTTCGACCACCGACAGGGGCGCGAAGTTGCCAATGGTGGCGAGACAACGCGCCTCACCGACCGGCAGACCGAACTCGTCGGCATAGGCGTCACTGCTGAACTTGTCGGTCAGCTTGTTGACCAGGTGCAAGCGGTAAGTCAGAAAGCGGTCCAGCGACGGCAGCGCTGCCGGTTTACGCGGCATCTGCAACTCCGGCGCCGCACTGTTTCTGCGCATTGGCGATCAGGGGCAACACCTCATCGGCCTGAGCAAAGCGGCTCATCAGCGACAGGCTCAGCATGGACAGCAGCAAAGGCGCCTGTGCCTCGCCCACGTTGGCCAGCGCTTCGCACAGCGCGGTGTAACTGCGGTCCAGGTCGGCATCGGTCATACGGCGAATCCTTTTTCTTCAAGCACGGCCAGCAGCAGCGCGGGGTCCAGACCACGCCAGCGCCCCATCACATAACCGTCGGGGCGCACCAGCACCAGAGCCTGCGCGGCGGCATCGGGCAGACCGTAACGCTGGCGCGCCTGGCCCAGCGGGTCGGCGTCGGGGTCGATCACCAGCACCGCCACGCCCTTGTCTGGCAAGGTGCGCAGGGCTTCGGGCAAGGCGCCTTCGGCAAACACCAGGCACAACATGTCACGGCCGAAACATTGCGTCAGGTGGAGCGGCCCGTCCGGCCCGTCCAGCAAGGCCTCGGGTGCAGGGGTGCCTGGGGCAGCCAGTTCGCTGGTCCAGTCGCCCACCTGCGGTCCATTAAGGGGCGAGCCCACATAACTGATGGGCGAAGACTGGCGCGGGTTGATCAGCGAGCGCACCTTGTCGTCGCTGAGGGCCAGGCGCAGGGTCGCTTCCCGCATCAGTTTGAAGGCGAAGTTGGGCGGCGCCATGAACTCGGTGCTTTTGGCGCCATAGGCAATGTTTTCGCGCGCGGCGTGCACACGCTCGACGCCGTAGGAGTCCAGCAGGCTGTCGGCTGCCCTGCCCTCCATCACCGCCGCCAGCTTCCAGGCCAGGTTTCCGGCATCGTCAATGCCGGAATTCAGGCCGCGCACGCCAAAGATCGGCACGAGGTGGGCTGCATCACCGGCAAACAAGACGCGGCCGTGGCGGTAGCTGTCGAGCGTCAAACATTTGGCGTTGTAGATCGAGATCCACAGCGGCTCCCAGGGCTCAAGCTCGCCGATCATGCGCAAATGGCTTTCGACGCGCGGCAACACGTTGTCGGGCTTGACGGCCTCCACCGGGTCTTCGTCGTCACGGATCTGGTAGTCGATGCGCCAGATGTCGTCGGGCTGGCGGTGCATCAGGATGGTGGAGCCAGGATTCGACGGCGGGTCAAACCAGGCCAGGCGCTCGACCGGTCGTTTCGTCTTCTGCACGATGTCGACGATCACGTATTTCCCGTCGTACTGCGTGCCCTTCAATGGCAGGCCCAGCTGCTCGCGGACGGTGCTGCGCCCGCCATCGCAGGCCACCACCCAGTCGGCGCGCACCGTGTGGGTGCCGGCCGGGCTTTGCACATCGACCTCTGCGCCATTGGCCAGCGGGCGCACGGCCATCACCCGGCTGGACCAGCGCAAGTCCATGTCGGCCGTAGCCGCGCGGTGTGCAAACTCCTCAACGTAAAACTGCTGGATATTGACCATGGGCGCAAAACGCTGGCTGGTCTCGCTGGGCATCCGGAAATGCAGCACCTCGGCGTCACGCCAGTAGCTGCGGCCACCGACCCATGACAAGCCCTTGCCAACCAGCGGCTTGTCGGCGCCGACCCAGCCGAGGATTTCCTGCGAGCGGCGCGACATGCAGATGGCACGGCTGCCGCTGCAGTAGCCCTCATCGGCCTCGACCACGAGGCAGCCGATGCCCCGGTGTGACAGCAGCGCGGCCAGCGTCAGGCCAACCGGGCCGCCGCCAGCGATGACGACCGGGACATGGGCTGGAAATGCGGGAGCAGGGGTGGTCATCAGGAGCTTCTGGTTGGTTGCGCGCACAACTTTAAATCGAACTGGTTGCAAACGCAACCAGTTTCACGCACTTGCTCTTCACCTTCATCGTTTTTTTCGTTGACTATGATGGTTTATCCACATCACCAGGAGACCTGCCATGCCCGAATTCAGCACCCTGCGTATCGACAAAGATGCAGCCCACCCGCGCATCGCCCGCCTGCTGCTGAACCGCCCCGAGCGGCTCAACGCCATCAACGACGCGATGCCGCGCGAAATCCGCGCCGCGATCGACTGGGCCGCCGCCGAGGATGAGGTCCACGTGATCATTGTCGAGGGCGCTGGCAAAGGCTTTTGCGGCGGCTACGACCTCAACCACTTCGGCGAGGGCAACATTGACCACCCCTGCCAGCAGGAGCAATTCCCCTGGGACCCGATGGTGGACTACGCCTACATGAAGCGCAACACCGAAGACTTCATGAGCCTGTGGCGCAGCCCCAAACCGACGATTGCCAAGGTGCACGGCTACGCGGCGGCCGGTGGCAGCGACATTGCGCTGTGTTGCGATTTGCTGGTGATGGCCGACGACGCGCGCATTGGCTACATGCCAACCCGCGTCTGGGGCTGCCCGACGACGGCGATGTGGACCTACCGCCTGGGCGCCACCCGCGCCAAACAACTGATGTTCACCGGCGACACCATCGACGGAAAAAGGGCCGCTGACTGGGGCCTGGCCAATGAAAGTGTGCCTGTCGACCAGCTGGAGGCCGCCACCCTGAAGCTGGCCCGGCGCATCGCTGGCGTGCCGCGCTCCCACCTGGCCATGCACAAGATGGTAGTGAACCAGGTCATGCTGACCATGGGCCTGGAGCAGACACAGATGATGGCCACCGTGTTTGACGGCATCACCCGGCACAACCCGGAAGGCCTGTGGTTTCGCCGCTATGCGCAGGCTGAAGGTTTCAAGGCCGCGGTGCAGTGGCGCGACAGTGGCGAACCGATCCCCGAAGGTGACGATGCGCGCGACAAGGTGCGGCAGATGTCGTCGGGCCGGCCGGACGCCGTCTGATCTCTAGCGGTTGCGCAACATCGCGCGCGCAGCCGCCATGTCGCGGTCAAAAAGGGCTTTGGCATCGCGCCGGCAGGCCATGCGTTCGGCAGCGGCGATTGCAGCGCATTCGGCGAGGTAGAGCTTGTATCCGCCGTTGGCTTCATTGATGGCAGTGCGATAACGCTGCTGGGGCGTCATATCTGCCACGGCGCCACGCTCCAGCAGACGCTCCTCGATCGCCACCGGCTGGGCCAGCGCGGCGGAACCGGCTACGGCCAGAACCAGAGAAACAAGCAAGGAGGAAAATTTGTTGGGCATGGAAAGTCCTTTTTCTTCCGCCAGGTCCGGGGCCCGGCGGGTGAGCGTTAAAAAGCGCCTTACTTTCGGCCTGAGCTGTTGGGCTGATTCTGAAGATGCAGTGGTGGCTTGTCGGGCATGTTCTGCGACTCCACACGGGCCTTCACGCTGGCCTGGCTGTTGGCCGCTTTCTCTGCAAGGGCTTGTTGGCTACCCAGGGGTTGGGAGTGTTTGGGACCACCGCGCGTGGATTCCGATGGGTTCGGTTTGGCTGACTTCATAACTTGTCTTCCTTTGCAAGTGGCTGCGGGGGCAACCTGTGCGTTAACCCTAAACTGCGGCCGTGAAGATCGCGTCAGCAGGTGGGCAAAACGGCTGTAGGCCGGCGCGCCAGATAAAAAAAGGCCAGGCAGCCGGCCTGGCCTGTTCCCGCACGCTGCGCGCTGCCTCAGGGACGCACAGTCATCTGGCCGCGAATCTCACCACCCGGAAATTTTGCCGTGTGGATATTGGCATACCACCTGCCCGCCAACAGGTCAGCGGCCTGGGCCGGAGTCAGCGTGGCCTGGCCGATCATCGGGCTGCTCACGGGACTCGCCCAGCCCAAAGCCACACCTGCATTGGCGCCGACCAGAGCCGGACCATGAAAATGGCCGGCCGTTGCGGGGCCGCTCAGGTTGTCATATTTCAGCTCCCAGCGCAGAACATTGGTCTCCTTGTTGAACATCGCATCAACCTGCCCCGTCGCCGCGCTGGCAACAGGCGGCACTTCATTGGCGCCACGCAATTGCGTGGTCAAAGCCACCATGGGGGAGGTCTTTTGCATCATGCCGCAACCTGCGACAACCAGAACCACTGCCGAGGCAGCCAATGCGGCACGAATGATACGAGGGAAATTTGCCATGATTTTTTTCCGGGGTAGTTAAAGAAATTGCATCATAGAGCGGAAAAGGTCCAGGCAGCGCGTAGTACTTTTACCAGTCCGCCGCACCCTGCTTTTGTATATCCAAAGCGCTTCCCGCCCTTATTCCGCCCGATGATGTCGCCATGACTGCTCGTAACCGAAACAGCGCCTCGCTAGACGTCGAAAAAAGCCAACGAGGCCACCGTCCTACGGGCTCGTCGGGAACCGGCTGACGCTGAGAATCCGCACGCTTTCCTAAACTTACCGTTCATATTGGCGCGTGGTCGTCACCCATTTCTGCCGTATGAAGAGCAAGGCTGGAGTGGACGAGGCGCCTCGACACTCTCCCTTCACAGGGGCAACCCATCGACCGGCAGGGGCAAGCAATGGCATCACGGGCTTTGTGGAAAGGCGCCATCAGTTTCGGGCTGGTGCATATCCCCGTGTCGCTGCATTCGGCAACGACCGAAAGCGGGATTGACTTTGACTGGCTGGACAAACGCAGCATGGACCCGGTGGGCTACAAACGCATCAACAAGAAAACCGGCAAGGAAATCACCAGGGAACACATCGTCAAGGGCATCGCCTACGAAGACGGCCAGTACGTGGTGTTGTCACCCGAGGAAATCGCTGCGGCCTACCCCAAGACCACCCAGACCATCGAGATCGAGAGTTTTGTGCCAAACACGGACATCCCCTTCGTTTACCTGGAGCGGCCCTATTACATCGCGCCCATCAACAAAGGCAAAAAAGTATATGCACTGCTGCGCGATACGCTGCTAAAGACCCAGCGCGTGGGCATCGCACGGGTGGTGATCCAGACCAAACAACACCTGGCCGTTCTGGTGCCGTCTGGCCCCGGCCTGATCCTGAACCTGCTGCGCTGGGGCGCCGACATCCGCAGTTGGGAGGACCTGGACTTGCCGGCTGAAGGCGCCAAAGCGGCGGGCCTCAGCGACAAGGAGTTGTCCATGGCCAAACAGCTGGTCGACGATATGACCGGCAAGTGGCAACCCGACCAGTTCAGCGACTCCTTCAAGGACGACATCATGGCGCTGGTCAAGCAAAAGGTGAAAGAAGGCAAAGTCGAAACCGTGGAGCAGCCTGAAGCGGATGAAGAAAGCACTGGCCCGTCGGGCGCCAACATCATCGACCTGACCGAGTTGCTGCAGCGCAGCCTGCGCAACAAGGGCGGGGCAACCAAAGCCGACACCCCAGATACCAAAACGCCGGCCAAAAAGGCGGCAGCCAAAGCCACGCGAAAACCTGCCGCCGAAGCCGCCCCGGCACGGCGCAAGGTGGCCTGAAGCCCGCGCGGCTGACGCCCCATGGCGACCGCCGACCCGCTGGAAAGTTACCGCAGCAAGCGGGATTTCAAGCGCACACCCGAGCCTGCCGCTGGCGGGCGCCGCTCCAAGAAGCTGCGCTTCGTTATCCAGAAGCACGATGCCAGCCACCTGCACTACGACTTCCGCCTGGAGCTGGGCGGCACGCTCAAAAGCTGGGCCGTGCCCAAGGGTCCGAGTCTGGACCCCACCGTTAAACGCATGGCGGTGCAGGTGGAAGACCACCCGATCTCCTATGCCCGTTTTGAAGGCAACATTCCGGACAAGCAATATGGCGCCGGCCATGTCATCGTCTGGGACCAGGGGCACTGGCTGCCGGTGGGGGATCCCTCCAAAGCACTGAACAGCGGAAAGCTCAAGTTCGAACTGCAAGGTGACAAGCTCAAGGGCCACTGGACGCTGGTACGCATGCATGGCAAGGCCGATGAGCGCCAGCCACCCTGGCTACTGATCAAGGAAAAGGACAAGGAAGCGCAAGCCGCCGCCGACTACGACGTGCTGGAGGCCCTGCCGAACAGCGTGCTGACGGGCAAGTCGCTGCCCGCGAAAAAACCGGCCGCCGCAAAAAACACCCGCAGGAAACTGCCAAGGGACGCGGTCAAGGCCGAACTGCCGCAGACGCTGGCGCCAGAACTCGCCACACTGGTCACCGCGGTGCCTGAGGACGGTGGCGACTGGCTCTATGAAATCAAGTTCGACGGCTACCGCCTGATGACGCGCATAGACGGCAAGTCGGTGCAATGCTTCACCCGCAACGGCCACGACTGGTCGGCCAAACTTCCGACACTGGTCAAAACGCTGTCGCAACTGGGCCTGCGCTCAGGCTGGCTGGACGGCGAGATCGTGGTGCATGGCAAGGACGGCGTGCCCGACTTCGGCGCGCTGCAAAACGCTTTCGACAGCGCCAGCACGGCGCAGATTGTCTATTACCTGTTCGACATGCCTTTTTACGACGGCCATGACCTGCGCCAGGTGCCGCTGGTTGAGCGGCGCGAGCGGCTGCGGGCGCTGGTTGCCGGTGCCGGGCTGGGCCCTCTGCGCTTCAGCGAGACCTTCGACAACGGCGCGCAAGACCTGCTCGATTCAGCGCGCCGTCTCGGCCTGGAGGGCGTGATCGGCAAACGCGCCTCGTCGACCTACGTCTCGCGCCGCTCCGCCGACTGGATCAAGGTCAAGACCCACATGCGCCAGGAGTTTGTGATCGGCGGCTACACCGAACCCCAAGGGTCCCGCACCGGCCTGGGCGCGCTGCTGCTCGGCGTTTACGACAACCAGGGTGAACTCAAACATGTCGGCAATGTGGGTACCGGTTTCAACGAGAAAACTCTCAAAAACCTGCTCGCCGTCCTGAAGCCGCTGACCACGCCACGCACCGCGTTTGCCGGCCTGCCCGCCTCGGTCAAGGGCCACTGGGTCCAACCCAGGCTGGTGGCCGAGATCGTTTTCGCGCAATGGACCCACGCCGGCAACATCCGCCATGCGGTGTTTCAGGGCTTGCGCACCGACAAACCCGCACGCCAGGTCGTGCGCGAATCAGCGTTCTCTGTGGAGACCCTCATGGCCGCGAAAAACCCCGCTCCTGTTTCACCGCCGGTCAGCACCGGGAAGCTGCGTATTTCCCATCCCGAACGTGTCATCGACCCCAGCACAGGCTTCACCAAGCTGGCGCTGATCGAACACTATGGGCGTGTGGCGCCGCTGATCCTGCCGCATCTGAAAGCCAGGCCAGTCTCCCTGGTGCGAGCGCCCGACGGTATCACTGGCGAACAATTTTTCCAGAAACATGCTGAAGCCACGCGTATTCCCGGTATCAAGCTGCTGGATCCGAAGTTCGACCCCGGCCATGGCCCGCTGCTGGAGATCGCGACGGTGGAAGCGCTTCTCTCCTCGGCCCAACTCAACGTGATGGAATTCCACACCTGGAACGCCACCACGCGCGCCATCGGCAAGCCTGACCGCATGACCTTTGACCTGGATCCCGGCGAGGGGGTCGCATGGACGCAAGTTCAGGAATCGGCCCAGTTGGTCCGCATTTTTCTGAAGGAACTCAGCCTGCCCTGCTTCCTCAAAACCAGCGGCGGCAAAGGGCTGCATGTGGTGGTGCCGCTCAAGCCTTCGTACGACTGGGACACCGTCAAGGGTTTCTCGCAGGCCATCGTGCAGCACCTGTCCAGCGTGATCCCCGAGCGTTTTGTCGCGAAAAGCGGGCCGCGCAACAGGGTAGGCAAAATCTTCCCGGACTACCTGCGCAACGGCTTTGGCGCCACCACCGTCTGCGCCTGGTCGGTGCGCGCCCGGCCCGGCATGGGTGTGTCGGTGCCTATCGCGTGGGATGAACTTGAAGCGCTGACAGGCGCCGCGCATTGGGATGCGCGCAACGTTGGCGAGCGGCTGGCCACCGGCAATTCGCCCTGGAAGGACTACGAAGCATCGCGGGTCACGCTGTCGGCAGCCATGAAAGCGATGGCCTTTAAACCCACCAAAAAGCGCTCCGCCACCAGTTGAAAGTCCGGCGTGTAGGCGCGCCATCACAGTCAAACGCGTTGTCCGCCGACACCCGTGCAGTACGCTCGCCCTTGAACGGCCGCCTGCCGGTGCGTATCGTCCCTCCATCCCAGGTGTATTTTTGCATCCGGGGTCCGAACAAGGTTTTTGTTGTCCCGTCGGGAGCTCGCCATGAAGTATCTTTTCCCCGCCTTGCCCGCGCTGCTTGTCGCATTTTTCCTGACCGGCTGCCCCCAATCCAAAACGCCGGACACCCCTCCCATGGTGCCGCAACCCAAAGCCACATTGAACCTGCCGGGGGTTGTCTGACCAAACGCCCGATCCACGTCGGGGGCCGGTGTTTGGGCACAGGGCTGGTGGCGGCACTGGTCATCGCTTTGATATCAGCGTGCAGCGCCACGCCTGAAACACCGGGCAGCACCGCGCAGAAGGTTGAGCTCAATGGCCTGACCTACCAGGTCGAGCAGATCACGGCTAGTACCTGGACTGCCAGGCCGCCCGCCGGTCTGCCGAATGCCGCTCAGCACAATCTCGCACTGGTCAGAGCCATCGAAAAAGCGTCGGGCTGCAAGGTCACTGACAGCAGCTACGGCCAGCAGGGCACGGCGCTCAATGCCCAGGTGGACTGCGGCAGCAGGCTGAAAAATTAGCCAAATATGCCCTCAACCCATGTCCAGATTGCCCGCAAAGCTATTGAAATAATAGCAAGCAGAGCCGCCTACATCCAGGAACAAGCTATGCATATCTTTACCGACTGAAACGTACGCCGCAGAACCACCGCAGCAATACTGTTACTGATACCTCAAAGGAGATCCCCATGACCAGACAATCCCTGAAAACCATTCTTCTGGCCGCCATGCTTGCGGGCGCCGCCGCCCCGGCGCTGGCGCAGATCACCATCAATATTGGGGTGGCGCCGCCACCCGTCCAATACGAGGCGGTGCCGGTGCTGGCGCCGACCCAGACCTGGGCGCCCGGTTATTGGGCCTGGAACGGCGACCGACATGTCTGGGTGAGTGGCCGTGCCATCGCCAAACGCGACGGTTACCGTTGGGCGTCAGACCAGTGGGTACCGCGCGGCAATGGTTACTACCGCCAGCCTGGCTACTGGGTGCGCGACACCAACTATGTGTACGTCAAAGAGAAAAAGGCCAAGAAGCATAAACATGATCACGATGATGACGATCATGACGATGACAAAAAACATGGCAAACGCCATGGCAAGGGTCATCACAAAGACGACTGAACCCCCGCGACGCGAGCGTAAAAAAGCCGGCAGATGCCGGCTTTTTTCATACAGCCAGCCCGAGAATCAAGCGCTGGCTTTCAGCGCATCGCGCATCGCTTTGATCTGGTCGTGGTTGCGCTGCGCACCCTGCGCCTGACGTTCGATCAGCGAACGAATGCCGGCAGGCAGATCGTCTTCCTTCAAGGCCTTGCGATAGCGGGCCAAAGCGGCGTCTTCACCTCGCTCGCATTCTTCCAGCATGGCCAAATCGGTATAACCACTGAGCGTGCCGCGAACCGAGACCCAGCCGCGATGCAAGGCACCGCTGGCCGTGCCACCTTCGTCGGGCTCACCGCCAAGCTGGCGAATCTGCCCGGCCAATTCAGCGGCTGCACTGCGGCATTCGTCGGCGTGACGCATCAGCAGGGTTTTGATGTCCTGGGCCTTCACATGTTCGGCACACTCTGTAAATCCGTATTGCCCGTCGTGACTGGATTCGAGCAGGTCATTGAGGATGTCCACCACGTCGTCGTTGTCCGCGACCTCGCCTGAATCGGTACGGCTGCCCGAGAGTTGGTGATCCACACGCGTCCAGGCTGCACGGCTGGCCGCTTCGGCCTCGGGCCATGACAAACGGGAGTTCTCCTTGCGGCTGTCCCAATAGACAGACATGTCGCTTTGCGCTTCCTCAAATGTGCCGGTGTAGTTGCTGCGCCCATACACGCCCAGGCGGTAGGCCGGAGCATAGTCTTCATAGCTGCGACCGCTCTGGACATACGGCTCGCGGCTGTAGTTGTCGCGCCAGTAGGCTTCCTCAGCCGTCGGGTTGATGGCTTCAGCCACCGCCTTGCCACCCAGCCCGCCGGCAACCGCGCCGACCACTGCGCCAGCCACCGCGCCAACGGGTCCGCCGAAGGCACCGGCCGCAGCACCTGCGGCTGCGCCACCGGCGATCGCTCCCACGCCGGTGCCCACAGGATGCGCGCCTGGCGCGTCAGTGATCGGGTCGAGATTGAGGTTGTCCTTGTCTTTGTAGTCGAGTGCCATGTGAAGCTCCTTGGAAGTTGGTTGGGATGAAAGACCGCCTCAAATAACGCGTTGAAAACGCCTTCTTTTTGCGGTCAGAAATTCATCCTCAAGTGGCATCTGGCGGGCGCTGGTCAGGCGGGGACAGACGCAGTTGTAGGAGAACGCGCCGTATGCCGGCGCTGGCCAGGCCTTAACCGTCGAGCTCGGGGTAGCGGCGGAAAATACAGTCTTCGTTGAAGGCGATGCGGCGATCGCTGGCGAGATAGGACGCGAGACGTTTGTGGCCGGCCACGCGCAAGTGCAGCGCCGCGACATGAGGCGTTTTTGTCAACGCGCGTTGCGCGGCTGTCGGGAAGGCGTACAGAAGTCCGTCGACGAGCTGGAACAGCGACAGGTCGGCATAACTGATGCGCGCACCCACCAGCCAGGTCGGTCCGGAGGGATTACGCGCCAGCACGGTGTTGAACCAGTTCAGGAATTTGGGAATGCGTTGCTCGCGGAAGGCTCTGGCACGTTTGGCGGCTTCGACTTTCTGCTCCTCGTAATACAGACTGGTGGCGATCGGGTGATGGGTCTCATGCACTTCGGCCACCACGTCGGTCACCGTCAGCTGGATCTGGTGGGTCCAGATCCGCGAGGCTTCGCTTTTGCCGACCAGGCCCAGCCTTGGGCCGAGGTACAGCAGGATGGCGGCGGTCTGACCGATGGTGTGTTTGCCATGGACCAGAAAAGGCGGTGCAAACGGCGGCTGCACCAGGTCCTTCGCGCTCATGCGCCGCAAACTGGCGGTCACGCCCTGCCCCTTTGCGCCGCCGCGCGCCACGTCGATGTAATCCGCATGCGCCGCCTCCAGCGCGAGCCTGACAAACTCGCCGCGGCCCTGAATGGTCGGCCAGTAATGCAGTTCATAAGCCATGAAGATGTCCTTTCCAGACCACCAGGCGATGCCTTCGGGTTTTCGGTGAAATGCCTGCCTCAAAATTTCAGGTAAAAACGGCCTTCAGCCCATATCCTTCAAGCGCAAGCAGCTATCAACTTCATAGCAACATCAGGCTGGCGCCTTCACCACCAGGCGCCACAGCGAAGTGACTTCGGCAGCGCGGGCGGCATGCAGCGGATCGCTCAGGTCGTCGGCCTTGGGGTGGATGGGTTGCACATCCAGCCGGTGAAGCGGCTGCAGGCCGGCCGCATCGATCCAGCCCAGCAAGTCTGCACGTGAACGCAACCCCAGGTGTTCGGCCAGGTCAGACAGAATCAGCCAGCCTTCACCACCGGGCGCCAGATGCGCGGCCAGGCCGCTCAAAAATCCACGCAACATCCGGCTGTCGGGGTCGTACACCGCATGTTCGATCGGCGAACTCGGGCGCGCCGGAACCCAGGGCGGGTTGCAGATCACCAGGGGGGCCACGCCCGGAGGAAACAGGTCAGCCTGCACCAGTTCGACCTCCCCGCCCGGTGCCAGCCGGGCCAGGTTCTCGCGCGCACAGGCCAGCGCGCGCGGGTCGGTGTCGGTCGCCACCACCCGCACCACACCGCGGCGTACCAGTAGCGCAGCCAGCACACCGGTGCCGGTGCCGATATCGAAGGCCACACCGCCTGCAGACAACGCCGGCGGCAAGGGCGCCTGGGCCAGCAACTCCATATAGTCCCCGCGCACCGGCGCAAACACGCCGTAATGCGGATGAATGCGGTCCCCACCCAGGGCCGCAATGGCCACGCCTTTCTTGCGCCATTCGTGCGCACCGATCAGGCCCTGCAGCTCGCGCAGCGGCGTGACGTAATGGCCCTGCTCGGCATCGCCAGCACCATAAACCTCGCGGCAGGCCTGCACCACATCTGGCGCGCGCCGCAGCGTGATCTGATGCGCGCCGTCAAACTCGATCAGCAGCATCGCCAGCGTACGGGCGCGCTGCGACTGCGCCAGGCGATACAGGTTGAAGTTATCGACGGGCGATGGCGTCGGGATATCCGGTTTGGCCCTTTTCGCCTTTCGCGGTTTGTCGATGCGGCGCGCCAGCGCCTGCAGCAGCAGGCGGGCATTCTGGAAATCGCCGCGCCACAACATGCCCGTACCTTCGCTGGCTAGCCGGAAAGCTGCGTCGGCGGTCAGGGTGTCATCGACCAGCACCACACGTTTGGGCGGCGCAGCGCCGCTTTCAGAGCGCCAGCGTGCAGACCGGGCTTGCCCGGCCTCGGTCCAATGCAGATGAGACCCGCTCACGCGGTGACTTTCAGGAATGGACCGGAGAGGCCTGGCAGGCACTGGCGAAACAGAGGGAAAAACATGGCGGAACCCGGTCGGTGAACAGACCGCCATTATCGGGTGGAGCAAGCGACGTTATCGGCTGTCTTTGCCGCTGTCCTTGCTGTCGGGACCTGCGAGCGGCGCCAGGTCGGAGGAATACATCCGGTCGCCGAGAGACAACTCACCGCTCTTTTGCCAGGCGACCTCAAAAGCGGCCAACTCCTGCGCGGTGGCGCGTTCATACTTGTTCACATTGGCAGAACGCGTGGATTCGGGGGACGTGTCGCCCTGCGGGGCCACATCGCCACGGCGCTGCGGATCGAAGCCCCTGATCTCTTCGTTGACGCGCCAGTACACCGCCGCCACACCCAGGCCATAACGGGCCAGCGCGTTTTTCTTGATGGCCTCGCCGAGCGCCATCAGGGGCCGTTGATGGCCTTGTTCGGCATCCATGAAGTCGGTAGACAGATCGACCATCACGACAAAGCTGTGGCCGCGTTTGTCAGCGCGCACGACTTTAAATCGGTAACTCGCACTCAGGATACCCCGGCTTTCCATGGTGCTTTTGACCGAATCAAACAGCATCTCCCGGCGAAAGGCCATGCGTTCGTCCAGATTCATTTTCACGGGGCCGGTTTCCTGCCCGACGCCGACTTCCTTTGCACCACCTTGTGCGGATGAAAAAAAGTTTTGAAAAAATGACATGGCAAAAAAGGGGGTTCGTTGTCCTACCTGTTTCAAACCGTGGTTCGCGTCATCAGATGTCTGCAAACATTCAGCCGACCTAGCACATCGCAATCCTATTCTTTTCATTACAAGATGTCACGTTCGGATACATGGCACTTTGAGGCGAAAGGTTTGTGAAAAATTCATGTCACGCGATGGTATGGACACGGAGGGATGTAGGCCTTTAGTGCACACCCACCCACTGTCCCTGGACCTGTTCCAGATGCCACCTCATGCCTTATCAGTAGGCCTGCTCCCACAATGCAAAGGGTGCCGAACCGATAGTCGGGCGACAAGCCGTTAGCCACACTGGTGCCATTAACTTCTGGAGGAAACAATGTCTTTTGCGCTGTATATGATCGGATTCGCGATTTTTCTGGGTGGACTGATCTGGGGAGCCGTCGTGGCAGGTGTCCCGCATCTGTACATCGGCATCGGTTCGCTGATCTTTCTTGGCATCGGTATTTTCAGCGCCGTCAGCCGTACCCGCAGCAAAGACCCGTCCTGATCCCAGAGTGGCAAGCCTGCCTGGTTGGCTGCCATTGGAATCAAGCCCTGTTGCCCCCGTGGCACAGGGCTTTTTTGCGTCAGGACTACTTTGACCCCAGTCCCATGGCGCGCGAGATCACCTCTTTCATGATCTCGTTGGTGCCGCCATAAATCCGCTGCACACGCGCATCCGCGTAGGCGCGTGTGATCGGGTACTCCCACATGTAGCCGTAACCACCGAACAACTGCACACATTCGTCCATGACCTTGCATTGCAAGTCGGTGGTCCAGTACTTGGCCATGCTGGCGGTCGCGGTGTCCAGCATGTCATTGGCCAGCAGCTCGGTGCATTTATCGACAAACACGCGCGCCACCTGCACCTGCGTCTGAAGCTCGGCCAGTGTGTAGCGGGTGTTCTGGTAGCTGGCCACCGGCTGGCCGAAGACCTTGCGCTCCTTCACGTAGGCCACCGTCCAGTCGATGGCTGCCTGCGCCGATGCCACCGCCGTGATGGCAATCTGCAGCCGCTCCCAGGGAAGTTGCTCCATCAGGCAGATGAAGCCGCGGTTTTCATGGGCTTCGCCGCCCAGCAGATTGGCAGCCGGGACGCTGACATCAGAGAAAAACAGCTCGGACGTGTCCTGCGCCTTGAGGCCCAGTTTTTTCAGGCGCTTACCGACGGAAAATCCAGGCATGCCGCGCTCGACCAGCATCAGGCTGGTGCCCTTGGCACCCGCAGCAGGGTTGGTCTTGGCCACCACCACCACCAAGTCGGCATGCCAGCCATTGGTGATGAAGGTTTTGCTGCCGTTGAGCAGGTAGCTGCCATCGGTCTGTTTGATGGCGGTGGTCTTCACGCCCTGCAGGTCCGAGCCAGCAGCGGGTTCACTCATCGCGATCGCGCCCACCATCTCGCCGCTGGCCAGTTTGGGCAGGTACTTGCGCTTTTGCGCCTCTGTGCCGTAGTGCAGGATGTATGGCGCGACGATTTCGCTGTGCAAGCCGTAGCCAATGCCACTGTAGCCACCGCGTGCAAGCTCTTCCATCTGCACCACCGAATACAGCTTGTCGGCGTCCGATCCACCGTAGGCTTCGGGCATGGTCATGCACAGAAATCCATTTTCGCCAGCCTTGCGCCATACGGCCCGATCCACATAACCCTGTTCCTCCCAGGCCTCATGAAATGGCGCGATCTCCTTGTCGCAAAACTTGCGAAAAGCGTCGCGAAAAGCCGCGTGGTCACTGTTAAAAAGGGTACGGTCGATCATGGGTCACCTGTTGCATTGAAGGCCGGAGTCTATTTATGAAAAGCGCTTGCTTGGTGAAATGAATATACTCGTTCTTGCGCCCGCCACCCTCACTTTCCAGCAGGAGCCTCCCATGACCGAAGCATTTATCTACGACGCCATCCGCACACCGCGCGGCAAAGGCAAAAAGGATGGCAGCCTGCATGAGGTCAAGCCTGTCAACCTGTTGGCCGGTGTGCTGACCGAGCTGCAACGCCGCAATGGCTTTGACACCGCCCAGGTGGATGACGTGGTGATGGGCGTCGTTTCCCCCATCGGCGAGCAGGGCTCCGTTATTGCCAAGGTCGCCGCGCTCAAGGCCGGCTGGGACTTTCGGGCCTCGGGTGTGCAGATCAACCGCTTTTGCGCCTCTGGCCTGGAAGCCGTCAACATGGCCGCACAAAAAGTGCGCTCAGGCTGGGAAGACCTGGTGGTGGCGGGGGGGGTCGAGAGCATGAGCCGCGTGCCCATTGGTTCCGACGGCGGCGCCTGGGCGCAGGACCCGGAAACCAACAGTGCCACCGCCTTTGTGCCGCAGGGCATAGGCGCCGACCTGATCGCCACCATTGAAGGTTTTTCGCGGGCCGATGTGGACGCCTTTGCCATGGAGAGCCAGAAACGCGCCGCCAAAGCGCGCGAGGCCGGTTACTTCGACGGCTCGGTCGTGCCGGTGAAGGACTTCCTCGACCAGACAATCCTGGCACAAGACGAATTCATCAAGCCACACACCACCCTGGAGGGACTGGCAGCGCTGCGCCCGGCGTTTGAACAAATGGGCAGCATGGGTTTCGACCAGGTGGCGTTGACGCGTTACCCGCAGGTCGAACGCATCCACCATGTCCACCATGCCGGCAACTCATCAGGCATCGTGGATGGCGCGGCGGCCATGCTGATCGGCTCGCAAGCAGCCGGAAAAGTGCACGGCCTGCAACCGCGCGCCCGCATCGTGGCGGCAGCGTTGAGCGGCGCCGACCCGACCATCATGCTGACTGGCCCCATGCCGGCGGCGCGCAAGGCGCTGGCCAAGGCCGGGCTGACGATCAACCAGATCGACCTGTTCGAGGTCAACGAAGCGTTTGCCGCCGTCGTCATGCGATTCATGAAGGAGATGAAGGTGCCGCACGACAAGGTCAACGTCAACGGTGGCGCGATTGCCATGGGCCACCCGCTCGGCGCGACCGGCGCCATGATTCTGGGCACCCTGATCGACGAGCTGCACCGGCGCAAGCTGCGTTACGGCCTGGCCACGCTGTGTGTTGGTGGCGGCATGGGTATTGCAACCATTGTTGAAGCCATTTAAGTCTTGTCATGCCGGGCTAGACCCGGCATCCACGAACCACCGATACATCAAATTCCTCCCACATGGATTGCGGGTCAGGCCCGCAATGACAAACACATGAAAACCATCCAATACGAACTGGCCGACGGCATCGCCACCCTGACTTTTGATGAGGAGGGCTCGGCGGTCAACACCATGTGCGCGCAGTGGCAAACGGACCTGACGGCGGCTACCGCACAGGTGCTCAAGGACAAGGACGCCATCCGTGGCATCGTGCTCGCGTCGAACAAATCCACCTTCTTCGCCGGCGCCGACCTCAAGGCCACCATGCGGCTGCAAACCTCGGACGCCGCGCAGGTGTTCCAGGAGATCGAGCAGACCAAGAAGAACTTCCGCACGCTGGAGACCCTGGGCAAACCGGTGGTCAGTTGCCTGAACGGCACGGCACTGGGCGGCGGCTGGGAAGTGGCGCTGGTGGGCCATTACCGCGTGGCGGTGGATGACAAAAAAATCCAGTTTGGCCTGCCCGAGATCACGCTGAGCCTGATTCCCGGTGCCAGTGGCATCACCAGGATGACACGCTTGCTGGGCCTGATGGGCGCGCAGCCATTTATTCTCGAAAGCAAGCTGTTCAACCCCCAAGAGGCACTGGCGCTGGGCCTGGTGCACGAGCTGGTGCCCGATGCCGCTGCACTGCGTCCGGCGGCGCTGGCCTGGATAGCGCAGCATGACGGCGCTGCTGCGCCGGCGCACCACCCCTGGGACGACAAGAATTACAAGATGCCCGGTGGTACGCCGGCCAACCCGAAAATCGCCGCCATGCTGGCCGTGGCCCCGGCCGTGCTCAAGCAGAAAACGCGCGGACTCTACCCTGCGCCTGAATATGCGCTGGCCGCCATGGTCGAGGGAGCGCAGGTCGATTTCGACACCGCGCTGCGCATCGAATCGCGTTACCTGGCCCGGCTGATCGTCAGCCCGGTGGCCAAGAACATGATCAACACCTTTTTCTTCAACATGAACGCGATCAAGTCGGGGCGTTCGCGTCCCAGGGATGTCCCGCGTTACAAGCCGCAGAAAGTCGGCCTGCTCGGTGCCGGCATGATGGGTGCGGGCATTGCCTATGTGCAGGCCAGCCGGGGCATCCGTACCGTGCTCAGGGATGTGAGCCAGGACAAGGCCGATGCCGGCAAGGCCTACAGCGTCAGACTCACCCAAGCGCGGGTAGACAAGGGCCGCATGAGCCCCCCTGAGCAGGACGCCCTGCTCGCGCGTATTCATGCCACCGACCAGGTAGCTGACCTGGCCGGCTGCGACCTGATCATCGAAGCGGTGTTCGAGCGGCGCGACATAAAAGCCAAAGTTACCCAGGAGACCGAGCCCCTGCTGGCACCCGGCGGATTTTTTGCATCGAACACCTCCACTTTGCCGATCACCGGTCTGGCGACCGCCAGTGCCCGGCCGGAAAAATTCGTCGGCATTCACTTTTTCAGCCCGGTCGACAAGATGAAGTTGGTCGAGATCATCCGCGGCAAGCAGACCGACGATGACACGGTAGCGCGCGCCTTTGACTATGTACAGGCGCTCGGCAAGATCCCGATTGTGGTGAACGACTCGCGCGGCTTCTACACCAGCCGCACCTTCGGCACCTTTGTCATGGAAGGCGCAGCCATGCTGGGCGAAGGCATCCCTGCCGCGGTGGTTGAAAATGCTGGCATCCAGTGCGGCATGCCGGTCGGCCCGTTGGCGGTGCTGGATGAAACGGCCCTGTCGCTGAGCGTGCATGTTCTGGACCAGACGCGTGCCGATTACGCGGCAGAGGGCAAGACCTACAGCGCCACGCCCGGTGAGCTGATTGTCGAATGCATGGTCAAGGAGTGGGGCCGCAAGGGACGCGCTGCCGGTGCCGGTTTTTACGACTACCCGGCTGAGAAAGGCGCCAGAAAGACGCTGTGGCCAGAACTCAAACCGCTGTTTGAGAAGCAGGCTCCCGGCTGGGACATCACTGACATCAAGGACCGTCTGCTCTACCGCCAGGCTGTGGAAACCGCGCGCTGCCTCAGTGAAAACGTGTTGACCAGCGTGCACGACGCGAACATCGGCTCGATCTTCGGCATCGGCTTTCCGGCCTGGACCGGCGGCGCCATGCAGTTCATCTACGGCATGGGCATCGCGGCCTTCGAGCAACGCGCCGCGCAACTCGCCGCGAAATACGGGTCGGGCTTTGCACTGACTGAAGAAGTCAGGGCCGCCATCCGCAAGCACCAGCCGGTTTACTGAGCCGCAATTGCCGCCAGCAAGCCGGCTTTCTGGATTTTGCCCAATGCGGTTTTGGGCAAGGCGTCACAAAACACGATGCGTTTCGGGTGTTTGAAACGAGCGAGCCGGCCATCGAACAATTGAAGCACTTGCGCTGCATCCAGTGCGGCACCAGGTTTGCGCACCACCACAGCGACCACCACCTCGCCCCAGCGTACATCGGGCTCACCAACCACGGCCGCTTCTGCCACCAGCGGGCAGTCTGCGAGCAGATTTTCGATCTCCGCCGGATAGACATTTTCACCGCCCGAAATAATCATGTCCTTGGACCGACCGACGATATCGTAAAACCCCGCCTCGTCGCAACGCGCCAGATCGCCGGTGTGAAACCAGCCATCGACAAACGCCGGATTGTCGGGATCTTTCCAGTAACTTGCGAGCAGATTGGGCCCGCGCACCCAGATCTCACCGACCTCACCCGTCCGAGCGTCTTCGCCGGCTTCCTTGACCAGCCGAACCTCCACATGCAAGCCCACCTGCCCGGCCGACCCAGCATGCGAAAACGCGTCCTCACGGCGCAGGTAGATGGACACCGGTCCGGTCTCGGTGGCGCCATACACCTGCCCCACCGGCAGGCCGCGTGCGTGAAAGGCGGCAATCATGGAAGACGGAATCGTCGATGAACCGGTTCCCAGCATCCTCAGTGAGGACAAATCGGTGACGGCAAATGCGGGATGCTCGATCACAGCGCGTAACGTGGCTGGCACCAACAAGGACAGTGTGGGGCGCCGCATGGCCACCCCGGCCAGCCAGGCGCCCGCGTCGAAGCGGCTGTGCAGCGTGACCGATGCGCCGGTATACAGGGCCGGCAGGGTCTGGATGCACAGCCCGCCGACATGAAACAGGGGCAAGACGCTGAGCACATGATCCGCCGCCGTCAGTTCATGCGCATGGGTGGAGATCAGGCAGTTCCAGACCAGCCCCGACTGGCTGTGCAACACGCCCTTGGGCTGGCCGCTCGTGCCAGATGTGTAGACCAGCAGCACCGGGGAATTGGCGTCACCTTCGCATTCGCGCTGTGGATGGGCCGATACCGGAACGGCAAGCTGACTGGCTTGCAGAAAGCCACAGCCGGAATGAGCCACCCACGCTGCGGCGGCTTCCTCATGGGGTGCGTCGGCCACCAGCAGGCTCACGCCCGCATGAGCAAGGATGGCCGCATGTTCAGGCACGGCAAGCCGGTAATTCAGCGGCAGCAGGATCGCACCGATACGCGCCAGCGCAAACAGCAACACGAGCACATCGGGGTGGTTCAGGCCCAGCCAGGCGACCCGGTCGCCGGGCCGCACGCCAGCCGCGTGGAGCACGGCAGTCGCTGCGTCGATATGCTGCCAGAGCTGTGCATAGCTGATGTCTCGGCCTTCATGGTGCAACGCCAGCTTGTCAGGTGAACGCTGCGCGTGCCGCTGGATACGCGAAGCCAGATCCATCGCTAAAGCACGGCCTGTTCGTCCTGCTCGCCCGGCTCGTACAGGCATTCGCGGCCCAGCCGGTCGATACAGAGCTCGGCGGTCCAGGGCAGCATCAGCGAGCCGCAGCGTGAATCGCGGTACATACGTTCCAGCGGCAGGCTCTTGAGCATGGACTGGCCGCCGCAGGTGCGCACCGCGAGGCGGCAGATTTCGTTGGCGTTTTCCATGATGGTGTAGTGCGCCGCGTACAGCCCCAGGCGGATTTCCTTGGAAGGATCAACGCGCGCGGCACGTGCATTCTGAAGAAATATGGCGCGGGTCTGTTCGAGCCGAACCTTCATTTCAGCCACCGCAATCTGTTTGGTCGGGTACATGCGCCGCTTGACTGGCGGCGTCCCGGGCATCTCGCCGCGCAGGTACTGCACCGTGAAGTCATAAGCCGCCTGCGCGATGCCCATGTAGGTCGGCGACAGGGTGGCAAACATGTGCGGCCAGCGCAGCGCGGCCTGGGCATACAGGCCCTCGGGAATCAGGCGTTCGATCTCGGGCACAAACACGTCCTTGAAAACCAGCGTGCGCGATACGGTGCCGCGCATGCCCAGCGGGTCCCAGTCGCCGGTGACACGGACGCCTTCGAGGTTCTTGTCCACGGCCAGATACAGCGAATCACGCTGCGTGGCCCCCGGTTTGTCCAGCGTGCACAGAATGCCGTAGTAGTCGGCGGCGCCGGCCAGCGAGGCGAAAATCTTCTTGCCGTTGACGACATAGCCGCCGTCCACTTTTTTAGCCAGGGTGCCAAACGGTGCCTTGCCCGCCGCCGCCGCGCCGCCTTCGGAAAAAGGCTGGGAATAAACCTTGCCCTCAGCCACCACGCGCTTGTAATGCACCTTGCGATGCGCCTCATGGTTGGCGCGCTGTTCCGGCGTCATGTCCAGGTCGTCGGCGATGAAGCCGGTCCACATGGTCGAGCTCACATGCATGTTGAGTGTCAGCGCGGTCGCGCCGCAATGGCGGCCGATCTCCGCCGCGGTCATCACGTAGGTGGCAAAGTCGGCGCCCCAGCCGCCGTGCTCCTCAGGCACGCAGATGCCCAGCAGGCCGGCCTCACGCAGGTCGGCATAGTTCTCGAAGGGAAACACGGCATCGCGGTCGATCTGCTGCGCGCGCGGTGCAAACTTTTCGCGTCCCAACCGCGAGGCAATCGCCAGCAGCTCACTTTGTTTGGGCGTCAGTGCGCTGTAGTCGCCGGCAATCGAAGGCGGCGTGTAGCGGCCAGCCGGGGGAGAAGCGATGGGTAAGGCGGACATGGCAGATCCTCGGGTTCAGGTCGGAAAATGGTGCTTCAAGAAGGCCAGCACCGTGCTGTTGAACAGCGCGGGCTGTTCGATGTTGGCGATGTGCCCGACGCCGGGCAGACAGAGGTACTGCGCGCCGGCAATGCGGCTGGCCATTTTTTCGACAACGGCGGGCGGCGCATTGATATCCAGTTCGCCAGCCAGACACAACGTGGGCACGGCGATGTCGCCCAGCGCGACAAGGCGATTGAAAGACACGATGGCTGCCAGCGCAGCGCGGTAGCTGGCGGCGGGCACACGCGCCATGAGCGCTGCGGCTTCGGCCAGACGGACGGGATCTGCGCCGGGTGCAAACATGGTGGGCACGATTTTTCCAGCGAGTCCATCCATGCCCAGGCCCTGGTCCAGCGGCGCAAAACGGCTTTGCAGGAACTGCTGCTGCCAAGGCCCATCGCCTTTTCCAAAGGCTGGCGATGTGCTGTGAAGAATCAGTCCATGGACCAAGGAAGGATGCAACGCCGCCAGTTCTTGTGCAATCATGCCGCCCATGCTGTGGCCCAGCAGCACATGGCGCTTGGCACCGACATGGGCCATCAGCGTTTTCAACGCTTCGGCCAGCAGCATGTTGGTACACGGCGAAATTGCGCCGGAGTCGCCATAACCAGGCATGTCCCAGGCAACCGTGCGGTAACCGGCCGCAGCCAGCACCCCCTGGTTGTGCACCCACGCCTCTTTACCGCCGCCCACGCCATGCAGCAAAAACACGGCGGTATCGCCCTCCCCTCGCTCAAGATAAGCGGGCACCGTCATGTTCAGCCCAGCTCGCCGCACAACTGCCCGGCGTCCACCACCACCCGGCCGTCCAGCGCCACGGTGCAGCCGCGCAGCGGCAAATCAAAATGGCCCAGCGTATGGCGCCCGGCCACTTCGTTGGCGCCAGTCGAATACAGGAAGTTGCCGGCAAAGGCGCGCAATTCCGTGCCATTGAAATCCTTCTTGTCGTACATGGCCATGGCGTCCCAGCGCGCCTTCGGGTTCATGCCCCAGCCCACGTGCGACACAGCGTACGCTTCGCGGTCACCCCAGGCTGCCCAGTAGCTGCGCATCAGGTCAGCATCCACATGCTGGCCCGCGATGCTGGTCACAAAATCGTCCTTGATGGTCAGCACCACGGGCTGCTCGAGATAACGCTTGAAGGTCAGGTTGACATCGCCAGCGGCCAGCACCAGCGTTCCGTTGACGCTGCCTTTGGCGGGAAACGCCAGGCACAGGCCACCCGGCCAGTGTGAGATGGTGCCGGGGCGGTCGGTGTAGCCCCAGCCGCCGCCGGCTTGTGCGCCGGCGAGCGAAATGCTCAGGTCGGTGCCCGCCTGCGACGTCACGCGCATGGCCTTGGCGCTGCGCAGCAGCTTGATGCCGGCCTTGACTTTGGGCGCCAGCGCCGGATCAGGCACACAGCGCTCAAGGATTTCGGGGTGTTCGTTGGACACCATCAGCGCACGCGCGCCGCCCTGCAGGATGGCCGGCAGTTCGGCCGCATGCAGCAGCCCCTCCACCGTCAGGTCAGCCACAAACGTACAAGAGGCCAGCGCCTGCACCACCGGCGCCAACCGGGCTATGGCGTCAGAGGCGCCGGTGGAGCGCACCGGCACCGGCGCGACCTGCCGCGGCGTGGCAAGTACCAGATGAAAAGCCCGCGCCCCCAGGCGCGCCAGCGCGAGTTCGGCGAGTTGTACGTTGACCGGCCGCGACTGCGTCTCGGACAGGATGGCGGCCGTGTCGCCGGCTTTCACGCCGCACAGCGCAAAGGTCTCGGTGAAACAGTCTATCCAGCGGGCTTCGATACGTTCCTGCAGCATGAATACTTCCTTAAAGCCGGGAACCGAGGGCGAAGTAGCCGCCGGCATGAAACAGCAGCGGCGCCGCTTCAGAAAGCGTGAAACGCTCGACCTCGGCGATGAAAAGACAGTGGTCGCCAGCCACCTGGCGCGAGACGGTGCGGCATTCGAACCACGCGGCCGCGCCATGAAGCAGCGGCTGGCCCCAGTCGTTTTCGGCATGCGCCACACCCTCAAATTTTTCGGCAATGGGCAAGGCGAACCTGCGCGACACTTCGACCTGGGCTTCCGCCAGCACATTGACCACAAACCTTTCTGCCTTTTCAAACACCTGCAGGCTGGGCGAGCTGCCGCGCAAGGACCAGAGGATCAGCGCAGGCTCCAGGGACAGGGCGGAAAAGGAATTGACCGTGAGACCCACAAAATCGCCGTCAGCCGCGCGTGTGGAAACCACCGTGATGCCGGTGGCAAACTGGCCCAGCGCCGTGCGCAACGCCCGGCTGTCCACCGGTGAGGCAATCTGCGGGGTGGCTTGCAAGGTGGAGATCATCGGTCAATAATATATGAATATTCATGTAATTGGCAAGCTCATCCAACCTCATCAAAGCCCTGCCGTGAGCCGCAAACCCGCCCCGGACTGCCCCGCCCCACCCACCAGGTTCATCGACGACTACCTGTCCTACCTGCTCGCGCGCGCGAGTCACACGGTGTACCGCGAGTTTCACGCCCAGGTGCAGGCCGCCGGCCTGGGTACGCTCGAATGGCGCCTGCTGGCCACGCTGTCGGACGGCGATGGCCTGACCATCGGCGAACTGGCGCGTGAGATCCTGGCGCAGCAGCCGACGCTGACCAAGCTGGTGCAGCGCATGGAAAAAGCCGGCTGGGTACAGCGCGGCGCCGATCCCGCCGACGCCAGGCGCACCCTGGTGTTCGAGACCAAGCAGGGCCGTGACACGGTTGCTGCGCTGCTGGCGCAAGCCAAAGTGCACGAAGACGCACTGCTGGAAGGTTTCAGTGAGCGCGATATCACGGCATTGAAAAAGATTCTGCGGACCTTGATCAGCCGGGGCGATGCGAACGACGTTTGAGACGTCATTTAATTGACCTGGTCAATTAAATTGGGGATCATCGTCGCCATGAAGGCCGAAAAATTTCCTCCCGTCTGCGCCGCCCACGTCAAGGCCGTGCGCAGCTTCAACCGCTTCTACACCCAGCGCATGGGGGTGTTGGCTCCTTACCTGGGCAGCGAGTTTTCGCTGACCGAGGTGCGGGTGTTGTACGAGCTCGCACACCGCGACCAGCCGACGGCGACCGAACTGGGGCGTGAGCTGGCGCTCGACGCTGGTTACCTGAGCCGCATCCTGCGCCGTTTTGAGACCCATGGCTGGATGGAACGTGCTGTTTCACCGGCTGACGCCCGGCAAAGCCTGCTGCGCCTGACCGACGCCGGCTACCAGGTGTTTGCGCCGCTGCAACAGCGCTCACGCGATGAGGCTTCAGCCCTGCTCGCACCGCTGGCCGCACCGGCGCAGCAGGCCCTGACCGACGCGCTGACCACGGTGCGGCGCCTGCTCGACCCGCCAACTGCGGGATCAGGCGCATCCGGCGTGGTGTTGCGTGACCCGCAGCCCGGCGACATGGGCTGGGTGGTGCAGCAACACGGTGAAATTTATGCGCGCGAGTATGGCTGGAACAGCGAATTTGAAGCGCTGGTGGCAGACATTGTTGCCGGCTACCTGCGCAAACATCAGCCGGCGTGGGAACGCTGCTGGATCGCCGAGCTGCACGGTCAACGTGTGGGTTCGGTGTTCGTGGTGCGCAAATCCCCCACGGTGGCCCAGCTGCGCATGTTGATCCTGACGGCGCAGGCACGCGGCCGCGGTCTGGGGGCGCTGCTGACCGACGAGTGCGTCGCCTTTGCGCGCAGCAAGGGCTACAAAAAAATGGTGCTCTGGACCAACAGCTGCCTGGACAGCGCACGGGGCATCTATGCCAGACGCGGCTTCAAGCTGGTCAAAAGCGAACCCTATACCGGCTTCGGCCAGCAACTGGTCGGCGAAACCTGGGCGCTGAGGCTGTGAAACCGCCCCTTCAACAAGGCCCCATCCCCCGCCGCTGACCGCTGCAGCGTGGCCCCTTCACGCCGGTTTGCCCTTTTTTCCTTTTGCCCATCATCTTCAAGCCAAATCGGACCTCAGCCCATGTCCGTCATGCGCCAGCAGCTATCAAATTCGTAGCAGCGATAATCAGTCCATGACCGCCCAGCCTGCCGACGACAAAGATGCGCATCCGCAACCGCAGTCCCTCACCGATCTGTTTGTTTCCTTCACCCTGCTGGCACTGCAGGGTTTCGGCGGCGTGCTGGCTGTGGTTCAGCGCGAACTGGTCGAGAAAAAACGCTGGATGACCCGCGAGGAATTTGTCGAAGAATGGGCAGTCGCCCAGATCATGCCTGGCCCCAATGTGGTGAACCTGTCACTGATGATTGGTCACCGTTATTTCGGCCTGCGCGGCGCCATGGCGGCGCTGGCCGGCATGTTGACCGTGCCGCTGATGGTGGTGCTGATGCTGGCGCTGGTGTATGCGCAGTTCGCCCACCATCCTGGCGTGGCGGGCGCGCTGCGCGGCATGGGCGCGGTCGCCGCCGGGCTGATTGCCGCCACCGGCCTGAAACTGATGAGCGCACTGAAGCACCATCCCTTGGGCCTGCCGATGTGTATCGCGCTGGCGGTGATGTGTTTCAGTGGCATCGCGCTGCTGCGGCTGCCGCTGGTGTATGTGCTGCTCGGGATGGGGGTGACCGCCTGCACCCTGACCTGGCGGAAGCTGGACCGATGAGTCTCGACCTGCAATGGAGCGACTGGCTGGCGCTGTGCGGCCATTTCATGATCCTGTCGCTGCTGTCGGTGGGCGGCGCCATCACCACCGCGCCCGACATGCACCGCTACCTGGTGGACCGCCAGCACTGGCTGACCGACCCGCAGTTCAACGCATCGGTGGCGATCGCGCAGGCGGCTCCCGGTCCCAACGTGCTGTTTGTCGCGTTGATGGGCTGGCATGTGGGTCTGAACGCCGGTGGCCCCCTGATGGGCCTGTTCGGCGTGTTGGTCACCATGCTGGGCATCATGCTGCCCAGCACCACCCTGACCTACCTGGCGGCCAGCTGGGGCCACCGCAACCGCAATCTGCGCTGGGTGCGCGCTTTCAAACAGGGCATGGCCCCCGTCGTGATCGCCCTGCTGATCGCCACCGGCTGGGTGCTGGCCAGCGCCAGCATCACCAGCCTGAAAGACTGGCCGGTGGGCCTGCTCGCCGGCTCAGCCGCAGTCATGGTCTGGCGGACCCGACTGCATATGTTGTGGCTGCTCGGTGCGGGCGCCTTGCTGGGCTGGTTCGGCTGGGTTTGAGGACGCGCTGGACACGTGAGGGATGCGTCCTCGTGTGCAGACAAAACGGCTTCCTCGCTCTGCAGGGAATGGTTAGCGCACTTACCGTTCCTGTCACGGAAAATCAGATACATATAGATACAATAACCTGGGCTTAAATAACAGGGAGCTTGAATGTCTGAACCCACAGCTGGCGCGATTGAATCGGACACACCGCTTTTTGATGTGGTCATCAATGTGCCTCCGGGAGCGAGCCTGGAGGAAATTGAACGTCTGGCGCGTGACGTGGCGGGTATTGCTGAAGACAAGGTTGATCGCCTCATTCAGGTTTTGCGCAGCTCACCGCAGGCCAAAATCGGCGCGGCTGTGACCCGTGAAAAAGCGGATGTGGCGCAGGTGCAGTTCAGCAAGGCCGGCCTGCTGGTGACCATCACGCCGCTGCTGACCATCCAGACCGCGATGGCGGGCAGCTACGACGGCACCTTTTCCTGCCCCGCCTGCCAGAAGCGGGTGGTGCTTCCGGAAAATCGCCAGTGCCCCGCTTGCGGAATTTTCGTGGACAAGGTCACCGACGAGTTTCTCCTCCGGCGCAAGATGATGGAGCAAGAGCGCGGAAAGATCGAATACCTGCAAGCCAAGTCGGCCAAAGACAGCGACAAGCGCTCGCGCGAGATGATGGAAGCAGCATTGCGCGCCCAGGTTCGTGAAGAGCTGGAAAAAGAATACGGCATCAAGAAAAAAGGAGGTCTGTCGGGGCCGGTGAAAGCGGTCGGTGTGCTGGCCTTGCTGGCGGTTGCTTTTGTCGGTGGTAAAGGTTTGTCGCCCGATGGTCTTCCCTGGGGCAAATCGGCAAGCGGCAAGGACACGGGCCAAGCCAAGGTCTTGAGCGCCGACAGCCTTGAGAAGACCGCGCAGGCGACAGGCGCTGATTCGGACAGCGCAACAGGGACCTCGGCCGGTGCCGCTGCTGGCGGAACCGGGGATCCGGACCTTGACGATCCACTGATCCAGGCCGCAGCCGGCAAACAGACGGGGGGCAAGCAGCTGACGCTTGAACAAGCCCTGGCCGCCTCAAAGACGCTGGCCAAATCAGTGGGCAACACCACGGCCGACCGGGCCATGGCTGGCGGCGCTGTGGACGGCAAGGCGGACAGCACTGCCAGTCAGGCGGCCAACAACGCGATTGACAGCGCCGTTGACGGCGCCGCAGGCTCAACCGCTTCTGCGGACAAACTCATTTCTGATGCGCCAACTGCCACCGGTGCAACCTCCACTGCGGTGCCCAAACAGACCAAACAGGTCTTGACGGCCGAGTTTGCCAAGGTGCTGGCCGAAATCGGCCAGTCGGCGCGCGCCCGGGAGGTTCTGAAGGCGGCGCTGGCGGCCAGCAATGCGGCGTCGGAGCCAGAAGGTGCCGCAGCCCTCCGAAACGCAGACATCAAAGCCCGTGCATGGGCGATACAGCGGCGCGAAATTGGCCCAGCACGTGGGGTCAGTGATGAGCTGAAAACCAGAATCATGGCGCTGGACAACGCCGCCGAACGTACGCAACTGCTGGGCAGCGTTGCTGCCATTTTGAGCCAGGGCGGGCAGATAGCGCCCGCCATACCCAGAGACTTTCTTTCGCTGGCAGCTGATTCATTGAAGTCCGTGACAGGCCCGGGCCAGCCCAACGCCGCCCTCGGCGATCTGGCGGTTTCCATGGCTGAAGTTTTTGCCAACGAAGCAAGTGCGCGTATCAAGGCCGGCATGTGGTCAAAAGCCCAGGCCAGTGCAGCTCAAATCGAGGGCTTGATCAAACAGGCGCCTGATGCGTGGTCGCAGCTGCGCCTGCATGCCATCGACCACCAGATCAAGCAGCAGATGGGGCAAAGCGACAAAGCCAGGCAAAGCCTGGATGCGGCGCTGGCGGAGGTCGGGAAAAACGGCAATCTGCTCCAGCGCGCCGCCTGGTTGCGCAGCGTTGCCCAGCTTTCGGACAACGCTGCGGATGAGCGGCTGCAGGCTTTGGCCAACAGCCTGCAAGCGCAGCTCGAACCCCAATCTGGCGCCGACAAGGCGCGCGCGTTGACCCAGCTGGCTCTGCTGTACGCCGCCGGGGGCTTGCCTTCCAAAGCAGATCAGTCACGCCGCATGGCGCAGTCCACTGCCGCCTTGAGCCCTGCTGACAGCACCGCGATCAACACCGACCTGATCGTGCGCAGCGATCTGGCCATGGCCAAGGTGCTGCAGGGCCTGGGCCGCTACGCCGAAGCCGAATCGCTGCTGCAGCGGGTGGGCGGCTACCTGCTCTAGTGCAGGTGGGGCGCCGGCTGAACCCGGGCAAACCGCGCGTTGCGCCCCTTGGTGCCAAGACGCTCAAACGCGCGCTTGCGGCCAAGCGGGACATTCGCCGCGTCCACACTGCTCAGACGCGTCCAGAGCAATCAGGCAAACAACTCACGACGAGCCGCTGATGTGATGGCGGCCACCGCGGCATGGGTGATCCGCCGTTCAATGGAAATCGCGTAGAACTCTTCAACCAGGTCCGCTGCCGCGCCGAGAATCTGCACGTCATACTGCGCCGCGATTTCAGCAGCCAGCACCGTCGGCCCCATAAACACGCCAACCCCGCGGCGACCAAACGCCTTGGTCAGGGCGCCATCGTCAAACTCGGCCACCACCGCAACCGACAATGCGTTCTGCTGCAACCAGCCTTCCAGACGTGGTCGCACCGCCGTGTCTGTCCCCGGCATCAGAAAGGGGAGTTGCGCCAGACAGGCGGGGAACCTGGCACGCGCACGCCGCAGGGAAAAACCTGCGCGCTTGAGCAAGGCAGGTGCGGCGAAAAAAGTCATTCCGCTGGACCCCAGCAGATGGGTGTAAGCCTTGATGCTCAGACTGGTGGGCAAAGGCACATCGGAAATCACCAGGTCCAGCCGGTGAATGGCCAGCTCAGCCAGCAAGGCAGGCAACTTGCCCTCGTGGCACAACAGTTTGGCATGGGTCAACACGGGCAAAGCCGGTTCCAGCACGTGGCAGGCCACGGATTTTGGAACCGAATCGGCCACGCCCACCCGAAAAGCCGGCTGCCAGCGCTCGTCATGTCCGCTGCTCAGGGCCTCCTTCAGGGCATTGCCCAGGGTGAAAATTTCGTCGGCATAACGCTGCACCACCCGTCCGGCGTCGGTGGCCTCCAGGCCGCGCCCGGACTTGCGAAACAACGGCTTTCCCAGACGATCTTCAAGCTGCTTGATCTGCCCGCTCAGCGTCTGCGGGGTCAGGTGGAGCTGTTCACTCGCACGCGCGATGCTGCCCGTGCGCAAGACGGTCCAGACATAGAAAAGGTGTTTGTAATTCATCGCTTCCTTGTGATTAATACATCGGTTTATTCGAATAATTTTGCCTTAAAACTGGATTTATTTCGAATTAAAGATGCCCTACATTGGTTTCTGTTGAGTACAACTGGGCTCCCCAGGCCAACATGGCGGGCGGGGTCCGCCCGAGGCTTGTGAATGGCAGGGCATCACCGGCCGCTCGACATCTGTCGCCGACCTCTTTTTAAAGTAACTTATGCCCGAGTTTCTCTTCGCGCCTTTTTTAGGCCAGGCCACGTGGCTCTGGCTGGTTTTTGTCAGCATCGTGATCGCGCTGCTGGCCTTTGATCTCGGCGTTCTTCACAACAAGGACCGCGAAATCGGCGTCAGCGAAAGCTTGATGCTTTCTGCCGGCTATATCAGCGCCGCCGTGCTGTTTGGTGGCTGGCTGTGGTGGCAACTTGGCGCCCAAAGCGGCATCGAGTATTTCACCGGGTTCATGATCGAAAAATCACTTTCGATGGACAACGTGTTCGTGATCGCCATGATTTTTTCGTTCTTTGCCATTCCACGCCAGTACCAGCACCGGGTGCTGTTCTGGGGAATTCTCGGGGTGATTGTGCTGCGGGCCCTCATGATCGGACTGGGCGCTGCGCTGGTGACAGAGTTCTCATGGATGCTTTATGTGTTCGGCGCATTTCTGGTGCTGACCGGCATCAAGATGTTGTGGCTGGCGGATCACCAGCCGGATCTGGAAAACAACGTCGTGCTGCGCCTGCTGAGGAAGATGCTGCGCGTCACATCCGGCCTGCGTGGCAATGCCTTTGTGTCGCGTGAGCCGCACCCGGTCACCGGCAAGCCGGTGCTCTGGGCCACACCGCTGCTGCTGGCGCTGTGCATGGTCGAACTGGTTGATCTGGTGTTTGCGGTGGATTCGGTCCCGGCGATATTTGCCATCACCACCGACCCCTTCATTGTCTACACCAGCAACATCTTTGCCATCCTCGGGCTGCGAGCGCTGTACTTTGCACTGGCCGCGATGATTCACCGCTTTGCCTACCTGAAGTACGCGCTGGCGCTGGTGCTGATCTTTATCGGAGGCAAGATTTTCCTGGTCAACCTCACCGGAAAAATCCCGCCCCTGATGAGCCTGGGGGTCACGCTGAGCCTGATCCTGGGCGGCATTGTGGTATCGCTGTGGAAGACACGCGGACAGCAGCCGGCGGTCCCAGCGCCAGACGCCCCGGTTTCAGGCGCGTCGAACTGATGCCGGACGCCATCGTCCTGTTTTTTGTGCTCGGGCTGATTGCCCGTCTGGTGCGCAGCGATCTGCGCCTGCCTGACGGGCTGTACGACATGTTGTCGTTCTACCTGCTGCTGGCCATCGGACTCAAGGGCGGCCTGGAGGTAAGCCGACAGCCCGTGGCCGAACTGCTCCCGCAGGTCGCCGCGTGTGTCGGGCTGGGTTTGTCCATACCGTTGATGTTGCTGCCCGTGTTGCGGCGAATCGGGTTTTCTGCGGCCGACAGTGCCTCGCTGGCCGGACACTATGGGTCGGTCAGCGTCGTGACGTTTGCCGTGGCCTGCGCCTACTTGCTCCGGCTGGGCATTCCCTACGAGGGTCACGCGGCCTTATGGGTCGCGCTGATGGAAGCACCGGGGCTGGTGGCCGCGATATTCCTGTCCCGCTTGCGCTCAGGCCGGGCACAGACCGACTGGAAAAAGCTGGGCCACGATGTCTTCCTCGGCAAATCGGTGCTGTTGCTGGTCGGGGGGCTGCTGATCGGCGCTGCGGCAGGCGATGCCGGCATGGCGCCACTCAGTCCGGTTTTTGTGGACCCGTTCAAAGGGGTGCTGGCCCTGTTTCTGCTTGAGCTCGGTCTGGTGGTGGGCGGCCGGTGGGGCGAGGTCCGACAGTTTGGCCTGCGGCTGGTCGGCTTTGCAATCGGCGCACCGCTGTTGCTGGCTGTTGCGGGCGCGCTCACAGGCAAACTGCTCGGACTGAGTGTGGGCGGCACCGCACTGATGGCCACGCTGGCGGCCAGTGCCAGTTACATCGCCGCACCCACGGCCATGCGCATCGCCGTCCCGGAAGCAAACGCCGCGCTCGCCATCACTGCATCGCTGGCGATCACCTTCCCCTTTAATCTGGTGCTGGGCATTCCGCTGTATCTCGCGCTGGCGCAATTCATCCGGTAACCACGGTTCCGGTCATTGCCCCGATGCGTCGATGACTGTCACTCAGCTTCGCTGCCGCAAGGCCTCGTAAAGGCACACGCCGCTGGCCACCGAGACGTTCAGGCTCTCGACCGCGCCGCGCATCGGGATGCTGACCAGCTCGTCGCAGGTCTTGCGCGTGAGCTGGCGCATGCCCTCGCCTTCCGCGCCCAGCACCAGCGCCACCGGGCCGGTCAGCTTGACATCGTAAATCGTTTTGGGCGCGTCATCGCTGGTGCCTATGCACCAGATGTTGCGCTCCTTGAGCTCACCCAGAGTGCGCGCCAGGTTGGTCACCATGAAATAGGGCATGGTTTCGGCGGCGCCGCTGGCCACCTTGGCGACCGTCGCATTGATGCCGGCCGCATGGTCCTTGGGCGCAATCACCGCATGGGCACCGGCGCCATCGGCCACGCGCAGGCAGGCGCCCAGGTTGTGCGGATCGGTCACACCATCCAGCACCAGCAGCAGCGGCGGCTCGTCCGACGCGGCTTCGAGTTGCTCCAGCAATTCGTCCAGTGACTTGACCTGCGCCAGCGGATCGACCCGGGCGACCACGCCCTGGTGGCCATGGCTGCCGCACATCTTGGCCAGCCGCAGACCGTCGGATTCGATCAGGCGGACGCCCGCCTCTCTGGTCCGGTCGACAAACTGGCGCATGCGTGCATCGCGGCGCGAGGCGTCGAAAAACACCTCAAACACAGATTGAGGCGCGGTTTTGATACGCACACCGACGGCATGAAAGCCAAACAGGACTTTGGGAGAAGAAGACATCCGGGGATTATCACTGCTCGTCGCCACCGCCTTTTGACCTGACAACAGGAGGCGCCCAGATGACAGGCGGCACAGGGGGCGCGACTAAAATAGTAACAAGACGTTTTACTGGGAACACCATGGGACTGCGGCTTAAATTCAATCTGGTGCTGATCGTCGTCTTCCTGGCCGGCTTTGCAGCAGTGGGCCTTGTTTCAAGGCAATTGCTCCAGGACAATGCCCGCGAAGAGGTCTTGCGCAATGCCCGCCTGATGATGGACACAGCGCTGGCGGTGCGCAGCTACACCGTGGACCAGGTCAAGCCGCATCTCGACAAGCAGCTCGGAGAAGTATTTCTGCCGCAAACCGTGCCGGCCTACGCCGCCACCGAGACGCTGAACCACATCCAGCAAAAATACCGCGACTACGGCTACAAGGAAGCCACGCTCAACCCCACCAACCCGCGCGACCGCGCCACCGACTGGGAAGCCGACATCGTGCAGCAGTTCCGGCACAACAGCGAATCCACAGAACTCGTGTCCGAGCGCAATGGTGGCACGGGCCGCATCCTCTACATCGCCAAACCGATCCAGATCACCAATGCCGCCTGCCTGCAATGCCACAGCGTGCCCACCGCAGCGCCGGCCAGCATGATCAAGATCTACGGCGACGCCAACGGCTTCGGCTGGAAACACAACGAAATCGTCGGCGCTCAGGTGGTAACGGTGCCGATGGAGATCCCGATCCAGAACGCGGACCGGGCTTTCAAGACCTTCATGGCATCGCTGGCCGGCGTGTTCGGTGCGGTTTTCATCGCGCTCAACCTGATGCTGAGCTGGCTGATCGTGCGCCCGATCCGGCGCATGTCGCAGGCGGCCGACAAGGTCAGCACAGGCGACTTCAATGTGCCGGAATTTCCCGATGCCGGCCGCGATGAGGTCTCGGTGCTCGGCAATTCCTTCAACCGCATGCGCCGCAGCCTTGAAAAAGCCATGCAGATGATTGAGCGGGACGGCAACTGATCGTGGCCGCCCCATGACGACCGGGCCTGTCCCCCTTCCCGCACCTGGTGTGGACGAGGCCGCCCTGCCCGTCGGGCACAAGGTTTTTGAGTACCGCATCGAAAAAACCCTGGGCGGCGGCGGCTTCGGTATCACCTACCTGGCGCGCGACATCAACCTCGAACTGCCGGTCGCGATCAAGGAGTATTTTCCCGGTGACCTGACCGTGCGCGCGGCTGACCAGACGGTGCGCGTTCGCGCGCCCGAGGGCGTCCAGCAGTTCCAGCGGGGCCTGGAGCGGTTTCTTGACGAAGCGCGCGCACTGGCCTCTTTTCGCCACACCAACATCGCACGCGTGCTGCGTTATTTTCAGGAGAACGGCACCGCCTACATCGTCATGGAGTACGAATCGGGCGACCCGCTCAAACGCTGGCTGGCGCGCCAGCCCGTGCTGGACCTGGCGACCTTGCTCAAGGTGATGTACCCGCTGCTGGACGGCCTCGAAGCCGTGCACAAACTGGACTTTCTGCACCGCGACATCAAGCCCGACAACATCTACATCCGCGGCGACGGCTCGCCGGTGCTGCTCGACTTCGGCGCGGCGCGCCGCACCACCAGTGGCCGCGACCTGACGAGCATCGTGAGTCCCGGTTTTGCACCCTTCGAGCAGTACCACAGCAAGGGCAACCAGGGCCCCTGGAGCGACATCTACTCACTGGGCGCGGTGATGTACTGGATGACCACCGGGCAAAAGCCGCTGGATTCCGCTGCGCGTGTGAAAGGCGACAGCCTGCCAGCCGCGTTGGCCATCGGGGACGCCGCGGTGTTCAGTGCGGGCGTGCTTCGCGCCATCGACTGGGCTTTGCACCCCGATGAAAATCACCGGCCCCAAAACGTGGCCGAGCTGCGCGTCGCACTGGTGGCAGCCGAACACGCGGCCACCGACCTGCTCGCGCCGGTCAGCCGCGCGCCGGTCGACACCGGGCCCGGCCCCAACAGCAACGTGTCGGCCTTGCCAGGCAACGGTCCGTCGGTACCCGTCAACCGGGCCGACACGCTGCGCAAAAACATACTGGGCACCGTGATGTTTCTGGACCTGGTGGCGTATTCGCGGCACGCTGTTGAACAACAAGTGGCGTTGAAAGAGCGTGTCAACGACCTCCTCACCAAAGCCCTCAAGGGCGTGCCGCAGGCGTCCCGCATCCTGATGGACACCGGCGACGGCGTGGCCACCTGTTTTCTCGGCGACCCCGAAGAAGCGCTGCAGTCGGCCCTGTTGCTGCGTGGCTTGCTGCTGCAGAAATACGGAAAAATGCTCTCCGTCCGCATCGGTGTGCACCTGGGGCCGATCCGCATCGTGTTCGATGTCAACCAGCGCGCCAATGTGGTGGGCGACGGCATCAATGTGGCGCAGCGCATCGTGGACTTTGCCCAGCCCCACCAGATCGTGGTGTCGCGCGCCTTTTACGAGGTGATCTCACGCATCACCGACAACGCGGCTGGCGTCTTCAGCCCGCTGGGCCCGCATCTGGACAAGCACCTGCGCTCGCACGACATCTATGCTGTGCTGGACCCGCAGTCGCGGCCGGCGACCAGCGCGCTGAGCAGCAGCGAGTTTGAAAACACCGCGTCGTTTGCCGCGCTGTCTTCGCTGACACCCGAGGTGCTGACAGAGATCGAGTCCGAGCTGGCACGCAGCATCGGTCCGCTGGCCAAGGTGCTG
>NZ_JAYWHI010000120.1:0-16277 GCF_043778355.1 Polaromonas sp.
GTAGCCGTCAGAACAGCAGATTCTGGTGTCACGGACCGCTTTCGCGTTGATCATCCGCTGCTCTTCGGTCAAATCACGACTTGATCAGACCTTCCTTAAACGCAAACTGTCCATCTCTTACTACAAGTATGTTGTTCGCACTTAGGACGTCAAATACAACATGAATCTCAAGTTCAATGAATCTTTCTCTGCAGCACTGCTGCAAAACATTCATAAAATGCGTTCTTGAAAATGTATAAATACCAGTTTTCAGCATCGTTTCGCAAAAGTATCCGATCACATACTCGCAGTCCTTTAGGTCAGGACGGGCTTTGTAACTTGGGAGACTATCAACGTTAAACAAAAGAAAGAGAACTCGCTTAATCACCTCCGACCGATTTACAGGACTTTCATCAAAATCAAGCTCAGAGACCTTCAAAAGAGTTAGACAATTCAGTGGAGTTCTATGCAGATTTAACATCTCCAGATCCGCCACTAAGCGCTTGATCACCTGATTTTCATCTCCCACATGGCGTGAATCGTTGTAATCCGCGACTATCTCGCGAATGAGATTTCGGGGTAGGGTCCATACATACAAATTTTGAAAGCCTGTCGGTATATCAGAACTTCCTGATGCCTCCCCACTGAAAATTGTTGGATCTAAGGTGTGCATGCAAATGACTGGAATACCAGGAAAATTTGCGGTGACCTTAGACAATATTTTCCAAGCATCTTTAACTGATGATCCAATTGAATCAAGAACTACGCACTTGATTTCGCTGTGTGTAAGGCCCACCTCGCTCAGTTCAAGAGCCACAGCCTCCTTCACCGCGTGAGACGTTGGTTTGAGTTCTACAGCGTCAAGATAGAGCCACAGGTGACCGTTGCCCTCCCATGCTCTTTTTGCTAAATGATGAGCTAAGCAAGTCAAGCCAAACTGGGGCAAAGCATGGATAAGTGTTGAAACCGGCCTATCGAGAAGCTCGTTAAAGTCAAAAGCTTCTGTTGAGGCGGCATCCTTATTTACCTCGGGGGTCGTTTTGACAATGGGATCCACCCAAACTTTGGGTTGGCCGGAAAATGAGATCAGCGCTTTGTCCAGCCGCCGAGTTAGATAGCGTAAAACAGCATCCTCGCCATCAACAGTCGCAGGCTGTATTTGCTGGAATAAGTTTTTATGAAAGTTAACTTTTCCGTTGTCTGTACCAGAGAACGCGGTACCCGAAACAAATACGTGTTGCTTCGTCCATTGACGATAGGAAATTTCCCGTGGGCCGAGATCCTTGTCTACGGTCACTATCGCATAGCCCAGCTGATCAGACTTTCTACTAAATAGCGCTGGCGAACAGCATTCGAGCAAAGACTTTCCATCGTCGATGGAATGCGGCGCATCCTGCTCGTGTTCATGACCATAAAGCCGCAGCGCAAAATGGTTTCTTAGTAGGACCTTGAGCTCTTTCTCCGAGGATTCTGCCAGCCAATGAAGAGGATGATGCATAAGCAGAATTTTCCACTTCGACTTGCTCGTCTGCAGCCACTGATGCAGACTGCGCGTATCAATACGCAATCGGCGCTTGTCTGAAAGTACACGTCCATCGCGCTCTAAGCCCCCGCTACTACATAAAGCAGTGTTTAGGCAATAAACGCCGATACCATCCGTTAGATCCCAGCCAGCTCCTGTCACCTTATCCACAGCTATTCCGAAGTCACAGAAATCCTGCTGAAAAGCTGAGTAATTTTTGAATTTTGCTGTCAGTATGTTGGGGGCTTTCAACACGAAGTCATTAAATGCTTTCTCAGTCAGATCCTGAGAAACCACTGCTTCGTGAACCACAAAATCTTCAGCGACTTGCTGGCGTGATAGATCATGATTACCAGGAACAAAAATCCTGCGATTCTTTGGTATTCCTATTTCACAAAGCCGATTATGAAACGCCTCCTTGAAATCGGCATACTGGTCACTTTCGTCACCAGATTGAGCAACATCGCCTGTAAAGGCAAGAAACACATCGTCTGCTTTAAGTTGATCTATTTGCTTTCTTAAGTCAGCGAATAGAGAGGAGACAACGACCGGATGATTCTCGTATTTCCCTTTGACGTTATGAAAATCTGACAAGTGGATGATCGCGGTCGTCATTGGTTCCTTCCGGTGTTTGGAAAAAAGGGATAAATGCTGGCTGTCTAATGTTCGGCTTGGGCTCAAGGTCCAACGAATTCATTGACTTTTTTCGCCTTCGTACTCTATTCCAACAGCACACCGCGTGTCATCCTCCAATTGGAGTAAAGGACGGGAGTTGGAGTTTCGTCATACGAGAGCTAACCCGCATAACTCTTCGTGGGATCCCTCCCACACAAGCTCAGGCATTGCAGCGGTATCGCCGAGGCGATGCGACGCGCACGTTGAAGGCACAGGTTCACTCAAGCCCTGCATTCCCAATCAACCCCACAGGACCCCCATGACCGACCCACGCAACATTGCCCACGACAAAAAAGTCCAGCAGGAAAAGAAGCACCGCGGCGAAGAAATCGCTCCCGGCGCGGAGCATGCCGTCCAGCCCGGCAAGAAGCCGCACTTGGCAACCACCGACGAAAAGCCTGAGACCGACAGCGAGGCGACGGAAAAGGACGAGCAGCCTGCAGGCTGAGCATCCAGATTCTGGCGACGCCCAAAAAAGCCTGCTACACACATGTGCAGCAGGCTTTTTTCATGGCGCGGACAGTCAGCATCGGGCGCCTGCCCACCCCATCACGTCCGTCAGGGGTGATAAGCCGCTAAGTCAGCAGCAGCTTCATGCCAGGATCGCCCTTGGCCATGGCGGCGATGTAGGCCGGGCGCAGCGCGATTCGGGCCAGGTAGGCCAGCAGGTTCGGATAGCCGCTGAGATCCCAGGGCTGGAAGTAGCGCATGGTGGTCAAGGTGAACACATTCATGATGTCCGCTGCGGTAAACGCGCTACCCGCGAAATACGGTGCCTCGCCCAGCCGTGCCTCGACCATGGCCAGGGCCCGTGTCACACGTTCTTGCGCCGACAGTGTGGCGGGGTGGCCTTTCGCCGCCTCGATACGGCCCAGCACCATGTTGCGTCCCAGGTGTGGCTGCAGGTTGCCATTGGGAAAGTGGAACCAGTAAAGGTAGTTGCCGAAATCAGGATGCTCTGGCGGGAGCGCCAAGCGCCCGCCACCATGCCTGGCGATGATGTATTGAACGATGGCGCCCGATTCGGCAATCTGTACATCCCCATCGGTCATCACCGGGGCTGTACCGGCCGGGTGTAATGCCCGCAGTTCGGGCGGGGCAAGCCGCGTGACCGGATCACGGGTGTAGTGCTTCAACTCGTAGTCAATGGCGAGCTCTTCGCACAGCCAGACGACGCGTTCAGATTGCGAGATGCCAAGGTGATGAATGGTGAGCATGAGGCAGTCTACCCTGCGCACGCTTGTTCAGCGGCAGATGCGCTCACTGCAGCCGGTCAGGCGTAGATCAAAGCGCCTTGCCCAAGCGCCCCACACCCTCTTCAATCTTCGCCACATCCGCTGTCGCAAAGCTGAGCCGGAAGGTGCTCACATCCGGCGCACCCGCAAAAAACGGCGCACCGGGCACAAAGGCCACGCCCTGCTCAATCGCTTTTTTCGCAAACTCGCCAGCGTCCTTGGTCTTGCCGCCCGCGCCGGTGAGGCGAGCCCAGAAGAACAGGCCACCTTGGGGTTGCGTAAATTCAATCGCGTCGCCGAGTTCGCGCTTGAGGGCCGCGCCCATCGCCAGCGCGCGTTCGCCGTAGGCCTTGCGGACTTTGTCCAGGGTGGCAGGCATACGACCGGCTTTCAGGTACTGCGCGGCGGTCGCCTGGGCGAAGGTGCTGGTGTGGGCGTCGCTGAACTGTTTGCACATGGTGGACTTGGCCAGCAGTTCGGCCGGGCCGATCATCCAGCCCACGCGCAGGCCAGGGCTCAGCACCTTGCTCATGCTGCCGCAGTGTGCGATCAGCTCGCGGCTGCCGGGCACGTCCTGGCTCAGGCTCAGGATGGACGGCGGCGGCGCTTCGTTGAAGTAGAGGTCGCCATACGGGTCGTCCTCAACCACCAGGGTGTTGTACTTGACGGCCAGGGCCAGCACTTTTTTGCGGCGCTCCAGGCTCAGCAGGGCGCCGCTGGGGTTGCCGAAGGTCGGGATCAAATACACAAACTTGGGCTTGTGTTCGGCGATCAGCTTTTCGAGTTGGTCGGTGTCCACGCCATTCGCGTCAACGGGCGCGCTGACCAGGTCGGCGCCATAGAGCCGGAAGCACTGGATGGTGGCCAGAAAGGTCGGGCCTTCGACAATCACCTTGTCGCCGGGGTCGATCATGGTTTTGCCGAGCAGGTCCAGCGCCTGCTGGCTGCCGGTGGTGACGATCAGGCCGTCGGGCGCGACACTGACGCCCTTACTGCCCATGAAGGCGGCGAGCTGTTCGCGCAGCGGGGTGTAGCCTTCGGTCGCGCCGTACTGCAGCGCGCCGCCGGCTTCTTCGCTCAGGGCCTTGTTCGCGGCCTCTTTAATGCCTTCGACGTCGAACATGGCGCTGTCCGGAAAGCCGCCGGCAAAACTGATGATGCCGGGCTTGCCCAGCAGCTTGAACAGTTCACGAATGGCGGAGGTTTCGACCTTGTTGAGGCGGTCGGCAAAGGGCAAAGGCATGGCGGTCTCTCTTTCTGCCTAGCATTGTCGCCAATTTGCGCGCCGCTTTGCTGCGGGGCGGGCGGTCGCGGCAGAATAGCGGCATAAATTCCCGGCCTTGGCATCCACTTTCTTTGAGGCACACCCATGATCGAGCAGCACATAGACATCCCCGGCGCCGACGGCGCGATGAACAGCTTTGTGGTTTATCCCGAAGAAGGCGGGCCGCACCCGGTGGTGCTGTTTTACATGGATGCGCCGGGCAAGCGCGAAGAGCTGCACGACATGGCACGGCGCATTGCGGCGGTGGGTTATTACGTGGTGCTGCCCAACCTGTATTACCGGCGCTCACGCGACTTCTGGCTGAGCGAGCGCACAGAGGCGCAAATGGCGGTGATGTTTGAACACATGAACGCCCTGAGCAACGCCATGGTGGTGAAGGACACCGAGGCCTTGCTGCGTTTTGTCGATGCGCAGCCGCAGGCCGATGCCAGCCGCGTGGGCGCAGTGGGCTACTGCATGAGCGGCCCGTTTGTGATGGCGGCGGCGGCGGCCCTGCCCCAACGCATCAGCAGCATCGCCAGCATCCACGGCGCCAACCTGGTCACCGACAAGGATGACTCACCGCACCTCATGGCGCCCAAAATTCGCTGCGAAAGCTACTTTGCCTGCGCCCAGACCGACCGCTGGGCGCCGCCCGACATTGTGCAGACGCTGCAAGAGGCGCTGGTGGCCGGCGGCACGCCGCACCGCATCGAGTGGTACCCGGACACCGAACACGGCTTTGTGTTTCCCAAACGCACAGGCATCTACCACCCCGCGGCTGCCGAGCGGCACTGGGAGCGGCTGTTTGACCTGTTCAGGCGAACACTGCAAAACAACTCACGGGGCAAGGCATGAACATTGTGAACGTACACCAGCGGCGGCTGGAGGCCACGCCTGCGCAGGTGGCCGAGCTGATGGCCTCGCTGGGCTCGCCCGCCGACAAGCTGTGGCCGGCCAACTGGCCACGCATGAAATTCGACCGGCCACTGGTACCGGGCGCGGTGGGCGGACACGGCCCCATCGGCTATGTGGTGACAGCCTACACACCGGGCGAATCGATCCGCTTCCGTTTTACCGAGCCCAAGGGCTTTAATGGCTGGCACAGCTTCAACGTGCTGGACGCCACAGACGAAGACTGTTTCCTGGAGCACCGCATCGAGATGCAGACCGAAGGCCGCGCCACCTTCCTCTGGGAGCTGGCGATTCGCCATCTGCACAACGCGTGTGTGGAAGACGCGCTGTCGCAGGCGCAACGGGCTGTGGGCAACAAGCCGCTGGTGGTGCCCTGGCCGGTCAAGGTGCGGGTGTTGCGCTGGCTGCTGGGTGTGGGTAAGTCCAAAATCTCACCGGGCCATGCCGATGCGCGCTGACATGCTGGACCTGAATTCATGCCGCATGAGCCACCGGTAGATTTGTTATTGTGAGCCAAACGTAAATCGCCTTTGAGCGATATATTGACAATATCGTATTTTAACGATAAATTGCATATATTGCTAAAAGGTGATATTCATGAATTCACTGCAGACCTTCGCCATTCAAACACCGGCGCAATTGTCGGTGCACCTGAAGTCACTCCGCAAGGCACGTGGCATGACGCAGACTGCGCTGGGTGAGCGCATTGGCGTCAAGCAGGTGCGCATCGCCGACATCGAAAAAAACCCCGGCGCCGTCAGCCTCGACCAACTGCTGCAGGTCCTGCACGCACTGGACGCCCGGCTGCTGCTGGCAGACACCCAGCGCTACGCCAAGACAGCCCCTTCAGCCGCAGCCCAGGCTGGCGAACCGCCTGCAGACTGGTAGCCATGGCGTTTGCTGACCTCGACATATGGATGAACGGCCAGCGCGTCGGCGTCTGGTTCTGGACGCGTACCGGAACACCCGGCCTGCGCTATGACGACGCCTGGCAGCAGTCACCCAGTGCGCGACCTCTATCGGTGTCGCTCCCCCTGCCTGCGGGGGGTGGCGATGTGATGGGCGCCAGCGTAGAGCACTACTTTGACAATCTGCTGCCTGACAGCAAACACATCAGGGACCGGTTGCGCCGCCGCTTTGGCACCCCTTCGACCCGCGCTGCCGATTTGCTCGCTGCCATCGGGCGTGACTGCGTTGGCGCCGTTCAGTTGATGCCTGCTGGTGAACCGCCGCCGCCGCATGACCGCGTTGATAGCACGCCCTTGACCGACAACCAGGTAGAGGCCCTGTTGCGTGACGTGACCAATGACGGTGCGACCGCGCCTTTCCTGCCCGACGCCTTTCGCATCTCTATCGCCGGCGCACAGGAGAAAACTGCCTTCTTGCGCGTCGGGCAGCACTGGCATTTGCCCGAAGGTGCAACCCCCACCACGCACATTTTCAAACTCCCGCTCGGACTGGTGGGCAACATTCGCGCGGACATGTCGGACTCGGTGGAAAACGAATGGCTGTGCGCCACGCTGCTGGCCGCCCTGGGGTTTGCAGTGGCGCCCACTGAAATGGGGCAGTTCGGCAAGCAGAAAGTGCTGATCGTTGAGCGTTTTGACAGGCGCTGGACCGAAGACAATCGCTGGATAGCCCGTCTCCCTCAGGAAGATTTTTGCCAGGCGAGCGGAAAACCAGGCGAGCTGAAGTACGAGAGCGATGGCGGGCCGGGCGTACGCACCGGCTTGGCGCTGCTTGCTGGCGGGAACAACCCACGTGAAGACAGTCTGCGCTTTGCGCTGGCCCAGCTCGCCTTCTGGCTCATGGCAGCCACCGACGGCCACGCCAAGAACTTTTCGATCTTTCTGGAGCGCGGTGGCGGCTACCGCATGACGCCGCTGTACGACGTGCTTTCTGTCTGGCCCATCATGGGCACGGGGCCTAACCAGGTGCACCCGCGCCGTGCCACGCTCGCTATGGCCGTGCGAAGCAAAAACACGCATTACCACCTGCACGAGATCCGCACCCGCCACTGGCAACTGCTGGCGCAGCAAAGCGGCGTGCCTGACGCCTTTGACCATATGGTGGCGCTGGTGCTGCAGGTGCCTGAGGCGCTGGAGCAGGCTGCAGCGCAACTGCCGCCGGGATTTCCGCAGCGGGTGTTCAAACCGATACGCGCCGGCATGCTGGCGCAGGCCGAGCAATTCATTTCAGAGCTCCCATGAAAACAGAGTCGATTGGCCACTTCTTCGCCACCCTGAAAGCCGCCAACCCGATGCCGGTGACGGAACTTGAATACACCAGCGTGTTCGAGCTGCTGGCTGCGGTTCTGCTCAGCGCACAGGCCACCGACGTGAGCGTGAACAAGGCCACGCGCAAGCTGTTTCCGGTCGCCAACACGCCGCAGAAGATTCTGGATCTGGGCATCGAAGGCCTGGAGGGCTACATCAAGACCATCGGCCTGTACCGCAGCAAGGCCAAACACCTGATGGAGGCCTGCCGCATGCTGGTGGAGCAACACGGTAGCGTGGTGCCGCGCAGCCGGGAGGCGCTGGAAGCCCTGCCCGGCGTCGGCCGCAAGACCGCGAACGTGGTGCTCAATTCGGCCTTTGGCGAAGCGACGATGGCGGTGGACACCCACATCTTCCGCCTCGGCAACCGCACCGGTCTGGCGCCGGGCAAGACGCCGCTGGAAGTTGAGCTCAAGCTCCTCAAGCGCATTCCGCCCGAGTACCTGGTGGACGCGCACCACTGGCTGATCCTGCACGGCCGCTACGTGTGCCTGGCGCGCAAGCCCCTGTGCTGGCAGTGCGCGGTGGCGCCTTATTGCGACTTCAGGCCGAAGACGCCGCTGCCTGAGTAGGCCGCGTTTCATTGCGGGCGGAGCTTGTCCCTGACTTGCAGCAGCGGTGGTCCATGACGCATGGATCCCGGATCGAGTCCGGGATGACAACAGGGAATATGCGTAACAATTCGCGCGGGCCCCACTCCTTGGCTGTCATTGCGGGCCTGACCCGCAATCCATGGCTGCATCCTAGCGACGGCGGTTCATGCTGCATGGATCCCGGATCGAGTCCGGGATGACAAACTCAGGGGCCGGGAGCGACAACTTTGAGCGCCATGGCACCCCTGCTGTCATTGCGGGCCTGACCCGCAATCCATGACTGCGCATCAGCAGCGGTGGTCCATGTCGTATGGATCCCGGATCAAGTCCGGGATGACAAACCGGGGTTAGGGATGACAATCGCCGCATGCAGTACTCGGTGTACCTCATGGCCAGCGGAAAGAATGGCACGCTTTATGTCGGTGTGACGAATGATTTGGTTCGTCGCGTCTACGAACACAGGAACGGACTCGTAGCGGGATTCACCAGCCGCCATGCTGTGTACCAGCTTGTGTGGTTCGAATCGACCCCCTCTGTCGATGCTGCGATTCACAAGGAAAAGCAGATCAAGAACTGGAAGCGGGCGTGGAAGGTGGCGATGATCGAGGAATCCAACCCGACCTGGATGGATCTGTATGACACGCTGCTTTGACGCGTTTGCCACCTCGCGGCATGGATCCCGGATCAAGTCCGGGATGACAAATTCAGGGCCAGGGGCGACAACTTTGAGCGCCATGGTACCCCTGCTGTCATTGCGGGCCTGACCCGCAATCCATGGCTGCATCCTCGCGACGATGGTTCATGCTGCATGGATCCCGGATCGAGTCCGGGATAACAAACGGGCAAGGAATCCAGCCAGATCCGCTCCTGTTTTGATAGCTGCCCGAGCCCATTCGACATGGGCTACAGGCCTTTTTTGCTTACAAAACCGCTCAGTCAGCGTAAATACCGGCTTTTTTGATGACCGGACCCCACTTGCTGATCTCGGCCTCCAGGTGCGTCTTCAGGCCAGCGGCAGAAATCTTGTCGATCGGTGGAATGTCGGAGCTCAGGTCGGCCAGGCGCTGCTTGACCATCGGGTCCTGCATGGCGGCCTTCAGCGCGGCGTTCAGTTTTTCCATCACCGGGGCTGGCGTGCCCTTGGGTGCATACATGCCGTGCCAGACCTTGACTTCAAAACCCTTGAGGCCCTGCTCGTTGAGGGTGGGCACATTGGGCAGCGCAGCCAGGCGGGTCAGCGAAGTCACGCCATAGACCTTGACACGGTTTTCCTTGATCAGCGGCACGGTCTGCGTGGTCTGGTCACACAGCAGGTCCACCTGCCCGCCGAGCAGGTCGTTCATGGCCGGGCCTGTTCCCTTGTAGGGGATGGTGTTGAGCTCCACACCCATCTGGCTCATGAACAGCAGACCGCACAGGTGCGATACCGCACCCAGGCCAGCATTGGCCAACGAGACCTTGCTGCCATTGGCTTTCACATAGGTTTGCAGTTCGGCAAAGTTGGCAGCCGGGAAGTCCTTGCGCGCCAGCAAGGTCATCGGCACATCAACCACCTGGCCGATGTATTCGAAGTCATTCAAGGGATCGAAAGACAGTTTTTTGTAGAGCGCCGGCGCGGTGGCCATGCCCATGTGGTGAATGAAGATGGTGTAGCCGTTGGGGGTGGCGCGCGCCACGCGGGTAGCGGCAATGGTGCCGCCTGCGCCAACAGTGTTTTCAACCAGCACGGTCTGGCCCAGCGCCTTGCCCATGGGGATCGCGATCATGCGGGCGACCACGTCGGTCGGGCCACCGGCGGCAAAAGGCACCACCAGCGCGACCGGCTTGTCGGGAAAGGCCTGGCTGTGCGCCTGCGTGGCCGCCCCCAGGGTGAGGGCTGCGCTGCACGCCAGTAACAGGGTGTTGAGTTTGCGTTTGAGTTTCATGCTTGTCTCCGTTGGTAATGGATTGTTCGAAAAAATTATCGGCCGGCTTGCGCCGCGAAGCTATCCAAACATACCCGCGCTGCCGTACTGCCACGGCACGGATGTCAGATTCATTGGCCGCCCTCATCGGCCAGCGTGCGCTCGGCCAGCCGCAGCACCGGCGTATCGACCATGCGGCCGTCGAGCGTAAAAACAGCCCCGCCGGCCTGCCGGCTGCCGTCCATGACACGCTGGGCCCAATCGCGCTCCGCCTTTGTCGGCGCAAGCGCCGCCTGCACCACGGCCACTTGCGTCGGGTGGATGCACAGCCTGGCGCCGAAGCCGCTGCGTCGGCTGCGCGCGGCGTCCTGCTGCAACTGCGCGGTGTCGCCGGTGGCCGGTGTCACGCCGTCGACCGGCGCGGGCAGGCCGGCGAGGCGCGAAGCCAGCACCAGGCCCAAGCGCACCGGCTGCAGTTCAGCCTCATCCGGCCCGCAGGCCATGCCCAGGTCAGCCTGAAAGTCCAGATTGCCAAACACCAGCCGCGTGACGCCGGCGCAGGTCGCCAGTACATCGCGGGCAGCGAAGCCGCTGGCCGACTCGATCATGGGCAGCACCGCGCAGCCGGGGCCGACGATGGCCGCAAGTTGCAGCACGTCGGCCACCGCCTCGGCCTTGGGCAGCACCACGCCACCCAGGCCCCGTTTGGCCAACATCTCAACCAGTGCCAGGTCGCCTGTATGCCAGGGCGTGCCGGCGGCGTTGATGCGCACCAGCACACGCGGCCGCTCGGTGGCATGGAGGGCGTCAAAGCCGTCGGCCAATTGCTGGCGGGCGGCCCCCTTGGTATCTGGCGCAACGGCGTCTTCCAGGTCAATGATCACAGCCCCTGCGCCCGAGGCCAGCGCCTTGACATAACGCTCGGGCCGGTTCGCCGGCACAAACAGAAAAGTGCGCGCAGAAGCAATGCTTGTCATGCAGCACCTGGCAGCAGCGGCCCGACCTTGTTGCTTTTCGCGATGGTCCACAGCGCATCAATCGCGCGCGCCATCTCGGCCTCGCTCGCGCCGCCACTGAAGGCGGCCAGGCGCTGCGCCTTGGCGGTGATCTCGTCGCGGCTCAAGGTGTTGCCGGGGTCGCCCTTGGGTTCATCCACCCTGCCCTGCAAGGTACGGCCGTCGGTTGTGGTGACGGTGACCTTGCCGATCCAGCGGCGCGGGTAGGCGGCATCGACTTCGGCGTCGAGTTCCATGGCCACCTTGTCGCGCAGCGCGACGGTCAGGTCCTCCTGAAAATGCTTGTCAAACTCGACCAGCCCGGCGTGGCCAAAACGCGCCACCAGACCCAGCACCGTGCCCATGGAGAACTTGCTCTGGTGCACCGTGGCCGGGTTGACGACCGGGCCCAGCACATCAATGGCCCCCTGGTGCACATGCGTAACGACACGCGCGAGGTCAGCCGGCTTCAGGTCGTTGACCTGCATCACCTGCAGCAGCGCGTCGGCGGCCGGGTGGGTGTGGCGGCAGGAGGCGTGGTACTTGAACGAAGTCTCGGCCGTGGCCCAACGCGTGCCGAGGCCATCGCTCAGTTTGGCCGGGTCGGCATCGCTGGACATGCCCGCGGCCATGCCCTGCGGGCCTTCGAGGATGTGCGCTGCGCCGGTGAAACCGTCGCGTGCCAGCCAGGCCGACATCAGGCCAGCGGCGGCGGCGTGTGCCGTATGCAATTGTTTGGAGTCGGCGGCGGTGCGCAAAAACTCCCACAGCCCCGCCGACTGCGTACCGGCCGAGCCGAAGGCGTGCTGCATCTGCGCGGCGTTGAGGCCCAGCAGGCTGCCGGCAGCTGCAGCGGCGGCCAGCGTGCCGGCGGTGCCGGTGGTGTGGAAGACCTTGTAATGCGAACGGCCCAGAAACTCGCCGACACGAATGCCCACTTCATAACCGGCCACGGCAGCGGTCAGCAATTGCTGCCCGCTGCTGCCCAGGGTTTGCGCCATCGCCAGCGCGGCCGGAAACACCACAGTGGCCGGATGGAACACCGATCCGTTGTGCACGTCGTCCTGTTCGGCCACATGCGAAGCGGCAGCATTGGCCATGGCGGCGAAATAGGCGCTGCTGCGGCTGCGGTGGATCAGCACCTCGGCCGGACCATCCGTCGGTCCCATGCTGGCGGCGAAGCTGGTGATGGTTTCGACCGGACGCGCGCCCTTGCCGGCCACCGCCGAACCGAACCAGTCCACCAGCAGGTCTTCAGTCTTGGCGATCACGGAGGCGGGAATGGCGTCGAAGCGCAGGTCGGCGGCGAAGGCGGCAAGCTGGGCGGTGGGGCTGGTCGGAGGTGTGTTCATGCTTTTTTCCTAAAAATTCAACTCAGGCTGTGATGCGTCATCCCCGGACTCCTGCTTTGTCATCCCGGACTCGATCCGGGATCCATGTCGCATGATCCACCGGCGCGGCTAAACGTGGCATGGATTGCGGGTCATGCCCGCAATGACAAGAAGATGAAAGTGATGCATTGAATAAGCCTCCAGCCCATATTTATCCTGACTTTTCAGCTATTAATTAGATAGCATCTGCCTGCTGCAACGCGGCAATGGCGGCCTCACCCTGGCCCAGCTCGCGCAGGATGGCCTGGGTGTGCTGGCCAACTGCAGGGATGGCGTCCATGCGGTAGTCAAAGCTGCTGATGCGGCCCGGCGGCAGCAGCGCGGGAATGTCGCCAGCGGGCGAGCCCACCTGGCGCCAGCGATCACGCGCCTTGAGTTGGGGGTGCGCCCAAAGCCCGGCCATGTCGTTCATGCGGGCGTTGGCAATCTGCGCCTTGTCGAGTTTGTGTGTGACCTCGTCGGTGCGCATGCCCGCAAAGGCTTCGAGAATGATCGCTTTGAGCACCTCGCGGTGTTCATTGCGGCGCGCGTTGCTGTCAAAGCGCGGATCGGTCGCCAGCGCCGGCTCGGCCAGCACCACCTCGCAGAACACCCGCCACTCGCGCTCGTTTTGCAGGCCGAGCATGACGATGCCGTCACTGGCCGCGAACGGTCCATAGGGATAAATGGTCGCATGTGATGCTGCGCTGCGCGGCGGCGGCGCGGCGCCTTCGTAGGCGTAATACATGGGGTAACCCATCCACTCGGCCAGCGACTCCAGCATGGACACGTCAATGTGGGAGCCCTTGCCGGTCTTGCCGCGCTGCAGCAGCGCCGCCAGCACACTGCTGTAGGCATACATGCCGGCAGCAATGTCGGCCACCGAGTTGCCCGCCTTGCTGGGTTCATCGGGCGTCCCGGTCACCGACAGGAAACCGGCCTCGCTCTGAATCAACAGGTCGTAGGCTTTTTTGTCGCGGTAGGGGCCGTCGTCGCCGTAACCCGAGATGTCGCAAACAATCAGCTTCGGCAGCGACTTGCTGAGCGCGTCAAAACCCAGACCCATGCGCGCCGCCGCACCGGGCGCGAGGTTCTGCACCAGCACATCGGCGGTTTCCAGCAACTGTTTGAGCACGGCCAGCGCGGCCGGTTGTTTCAGGTCCAGGGTCAGGCTCTCCTTGGAGCGGTTCACCCAGACAAAATGCGAGGCCATGCCGTCAACGCGCTGGTCATAAGCCCGCGCAAAATCGCCGGCACCAGGACGCTCGACCTTGATCACGCGGGCGCCCAGGTCAGCGAGCTGGCGGGTGCAGAAGGGGGCGGCGATGGCGTGTTCGAGGGAAATGACGGTGATGCCGTCAAGGGGTCGTGTTTGTTGGGTCATGGGGTGTTCCTCGAACCCCGGCTCGTTAAAGCCGCGGCGTTGATGTTGAAAGCATTTGGTTTGCGAGGCAAGCCGGGGGTTGCCCGGCGGCAAGTAACTTTCTTTTGCTTCGCCAAAAGAAAGTCACCAAAGAAAAGGCGACCCGATGGTCCGGGTCCCCTGCGCTGCGCTTCGGGGCAACCTGCGGTGCTCGCCGAAAACGGGGTCGAGCTCGAACTCGCTACGCTCAGACAATCGCTCGCCCTGATCCGTTTTCGGCTGCGCTCCTCGGCCCGGCCCGACGGGTGAGGCGCAGAAATACCAATACCAATTCGGGGAGGCGAGGAAGCGCAAAGCGCGCCCTCGCCGGAGCTCGATTTTGACCCCGAATCTGAATCCGCCCCCGCTCCTGAACCCCCCACCCTTCTGTATGCGCCGAGGAGCGCAGGGCCAGACGGATCAGGGCGAGCGATTGTCTGAGCCAAAGGCGAGTTCGAGCTCGACCCCGGCTGGACCGAGCACCGCAGGTTGCCCGCAGCGAAGCGAAGGGACGCAGACAGTAGGGTCGCCTTTCTTTTGCTTACTTTTCTTTGGCGAGACAAAGAAAAGTGAGTTGCCGCCGGGCAACCCCCGGCCAACAGTCGCGGGCAAGCTAGCGAAGCATGAAGCAAAGAGGGATTCATTGTTTCAGCCATAGCCGGGCGGTCCGTTCAGAACGACCTCGGCAACCCAAGCAAATGCTCCGCCACATACGAATAGATGAGGTTGGTGGAAATCGGCGCCACCTGGTACAGCCTGGTTTCGCGGAATTTCCGTTCCACGTCATATTCACAGGCAAACCCAAACCCGCCATGCGTCTGCAAACACATGTTGGCCGCTTCCCATGAGGCCTTGGCGGCCAGGTATTTCGCCATGTTGGCCTCGGCGCCGCAAGGCTTTCCGGCGTCGAACAGTTCGCAGGCCCTGAAGCGCATCAGGTTGGCCGCTTCGGTTTCGATGTAGGCGTCGGCCATCGGGAACTGCACGCCCTGGTTCTGGCCGATGGGGCGGTTGAAGACCACGCGGTCGCTGGCGTAACGGCGCGCCTTGTCGACAAACCAGTAGGCGTCGCCAATACATTCGGCGGCGATCAGGGTGCGCTCGGCGTTCAGGCCGTCGAGGATGTACTTGAAGCCCTTGCCCTCCTCGCCGATCAGGTTCTCTGCGGGAATTTCCAGGTTGTCAAAAAAGACTTCATTGGTTTCGTGGTTCACCATGTTGGCAATCGGCTGCACCGCCATGCCTTTGCCGAGCGCGTCTTTAAGGTTGACGATGAAAATCGACATGCCCTCGGACTTCTTCTTGACCTCGGCCAGCGGCGTGGTGCGGGCCAACAAAATCATCAGGTCGGAATGCTGGATGCGCGAGATCCAGACCTTCTGACCATTGACGATGTATTTGCCGCCCTGCTTCACCGCCGTGGTCTTGAGCTGCGTGGTGTCGGTGCCGGTGGTCGGCTCGGTCACGGCCATGGACTGCAGGCGCAACTCGCCGCTGGCGATTTTTGGCAGGTACATCTTTTTCTGCGCGTCCGAGCCGTGGCGCAGCAAGGTGCCCATGTTGTACATCTGGCCGTGGCAGGCGCCGGCATTGCCGCCAGCAAAGTTGATCTCTTCCATGATGACCGAGGCTTCCGCCAGACCCAGGCCAGAGCCACCGTACTCGGCGGGAATCAATGCTGCGAGCCAGCCTGCTTCGGTCAGCGCGTTGACAAAAGCCTCCGGGTAGCCGCGCTCATGGTCGACTTTTTGCCAATACGCGGAATCGAAAGAAGCGAGCATGCTGCGCAGGGCCTCGCGCATGTCCTGGTAGGCGTCGGGAGTGGGGATTTGTGTTTTCATGGGTATCTTTTCAGGAATGGATGGCTGTCATCCCGGACTCGATCCGGGATCCATGCCTCACTGGCCACCTCTGCTGGTGTGCCTGCATGGATTGCGGGCAACCTCGCAATGACAAATTGGGTGTCTCTGGTGGTCGTCACGCAAGTGTGGCCGTGGCCTGCATGGTGAGCCAGCCTTCGTGGTCGCGGCCCCACAGATGCACGCTCTTGCCGTCCGCCGACGGCTGGCCGTGAACCGAGAAGGCATGCGTGTCGAACGTTGGGCGCACGGCCTTGAATTCGAAGCGCAGCACGCGGGCATCGGGCC
>NZ_JAYWHI010000121.1:0-107230 GCF_043778355.1 Polaromonas sp.
ACTGGCCTTTACGCTGTCCCGGCGCAGCCCCAATTTCACCGGCGAGCTCAGCGAGGCGCGTTACCGGCAAATATTTTCCGACGCCTGCGGCCGCTACGGCACCACCCATGACTACGCACACCAGACACTGGAGAGCCTGCGCCACCACGGCATCTCCGACGCCACCCTGGCGCGCCTGCTCAAGTTGTCAAAAACGCAAACAGTGATTGCCAGCGATCATCCAGAAGCCTAAAGTCCATGGCAGTATTTAACCAACCCGTCCGGAGAGACCCATGAAAAATCCCTTGATCCTGATCGCTACCGCTACCCTGCTAGGCGCCTGTGCCAGCGCCCCCAGCGGGCCACGCGCGGTTGCCCAACTCCAGGCCACGACCGGCAACAGCACCAGCGGCAACGCCAGCTTTGTGCAGGCTGGCGGCAAGGTGCTGGTCAGCGGCGAGGTACGCGGCCTCAAGCCCAATGCGGAGCACGGCTTTCACGTGCACGAAAAGGGCGACTGCTCCAGCGGCGACGGCATGAGCACCGGCGGTCACTTCAACCCGGCCGGCGCACCGCACGGCAACCATGGCGTGGGTACCCACCACGCCGGCGATTTGCCCAGTTTGAAAGCCGACGCCAACGGCGTCGCCCGCTTCAGCTTTGAGTCCTCCACCATCGCCGTGGGCAGCAGTGCCAACGACATTGTGGGCAAGGGCCTGATTGTTCACCGCGACCCAGACGACTACAAGACCCAGCCGACCGGCAATTCTGGCCCACGCCTGGCGTGTGCGGTCATTGCAAGAAGCTGAGGCCGGCTAACGCGCGGCGAGCAATAGCTCGGCGCGCAACAGGTCCTCGACGGTATCGATATCGGTGACGATCCCCACGTCGTCAAGCGCCAAAAATGCTATTGAATTCATAGCTTGATACGCTTTCAGGACGAGGGCTGCACCCTGGTTTCCCTTTAAATTGAGCAGGCCTTCGCGGCAGGCGGCAGAAAAGCCGACCGGGTGGCCGCGCTGGCCCTGATACATCGGAACCGCCACCGCATGCTGCGCGAGCGCGCCGGCAACGGCGTGCAGACTCTCGCTACGCACCAGCGGCAGGTCGGCCGGCAGGATCAGCCAGCCCGGCGCGTCAGCGGTGGCCCGCACGCCGGCGGCGATCGAGTCGCCCATGCCAGGGCGTGAGGTATCGGCTTGCACCAGATGGTGCGGCAGGCCGCTGGCCCGCACCGCTTCCAGCACATGCTCCATTACCGGCCGGCCAGCCAGCAGCGCCGCGAGTTTGTGTGTGGCGCCACCAGACGCGGCAAAACGCTCGCCGCGACCGGCAGCCAGCACGATGACCACAGGCAAGGAGGAAGAGGGAATCGGTAAAGACATGGACGTCAAGGAGTACCTATACTTCCAGTATGTCAGAGCCCTCCTCCCACATCGCCGACCTGCGCAAAAGTTATGAACGCGCCGAACTCAACGAGGAGGCCTCGCAGGCCGACCCGCTGATGCAGTTCGACCAGTGGCTCAAGGAAGCCATCGCGGGCCAGGTTCCCGAGCCGAATGCGATGACCCTGGCAACCGTCGCCGCCGACGGACGGCCGTCTACCCGTGTCGTGCTGGTCAAGGGCTACGACGCGCGCGGCATTGTCTGGTACACCAACTACGACAGCCGCAAGGGCCGCGAACTTGCAGGCAACGCCTTTGCCGCCCTGCAGTTTCACTGGGTCGAGCTCGAACGTGTGGTGCGCATCGAGGGGGTGGTTGAAAAAATATCCGCCGAAGAAAGTGATGCCTACTTCCACAGCCGTCCGCTCGATTCACGCATTGGCGCCTGGGCCAGTCCGCAAAGCGAAGTGATCTCCGGCCGCAGCGTGCTTGTCACCAATGCCGCGAAATACGGTGCGAAGTTTTTGCTACAACCGCCGCGCCCGCCGCATTGGGGCGGTTACCGCCTCAAGCCCGACAACTGGCAGTTCTGGCAGGGGCGTAAAAGCCGCTTGCATGACCGGCTGCGTTATACGCTGCAGGGCGATGGCGAATGGCTGCGCGAGCGGCTGGCGCCCTGAGCGTCCTCACGACCGGGCATCACCCCAGGCGCGTGATGGGCTGACCGGCCACGGCATGCAGTTGCGCGGTGGACACCCGTTCCGGCGCGATCTCCGCCAGCGGAAGCAGCACAAAAGCGCGTTGCATCATGCGCGGATGTGGCACCGTCAGCCGGGCTGAATCGATACGGGCATTGCCGTACAGCAGAAGGTCAAGGTCCAGGGTGCGGGGGGCATCGGGGTAAGACCGCTCGCGGCCTGCCGCCTGCTCCAGCGCCTGTAACTGGTCCAGCAAATCCAGCGCCGGCAAACGGGTGTGCAGCGCCACCACCGCATTGATGTAATCCGGCCCGTCCGCCGGGCCGGAGGCATTCCGGGCGACAGGCGCCGTCCGGTACAGGCTGGAGCGGCGGGCCACGCGGCACTGAGGCAGGCGGTCCAGCGCGTCCATCGCCTGCCGCACGGCGGCTTGCGCATCCCCGAGGTTGGCGCCCAGTGCCACATAGGCAGTGACTTGTGGCGCAGGCCCGTTTGAGGGGGAGCCAGCCGGTGTCACGCTACTGATCGGTCGATGCGCCGGACGGCGGGCTGGCGGACTGTGCACCGCCCTCGCGGTTGGCCGGCTTGCGGCGGCGCCGGCGTTTCTTGGCGGGTGCCGGTTCGCCCGACTCGCCAAACTCGGGGAAAGGCGCTGCGGACGGGCTGCCGTCGGCGCCGCGCGCCACCTCGGACTCCACACGTTTGACGCGGGTGCGCGGCGCCTGCGGTTTCTGCGATTGCGCCAGGCGGGCCTGCTCGATCATCTCGTGGCGTTCGTCGTCGTAGGCGGTACTGAACTTTTCCCACCACTCGGCCAACTCCATCTCGATCTCGCCGGTCTGCGCGCGCAGGCGCAAAAAGTCGAACCCGGCGCGAAAGCGCGGCTGGTCCAGCAACGAGTAAGGTGAACTGCCGGTGCGCTTTTCAAAACGCGGCTGCATGGTCCAGATCTCGCGCATGTCGGTGCCCAGCTTGCCACGGCCCGAGACATCGCCGATCTTGGCGTTAAAGGCATCGTCAATGGCGTCCTGCAGCGCCGGCATGGTGTGCTCGCCGCGCTTGAGGCGCTGCTCCCAGCCCTGGCGCACATCAGCCCACAGCACGCACGACAGCAAAAAGCTCGGCGCCACCGGTTTGCCTTCTCCGACGCGGCGGTCGGTGTCCAGCAGGGCGAGCTGCAGAAACGGTTCTTCGGCGGTGTCCACCACCACGTCGAGCAGCGGGTAGATGCCGGTGTTCAGGCCCAGGAACTTGAGCTGTGCAATGCTGGCCAGCGAGTGGCCGGTCTGCAGCAGCTTGAGCATTTCGTCGAACAGCCGCGACTGCGGCACGTCGGCCAGCAAGCCCTTCATGGACTTCAGCGGCGCCATGGTCTTGTCTTCAAACTTGAAACCCAGCGCGCTGAGCTTGGCCGAAAAGCGCACGGCACGAATGATACGCACCGGGTCTTCGCGGTAACGTGTGGCCGGGTCGCCGATCATGCGGATGATTTTTTTCTTCGCGTCGCGGATGCCGTGGTGGTAATCGACCACGATCTGCGTCTGCGGGTCGTAATACATGGCATTGATGGTGAAGTCGCGGCGCGCAGCGTCTTCCTCCATCGGGCCCCAGACGTTGTCGCGCAGCACACGACCAGAGGCGTCCACCGCGTGTTTCATGCCGGCCAGTTCGCTTTTGCTGGTGCGTTCGTTGCCGCCGACCTGCTCGGCCAGGCTGCTGTCGAGGTGCGCGCGGAAGGTCGAGACCTCGATCACCTCGTGCTCGCGGCCACGGCCGTAGATCACATGGACGATGCGAAAACGCCGGCCGATGATGAAGGCCCGGCGAAACAGCGATTTGACCTGCTCGGGCGTCGCATCGGTGGCCACATCGAAGTCTTTGGGACGCAGGCCGACCAGCAGGTCACGCACGGCGCCGCCAACGATGTAGGCCTCATAGCCGGCCTGCTGCAGGGTGCGCACCACGTCCATGGCCCGGTCATCGACCAGCTTGGGATCAATTGCATGGTCCTGGGGGCCGACTTCGCGGCGTTCGCCGAAAACTGATTTTTTACTGCGGCCGGCGCCGGCGGCGGGGCTGCTCGTCTTGCCGAACAGCTTGTCGATAAATTTTTTGATCATTGAATCAGGAGATTTTGCCGGAGGGGCCGTGCTGGCTGGGCCAGAGCAGCGTCACCGGTCATTGGAACAGCTCAAGTATGCGCCATCCGCGCGTCACGGCGATGGCCCGCAGGCGCTCGTCGGGGTTGGTGGCCACGGGATGGGTGACTTTTTCGAGCAGAGCCAGATCGTTGAGCGAGTCGGTATAAAACGTGGTTTCGACCGCATCCCAGTTCCAGCCGTGGTCGGCCAGCCACTGCTCCACCCGTGTCACCTTGCCCTCTCGGAACGATGGCGTGCCGTGGATGGCGCCGGTGAGCTGGCCGTCGGCGTCGCGGGCCAGTTCCACCGCGATCAGCTCCGTCACGCCAAATGCCGCCGCAATCGGGCGCGTCACGAATTCGTTGGTGGCGGTCACGATGACGACCTGCTCGCCGGCCGCCTGGTGTCCGCGCACCAGCGACAAGGCCTGCTCCTTGATGCCTTTTTGAACGATTTCCCCCATGAACCGGGCGTGGGCAGCTATCGAATTTGTAGCGCCCTGCTGCCGGATCGCCTGCGTGGCAAAACGCACATAGTCATGAATATCGAGCGTACCGGCCTGGTACTGGGCAAAAAATTCTGCGTTGCGGCGCTTGAACTCCTGCCCGTCGCACCAGCCCAGCGCGATCGTGAATTCACCCCACTCGTAGTCCGAGTCAAAGGGAATCAGCGTATGGTCGAGGTCAAAAAGCGCAATCTTGACCCCCACGCTCGTCGCTTCGCGTACTTCGCTGCCCCCCGAGGGGGCTGTGCCCGCTCGGGGCGGCCCTTCGCCATGCACGGCGGGCTTGGCGGCGGCATCTGGGGCAAAGGTCACGAGTTCTCCAGCATGGACTTGATCAGGGGGATGGTGATGGCGCGCTGGGTCTGCAGCGCATAGCCGTCGAGCTGGTCCAGCAGTTGCATCAGGTTGCCAAGGTCGCGCGAGAAGCGGCTGAGAATGAAATCCATGGCTTCATCGCTCAAAAATACGCCTCTGGCATCGGCCTCCTGGCGCAACACCGCCCGCTGGTCCGTCTCGGTCAGGGCCTGCAGGGCGAACACATGGCCCCAGCCGAGGCGGGTGCGCAAATCTTCGCGCAGCGACAAGTCGGCGGGCGGCGCGGCGCCGGCCGCCAGCACCCAGCGCGGATGGCCGTCGGGGGCATTGAGGGCGTTGACGAACCAGTTGAAAGCGGCCTGCTGCTGCACGGCGGTGTACAGGTGGCAGTCGTCAAGGATGACGGCGGCCCAGCTTTCGTTGAATTCGGGCGGTTCCAGCACCGCCGCGTCCATCCAGCCAACGGCCGCACCCTGCTCGCGCAGCGCCTCGCTGACGGCCTTGAGCAGATGGGTCTTGCCGCTGCCGGGCTCGCCCCAGAGGTAGGTCGGCACCGGGGAGCGCAGGCTGTTACTGGCCCACAGTTCCAGGTGCTTGAGCGCCGCCTCATTCGGACCGGCAAAAAAGTTGGCCAGCGAGGGCGGCGAGGCCAGCCCGATGTCCAGCGCAATCTGTTTCATGGATGCCCGGTCCTGCCCGCCAGCGCCAGAACCGGGCAACAAGCGGCCGCAAGTTGGGAAGGGGGAGTAAATTGCATACAGCCGTCTGGGGTGAACCCTTAGAATCTTGGCTTAGATTCTATCGGGCTTGGTGCCCGTGCGAAGCCGTCTACCCACCAAGCTGTAATGACCACCCTCTCTTCCTCCCCCCTGAGCTACAAAGACGCCGGCGTTGACATTGACGCCGGTGACGCCCTGGTCGAACGCATCAAGCCGCTGGCGAAAAAGACCATGCGTGAAGGGGTGCTGGCCGGCATCGGCGGCTTCGGCGCGCTGTTCGAGGTGCCCAAGCGTTACAAGGAACCGGTGCTGGTCAGCGGCACCGATGGCGTCGGCACCAAGCTGCGTCTGGCCTTTGAGTGGAATATGCACGACACCGTTGGCATCGACCTGGTCGCCATGAGTGTCAACGACGTGCTGGTGCAGGGCGCTGAGCCGCTGTTTTTCCTCGACTACTTTGCCTGCGGCAAGCTCGATGTGGACACCGCAGCAGCCGTGGTCGGCGGCATCGCCACAGGCTGTGAACTCAGCGGCTGCGCCCTGATAGGCGGCGAAACCGCCGAAATGCCCGGCATGTACCCTGAGGGCGAATACGACCTGGCCGGTTTTGCCGTCGGTGCTGTTGAGAAATCAAAAATCCTGACCGGCCGCGACGTGACGCCCGGCGACGTGGTGCTGGGCCTGGCCAGCAGCGGTGTGCACTCCAACGGTTTCAGCCTGGTCCGTAAATGTATTGAGCGCGCCGGCAGCAGCCTGCCTGCCGTGCTGGACGGCAAGCCCTTCCGGGAAGCCTTGATGGCGCCTACCCGCCTGTATGTCAAGAACGTGCTGGCGGCCCTGGCAGCCCACCCGATCAAGGCACTCGCTCACATCACCGGCGGCGGCCTCCTGGAAAACATTCCGCGCGTGCTGCCAGAAGGAACGGCAGCCCACCTCAAAAAGGGCAGTTGGCCGCAGACCGAACTGTTTGCCTGGTTGCAGGCAACCGCCGCCATCTCCGACTTCGAGATGAACCGCACCTTCAACAACGGCATCGGTATGGTGGTGGTCGTCGCTGCGGCCCACGCCCAGGCCACGGCCAATACCCTGAGCCAAGCCGGTGAACAGGTCCACGAGATCGGCGTGATTGCCGCCCGTGGCACCGACGCCGCAGTCACGGTGAGCTGATAGCCGCCGCACGCGCCCGGCGCAGTGCGGGTCGCCTTTTTGCTACGAAAACACTAGCTGCCCAGGCAGGTCGCCATTGGGCGTTCTGGACTTTTGAGGTTATTTGTATCAAACTGTTCCATTCTTTCGCAAGGGGAACAGTCATGCCGGTCATCGCAGTCGTCAACCGCAAGGGAGGCAGTGGCAAAAGCACGCTCGCCGCCCATATCGCGGCCTGGTGCGCGCGCAACGGCAGTTCGGTCATGCTGGGTGACGTGGACCGACAACAATCGGCGCGTGCCTGGCTGAAGCGGCGTGACGCCGCCCTGCCGGCCATCGCCCCCTGGGCGGTGGACCAGAAAAACATGTTGCGCGTGCCGACCGGCATCACCCATGTCGTGCTCGACACGCCCGGTGGCATGCATGGCTTCGAGTTGGCGCGGGTGGTGATGTTTGCCGACGCCATCGTCATGCCGGTCTGCAACTCGATGTTTGACCGCGAGTCGGCCGAGGCCTGCCATGCCGAACTGATGACCATGCCGCGTGTGGCCAGCGGGCGCTGCCGTCTCGCCGTGGTCGGCATGCGCATCGACGCGCGCACCAACGCCGCGCAGACGCTTGACCAGTGGTCGGAGTCGCTGGGCGTGCCCTTTCTCGGCGCGCTGCGTGAAACCCAGCTGTATGTGCGCAGCCTGGAGCGTGGCCTGACAATTTTTGACCTGCAGCCCCAGTTGGCAGCGGCGGACCTGGCGCAATGGGCACCGATTCTGCAATGGCTCAAGCCCCAGCTTTATCCGCCGCAAGCGGCCAATGACGGCAGCAGCACGTTGCGGGCACCGGCGCGCACGCTGGCGCCCAAAACCGCCGTCCTGCCAAAGTCCGCTTCCGGGGAAGTGGTCTCCCGGCATCGTGGCGCGCTGCCCAACAGCCTGATGCCGGCCCAGGAGTCCCTGGTGCAGGGCGGGCGCCTGTCCACGCTGAGCGCGGGTCGCACGGCGGCGGCGCCGGCAAAACCGGTCGACAAACCGACGCTGACGCGCGCCACGCGGACCACCGATGGGCCGCAGATTCCGCAGTTTTTGAAAAGAGGATAGAGCCTCCACGTTCGCTCACTGCGTGTAGCTCTCTGCGCCCCCCTGGAAGGCGCTGGACCTGCAGGTCAGCTTTTCTGGCGCCGCAGGCGGGCCAGACGATCCGCCACCACATCCAGGTCCAGCGCGTCTTCGGCGTGGTCCAGGTAGGTTTCCAGATCGGGCACGGCACGGCCAGCCTCGCCCTGCTCGGCCAGCGCCATGCCGCGGTCACGGTACTCGGACCAGGCCTCGGGCAACAGCACAATCAGCCGGTCCTGCACCGCAATCAGCCGGACCCAGTCCTGCTGGGTTTTGTGGATTTCCTTGAGGTTGCGCAGCATGCGCCCGATGATGTCGCGCGCCGGCACGGACTGCAGGTACAAACCGACGGGGACTTCAAATTCATCGACCAAGCCGCTGCGCTGCCGGAACGGCTCCAGCCGCTCGGACAGCTCCTCGCGGCTCAGGGAGTGACCGCTGAACGGGTCGATCACTACCTGGCCCTTGGGCAGGTTGACCTTCACCATGAAGTGGCCGGGAAACGCCACGCCACGGGCATTCAGACCCATGCCGCCGGCCAGTTCCAGCCACAACACGGCCAGCGAGATCGGAATGCCCCGGCGGGTGCGGAGCACCGCATTCAGGTAGCTGTTGTCGGGGTCGTAGTAGTCATTGATGTTGCCGCCGAAGTTCAGGTCCCGAAAGAAGAACTGGTTGAGAGCCCGCAGGCGCTGCAAGGCAGAAGCGTCGGCCGGCAGGCGGCGTTTGAGCCGGGCCAGCAACTGGTCCACATCGCCCAGCACCTGCTGCACGTCCAGGTCGGGATACTCGTCCTGGGCCAGACTGATGGCTGCTTCCATCAGCGGAAAATGCTCGTCACTCTGAACCAGGCTGGCAAAGTACTGCAGCGGCGACGGAACATCGAGATTGAGAGACATGACGCTACTTTCTCACAAACCGGCGGGCGAGGCGAGTGCCAGATATTTACCAGTCGTTACCGTGGCTTCAGCGGCGCATCAGCTTGCGGACTTTCAGGCCCGCAGCCCAAAGCGCTCCAAAATAAATAGCAGCCGAAGCAAGCAGGACAAGGGCCAACAGCCCAATTCTCTTGAAAGCTTCGGCACGCAGAGCGGTCCAGCTAACGGCCTGCGCCGACCACAGCAGAAACACTGCCAGCAGGGCACTGGCCGCCACAACCTGAAGCGCAAACACACCCCAGCCGGGTTCCGGGCGGTAGCTGCCACGCTTGCGCAGGCCCAGCAGCAGCCACAAGGCATTGATCAACGCACCAATGCCGATGGCCAGCGCCAGCCCGGCATGTTGAAAAAAGGGCACCAGCGCCAGATTCATCAATTGCGTGAGCACCAGCACCACCACCGCGATCTTCACCGGCGTGCGGATGTCCTGGCTGGCGTAGAAGCCCGGCGCCAGCACCTTGATGGCCACCAGCCCGACCAGGCCGGCGCCGTAGCCCATCAGCGCCGTGGTGGTCTGCTGGACGTCGCGGTCGGTGAAGGCGCCGTAGTGGTAGAGCGTGGCCACCAGCGGCTGGGCGAAGGTCAGCAGCGCTACAGCGCTGGGCACCGCCAGCAACACCACGATGCGCAGGCCCCAGTCCAGCATGGCGGAATACTTTTCAGCGTCGTCGGCGGCTTTGGCCGCAGCCAGTTGCGGCATCAGCACCACGCCGATCGCGACGCCCAGCATGGCGGTCGGGAACTCCATCAGCCGGTCCGCATAGGTCAGCCAGCTCACGCTTCCTGGCGTCAGATGCGAAGCGATCTGGGTGTTGATCAGCAGCGAGACCTGCGCGACGCTCACACCCAGCAGGGCCGGCACCATCAGGCGGGCAATGTTGCGGGTGCCGGAATCGGCCCAGGCCAGGCGGATCGCCGTCAGGCTCAAACCGATTTTCGGCAGCAAACCCATTTTGAGCAGCGCCGGGATCTGCACCGACAATTGCAGCAGGCCGCCCAGCATCACGCCGGCACCCATGGCATAAATCGGCTCTATGCCCTGGTTTTTGAACCAGGGCGCGCCCAGCCAGGCGGCACCAATCATGGACAGGTTCAGCAACACCGGCGTGGCGGCAGGCACGGCGAAGCGTTTCCAGGTGTTCAGGATGCCGGCCGACAGGGCCACCAGCGACATGAAGCCGATGTAGGGAAACATCCAGCGCGTCATGAAGACGGCAGCCTCGAAACCGCGCGGGTCTTGCTTGAGGCCGCTGGCCATCATCCAGACCAGCACCGGCGCCGCCGCCACGCCGATCACACAGGTCAGCAGCAGCGCCCAGGCCAGCAGGGTCGCAACACGGTCAATCAGCAGTTTGGTATCGGTTTCACCATGTTTGGCACGGCTGGCCGCCAGCACCGGCACAAACGCCTGGCTGAACGCGCCTTCGGCAAACAGGCGCCGGAACAGATTGGGGATGCGAAAAGCGACGTTGAAGGCGTCGGTCATGGCACTGGCGCCAAAGGTGGAAGCCATCAGCAGCTCGCGCATCAGGCCGGTGATCCGCGACACGAGGGTCAGCAGGGAAACGGTGGAGGCGGCTTTGAAAAGTGACACGGGGGGAGTTTAGCCCCCACGGTCGTTCACTTCGTGTAACTCCCTGCACCTTGCAGGCCGCCGCTCGCAAGAGGCTTCGCTTCTGTCGCCTGTCCAAAGCTGCTCAAGCAGCTTTGGAGGCGCAGGCTCCAGCCCCGAGGGGGCCGCTGCGCCTGCGGGCTGGCAAAGCCAGACCCGCGGCACCTGCTTGAAAATTACCTGGCATCTGTCCCAGGGAAGAGTGGTACCCAGGCTTCAGGCCGTCTGGCATATAATGGTGGGCTTTGCTAAGCATCATCCGCTGAACTCCTCCCCGGATTAAAGGAATAAATTATGGCTACCGCCAAACCCAAGAAAAAGAACCCCCGCCTGGCCTCAGGCCGCAAACGCGTCCGCCAGGACAGCAAACTCAACGCCGCCAACACCTCGCTGCGTTCGAAGTACCGCACCGCCGTGAAAAACGTCGAAAAAGCTGTCGCCGCCGGCGACAAGACCAAAGCCACTGAACTCTTCGCCAAAGCGCAGAGCATTGTGGACACGATTGCCGACAAGGGCATCTTCCACAAAAACAAGGCTGCTCGCGACAAGAGCCGTCTGTCCACCAAGGTGAAGGCCCTCGCCCTCGCCGCCCCCAAAGCGGCCTGATCACTCAGGTCCCTCGCCCGGACTGATCTGATCAGTCTGCCGTTTCGCAGGGTGCGCTGCCAGCAAAGCAAAAAAAGCCGTCGCAAGACGGCTTTTTTGTTTCCAGCGTCAGCTTTTCTCTCAGGGCTTGGGTGGATCCGGAAGCAGGCAGGCCTCGGCGACTTGCAGATCGTTGTCTTTGGCGAAGTTGATCGCAAAATCCCAGGCCATGGGTTCAGCCTCGCGCAGTTCGCTGTTGACCACCACACATTTGACGCCGTTGATCACCGTGGGCACACACCAGGGGGAATAGGTCAGGTGGCTGCCCGGCTGCGGTCCGCCGGGCCGGAACTGGCTCATCACACCACACAGCCGGTCGGCCCAGTCACTGGGGCGAAAGGTCTTGCCATCACGGGTGACGCCCTGGATAAAGACTTCTTTGGCAGAGTTGGAAACCATCGGGTGGAAGGTGTGTCGCCTGCCAGAGGCGCGGGTATGGCCTCATGCTGCAGTGCACAATGATTCTATCTTATATAAGACTTGAGGCCATTCTAAAAACCGCCGGCCGGCGCATCGCTGTGATGCAGCATCGTCACAAAAGGCCGCAAGGCCTGCGCCTAAAATCAGGTCAGTCCTGCCGCGCCGCCTGCAGCCTCTTGTTTTTTGCCACGCCCCCGGAGTTTCTCCATGACCACTGCCCTGCCCGCCCACATCGAAGCCGCCTCCGCGCATGTGATGAACACCTACGGCCGTCTGCCGATAGCCCTGTCGCACGGCCAGGGCTGCCGCGTCTGGGACATCAACGGCAAGGCGTACCTGGACGGCCTGGGCGGCATCGCCGTCAACACCCTGGGTCACAACCATCCGCGCCTGGTGCCCGCGCTGCAGGACCAGGTTGCCAAAATCATCCACAGTTCCAATTACTACCATGTGCCCGGCCAGGAAGTGCTGGCCGCCAAACTGGTCGAGCTGTCCGGCATGACCAATGTGTTTTTCTGCTCGACCGGCCTGGAAGCCAATGAAGCAGCGTTAAAACTGGCGCGCAAGTTCGGCCATGACAAGGGCATAGAGCGCCCGGAAATCGTGGTTTATGAAAAGGCTTTTCACGGCCGCAGCATTGCGACCCTGAGCGCCACCGGCAACCCCAAGGTGCAGGCCGGCTTCGGCCCGCTGGTCGAAGGTTTTATCCGCGTGCCGCTGAACGACGTAGCGGCGCTGCAGGCCGCCACGGCCGGTAACCCCAATGTGGTGGCGGTGTTTTTTGAGGCCATCCAGGGCGAAGGCGGCATCAACCCGATGGACGCCGGCTACATGCAGGAGATACGCAAGCTCTGCGACCAGAATGACTGGCTGCTGATGATCGACGAGGTGCAGTGCGGCATGGGCCGCACCGGCAAGTGGTTTGCGCATCAGTGGGCCGGCATCCAACCCGACGTGATGCCGCTGGCCAAGGGGCTGGGCTCGGGCGTGCCGATTGGCGCCGTGGTGGCTGGCCCCAAAGCCGCCCACATTTTTGGCCCCGGTAACCATGGCACCACCTTCGGCGGCAACCCGCTGGCCATGCGCGCCGGCATTGAAACGGTGAAGATCATGGAAGAAGACGGCCTGTTGGCCCATGCCGCCAAGGTCGGCGATCACCTGAAAGCGGCGCTGGGCCGCGAACTGGCTGCCGAAATAAAAACAGGCCGAGTCAAGGAAATTCGCGGCTTTGGCCTGATGCTGGGCATCGACCTGGCGGTGCCCTGCGGCGAAATCCTGCAGCGCGCCGCCGATAACGGCCTGCTGCTCAGCGTGACCGCCGACAGTGTGATCCGGCTGGTGCCGCCGCTGATCCTCAGCGAAGCCGAGGCCGACGAAATCGTGGCCATCCTGTGTCCGCTGATCAAACAGTTACTGGCGGAAAAGCCATGAGCACCGCCCCAAAAGACATCCGGCATTACCTTCAGTTCAGCGACTTCAACGCGGCCGAATACGTCTACATCTTCGAACGCGCCGCGCTGATCAAGAAAAAATTCAAGGCCTACGAGAAACACCAGCCGCTGGTGGACCGCACGCTGGCGATGATTTTTGAAAAAGCCTCGACCCGCACCCGCGTGAGTTTTGAAGCCGGCATGTACCAGCTCGGCGGCAGCGTGGTGCACCTGACCACCGGCGACAGCCAGCTCGGCCGCGCCGAGCCTATTGAGGACAGCGCCAAGGTCATCAGCCGCATGGTCGATCTGGTGATGATCCGTACCTACGAACAAACCAAGATCGAACTGTTTGCCGAACACTCCCGCGTGCCGGTGATCAACGGCCTGACCAACGAGTTCCACCCCTGCCAGATCCTGGCCGACATCTTCACCTACATCGAGCACCGCGGCAGCATCAAGGGCAAAACTGTGGCCTGGGTCGGCGACGGCAACAACATGGCCAACACCTGGCTGCAGGCCAGCGAAATTCTCGGCTTCAAGGTGCACCTGAGCACGCCGTCGGGCTACGAAGTAGACCAGTCGGTGGCAGGCATTCGCTCCGCCGACAGCTACAAGGTCTTCAAAGACCCGATGCAGGCCTGCGCCGGCGCCGATCTGGTGACCACCGATGTCTGGACCAGCATGGGTTACGAAGCCGAAAACGAAGCGCGAAAAAAGGCCTTCGCCGACTGGTGTGTCGACAGCGAGATGATGAAGGCTGCCAAACCCGATGCACTCTTCATGCACTGCCTGCCAGCGCACCGCGGGGAAGAAGTCGAAGCCGATGTGATCGACGGGCCGCAATCGGTCGTCTGGGACGAAGCCGAGAACCGTCTGCATGCGCAGAAAGCCTTGATGGAGTTTTTGCTGCTTGGCCAGGTGGCCTGAGACCTTCTTTCGGATATTGGCATAGACCCTGGTGCAACCGGCGCAATCGGCGGCATTACCAGGCAGACCGGCGTATCAAGAAATCACCATGACAGACAGGCTTCAAGGGGTAGTGCCCCTCGCGTCCGACCCCCGCCCCACCCACATCGGCACCCACACCTTTCACGGCCTGGCGCCTGGCCCGAAGCTGCTGGTCCTCGGTGCCGTGCACGGCAACGAGGTCTGCGGCACCAAAGCCATCCAGCAACTGCTGCAGGACATGGCCAGCGGGCAGCTCTGTATTGAACGCGGTACGGTCACATTTGTGCCAGTCACCAACCCACTGGCCTACCAGCTCAAGCGGCGCACCGGCGACCGCAACCTGAACCGCAACATGGCGCCAAGCGCGATCCCGCAGGATTTTGAGGACCGCATTGCCAACGTGTTGTGTCCGCTGCTGGACAGCCATGACATGCTGCTCGACCTGCATTCCTTCCACACCGGCGGCGCGCCCTTTGTGATGATCGGCCCGCAGAACAACAGCGGCACGCTGGAGCCTTTCAGCCAGGCCGAGGCAGAAATGCAGCTCGCCCTGTGCACCGGCGCGCCGCGCATTGTCGAAGGCTGGCTGGACACGTATGCCCGCGGTGTGTCGCGGCGCGCTGCGGCGCCGGTCGTCACCGGCAGCGCCCGCGCGCAGACGCTGGTGACCGACCCGAACTACGGCGTCGGCACCACCGAGTACATGCGATCACGTGGTGGCTACGGCGTGACGCTCGAATGCGGTCAGCACGACGACCCGCAGGCGGTGGAGGTGGCACGCCGCGCGATTGTGCAAACGCTGGCCTTGCTGAAAATGGTTTCACTGCCGCTGAAGTCGACGGACACAGAGCGCGAGGTCCTGCGCCTGGTCGATGTCACCGACCGCGAACATGCAGGGGACAGCTTCACGCGCGCGTGGCGCAGTTTCGATGCGGTGAAAGCCGGCGAGGTGATAGGCACCCGCCACAGCGGCGCCGAGGTGAAGGCGCCGCACGACGGTTTTGTGGTGTTCCCCAACCCGCGCGCTGAGCCGGGCCAGGAGTGGTTTTACATGGCGCGGCGCCGGGCCTGAACCGGGGGCATGAATCCCGGATTAAGTCCGGGATGACGAAAAGCCTGCGTCCACTCAGCCCTTGGCGTATTCCGAAAATGTCTTGCGGAACTTCGCCACCTTGGGCCCGGCAACTGCCATGCAATACCCCTGGTTCGGGTTTTTCTCGAAGAAGTCCTGGTGGTAGTCCTCGGCGGCGGAGTAATTGGCCACCGGCAGCACTTCTGTCACCACCGGCTTGCCGAACAGCTTGTCGCGGTTCAGCGCACTGACCATGTCTTCGGCAATCTGCTTTTGCTCGGGTGTCGAGTAGTAGATGCCGCTGCGGTATTGGGTGCCGCTGTCATTGCCCTGGCGATTCAAGGTGGTCGGGTCGTGGACCACAAAGAAAATTTCGAGAATGGCGCGCAGGCTGATTTGCGCCGGGTCATACACCAGCTTGACGACCTCGTTGTGGCCGGTGGTGCCGGTGCACACTTGTTCATAGGTCGGACGGTTGACGTGGCCGTTGCTATAACCCGACTCCACGTCAACAATGCCGCGCACCTGCACAAACACCGCTTCAGTGCACCAGAAACAGCCGCCGCCCAGCGTGATGGTCTGCGAGGCTGCGGCGGCTGTTCCAGCCAAGTTGTTTTGTTCCATACATCGTCCTTTTTCCAACCAGCAATCAAAGCACCATCATCGTGGAAAACTGCCGCTCGCTGGGCCCGGCGACTCAAAAACCCCGGACTCGACTGCGCACGGCGCTTTTAATGGTCAAATCGGCCTCTAGCCCATACCAAACGGGCGCAATCAGCTATTAATTTGAGAGCGTTGCAATGATGACACCCGGTGAACTCAAGCCCATCCTGACCACACTGCTGCTGCCACCCGTTTCGCTGCTGTTGCTGACCGGGCTGGGGCTGCTGCTGGCGGCGCGCCGAAAAGCCGGCGGCCTGTTGCTGGCTTTTGTCGCGGCGACCCTGCTTTGGCTGCTGAGCTGCCATGCGATGGCGGTGTGGCTGGCGCAAAATCTGCTGCCGCAACACACGGCCTTGTCGGTCGCGGCGCTGAAAAGCAGCGGCGCGCAGGCCATCGTGGTGTTGGGCAGTGGCGTGCACCCGGTGGCGCCCGAATATGGCGAACCGCAAGCGTCCGGCGCAGCGACCCTGCGTTTGCGCTACGGCGTCTGGCTGGCGCGGCAAACCGGCTTGCCGGTGGCTTTTGCGGGTGGGCTGGGATGGGGCGCAGCCGGCGAACAAGTTGTGTCAGAAGGCGAGGTGGCACGGCGCGCGGCGCAGCAGGACTATGGCCTGACCCTGCGCTGGGTCGACAACCAGTCGCGTGACACGTCTGAAAACGCCCGCTTCCTCAGGCCCCTGCTGGCCAAAGACAAGGTCCAGCGGATTGCGCTGGTCACCCATGCCTGGCACATGCCGCGCGCTGCCGCCGCTTTCGAACGGGCCGGCTTCACCGTGGTGCCCGCACCCATGGGTTTTATCCTGCCCAGCCGCAACAGCGTGCTGCAATGGTTGCCCACCGGTGACGGGCTGGAGGCGTCGCGCGCAGTCCTCAAGGAATGGCTGGGCTTGTTGGTCCATCGCTTTACTTGAGCTTTACTCCAGGCGCGGGCCGGTCGTCAGCCCTGCGCTGCATAGTGTCGGCTTGACGGGCATGGAGCGAATCGCTACATTACTAACCAGTCAGTCAGTAATTTATGTCCATCTCCAAATTTCTCTGCGAAAAAACCAGCGCCCTGGCCGTTAAACGTGAGCGCCGCAAGGACGCGCGCCCCGGCGAACTGCTGGACGCTGCGCTTGACCTGTTTGTTGAAAAAGGTTTTGCCGCCACCCGCGCCGAAGAAGTGGCGGCCCGCGCCGGCGTCTCCAAGGGCACCCTGTTCCTCTACTTCCAGAGCAAGGAAGAACTCTTCAAGGCCGTGGTGCGCGAAAACATCTCCGGCCGCTTCAAGGAGTGGAACGAGGAGTTTGAAACCTTCGAAGGTAGCGCCGCCGAGATGCTGGCCTATTGCATGACCTCATGGTGGGACCGCGTCGGCGCCACCCGCGCGTCGGGTATCACCAAACTCATGATGAGCGAGGCGGGCAACTTCCCGGACATCACCGCCTTCTATCAGCAGGAAGTGATTCAGCCTGGCCAGGCGCTGATACGCCGAATCCTGCAGCGCGGTATTGACCGCGGGGAGTTTCGACCCCTGAACCTCGACTACGCGATCTACAGCGTGATTGCACCCATGATTTTTCTGGTGCTCAGCAAACATTCGGCCGGCACCTGTGGCGACCCGGCACTGCTGGGCAACGCTGAAAAATACATCACCTCCCAGGTCGACACCATCCTGTATGGCCTGTCGGTGCAACCCGCCGGCAAACCCGTTAAAGGCAAAGCATGAAACGCTGGATCAAGTGGGCCATCGCCGGCCTCGTCCTGTTGCTGCTGGCGGCGGCGGTGCTCGGCGCACTGTCCGCACGTCGGGCGAAGCAACAGGCGCTGGCCACCGCGGCTGCAGCCAGGGCACAGACCGTGGTCGAGCTGGCCAGCAGCGACGTGCTGCAGGCAAAAACCCGCGAGCTCAGCCAGGGCCTGGCGCTGTCGGGCCCGCTCAAGGCCATCAATTCGGCCTTCGTCAAGGCACGCGTCGCCGGCGAGTTGCAGGGCCTGAGCGTGCGCGAAGGCGACTTTGTCAAGGCCGGTCAGGTGGTGGCGCGGGTGGACGCCAACGAGTACCAGGCGCGCGTGATGCAGGCGCAGCAGCAGGCCGATTCGGCCAAGGCGCAGATCGACATCGTGCAGCGCCAGTTCGACAACAACCAGGCGCTGGTGAACCAGGGCTTCATCTCCAAAACCGCGCTGGATGTCTCGCAGGCCAACCTCAACGCCGGCAAGGCCAACCACAATGCGGCGCTGGCTGCTGTGGCGGTGGCCAAAAAATCTCTGGATGACACGGTGCTGCGCGCGCCCCTGTCGGGCCAGATCGCGCAGCGGCTGGCTCAGCCGGGCGAACGTGTGGGTATCGACGCCAGGGTGCTGGAGATCGTGGACCTGAGCCGGATCGAGCTTGAAGCCAGCCTCAGCGCTGCAGACGCCCTCACGGTACGCGCTGGCCAGAACGCCACGCTGCAGATCGAAGGTACGGCGCAGACTGTCAATGCCACCGTCGCCCGCATCAACCCGAGCGCGCAGGCTGGCAGCCGCAGCGTGCTGGTCTACCTGTCCATCGACAACACCGCCGGGACCTCGGGTTTGCGGCAAGGGCTGTTTGCACGAGGCACGCTGGGGACGGCGCGCAGCTCGCTGTTGGCGGTGCCGGTCAGCGTGGTGCGCACCGACAAGCCCGCACCTTATGTGCAGGTGGTTGAGAACAACCTGATCGCCCACAAGCCGGTGGAGCTGGGCGTGCGCGGCAACGACTCTGCCAGCGGTGAACCCATGGTCGCCGTCCAGGGCCTGGCAGAAAACGCGGTTGTTATCAAAAACGCCGTCGGTAGTCTGCGTGAGGGCACAGCTGTGAAGTTCACGCAGGCACCAGCATGGGCTTTGCCGGCCGCACCAGCGGCTTCTTCGCCCAAAGCCCTCTAGACATGTGGTTCACCCGCGTCAGCCTGCAAAACCCGGTGTTTGCCACCATGGTCATGCTGGCCATTGTGGTGCTGGGCCTGTTCTCCTATCAGCGGCTGCAGGTCGACCAGTTCCCGAACATTGACTTTCCGGTGGTCGTGGTCACCACCGAATACCCCGGCGCCTCCCCCGAAATTGTCGAAAGTGAAGTCACCAAAAAAATCGAGGAAGGCGTCAACTCGATTGCTGGTATCAATGCCCTGACCTCGCGCAGCTACGAAGGCATGGCGATCGTCATCGTCGAATTCCAGTTGCACATCGACGGGCGCAAGGCCGCCGAAGACGTGCGCGAAAAAATTGCCTCGCTGCGTCCGCTGCTGCGCGATGAGGTGAAAGAACCACGCGTGCTGCGGTTTGATCCGGCCAGCCGCCCCATCTGGTCGGTGGCGGTGTTGCCGGTCGGCGCGACGGAAAAAGGTCCAGCCCCCCTTCCCACTGCGGTAGAGCTGACCAACTGGGCCGACCAGGTGCTGAAAAAGCGGCTGGAAAACGTGCGCGGCGTGGGCGCGGTCAATCTGGTGGGCGGCAGCAAACGCGAGATCAACATCTACCTGAACCCGCAGGCCATGGAAGCGCTGGGCATCACGGCCGACCAGGTCGCCAATGCGGTGCGCAGCGAAAACCAGGACCTGCCGGTCGGTGCCATCCGCTCTCTCGCGCAGGAGCGGGTGGTCAAGATCGACGCCCGCATGAAGCGGCCCGAAGATTTTGCCAACATCATCGTGGCACGCAAGCCGTCCGCCACCGGCGCGGCCACGGCGGTCACCGTCGGGCAAGTCGCCAGCGTGCGCGACGGCTCGCAGGAGATCGACAACCTGGCGCTGTACAACGGCCAGCGCACCTTGCTGCTGACGGTGCAAAAGGCCCAGGGCGACAACACCATTGCGGTGGTCGACGGCCTGAACCAGACGCTCAAGGACATGCAGACCCAACTGCCAGCAGGGGTGCGGCTGGCACTGGTGTCCGACGGCTCACGCCCGATTCGCGTCGCTGTCGAAAACGTGCGCCGCACATTGATCGAAGGCGCGCTGCTGACCGTGCTGATCGTCTTCCTGTTCCTGAACTCGTGGCGCTCGACGGTGATCACCGGGCTGACCCTGCCGATCTCCATCATCGGCACTTTTTTGTTCATGAACCTGTTCGGCTTCACCATCAACATGATCACGCTGATGGCGCTGAGCCTGTGTGTGGGCCTGCTGATCGACGACGCGATTGTGGTGCGCGAAAACATTGTGCGCCATGTACAGATGGGCAAATTGCCTTACCAGGCCTCACTCGACGGCACGCAGGAGATCGGCCTGGCCGTGCTGGCCACCACGTTCTCCATCGTTGCAGTGTTTCTGCCCATTGGTTTCATGGGCGGCATCATCGGCAAGTTTTTCCATGAATTCGGAATCACCATCGTCGCCGCAGTGCTGATCTCGATGTTTGTCAGCTTCACGCTGGACCCGATGCTGTCGAGCATCTGGCACGACCCGAGCATTGAGGCGCATGGCAAGCACCACACACCGGTGACTTTTTACGACAAAACCATAGGCCGCGTGACCGCCTGGTTTGAACGTGCAACCGACTCGCTGGCCGAGAGCTACCAGCGCATCCTGCGCTGGTCGTTGCTACACAAGCTGGCCACCCTCGGTCTGGCACTGCTCATCTTCATCACCAGCATTTTCATGGTGCCGCTGCTGGGCACGGAGTTTGTGCCCAAGGCTGATTTTTCCGAAACCTCGCTGACGTTTTACACACCGGTCGGCTCGTCACTCGAAGCCACCGAAGCCAAGGCCGTCCAGGTTGAATCCATTTTGCGCGAGTTGCCCGAAGTCAGTTACACGGTGGCCACCATCAACACCGGCAACGCCCAAGGCAAGATGTACGCCAGCATCTACGTGCGGCTGGTAGACCGCAAGGCGCGCATCCGCAACGTCGACGAGCTGTCAGGTGTGCTGCGCGAACGGCTCAAACAGGTGGCAGGCATCACCGTCACCCACGTCGGTCTGCTGGACTCCGTCGGCGGCAACAAGCAGGTGGAATTTTCGCTCCAGGGCCCCGACCTGAGGGAGCTGGAGCGGCTGACCCGGCTGGCAACCCAACGCATCGCAGCCATCCCCGGCCTGGTGGACCTGGACTCCAGCCTCAAGCCTGACAAACCGACCATCGAAATCGATGTCAAACGCGACGCCGCGTCCGACCTGGGTCTGAGCGTGTCACAAATCGCCGCTTCACTGCGCACCCTGGTGGCCGGGCAAACGGTGGGCAACTGGCGCGCACCAGACGATCAGACGTATGACGTGAATGTACGGCTCTCGCCCGACGCCCGCAACGCACCGCAGGACCTCGAACGTCTGCCCTTTTTGAGCAGCGCCATCGGCAGCAATGCCGACGGCTCGGCGCGCACCGTGCGCCTGGGCCAGCTCGCCACGGTGAAGGAGGCAACGGGTCCCAACCAGATCAACCGGCGCGACCTGACGCGCGAAGTGGCGATCAATGCCAACGTCTACAACCGCTCGGCGGGCGAGGTGTCCGGCGACATCCGCAAGGCGCTGGATGGCATCAGCTTTCCGCCCGGTTACCGCTACCAGTTCGGCGGATCGACCAAAAACATGGCCGAGTCTTTTGGCTACGCCATCTCCGCGCTCGTGCTGGCCATCCTGTTCATCTACATGATCCTGGCCAGCCAGTTCAAGAGCTTTTTGCAACCGCTGGCGCTGATGACCTCGCTGCCACTGACGCTGATCGGTGTGGTTCTGGCCCTGCTGCTGTTTCGTTCGACACTCTCGATGTTCTCCATCATCGGCGTCGTCATGCTGATGGGGCTGGTTACCAAAAACGCGATTTTGCTGGTGGACTTTGCGATCCGCATGCGCGACGAAGGAATGGAGCGCAGCGAAGCTCTGCTGGTGGCCGCCCGCGTGCGGCTGCGTCCCATTTTGATGACCACACTGGCGATGATTTTTGGCATGGTGCCGCTGGCCTTTGCGCTGACCGAAGGGTCGGAGCAGCGCGCTCCCATGGGCCAGGCCGTGATCGGCGGCGTCATCACCTCGTCGCTGCTGACGCTGGTGGTGGTGCCAGTCACCTACTGCTACCTCGATGACCTGGCGCAATGGTTCAAACGTCGCTTCACCGGCCGGCGCGCCATGACCGAAGCCGCAGTGGCCCCCCGTTAAAATCACTGGTTTACCCGCACTCCCCCACCCCCGATATTCACAGGCCCCACCATGAACTACGAACAAGCCCGCTTCAACATGATCGAGCAACAAATCCGTCCCTGGGAAGTGCTGGACAGCCAGGTCCTTTCCCTGTTGGCGGTGGTCAAACGTGAAGACTTTGTGCCGCCTGCCAAAAAATCGCTGGGTTTTGCGGACATGGAAATTGCGCTGACCGCCAAGCCCGGCCAATGCATGCTGGCGCCCAAGGTCGAAGCGCGCATCCTGCAGGATCTGGCGGTGCAAAAACATGAAAAAGTGCTCGAGATCGGCGCCGGCTCCGGCTACATGGCCGCCTTGCTGGCGCACCGTGCGCAGCAGGTCATCACGCTGGAGATCGACGCCGATCTGGCCCAGCTCGCACGCGACAACCTGAAAAAGGCTGGCGTCTACAACGCCGAAGTGCGCACCGGCGACGGCGCGGCCAAACTCGGCCAAGTGGTCTCCAGCAACGACCCGCTGAGCGGCCCCTTCGATGTGATCGTGCTCAGCGGCTCGGTCGCCGAGGTGCCGCCTGCCCTGCTGGCCATGCTCAAGACCGGCGGCCGGCTCAGCGCCATCGTCGGCTTTGAGCCCATGATGCGCGCCACGCTGGTGACACGCGTCGGCGAAACCGCCTTCCGCACCACCCAAGGCTGGGACACGGTGGCCCCGCGCCTGCTCAACTTCCCCGAGCCTTCAAAGTTCAATTTCTGATTCCGGAGCCCACACCCATGATTGCCCCACTCTCCCCCGCCGACTTCAGCGCCTGGCGCGACAGTCTGGGTGCGGACGCGCCCACGCCGGTGGTGCTGGACGTCCGTGAACCCTGGGAGTTGCAAACCGCTTCGGTGATCGAAGACGGCTTTTCGCTGCTGCGTATTCCCATGCGCGAAGTGCCGGCCCGTGTCGAACAATTGAAGCAGCAATTGGGCGTTGATCAGCCGATCGCCTGCCTCTGCCACCACGGCATGCGCAGCCTGCAAGTCGCCAACTTCCTGGCGCAAAGCGGTTTCACCGACGTGGTGAACATCCACGGCGGCATCGATGCCTGGTCCAGACAACGCGACACCGCTGTGCCGCTGTATTGAATTGCCGCTGCACACGTACCACCCCTCCATTTCATCAGGACACCCATGACGACGCTACTGAAAAAACCGGCCTTGCTGCCGCTGGCCCTTGTATTCGGCACAGTGCTGGCGACGCTGGCGCCTTCAGTTCAGGCCCAGAACCTGGTGGAGCTGTACCGCTCGGCGCGTGACTACGACGCGGCCTACCAGTCATCACGTTCGCTCTATGACGCGAACCTGTATCGCGCTGAGCAGGCCAAGGCCGGTATCCTGCCGCAGGCAGGTCTGTCGGCAGGCGTCAACCGCGTCAACTTTGAAAACAACAACCCGGCGGTGGACCGCAACTTTCCGCAGCAAAGCGTCTCCCTCAACGCGTCTCAGCCGCTGTACCGGCCCGGTAACTGGGCCACCTACGAACAGGGCAAGCAGCAGGTCGAGCTGTCAAAGGCCCAGCTTGAAGCGGCTGAGCAGGATTTGATCGTGCGCACCAGCCAGAGCTATTTTGACGTGCTGGCCGCACAGGACACGCTGGCTTTTGTGCGTGCGCAAAAGGCGGCAGTCGCCGAGCAGCTCGCGTCAGCCAAGCGCAATTTCGAAGTCGGTACCTCCACCATCACCGACTCGCGTGAGGCCCAGGCGCGTTTCGACCTGGTGCTCGCCCAGGAAATCGCCGCTGAGAACGATTTGCGCGTCAAGAAGATCGCACTCGACCAACTCGTCGGCCGGACCGACGCCCAGCCCCGGCCACTGGTCGCTCCCACCAGCCTGCCGCCGCTTGTGCCAGCCGACGTGAACACCTGGGTGCAGCAGTCGGAAACGCTGCATCCCACCATCCGCCAGGCCCAGGCCAACCTGGAAACCGCCAAACTCGAAATCAACAAGGCGGAAGCCGGTCACAAACCCACGGTGGACCTGACCGCCAGCTATGGCGTGCAACGCAACCCGCAAGGCAGCGCCAGTTCATTGAACACGCTCAACTCGCGCACCAACACCACCACGGTCGGCCTGGCGCTGAACCTGCCGCTGTTCGCCGGCTTTGCCACGCAGAACCGTATCCGCGAAACCTTGTCGCTCAAAGAAAAAGCCCGCACCGACCTTGAAGGCGCCAAACGCGGCGTCGCACTCAACACCCGTACGGCCTTCTTCGGTGTGTTGTCCGGCCAGGGGCAGGTCAAGGCGCTGGAAGCCGCCGAGGCATCCAGCCAGAGCGCACTCGACGCCAACAAACTCGGCTACCAGGTCGGCGTGCGCATCAACATCGACGTGCTGAACGCGCAAAGCCAGTTGTTCCAGACCAAACGCGACCTGGCCGTGGCCCGCTACAACGTGCTGCTGGGCGGCCTGCGCCTGCGCCAGGCCAATGGCACGTTGACGCCGGAAGACTTGCTGCTGATCAATTCGCTGCTGGTTCAATAAAGTCTCACGTTCGCTCACTGCGAGCCTGCGGCAGCTCTCTGCCCCTTGCACTGAAAAAGGGGCGCTGCGCCTGCGGCCCCGGCCAGGTTAAGACCCAAACAATCCAGCGTGGCGCTCAGCGCCTGCGCCAGCATGTTGGTGTCCTCAAGCGCCCCGCGCGCGTTCCGGCCAGCGGTCTTCAGGCACGTGTCAGCCACAACACAAGCAAGGGCAAACCGTATCGTGGGAAGATATGCGTAGCCATCCATTTTTTCATGAATTCGCGCCCTGAAACGATGTCCGAAGCCCTCACCCTTTTCTCGCTGCCGCTGTTTCCCCTCGGAACGGTGCTCTACCCCGGCGGCCTGCTCCCTTTGCGGATTTTTGAGGTCCGTTACCTTGACATGATCGGCAAATGCCACAAGACTGGCGCGCCTTTCGGCGTGGTGGCGCTGTCCCAGGGCTCGGAAGTGCGCAAGGCCGGGGACGGCCCCAGCGGCGATGGGTTTGCCAGTGAGGCCTTTCACACCGTGGGCACGCTGGCCACCATCACCAGTTATTCGGTGCCGCAACCGGGCCTGATGGTGATTCGCTGCAGCGGTGCACAACGCTTCGAGATTTCCAGCCATGAAAAGCTCAAGCATGGCCTGTGGATTGCCGACGTGACCCGCCTCGACGACGACCAGGTGGTCCAGGTGCCGGACGACCTGCGCGGCGCGGCCAATGCGCTCGGCAAGCTCATCAAAAGCCTGCAGGAGCGGGCCATTCCGGCTGACCAGATGCCGCTGGAGCCGCCCTACCGGCTCGACGACTGCGGCTGGGTCGCCAACCGCTGGTGCGAACTGCTGCCCATGCCGGTTGAACTCAAGCAGCGGCTGATGCAGCTTGACAACCCGCTGGTCCGGCTTGAACTGGTCAGCGACATCCTCGAAAAAACCGGCATCGCGCTTTAGCGCTCCCCGCCGCCACGACGCGGGCGACAACGCAGCCTAAAATCAGGGGTTTGGCACTTGGCCCGGTGCCGCCGGCCTGCCCTTTTCCCCGAGAACCTTTTCATGTCCAACACGCCCACCAGCCCCGCGGCCGCTCCCGCGCACGACGACAACCAGCTCATCGCCGAGCGCCGCGACAAGCTGCGCCTCATGCGCGCCCACCAGGCCGAGGGCAAGGGCGTGGCCTTTCCCAACGACATCAAGCCGGCGCACCGGGCCGAGGCGCTGGTTGCGCAGTACGACGGCAAGACCAAGGAAGAGCTGGAGCCGCTGGCCGTCACGGTCAGCGTGGCCGGCCGCATGATGCTCAAGCGCGTGATGGGCAAGGCCAGTTTTGCGACGCTGCAGGACGCGTCCTTCGGCCCGTCGGGCGGCCGCATCCAGGTCTACATCAACAACGAAGGGGTCGGGGAGGACCTGCACAACGCCTTCAAGCACTGGGACCTGGGCGACATCGTGTCGGCCACCGGCACGCTGTTCAAGACCAAGACCGGTGAGCTGTCGATTCACGCCACCGGCATCCGCCTGGTCACCAAAAGCCTGCGGCCGCTGCCTGACAAGTTTCACGGCGTCGCTGACCAGGAGGTCAAGTACCGTCAGCGTTATGTGGACCTGATCACCGACACCGACGCCCGCCAGCGTTTTGCGGCGCGCAGCAAGGCAGTCTCAACCATGCGCAGCTTCATGGTCGACAACCAGTTTCTCGAAGTTGAGACGCCGATGCTGCACCCGATTCCGGGCGGCGCCAATGCCAAGCCTTTTGTCACCCACCACAAGGCGCTGGACCAGCAGATGTTTCTGCGCATCGCGCCCGAGCTGTACCTCAAGCGCCTGATCGTCGGCGGCTTCGAGCGCGTGTTCGAGATCAACCGCAGCTTCCGCAACGAAGGCATCAGCGTGCGGCACAACCCCGAGTTCACGATGATGGAGTTTTACGCCGCATGGTGGAACTACCAGGACCTGATGAGCTACACCGAGGATCTGATCCGTCATGTGGCCACGCAGGTCGCCGGCGGCACGGTGCTCAGTTACCAGGGCAAAACCGTGGATCTGAGCCAGCCCTTCGAGCGCCTGACGATACGCGAAGCCATCATCAAACACACCGATGCCGGCGCCAATGTGGACGACGCCGCCTGGCTGGTCGCCGCGCTGAAAAAAATGGGCAAGTTCAGCGCCAAAGACAAACTCGACAGCCGCTCACTGCCCAGCCTGCAGGTCATGTATTTTGAGGAAACGGTCGAAGAAAAACTTTGGCAGCCGACCTTCATCATGGAGCACCCGACCGAGATCTCGCCGCTGGCCCGCGCCAACGATGCGCGCCCGGAAGTCACCGAGCGCTTCGAGCTCTACATCACCGGCCGCGAGTTCGGCAACGGCTTCAGCGAGCTCAACGACGCCGAAGACCAGGCCGCCCGTTTTCTCGCCCAGTCCGACGCCAAGGATGGCGGCGACGAGGAAGCCATGCACTTCGACGCCGACTACGTGCGCGCGCTGGAGTACGGCATGCCGCCCACCGGCGGCTGCGGCATCGGCATCGACCGCTTCATGATGCTGCTGACCGACAGCGCGAGCATTCGGGATGTGATTTTGTTTCCGGCGCTCAGGCGCGAGGCTTGAGGCGTGGGGCCTCACCCACGCACCATCGTTTAGGCAATATGTACCCTTGGCGTTAGGCGGCCATTAGACTTAAGAAGAGAAGCTGTCTTGGTGCTTCTCCCATAGAGGATCGATGACTTCCTCGGCGAGCTTCTGCACACGCGCGAGTGCTTCCACAAGCGAGGTGTGAACAGAGGTGAGCTCGGGCCGTTCTTGAAGCGTCTTACGCAAATACGCCGTGCAGTGATTGTTTGCCCAGCGATGATTGCCTTGCTCCGCAGCACTAAGACTGCCTTGCAAGTAGACGTTGGCCTTCTCGCACTCTTCGGGATGGTGTTGAAAGAATTGCTCGTTGACTTCTAGCATCGAGATCAACGTCGAAGTCGAAATCGCTGCGGCTTCTTGGAATGCGGCGGTGAGCGCAGAATGCTCACGCTTGTTGCTGAAGGAGTCAAACACAGAGGAATCCAATCAATCGGACCAGTTACCTGGGTTTCCAATTCACGCAAAACTTTCCTGCAAAGCCTCTTGCGCCAGGGTGTTGATGCTTTTGCCTTTTGCCTGCGCCGCAATAGCGAGTTTTTCGTGCAACTGCGGTGAAATTCGCAAATTAAATTTGCCAGAAAAATGCCGCTTTGGCTCAATCCCTTTCTCCACACAAACTTCAAGAAACACCTGAAGCGAGCGCTTGAACTCCGCGCGCAGTTCCTTCGGGTTCTTCCCGTAAAAGTCCGCACCCCCGTTAAGGCCGAGAATCTCTCCCCTGAACAAGTCAAGATCAGGGTCAAATTCAATCGTTGCGTGATACTCGTCAACAGTCATTACGTTCATGGTTCGACTCCGTGTTGCTCCAGCCATTTGCGAATCGCAGCCACCGCGCCTTTGTCCGTGTTGGGTGATGGATGTGGACGGTGAAATACCCGCACCTCATCAAACAAAAAAACAGAAACCCGGCTGCCTGCTCGTTCTTCAATTTCTGCGCCCAGCTCAATGAAGAGGCCCTCAACATCGCGCCACTGGACATTGCCGCTCGTCGGCCGCGAATAGATCAGTTCAACAATTCGCTGATGCCGCCGTTTCATTGTTAAATGGTACCATTTTCAGGTACCGAGCGCAACCCTTGGTTGCGGATGGCCTGTAGCAAGCCGTTGGATGTATGGGTCGACTAATTTGCTATTAATTCAGTAGCTGCTCACGCTCGTATCCAAAGGGCTGATGCCTGTTTTCAGGCATGAACCGTGCGGTGTCGTGAAGATCCTGCGAGGACGGGCCGGCATCCAGGCATCAAATCGCCTTCCAGCCCACCCCCGACAGGCGCAAGCAGCTATCCAATAAGGAGCGGTGTTGAGCGGTTCCAAGCCGGTTGAATGGCTTCGACAGGCTCAGCCCGAACGGTGTCGTGTCACGACCAACAGGACATCTGCCACCCGAACTAAAGCAGCCCAGCCCCCGGCAAAAACGTTGTCGGTGGCTCCGGAACATCAGGAGCAGCAGGCTCCACGGCCACCACCGGCGGCGCAGGTTCCGCCTTCTCGACCGGCATGCGCAAATCGTCGAGGTAGTCGCGCGCGATGTTGACGGTACTTTTGACGCCCAGCGCGTCAAAACGTTTGGCCAGCCACTCCTTGCCGCAGACCACGCCGAGGTCGCGCAGCGAACGGATCAAGCCCTTTTCTGTCGACGCCCGCGTGGCAGATTCAAACTTGTCCAGCGCCTCGCCGCCGTCGATGCGGTGCATCAGCACGTCCTTGTAGTGGGCGGCCTCCAGCTTGCCTTCTGCCAACAGGCGTTTGACGAAGTCGATGGCGCGCATCTCGGCCATCAGGGCGGCGTTGAAGGTGATCTCATTGACCCGGTTGGCGATTTCTGCAGAGGTGGTGGGCAGCTTGCTTCGCAGGATGGGGTTGATCTGCACCAGCACGATGTCGCGGCTGTCGCAGCGGTAAATCAGCGGGTGAATGCCGGGGTTGCCGGAGTAGCCGCCGTCCCAGTAGTGGTCGCCGTCTATCTCCACCGCCTGAAAAACCATGGGCAGGCAGGCCGATGCCATGACCGCGCTGGCCGTCAAACGCCTGCCCGAGAAAACTTCAGCCTTGCCGCTGGCAACGCGCGTGGCGACGACAAACACCTTGGGCGTTTCCGGATGCCGTGCTGCCGCCAGACGGTCAAAGTCAACCTGCTTTTCCAGAAAGTCTTTCAGCGGGTTGATGTCAAACGGGTTGCTCTGGTAAGGCGACATGGAGCTGGACCAGTAACGCGTCATGGCGTCCGTCCACAGCTTGGTCGATGAGTTGCCAGTGCCCATGAGGCCGAACAGGATGCCAAAAGGTGCGCGCTGCATTTTGGACAACGATGAGGAGATAGCGCCCATGTCGACAATGCCGTTCCAGAAACTGTCCAGCGCCTGGCGTGCTGCATCATGCCTCTGGAGTCTGGTTTTTCCCTCGGAACGGGCAAAACCATGCGCCAGCGCGACCGCATTCATGGCGCCGGCACTGGTGCCGCTGATACCTTCAATATCAAGGCGGCCGTCTTCCAGCAAGGCATCGAGCACGCCCCAGGTGAAGGCGCCGTGCGAGCCGCCGCCCTGCAGCGCCAGGTTGATGCGCGGTGCGGCGTGTTCTGAGGCAGCGGCGGGGTCCGGAACAACAGGCAGGTCCATACAACGAGCTTAGCAAGAATCGGACGCACACTAAAATTGGCCCTGCATCCCGCGCGCTCCACACAACATGAACTACCTGACGGCTTACCCCGAAACCCTGCAGAACCAGGTGCGGGAGCTGGTCGCCACAGATCGCCTGGGTGCCTTGCTGCAGAAAAAATACCCTGCCATCCACGGCATACGCACCGACCGGGCGCTGTACGACTATGTGATGGATCTGAAAAACAGCTTTCTGCGTAATGCCGAACCACTGAGCAAGGTGGCTTTCGACAGCAAGCTGCATGTGATTGCCCACGCGCTGGGCACACACACCACCATCTCGCGGGTGCAGGGCAGCAAACTCAAATCAAAACGCGAGATCCGCGTGGCCAGCCTGTTCAAGGACGTGCCACTCGAACTCCTGCGCATGATCACGGTGCATGAGCTCGCCCACATCAAGGAAAAGGCGCACGACAAGGCCTTTTACAAACTCTGCACCTATATGGAGCCGCAGTACCACCAGTTCGAGCTGGACCTGCGCCTGTACCTGACACATGTGGATGCGGGCGGCGCCACGCCATGGCCTGCAGCCCAGGCGGCGCTATGAATTCAGGAGCTTCTCAGGCCCATTTGACATGGGCTGGAGGCCAAAAAGGCTTGTAAATCCCAGGAAATCAGGGGATCAGGCCCATGGCGTGCATATAGGCCGGATGCACCATCAGATCGTCCCAGCCATGCGCCGGTGTGACCGGCAGCAGGTCGAGCCGGCGCAGCTCGCTGGACTCCAGCGGCTCCCAGCGGCCCTTGAGCTGGGCTTCTGCCATGCCGTTGAGCAACTCGTCCACCGCCTCGCCACCGTCCACCGACTGGTTGCACAGCAGCACCATGTCGCAGCCGGCATTCAGCGCCGTAACGGCCGCTTCGGTGTAGCTGACTTGCTTGCCGTCGATCAGGCGCGCGCCGGCCATGCTGAGGTCGTCGCTGAAAATCGCACCGCCAAAACCGAGCTGGCCGCGCAGGATGTAGGTCAGCCATTTCTCCGAGAAACCGGCTGGCCGTGCATCAACCTTGGGGTAGATCACATGCGCCGGCATCACGCTGGTCAGGGTGGTGTTGAGCCAGTCGTAGGGCGCGGCGTCATCGGCCAGAATGGCTTTCAGGCTGCGCCTGTCCACCGGAATGTCGGTGTGTGAATCGGCCTTGACGAAACCGTGGCCGGGGAAGTGTTTGCCGCAATTGGCCATGCCGCTTTGCAGCAGGCCGTGCATCAGGCTTTTGGCGAGCAGGGCCACAACCCGTGGGTCGCGCGCGAAGGCGCGATCGCCGATGACGCTGCTTTCCCCAAAATCGAGGTCCAGCACCGGCGTGAAGCTGAAATCGACGCCGCAAGAGCGCAGCTCGGCGCCCAGCACATAACCGCAGGCGGTGGCGGCGTTGGTCGCAGCGAGCGCGTCCTTGAGCCACAACTCACCGAGCGCGCGCATGGGCGGCAGATGGGTGAAGCCGTCAGTGCGGAAGCGCTGGACCCGGCCACCTTCATGGTCCACGCAAATCAGCAAGTCCTTGCGCAGCTTCTTGATCTCGCTGCACAGGGCGATGAGCTGCGCGCGGTTTTCCCAGTTGCGGGCAAACAGGATGATGCCGCCGGTCAGGGGGTGTTTGAGGCGTTGTTTGTCGGCCTTGCTCAGGCTCAGGCCGGCGATGTCGATGATCAGGGGGGCGTGTGGGGTCATGGGGACTCAGGGTTAAAAGCGGTTCTGTGTGGATCGGAGCCTGTCATCCCGGACTCGATCCGGGATCCACGCCGGCTGAACCCCGATGGATCGGTCGGCGCGGCATGGATTGCGGGCCAGGCCCGCAATGACAAGCGGAGATTTTGTCATGGCGAATCGGGGCGAAGGCCTTGGGCAAGCGGCATGGTTTAGCGCTTGGTGTTCTGCTCCACCACCACAAAGCTGGCGGCGTAGTCGGTTTCGTCGGTCACGGTGACGTGGGCAGTCAGGTTTTTGGCATCAAACCACTCCTTGAGCACACCGTGCAAAACGATTTCGGGTTTGCCGCTGGCCGCCTTGGCGATTTCACAGTTGCGCCAGGTCATGGGCATGCGCATGCCCAGGCCAATGGCCTTGCTGAAAGCTTCCTTGGCAGAAAAACGTGTGGCCAGGTAACGCAAGCCGCGCTCGGGCCAGCGCGCGCTGCGGGCTTGCCAGGTGTTGAATTCAGCGTCGCTGAGTATCTTCTGCGCAAAACGCTCGCCATGCCGCTCGAAGCTGGCGCGCACGCGGCGCACGTCGCAGATGTCGGTGCCGATGCCGTAAATCATTCTGGAGCAAAGCCAGCGTCGATGCAGCGCAGGTAAGCGGCAACGGTGGCGCTGTAGCCAAGTTCCAGCGCGTCGGCGATCAGCGCGTGGCCAATCGACACTTCGAGCACGCCGGGCACCGCATACAGAAACTCGGCGAGGTTGCCCTGGTTCAGATCGTGGCCGGCATTCACTCCTAAATTGATAGCCGCTGCCGCCCGTCCAGTGTGGGCAAACTGCTCAAGAACCTTGTCTTTTTCCGCCGTGCCCCAGGCCCGTGCGTAGGTCTCGGTGTACAGCTCCACCCGATCCGCGCCCACTTCTTTGGCGGCGGCCATGGCCTCGGGCAACGGATCCATGAACAGGCTGACACGTGCGCCGCGCTGGTGAACCTCGGCGACCAGCGGTTTCAGGCGCGCAGCATCGTCGGGAAAGCTCCAGCCATGGTCGCTGGTGAACTGGCTTTCGCCGTCGGGCACAAAGGTGCACTGGTGCAGCGGCAGGCCGCGCGCCGACAGGTTGCGCACAAACTCCATCAGGTTCTGCAGCGGGTTGCCCTCGACATTGAACTCGCGGTCCGGCCAGTCCTTCATCAGCGCAGCCAGCTCGTAAACATCGTCCTTGCGGATGTGGCGTTCATCGGGGCGCGGGTGCACGGTGATGCCCTGCGCGCCGGCTTCCAGGCACAACTCGGCAGCGCGCAGCACATCCGGAATCCCGAGATGGCGCGTGTTGCGCAGCAGGGCCACCTTGTTGATATTGACCGACAGGGCGGTCCGGTGGCGTGGAGCGGGAGCGTGTACGGGGGACATAAAACTTGCCTTGATAACGCAAACCTAAAAGGCCTGCAGGTCAATCATCATCTGCCGGGTTTTGAGAACCTTCACATCGCAATGGTAGTGCAGCAGCGCGCGCAACTGGGTCTTGAGCTGCGGCAAGTGCTCCACACAGGCGCGCACCGTGTCGGTGAACGGCGCGTCGTCGGCCAGCGAGTCCTGCAGTTCCAGCCACTGTTCGCCGCGCAGGCTGGCCCGGTCGTCGTCATGCGCCTCGCGCAGGCCGAATTCGGCCACCAGCACATAAGGCGTCTGCAGTTCCAGCGGCGCCAGCGTCGCGGTCTGGGCGTCCAGCGTCGGCAGCAGACCGATGTCGCGCAGCAGGCGCAGCTCAAAAGCGCGCAGCGCCACCTGCAAGGTGTCGGCACTCTGGCTGGCCAGCAGTTGCACCGTCGCGGCATAGGCGTCGAACAGTACCGGGTGCGGGTCGTCGCGCGCCAGCAGGCGCATCAGCAGTTCATTGAGGTAATAACCCGACAGCAGCGCATCACCGGTCGGCATCACATGACCGCCCTGCCATTCGGCGCTGCGCAACATGCGGATCTCGGCATCACCCCCAAAAGCCACATGCAGCGGCTGCAGCGGCAGCAGGATGGGCCGGAAATTGGAGCTCGGCTTTTTGGCGCCACGCGCCACCAGCGCAATGCGGCCGTAGCTGCGGCTGAACACTTCCAGGATCAGGCTGGACTCGCTCCAGTCGTAGCGGTGCAGGACGTAGGCGGGCTCGTCAGAGATTCTTTTTGTTGCCACGCCCGGTACCGCAACTCCACTTATTCGTAACCAAAGGTCTTCACCCTGGCCTCGTCGTCGGCCCAGCCCGAGCGCACCTTGACCCAGATTTCGAGAAACACCTTGCCACCGGTCAGCGCTTCCATCTCGTGGCGCGCCTCAGTGCCTATGCGTTTGAGCTTTTCGCCCTTCTCGCCAATGATCATGCCCTTGTGGCCGTCGCGCTCGACCACGATGGTGGCGGCGATGCGGCGCAGCTCGCCTTCCTGCTCGAACTTGTCGATGATCACGGTGGAGGTGTAGGGCAGCTCATCGCCGGTCAGGCGAAACAGCTTTTCGCGGATGATCTCGGCCGCCATGAAACGCTCGCTGCGGTCGGTCAGCTCGTCGGCGCCATACATCCAGGGCTGGGGCGGCAGGTATTTTTCGCAGATGCCGAACAGCCGCTCCACATCCTTCGCGCTGTTGGCTGACATCGGCACGAACTCGGCGAAGTTGTGGCGCTCCTGCATTTCCTTGAGCCAGGGCGCAATCTCTGCACGGCGGTGGATCAGGTCAAACTTGTTGGCCAGCAGGATGGCCGGCGTGCCGGCCGGCAGCAGCGACAGCACCTTGGCATCGGCCTGATTGAACTGGCCGGCCTCAACCACAAACACGATCAGGTCCACATCATTGACCGCGCCAACCACCGTCTTGTTGAGCGAGCGGTTCAGTGCATTGCCGTGCCGGGTCTGGAAGCCGGGTGTATCGACAAACACAAACTGCGTGGGTCCCACGGTGCGCATGCCGGTGATGCGGTGGCGCGTGGTCTGGGCCTTGCGCGAGGTGATGCTGATTTTTTGCCCGACCAGCGCGTTGAGCAGGGTCGACTTGCCCACATTGGGCTTGCCGACAATCGCGATCAGCCCGCAGCGCTGGCCTTCGACCGGCGGCGCATTGTTGGCCCGCGAAGTCATGGCGCGGGCCAGCATGGCTTCGAGTTCCGCGTCTTGCGCGGGCAGGTCCGCGCCCAGGGCTTCAGCCGGAAGGCTGTCGGCCGGCTTCGCGGGGCGCACCGGTTTTTTGGAGGTTTTTTTGCCTGGGGTCATGTCGGGTGCCTGTTGGCGGCTGCATCTGCAGGCGCCGGGGTTCTTCAGTCGAGCGTCTTCACATAGGCCAGCATGGCGGCTGCAGCCGCCTGTTCACCGGCGCGGCGTGAACCGCCTATGCCACGTTCGGCCCGCCCGTATTCGCTGATCTCGCATTCCACATCGAAGGTCTGCTTGTGGGCTGCGCCCAGGGTGCCGACCACGCGGTAGATCGGCAGGTTCATTTTGCGGCCCTGCAGCCATTCCTGCAACTCGGTCTTGGGGTCCTTGCCGATGGCCTGCATGTGGGGGTTGATCTCGACCGCGCTGAACAGGCTGCGTACCAGTTGCGAGGCCTTGTCAAAACCCGCGTCGAGATAAACCGCGCCAATTACCGCCTCCAGCGCGTCGGCCAGGATGGACGGACGTTTGTGCCCGCCCGACTTGGCTTCGCCCTCACCGAGGCGCAGCAGGGCTGGCAGGCCGAGCTGGACCGCCAGTTGGTGCAGGGTGTCCTGCTTGACGAGGTTGGCGCGCACACGGGACAAATCGCCTTCGGGCAACTCGCTGAGGCGTTCATACAAAAGGCCGGCGACGGCGAGATTGAGCACGGAGTCGCCCAGGAATTCGACGCGCTCGTTGTGATCCGCCGAAAAACTGCGGTGGGTCAGGGCCTGCTGCAACAGGCGGGGATTGGAAAACTCATGCTCCAGGCGCTTCTGCAGCGACTGGAGATCGGGACTCAAGGGGGCATTGGCACGCACTTACTTGGATCGGCCTGCGTACTTGATCAGCAGGAAAGCCGGCCCGGCAATATGGATTTCCTTGTTGTAGGCAAAGCTGACAACGGTCTTGTCGCCTTCCTTGCCAACTTCGAGGTCTTTTCCAGTGATGGACTTGATGTCATCGATCTGGGCGGCCTTGTCAAAAATGGTCCGGACTTCTGCCACTGAAGCGCCGTCTTTGGCCTTGGTGGCGGCTTTGGTGATGGCCTGGAACTCAAGCACCGTGGGGAAGGCCTGAGCGGCAATGATGCCGGCAAAAGCCAGCACGCCGACCACAAACAGAACTCCAATGAAGGAAATACCACGTTGTCGATTGTTCATGTGTTTCTCCACTCCAGTAACGTCAAGTTGTATCCCCTGATCTGATTGATCTGCAGGTTGCAGCACGGCTGGCCGTGTGTGCTCAGTCAATTTTTCCAATCCGCTTGAGACTACCAAAATTCATCCAGACAAAAAAGGCCTTGCCAACGATGTTCTTCTCGGGGACGAACCCCCAGTAGCGGGAGTCCAGCGAATTGTCGCGGTTGTCACCCATCATGAAGTACTGCCCTTCGGGCACCTTGCAAACGACACCTTCGCTACTGTAACGGCAATTCTGCCGGTAAGGGAAGTCGTCCGCGCCAGCAATGAAGGCGGGCCGGTCCATGTCATTGAGCAAGCGGTAGCTCTTGCCGCCGCTGGTTTCCTGGAACTGCTTGGCATAACGCAAGGCGTCTTCATCAAAAAAATCCGCCAGTGCCACTTTGGGTAAAGGCTTGCCGTTGACGGTCAGCTTCTTGTTCAGGTAGGCCACCTCGTCACCAGGCAAGGCCACGACCCGCTTGATGTAATCCAGGCTGGGTTTGGGCGGATAACGAAACACCATCACATCACCACGCTGGGGACTGTTGTTGTCCAGTATCTTGGTGTTGATGACGGGCAAGCGCACGCCGTAGTGAAATTTATTGACCAGAATCAGGTCACCCACCAGCAGCGTGGGAATCATCGAGCCCGACGGAATTTTGAAGGGCTCGAACAGAAATGAGCGCAGCAAAAAAACCACCACGATGACCGGAAACAGGCCGGCGGTCCAGTCCAGCCACCAGGGCTGCGCCAGCAGACGCGCCTGGGCTTCGCCAGTGTGGTTGTCGACCTGATGGATGCCCTGCGTAGCAAGTTCTGCGCGCCGCTGCGTGGCTTGTGCGTCCACGGCCATGGCGGCCTTGCGGCGCTGCGGCCAGAAATAAAACTTCTCGGCAAGCCAGTACAGACCGGTGACCGCAGTGGCCAGGAACAGCAACAGGGAAAAATTGCCTTCCACCATGCCGAAATACCAGGCGCCGCCGTAACCGACAAACACGGCCAGCACCAGCGCGGTCAGCGTACTCATAAAGCCCAGCATTATTCTTCTACCTGCAAGATGGCCAGGAAGGCTTCTTGGGGCACTTCAACAGAACCGATTTGTTTCATGCGTTTTTTGCCCGCTTTTTGTTTTTCAAGAAGCTTTTTCTTGCGTGAAATGTCGCCACCGTAACACTTGGCAATCACGTTTTTGCGAAGCGCCTTGATTGTCTCACGCGCAATGATGTTGGCCCCGATGGCGGCCTGGATCGCCACGTCGAACTGCTGGCGTGAAATGATCTCTCGCATCTTGGCCACCACCGCGCGGCCGCGGTAGGCCGACTGGCTGCGGTGAACAATGATGGACAGCGCATCGACCTTCTCGCCGTTGAGCAAAATATCGACCTTGACCACGTCGGAGGCACGGAACTCCTTGAACTCATAGTCCATGGAGGCATAACCGCGCGAGACCGACTTGAGCTTGTCGAAGAAGTCCAGCACGATCTCGCCCAACGGCATTTCGTAAGTCAGCATGACCTGCTTGCCGTGGTAGGCCATGTTGAGCTGAACCCCGCGCTTGACATTGGCCAGGGTCATGACGGCGCCCACATAGTCCTGCGGCATGTACAGGTGCACCGTCACGATGGGCTCGCGGATCTCGTTGACCTTGCCGCCATCGGGAATTTTGGACGGGTTCTCGACCATCATGACGCTGCCGTCGGTCTGCAGCACCTCATACACCACGCTGGGCGCGGTGGTGATCAGGTCCTGGTCGAACTCGCGCTCGAGCCGCTGCTGGACGATCTCCATGTGCAGCAGGCCCAGAAACCCACAGCGAAAGCCAAAGCCCAGCGCCTGGCTGACTTCCGGCTCGTAATGCAATGACGCATCGTTGAGCTTGAGCTTTTCCAGCGCATCACGCAGCGAGTCGTACTCGCTGGCTTCGGTCGGGTAGAGGCCGGCAAACACCTGCGGCTGGATTTCCTTGAAGCCCGGCAAGGCCTGGGTGGCCGTGGCTGCCGCGCCGCCAGTACCGGTCTTGATCAGGGTCACGGTGTCGCCGACGCGCGCCGCCTGCAATTCCTTGATGCCGGCGATGATGAACCCGACCTCGCCGGCCTCCAGCGCGGGGCGCTGTTCGGTATGCGGGGTGAATACCCCGAGCTGCTCGGCGTTGTAGGTGGCTTCGCTGGCCATCAGCTTGATACGTTCTCCTCTGGCCAGCCGGCCATCGACCACGCGCACCAGCATGACCACGCCGACGTAAGCGTCGTACCAGCTATCCACAATCATCGCGCGCAGCGGTCCGTCCGGGTTGCCTTGCGGCGGCGGCATGCGGGCAATGACGGCTTCCAGAATTTCGTCGATGCCCATGCCGGTTTTGGCCGAGCACGGAATCGCATCGGTCGCGTCGATGCCGATCACATCCTCGATTTCCTGCTTGGCGTTTTCGGGGTCCGCATTCGGCAAATCCATCTTGTTGAGCACCGGCACCACCGTGACGCCGAGCTCGAGCGCGGTGTAGCAATTGGCGACGGTCTGCGCTTCCACGCCCTGGCTTGCATCGACAACAAGCAGCGCACCTTCGCACGCCGAGAGTGATCGGCTCACCTCATAAGAGAAGTCCACATGGCCGGGGGTATCGATCAGGTTGAGGTTGTAAACCTGGCCATCGAGTGCCTTGTATTTGAGCGCGGCGGTCTGTGCCTTGATGGTTATCCCACGTTCCTTTTCCAGATCCATGGAGTCAAGCACTTGCGCGCTCATCTCGCGATCCTGCAAACCACCGCAACGCTGGATGATGCGATCAGCAAGTGTGGATTTGCCATGATCAATGTGCGCAATGATCGAAAAGTTTCTGATGTGATTCATCAACGGGAACGCCTAAGTGCTTGAAAGTATTGCGAAGAGCGCGGTGCGCATTCGCGAAAGACATAAAAAAGGGCGCGTCACTGGTGACGCGCCCTGAACCAACAATCTATGGCAACTGCGATAGCTGGAAACTTCATTGTAGGCAAAAAGCCAGCGACGCATAGCCTCAAAATTGCCAAATTTTTCCCGTTGCAAGGCAGCAACATGAAACTTACACACAGCTTGTTCACAATTTTAACAGGAAGGCTCTGGACAACTTGTGGGTGATCTGTGGATCAGCAGTGAATGGAGTTAATTCATGCCAGAACAGAAATTTTTTGAGGGTCGATATATTTGAATCAACCCAAACCAAGGCCTCATTCTACCAAAATAGGTCCTTAGATGCATATAAATGTTAGTGAACGCAAACATCTATTTGATGTTGAATGCAGCGAATATTTATTTCTTGGAAGAAAAATTTCACTTCAAAACCAAAACCCCAAACCCGGTAGGGAATGGGGCCGGATTAAAGGGCGCCAGCGACGCCTCTGCCCACAGTGCTTATCGGGCTGGACGAATCAAGGCGTACTGGGTCCACTCGCTGCGCCTGAACAACACATTGATGGGTTTGCCCTTGTCAATTTTGGCGAGTGCTGCTTCAAAGTCTTTCACGCCACTGACTTCGGTATTGGCGATGGCAAGGATCACGTCGCCTTCGCGCAACCCAGCGCGGGCGGAAGCACCTTCGCTGGCATCCACCTTGACGCCGCCCTTGAGCTTGAGCTCTTTCTTGAGCGCCTCGGGCAACTCACTGACCATCAAACCCATGGCTTGCGCAGGACCGGCCACTGGCGGCTTGACTTCGGGCGCCTGCGCCTTGCGCACGGGTTTCTCCGCTTCAACTTCGCCGATGATCACACTCACGTCCCGTGTTGCCCCGCGCCTGAAAACAGTCACGGTAGATTTGGTGCCCGGCTTCACGTTACCGACCATCCTCGGCAGATCCGTGGCTTTCTCGATCACCTTGCCTTCGAATTTGGTGATAATGTCGCCCGCCTCGATACCCGCCTTCTCCGCCGGTGAGGCAGCCTCAACGCCACGCACCAGCGCGCCCTGGGCCTTGCCCAGGCCGATGGACTCAGCCACATCCTTGCTGACCTGATCAATCTGTACACCGATGCGCCCGCGCGTAACCCGCCCGGTGCTGCGCAACTGGTCCGCCACCCGTGTGGCTTCGTCAATCGGGATGGCAAACGAGATGCCCTGGAATCCACCGGAGCGCGAATAAATCTGGCTGTTGATGCCAACCACCTCGCCACGCATGTTGATCAACGGGCCACCCGAATTACCGGGATTGATGGCCACATCGGTCTGAATGAAGGGCAGGTAGTCGCCGGTGTCACGCTGTTTGGCGCTGACAATGCCGGCGGTCACCGTGTTTTCCAGACCAAAAGGCGAGCCGATGGCCATCACCCACTCACCGACTTTGAGCCGGTTCATATCCCCAATCTTGACGGCCGGCAAACCGGTCGCCTCGATCTTGACCACCGCCACGTCGGTGCGTTTGTCGGTGCCAATAATCCTGGCTTTGAATTCGCGCTTGTCGGTCAGCGTCACCAGCACCTCATCGGCGCCGTCAACGACGTGGGCATTGGTCATGACCAGCCCGTCCGAGCTCAGAATGAAGCCCGAACCGACACCGCGCGGTTGGTCCTCGTCAGGCTGCGAGCGATCCGGACGCGGCGCACGCGGCATGTTCGGCGGAACCGGAATGCCAAAACGCTTGAAGAACTCAAGCATCTGCTCGTCAGCGCCACCAGCCGCGCCGGCTTTGACTTTTTCCAGCGTCCTGATATTGACGACAGACGGGCCAACCGCCTCCACCAGGTCGGTGAAGTCGGGCAAGCCGCGTACTTGCGCCATCACAGATTGACCAGGCATCAGACTTAAGGTGGCGCCCAGCGCCAGCGCCACGGCAGCGAGATGGGAGCGGCATTGTTTCCAGATCGATTGATGCATCATCAGCCTTTGAAAAATTGTCAGAACAGCAAACACGGATGCCAGGTCTCCCGCCACCAGACGGGAGACCAATAGAAAAATGGGGCGCTATTTCTTGCGTTCAAGACCATCGGCAAACAAGCCCAGCGTGGCCATCGGAACTTCGCCCATCACGGTGAGCCAGTGGGCCTCGACCCGCCGGGTCAGGGACTGGGTCGCACCGAGCGACATCCGGGACTCCTTGGTGTGGCGCTGGCCGTCAAACGGTTCAACAAAAATCGAAACCGATGCCAACCCGTCGGAAAAAACCCACTGCATTGGCGCTTCGCCAGCCTGCGCGCCGCGCGGGCGCTTGTGACAACTCATGGGTGTGAAGCCGGCCACTGGTTTCTTCAGAGCCCAACCTTCCGCGCTGGCAGTGGTTTTGACCAGGCCAAGCCGCTCGACTTTGTAGCCGTCGACCTTGTTCATCATCTGGGCGAGTTTTTCAATCTTGACGGGTGCGTCGAACTGCAACTCAGAAAAGGCCGCCTGCTCCAGCACCTTGCCATCGGTATCCAGGGTCTGCAGTTTGACGACCAACCCCTTCTTTTGCTCGGCCCAGACACGGTAACCAAACCGCATGGCGTCTTTGGGAACAAGCGCAATCACATCGGCATCCACACCCGCGACCCGCTCACGGCCTTCCTGCCGGGCCTGGTAAAAATCACCAATCTGGCTGCCGGTAGACTTGAGCAAGGCAGGAAAGAGCCCCAGCGATTCGCGCTTTTCGGCGCGTATCAGCTTTTGCTCCGGCATGAAAGTCACGACCTGGTCGTTGTGGCGGAAGGTCGAGCGCGGCGGGCCGGTCAGTGACTCCACCCGTTCCATTTGTTGTGTGCCGTCACAGACATGCCAGATTTTGGCGCTGGACAAGGCATTACCGGAAGACACAACGAAGGTGCCCACATAGGACCGGTTTCTGGACGCCTCGTGCATCCGCATCAACCATTCGTTGATGTCTTTGGTCTGCGCTGCCTGCACCGGGGGAACCGGCGTTGGTGGCTGGGTCTGCGCCGCTACGTAAGCAGTAGCAGACAGCGCACACCCCATCAGGGCTAGCAGGCGAAAAAGCTTGGAATTCATGACTTGAAGAGCAGGTTGGAGCCGGTGATGCAGCTTGCAGGCGCCCTGGCGCTAGCGCCGCTCGCCCTGGGTAGCATCAAACGTGGCATTTCGCAGAAACCCCGATGGCATTTGCAAGGCAGAAAGGCCGCCAAACTGCTTGTGTTCCGCCAGCAACTCCTGCAGCCTCGCATCACGCACCACAGGGCCCTGCGCGGACATGACCAGTACCTGCTGCGGCGAAGGCTCTGAGCGAGCCAGTTGCGGCGCAGCAGACGGCGACAACAAACCGGAGCCTGCATTCCAGCCCACCGCAACCACTGCCACCAGCGAAGCAAAACCAGCGACGAGTTTCCAGCTAAACCGCGCATCGTTGGCGGCCTGACGTTCAGGCACGGTCACCACAGAGCCCTGAGCCAACACCGTCGAACCAGGGACAGCGGCCAACACCGGCTCAAGTACAAGGCGCGCGCGCAGACGCATCACAAACGCATCATCCGAAGCCTGTGGTACCAAGCCGGGCGAACGCAACACGTCGCCGATCAGGTGGTAGGCTCCCCAGCTCGTCCGTGCCTGTCCGTCGGTTTCACAAAGCGCCAACGCAGCCGCAAGGTCCTCGCCTGCCAGTTGGCCGTCGGCCAGAGCAGAAATCAATTCAGGGTTTTGCGTTGTCGGTTTCATGGTGTTCGTGGGCAACTGTCTGTGCCAATTTGATTACTTGCTCTGATTTCCAATAAAAGTCGCTGATATCAACACCTGTCGCGTCACGGGTCCGCTTCCTACCAACGCTTGCCCGACTGGTTCTCCAGCAAGGGCTTGATCTTGTCCGAGATCGCTTCCCGTGCCCTGAAAATCCGGGACCGCACAGTGCCAATAGGGCAATTCATCGCCTCCGCGATCTCTTCATAACTCAAACCTTCGATTTCCCGCAGGCTGATGGCCTGGCGCAACTCCTCAGGCAAGGCGTCCATCGCCGCATTGACCATCTGGGCAATTTCCTTGCTGGCCAGCACGGCTTCGGGGGTTTCTGAACTTGTTAGTTCGTTTTCCAGCGGGGAAGTTTCATCATCGTCGCCGGATTTGAACGAATTTTCCGAGACCGTGGGATTGCGCTTGAGGTCCATCAAGGCTTTTTTGGCGGTGTTGACGGCAATCCGGTAGAGCCAGGTGTAGAACTGCGCCTCGCCGCGGAACTGGGCCAGCGCGCGGTAAGCGCGGATAAAGGTTTCCTGGGCAATGTCTTCCACCAGGTCGACATCACGCACCATGCGACCGATCAGGCGCTGGATGCGGCGCTGGTATTTGATGACCAGCAGTTCAAACGCCTTCTGGTCGCCCGCCACCGTGCGCTCGACCAACACGGCGTCGCTGTCGCCGGCTGTGGCTGGCTCGGAAGGTGGAATTTCTGCGCTCATGGATAAGGACGTGGCGGGTCGGCTTCGACGGAAAAGTCCGCTGCGGCTAAAGGGATGGACTTGTCAGGTAGCAGGCCACCAGGCCGTGCCTTGCGCCGCGAATATACAGCACGTCGCAAATCCAGCCAGCGTTCGGGAAGAGCCCCGCGGTGGGCCCACAGCCACAAGGTGGCGTGATCGTGGTTGTCCAGCCGGATCAGCAGGGTGCGCTGCAGATCCAACGCCACCGACAGGTCCAGCACCGGTGTCCCAGCCTGATAGCTGGGGCTTTCCCATCGCCACACCTGGCCGTCCCAATGCAACTGGCCGACCGGTGCACTGCGCCAGCACAGCCAGGCGACTGCGCCGGTTGCCGCCACCGCAACCACGCCCAGGCCGATGCGCCAGTCAAAGCCGGGGGCGATCAACCACCAGCCAGCGGTCACCAGCAAGCCAGCCAGCCAGACGGCGGCCAGGACCATACCCTGAAAATGCGAACGCCCCAGCGGATAGGCAACCGGCGGGGCGTTATGCATGGGCGGAACGGGAAGTGATGGCGCTGGATGCTGAGGTGTAAGAAAAAAAGGGCTTCAAACCCGCTTGAACACCAGTGTGCCATTGGTGCCACCGAAACCAAAATTGTTCTTGACCGCCACATCGATGCTGGCATCACGCGCGGTGTTCGCGCAGTAGTCCAGGTCGCACTCGGGGTCCTGGTTGAAGATGTTGATGGTCGGCGGAATTTTCTGGTGGTGCAGCGCCAACACGGTGAACACCGACTCGATGCCGCCAGCGCCGCCCAGCAGATGCCCGGTCATGGACTTGGTCGAGCTGACCACCAGCTTTTTGGCATGGTCACCAAACGCCGCCTTGATGGCGTTGGTCTCGTTGAGGTCGCCCAGCGGCGTGGACGTGCCATGCGCATTGAGGTAGCCCACGGCGTCGACATTGATGCCGGCGTTTTTCAGGGCCATGACCATGGAGCGGCGCGGGCCGTCCACATCGGGTGCCGTCATGTGGTACGCGTCAGCGCTCATGCCAAAGCCGGTGAGCTCCGCATAAATCTTCGCGCCACGCGCCTTGGCATGTTCATACTCTTCGAGCACCAGCACACCACTGCCCTCGCCGAGCACAAAGCCGTCGCGGTCCTTGTCCCACGGACGGGAAGCGGTTTTCGGGTCATCGTTGCGGGTCGACAGGGCACGTGCTGCAGCGAAACCACCCATGCCCAGCGGGGACACGGTCGCTTCCGCGCCGCCAGCCACCATGACGTCGCAGTCACCGTACTCGATCATGCGCGCCGACAGGCCAATCGCGTGAAGGCCCGTGGTACATGCCGTCACAACGCCGATGTTGGGGCCCTTGAAGCCGAATTGGATGGACACATGGCCGGAGATCATGTTGATGATGGAGGCCGGCACAAAAAACGGTGAAATACGGCGCGGGCCGCGATTCATCAGTTCAGTGTGGGTCTGCTCGATCATCGGCAAACCGCCGATGCCCGAGCCGATGTTGCAGCCGATGCGTGTCGCCTCCTCATCACCCAGGGCGTCCCCGGTGGGCAGACCGCTGTCGGCCACGGCCTGGAAGGCCGCCGCCAGGCCCAGATGTATGAAGCGGTCCATGTGCCGCGCTTCTTTTTCAGGGATGTAATCCGTGATGTTGAAACTTTTGACCTCGCCCGCAAACTTGCAGGCGAAATTGCTGGCGTCAAACTGCGTGATGAAGTCGATGCCCGGTTTGCCTGCCAGCAGGTTGGCCCAGGAGTCGGCCACGGTGTTACCCACCGGGCTGACACATCCCAGACCTGTCACAACAACGCGACGACGGCTCATGCGCAAATCCTGAAGAAATTCCTGGAAAGCCGGATACGGCTTTCCAGGCGGGATGAAAAAAGACCGGGGTAAAAACCGGGGTCTTTAGGCTTTTTGATGGGTGTTTGCGTAGTCGATCGCGTTCTGGACGGTCGTGATCTTCTCGGCGTCTTCGTCCGGGATCTCGATACCAAATTCATCTTCCAGAGCCATCACCAATTCGACAGTGTCAAGCGAGTCGGCGCCCAGATCGGCCACAAAGGCTTTTTCATTGGTGACCTGGCCTTCTTCCACGCCAAGTTGTTCGGCAATGATTTTCTTAACACGTGATTCGATATCGCTCATAAGTCCCTCTGAGGGTTGTAAATTAATCCGTGATTTTAGCGTTGTTAGGGGTGATTCCCCAACCCGCCAGCCGGACGGAAAAAACCCGGCTTGTACTCCGGCAGTTGCCAGCGGCTCTGCGTCACCCATTATTCATGATCCTGGTGACGCCGGGCCAGCCGGCAACGGCTGGTCGATTTCACATATACATACCGCCGTTGACGTGGAGTTCCTGCCCGGTGATGTAGCCGGCTTGCGGACTGGCAACAAATGCCACCGCATGCGCAATGTCCTGCGGCTTACCCAGGTGGCCCAGCGGAATCTGTCCCAACAGGGCTTTTTGTTGCTCTTCTGGCAGGCCGGCCGTCATGTCGGTTTCGATAAATCCGGGCGCCACACAGTTGACGGTGATGTTGCGGCTGCCGAGTTCACGCGCGAGCGCGCGGGTCATGCCGGCCACCCCGGCCTTGGCGGCCGCGTAGTTGGCCTGGCCGGCATTGCCGGACGCACCGACCACCGAGGTGATGCTGACGATGCGGCCGTAACGCTGCTTCATCATGGTGCGCATCACGGCGCGGCTCATGCGGAAAACGGCTTTGAGATTGGTGTCCAGCACCGCGTCCCAGTCGTCATCTTTCAGGCGCATGGCCAGCATGTCGCGCGTGATGCCGGCATTGTTGACCAGCACTTGCAGCCCGCCGTGCTCTTTCACGATCGCGTCGATCAGCGCTTCGGCGGCCGCTGCGTCGTTGACATTGAGGTTTTTGCCGGCACAGCCAGGAAACGCTGCGAGCGCCTGGCTGATCTTCGCCGCGCCCTCATCGGAGGTGGCCGTGCCGATCACCTTCAGGCCGCGTCGCGCGAGTTCCAGCGCGATCGCCGCACCAATGCCGCGCGAGGCGCCGGTGACCAGCGCCACCTGGCCTTCAAAGCTGATATCAGACATAACTTCCCCCACGTTTGCAGCTATGCCGCCGCACTGCCCCCAAGGGGGCGCTCACGGCTTGGGTCGGCCCGGTGCCGTTCATGCCAATGCCTCCTTCGCCTGCTTCAGACTCTCCGGATCAAACAAGGCCACGCCCGTCATCTCCGCATCAATACGTTTGACCATGCCGGCCAGCACCTTGCCGGGCCCACATTCGACCACGGTGGTGATGCCGCGCGCCTTGATGGCCAACACACATTCGACCCAGCGCACCGGCCCGAAGGCCTGCGCGTACAAGGCCGCGCGAATGCGGTCGGGATCGGCTTCAACCGCGACTTCAATGTTGTTTATCACCGGGATCATGGGCGCGGCAAACACGGTTGCCGCGAGTTTTTCGCGCAGTTTGTCGGCGGCGGGCTTCATCAGGCTCGAATGAAACGGCGCTGACACCGGCAGCGGCAAGGCGCGTTTGGCACCGTTGGCCTTGAGCACTTCGCAGGCTTTTTCCACCGCAGCCTTGCTGCCGGCAATCACCGTCTGCATCGGGTCGTTGAAATTGACGGCTTCCACCACTTCGGCTGTGCCCGGACCGAAGCTGCGCAGCGTCTCGGCACAACCTTCGATGACACGGGAAGCCTCCATGCCGAGGATGGCGGCCATCGCGCCCACACCCACCGGCACCGCATCCTGCATGGCTTGCGCGCGAAAACGCACCAGCGGCGCAGCCTGCGCCAGGCTCAGCACGCCGGACGCCACCAGCGCGGAGTATTCGCCAAGCGAATGTCCGGCCACCACCGCCGGCGCCACGCCGGTCTCGGCCATCCAGGCCCGATAGGCGGCCACACCGGCCACCAACATCACCGGCTGGGTGTTGGTGGTCAAACCCAGCGCTTCCCTCGGGCCTTCGTTGATCAGCTTGCCGAGATCTTCGCCGAGTGCGTCCGAGGCTTCACGCAGCGTCTCACGCACGGCGGGATGGTCACCCCAGGCGTCCAGCATGCCGACAGTCTGCGAGCCCTGCCCCGGAAAAACAAAAGCAAAAGGTTTCATAGAAATTATTAATCAAATCGGCCGCCAGCCCATGAGGGACAGGCGTCACCAGCTATAGATTCAGGAGCACCGCGCCCCAGGTGAAGCCGCCGCCCACACCTTCAAGCATCAAGGTGTCGCCTTTTTGGATCTTGCCGCTGCGCACCGCAACGTCCAGCGCCAGCGGAATTGACGCCGCCGAGGTGTTGCCGTGCTGGTCCACCGTGACGATCAGCTTGTCCAGCGGCATCTTCAGCTTCTTTGCCGTGCTGTGCATGATGCGGATATTGGCCTGGTGGGGAATCAGCCAGTCAATGTCGCTGTCCTGCAGGCCGGCTTTGGCCAGGGTGGCGCGGGCCGCCTCCTCCAGCACACCGACCGCCAGCTTGAACACGGCCTGGCCATCCATCTTGAGCAGCGGGTCACCGAGCACCTGGCCACCTGCGACCGTGCCCGGCACACAGAGGATGCCGACGTATTTGCCGTCGGCATGCAGATCGGTCGCCAGAATGCCGGGGGTGTCGGAGGCTTCCAGCACCACAGCGCCAGCGCCGTCACCAAACAACACGCAGGTGGTACGGTCCGAAAAATCGAGAATGCGCGAAAACACCTCGGCACCAATCACCAGCGCCTTGGTCGCCGACCCTGTTTTGATCATGGCGTCGGCCACGGTCAGCGCATACACAAAGCCGCTGCAGACCGCCTGCACGTCGAAGGCCGGGCAGCCGGCGATGCCAAGCTTGTTCTGCAAGATACAGGCGGCCGACGGAAACACCATGTCCGGTGTCGAGGTGGCCACAATGATCAGATCGATGTCACTGGCTTGCAGGCCGGCGGCCTGTAAGGCATTTTTGGCCGCTTCCAGGCCCAGGTCGCTGCTGCAGACTTCAGGCGCCGCGAAATGGCGTGCCCGGATGCCGGTGCGCTCGACAATCCATTCATCCGAGGTTTCTATGCCTTTGGCCGCCAGCTCGGCCGCCAGGTCGGCATTGCTTAAACGGCGCGGCGGCAGGTAGCTGCCGGTTCCAGTGATACGTGAATAAGGGCTCATGAATTTAGTGCGCTGGCGCTGGATCGGCTTGTGCGGCAAGCGCCTCGGCGGCTGTCGCATCCACCGATCCCATGGCCGCTTTGGCCAACAGGGGGGCGGCGTGGGCGATGCGTTCCTGCACCCTCTCCAGCAAGTTGTTGCGAGCTGCATCATAAGCGCGATTCAGGGCCCGCTCGAAAGCAAAGGCATCGGCTGAACCATGGCTCTTGAACACCAGGCCCCGCAGCCCCAACAAGGCTGCTCCGTTGTATCGCCTGTGGTCTACACGATTTTTAAACGCAGATAAGACCGGATAGGCGACGATCGCAGCAGTTTTGGTGAAGATATTTCTGGAAAATTCAGCCTTGATGAAACCACCAATCATGCTTGCGAGGCCCTCGCTGGCCTTCAAAGCCACATTGCCCACAAAACCATCACAGACCACGATATCCACAACGCCTTTGAAGATGTCGTTGCCCTCAACATTGCCATAAAAGTTCAAATCACCACTTTTAGCAGCAGATCGGAGTAGTTCGCCGGCTTTTTTTATGACTTCGCTGCCTTTTATGGCCTCTTCACCAATATTCAGCAGACCAACCGTGGGACTGGGCTTGTCGGCGATGGCCGAAACCAGAGCCGAACCCATCACCGCAAACTGGAACAGATGGTCTTCGGTGCAGTCGATGTTGGCGCCCAGATCCAGCACGGTGGTGGCACCGCCGGCGGCGTTGGGCAACTGTGTAGCGATCGCCGGGCGGTCGATGCCCTCCAGCGTCTTGAGCACATAACGCGCAATTGCCATCAATGCGCCGGTATTGCCGGCCGAAACAGCCGCCTGGGCTGCCCCCTCCTTGACCTGCGTGATGGCGACCCGCATTGACGAGTCTTTTTTGCGGCGCAGGGCGACTTCAATCGGGTCGTCCATGGTCACCACCTCCGTGGCGGCCAGCACCTGACAACGGGGATGAAGCTGGATGCGGGAAAATGACGCCTGAGCTGCGAGCACATCAGGCTGGCCCACCAGCACAATGCCGGCGTCAGGGTGACTGTCCAGAAAAGACAGACAGGCCGACAAGGTGACGGACGGGCCGAAATCGCCGCCCATGGCATCGACAGCTATCCTGATCATGGCAGGACCGGTGCAGTCAGGAAATGGGAATTCAACAAAACAAAGGCCCGCAGGATGAGTGCGGGCCAGTTCTTAAAGCGCGGAATTACGCTTCGGATTTGGTTTTCAACACCTTGCGGCCACGGTAAAAACCGGTGGGGCTGATGTGATGGCGCAGGTGAATCTCGCCAGTGGTCGACTCAACAGCCAGGCCTGGAACGGTCAGGGCGTTGTGGGCACGGTGCATGCCGCGCTTGGAAGGTGATTTTTTGTTCTGCTGGACGGCCATGATCCGCTCCTGAGGGGGTATAGGGTTGGTAAATTGCGCTCTGAATCCGTGAGCTGATCCTGGCGCGAAGCCTTTGATTATAGCGCGTTACGGCCGGCTGTTCCACTCCCCCGACGCAGTCGGGCGGCAGCCGCTCTGAAAATCCCTGTCGACCTGCTCTTATTTTGACTTTTTGAGCTGGGCCAGCGCCGCAAAGGGGTGCGGTTTGACCTCCGCCTCGCCTTCCGGCAGCGCCAGTTCCGCCTCACCGGCGCTGAATACCGGGCTGACCGGGCAGGTCTCGTGCATCGGCACCAGCGGCAGGGCCATCAGCAATTCATCTTCGACCACCGCCAGCAGGTCAAACTGCGGCTCCATCACCAGCAAGTCCTCCTCGGATTCGTCATCTTCGGCCATGGCGATGTCTTCATCGTCCACAAAGCGGTACCACTGGTCGATTTCCAGCGGCGTCGCTACCGGCCCCATGCAGCGCTGGCAGGTCAGTGGCAGGCTGGTTTTGGCCTCCAGGCGCACCCACACATCGGCCTCGGCGCCACTGCGCGCGCGCAACTCGCCAGTGGCCCGCCAGTTGATGCCCAAATCGGGCGCCGGCCCATGTATTTCCTGGGCCAGGCGCTCCATCTTTTGTAGCGGCGTCAGTTCCACCAGCGGCTCGCCCGCCTGGGCAAAAGCCGGCATGTTGAGGCGCCGGGCGTTGAGATTTTTCGACATGGCAAGCAGTGTAAGAGAATCAGCCCATGAGCCCTTCTCCCACCAACCATGACCGCACTGCCCTGCGCGGTAGCCCGAGCCGCACGCTGATCCTGGGTTCCACCTCGCGCTATCGCCGTGAATTGCTGGCCCGCCTGGCCATCTCTTTTGAGGTGGCGTCACCGGACGTGGACGAAACCCCACAGCCGGGCGAAGCCCCCGCCGAGCTGGCGCTTAGGCTGGCTTTGGGCAAGGCCCGCGCAGTGGCCGCCAACTTCCCCCAGGCCGTGGTGATTGGCTCCGACCAGGTCGCCGATCTGAACGGCCTGTCGCTGGGCAAACCTGGCAGCCATGAACGCGCGGTGGCCCAGTTGCGCCAGATGCGCGGGCAAACTGTGGTATTTCAGACCGCCGTGGCCGTGGTCTGCGCCGAAAGCGGCTTCGAGCAGGTCGAACTGGCGGCGGTCAGTGTCAAATTTCGCGAACTCGGCGATGACGAGATCGAGAATTACTTGCGCACCGAGCGACCCTATGACTGCGCCGGCAGCGCCAAAAGCGAAGGTCTGGGGATCGCCCTGCTCGATTCCATAGAAAGCGACGATCCGACCGCGCTGGTCGGCCTGCCGCTGATACGCACCTGCCGCATGATCCGTGCCGCCGGCATCGCGCTATTGGCCACCCCCGAAGAGACATCATGAGCGCGGCGCCCAAAGGCAAGCTTTACCTGGTGCCAGCGCCGCTGGACTTCGGCTGCGATGTGCAGGCGCCGCTGCAGGACGTGATCCCGCTGGGCACCCTGCAGATCGCAGCAACCCTGCCCTGCTGGATTTGCGAAAACGCCAAAAGCACACGCGCCTACCTGAAACGGGTCGGTGAGGTGCAACCGCTGCTGCAGCCGGTGCAGGCGCTGCAGATCACGGAGTTGCCGCGCGAGGTGCATAAAAAAGGCGACCACGGCGGCGGTTTCGATGCCAAACCCTTGCTCAAGGCCGCGCTGGAGGGCCACAACATCGGCCTGGTCAGCGAAGCCGGCATGCCGGCGATTGCCGACCCCGGCTCCTCGGTGGTGCGCGCAGCGCATGAGCTGGGTATCCAGGTTTTGCCGCTGACCGGGCCGATGTCGCTGATGCTGGCGCTCGCCGCGAGCGGCCTGAACGGCCAGAATTTTGCGTTTGTCGGCTACTTGCCGCAAGACGGTAGCGAGCGCAGCCAGCGGATCCGCGAGCTTGAATCACTGGCGCTCAAAACCGGCCAGACCCAGATCTTCATCGAGACGCCCTACCGCAACACCGCGCTGCTGCAGGCGCTGCTGCAAACGCTGCAGGCCAACACCCGGCTGGCGCTGAGCTGCGGCCTGAGCCTGCCGACGGGCTGGTCGCACAGCGCCTTGGTCAGCGCCTGGAAACGCGACAAGCCGGCGGCGCCGCTGGGCTTACCGACGGTGTTTTGCATCGGGCGTTGAGAGACTCAGGGTCAAGCCGGTAACGAGCGACCGCAGCAAAAACAGGGTGGTAAGGAAATATAGGAATTTACGAAAAATTATGCGTAGTCCATAATTATTGAAATTTCACAAAATACATAAATCATGACTTTCCGTCGCACTGCCCTAGCCCAAGACATGGCCAAGCAATTGCTGCAGCCGTCATTTCTCGACACCTCCTTGCGCTCAGGACTTTTTCTTTCGGGGCAGCGACGGGTGGGTAAAACCACATTTCTGGCGACTGACCTCATTCCGGCGCTGGAGGATCTAGGTGCCATCGTCATCTATGTCGATTTGTGGAGTCAGCCGCAAGCCAACCCAGCGGACTTGGTTCACGACGCCATCCGAAAATCCCTGAGCGAGTTGCAGACCCCCGGTTCAGGAATTTTGCAGAAATTAAAACGGGTTGCCAGCCTGGAAGCCGGCGCTGCAGGGTTCACTTTTGGATTTACGCTTGCGGACGTGGGCAAGGAGGGTGGCGTCAGTCTTGCCCACGCGTTCAAAGAGCTTATCGACCAAGCCAAAACCAATGTGGTACTGATCATTGACGAAGTGCAACATGCGCTGGGAAGTACGGAGGGTGACAACATGCTCCATGCGCTAAAGGCAACACGCGACGCCATCAACACCCGACCTGGAACCGCGGGCTACTTTCTCTTCCTCGGGACGGGGTCGCATCGAGCACGGGTCCAGGAGCTCTCCATCAAAGGCAACCAGGCGTTCAACGGCGCAGTGACTCATGAATTTCCGGTGTTGGGGCGAGACTTCATTGAATACGTGCTTCAGCAGGTCAAGCCCCAGTTGGGCGCGATGGCACCCTCGGTAAAGGTCACTGAAGCGGCATTCCAGAGAATGGGTAGCCGGCCCGAAGAATTGATGAAGGCACTCAATGTTTTGCGTGGCTTACCTCAAGGCGCCAACCCTGACGAGCATTTGCCAACCATTGCCCAGTCACTCGGCGCCGCTGCAGCGGACATCGAGCTTCAAAAAATAGAAGCCTTGGGCCCACTTGCAGAGGCTATTTTTTCACGTATTTGCAGTATCGGAGGCAACGTCAAAGGCGGCTTCACGGCAGACGCACTCAAGGAGTACTCCACTCAAATCGGTCGGGAAGTCACAGCCCAAGAGGTGCAGGGCGTGATTGGCTTGCTGACTTCTGCCAACCTGCTCATGCGCGTCAAACACGGGCACTACGGGGTGACCGACAGCTTCGTCGAAAAAGCCTGGATGACACGATTACGGCCCGATCCGCTCTTGCAGCTTGATGCCTCGCCAGACCCAGGCCCCTCAACCTGAGCGACCACACTACGAGCACCGCTTCGCAAACCATCAAAAAAGCCCGCATCAAGCGGGCTTTTTCATGGATCCATCGAGTTCAGCGAATTGAAGGAATCGCCTTGAGGCTGCGGATCGCACCGTCACCAATCGCCGCGCCAAACCGTTTGGCCAGCTTTTCAGCCACGTTTTCACGGCGTGTGTAGTCGATGATTTCCTCGGTCTTGACGATCTCGCGCGCCACATATTCGAGCGAACCCACGTTGTCAGCCAGGCCCAGTTCCACCGCCTGCTGGCCGGTCCAGAACAGGCCGCTGAACATGTCCGGCGTTTCCTTCAGGCGCTTGCCGCGGCCGGCCTTGACGACGGTGATGAACTGCTGGTGAATCTGGTCGAGCATGGTCTGCGCATAGGCGCGCTGCTTTTCGGTCTGCGGACTGAACGGGTCGAGAAAACCCTTGTTTTCGCCCGCCGTCAGAAGGCGCCGCTCGACGCCGACCTTGTCCATCAGACCGGTGAAGCCAAAACCGTCCATCAGCACGCCGATGCTGCCGACGATGCTGGCCTTGTCGACAAATATCTGGTCGGCCGACGCGGCCACGTAGTAGGCGGCGGAAGCGCAGGTTTCTTCCACCACGGCGTAGACCGGCTTCTTGTGTTTGGCCTTCAGGCGGACAATTTCATCACTCATCATGCCGGCCTGCACCGGGCTGCCGCCAGGTGAGTTGATCAGCAGCACCACCGCCTTGGCGCCTTCGTCTTCAAAGGCGGCACGCAGCGCGGCGTTGACGAATTCGGCGCTGGCATCGGCACCTGCAGCAATTTCGCCCTTGATCTCGACCACCGCCGTGTGCGGGGTACTCACGCTGGTGGCGGTGCTTCGATGCATTGCAAACCAGACCAGGAACACAAAAAACGCCAGCCAGGACAGGCGAACAAAAGTTTTCCAGCGGCGCGAGGCCTTTTGCTCGTTCAGGGCTGCAAACGCCAGCTTCTCCAGCGTCGCGCGCTCCCAGCCCGGTTGCAGCGCGGGATCGGACGAACTGCGTTGCGCTATGTTTTCAGGAGCTGCAGGCGCAGACCCCACATGGGCTGGAGGCCGATTTGGATCGTAATCCGGGTCGTCGTAGGGGTCGTTGCGGTTTGAATCGTTCATAAGAGGTAGTTTAGAACTCGATTGCCTTCAGTTTGTAGGAGGTATGCCAGAAAACAAGTCCATCACGCTCGCTAAGGTCAATTTTGACCAGCCCACCCTGGCAGGGGCCGCCGCTGCAGGCGCCGGTGTCGGGGCGATAGGCCGCGCCGTGGCTGGCGCACAGCAGCCACTGGCCACTGTCGTCAAAGACCCGGTTCGGCTGCCAGTCCAGCTCCATCGCCACATGGGTGCAGCGGTTCAGGTAGGCGTGCGGCTGGCCCTCGAAGCGGACCGCGAAGGCCCGGCAGGTCTGGCCGGCGTAGTTGACGTCGAAGGGCACAGCGTTCCCGCCCTCGGAGAGATCGCCGGCGCGGCACAGGGCGACCGGGGCGGGGTCGGCTTCAGGCATACACAGCCAGCCAGTCGTTCAGCTCGGCCACCGAATGCGCGATAAAACGCGGGTTCAGCACCTCGAAGGCCGCGAATTCATGCGCGCCATAACTGACGCCGACACTGGCGCAACCGGCATTCACCGCCATCTGCAGGTCGTGCGTGGTGTCGCCAATCATCAGCGTGCGCGCCGGGGTGACGCCGAACTGGTCCATCAGTTCGTGCAGCATGCGCGGGTGCGGCTTGCCTGCCGTTTCATCGGCAGTGCGCGAGGCATCAAAACGGCCCTTGAGCTCGACCGCCTGCAGCGCCTCGTCCAGGCCGTGCCGGCTCTTGCCGGTGGCCACGGCCAGCTTGTGGCCACGCGCCTTGAGCGCGGCCAGCAGCGGCAACACGCCGTCGAACAGGCTGATGTCGTTCTGGTGCGCGATGTAATGGTGCCGGTAACGGGCGCCGAGTTCAGGATATTTGCTCTCAGGTACGTCGGGCGCGGCATGGGCCAGCGCCTGCATCAGGCCCAGGCCGATCACGTAGCCGGCGGCTTCGTCGGTCGGCACCGTACCGCCGACATCGCGCACGGCCGCCTGGATGCAGCGCACGATGATCTGGGTCGAGTCGAACAAGGTGCCGTCCCAGTCGAAGGCAACCAGGTCAAAGTTCAGTGGCTTGGAGGGAGACGGCATGGTTCGTGAAACTCTCGAGATCGGGGGGGAGCGCGGCCCGCAGTTCAATGCGTTTTCCGCTGGACGGATGGGTGAACTTTAACCGCCAGGCATGGAGAAACATGCGTTTGAGCGCAGCGCCCGGTGCTTCTTTTTGCAGCGCCTTGTTGAGCTCGAAGTCGCCGTATTTATCGTCGCCGGCAATCGGGTGGCCCTCGCTGGCCAGATGCACGCGGATCTGGTGGGTACGGCCGGTCTTGATGGTGACTTCCAGCAGGCTGAAGCCGCCGTCCGCTGCCACGCCTTTCACCTTGACCAGGGTCACGGCGCGCATGCCGTCGGGGTGATCCTTGCCCACCACCTGGACCCGGCGCTCGCCATCGGCCAGCAGGTATTTTTGCAGCGGCTTGTCCAGCACCTTTTTATTGGCCGGCCAGGCCCCTTTGACCATGGCCAGGTAAATCTTGTCGGTTTCACGCTCGCGGAACTGCTCCTGCAGATTCTTCAGCGCCACCCTTTTTTTGGCGACCAGCAGGATGCCGCTGGTTTCGCGGTCCAGCCGGTGCACGAGTTCGAGGAAGTTCCAGTCCGGCCGCGCCATGCGCAACTGCTCGATCACGCCGAAAGCCACGCCGCTGCCGCCGTGCACGGCCACGCCGGCCGGCTTGTCGATAGCCAGCACATGGTCGTCCTCGAACAGGATGGGAAATTCCCGCGATGGCGCATAACCGCCTGCGCTGGACGCCGCACCGTGGCGAGCGATCTCGACCGCCATGGCCTCAGCTTTCTGGTCAGCGCGCTCCGAAGTCCGCACCGGCGGAAGGCGCACCAGGTCGCCGGCTTCGATGCGGGTATCGGCCTGCACCCGCCCCTTGTTGATACGCACCTCGCCGCTGCGGATGATGCGGTAGACATGGGTCTTGGGCACGCCCTTGAGCTGACGGATCAAAAAATTGTCCAGGCGCTGGCCGGCCGAGTCCTCGTCAACAGTTACAAATGTGGCTTGCAGGGCTGCTTTTTCTGGCGCCATGGCGGGGCTTGGCTGCGCAGCAGCAGGCGTGACGCGCCCCGCTGGGGCGGCGTCCGGGGGTTTACCCGTGCGGGCTGTTTTGGCTGAACCTGCGCCTATAATGTGTTTCACTAGCGACAAGCTGTAAGTGGTTGATTTGTCTGGGAGTTTAGTCCACACACCGATCAGGCCACTGCCAACAGCCTTGCTGGAAGGTCGACGCCACTGACAGCAAATGCCTGCAAGCGCACGGTGCCAGGCACCCCGCGGCAGGAATATGTTGTGCAGACGAGTCGACGTTTTGCGAACACAACTACGGAATACGATGTGTTCAGCCCCGCGGGCTGGACACGGATAGCAGCGAAATCTGGTCTTTAATGGGTAGCCTCTTGACACCACTGGTCGTACTGATGAATTTATGCCTGCGGCGCTTTTTAGCCCCGCATTTTGGCATGAATCAGCCGCCAGCCCATGTCCTGCGGGCGCAAGCAGCTACTGATTTTGTAGCACGCACCCGTCGGTCCCCGCTTCGCCCCATCCACGCGCCTACGCCCAGACTGCACAGCTGACCGGTTTTCTCCGGTTCGCTGTTGCGCCGTCAAAGGCTCTCCGGCAATTCCCCACGTTCGCACAACGTCTGCTCCCGGCGTCGTTTGCCCGTTTTTCGGGCAGTGATGTGTGAGACAGAGAAGAACGAAGGAAATCCCATGAAACGCATGCTGGTCAATGCCACCCAGTCGGAAGAACGCCGCCTGGCCATCGTCGACGGACAAAAGCTCCTCGACTACGAGATTGAAATTGAAGGGCGCGAACAGCGCAAGGGCAACATCTACAAGGCCGTCGTGACCCGCGTCGAGCCCTCGCTCGAAGCCTGTTTTGTCGACTACGGCGAAGACCGCCACGGCTTCCTGCCGTTCAAGGAAATCTCCAAGCAGTACTTCGCCCAGGGCGTGCCGGTCAGCCAGGCGCGCATCCAGGACGTGATCCGCGAAGGCCAAGAAATCCTGGTCCAGGTCGAAAAAGAAGAACGCGGCAACAAGGGCGCGGCCCTGACGACCTTTGTGTCACTGGCCGGCCGCTACGTGGTGCTGATGCCCAACAACCTGCGCGGTGGTGGCGTCAGCCGGCGTATCGAGGGTGAAGACCGGGCCGAGCTCAAGGAAAACATGGACCAGCTGGAATACCCGGCCGGCGCCAGCATCATCGCCCGCACCGCCGGCATCGGCCGCAGCGCCGCCGAGCTGCAGTGGGACCTGAACTACCTGATCAAGCTCTGGACCGCCATCGACGGCGCCGGCAAGGAGGGCAAAGGCGCCTTCCTGATTTACCAGGAATCCAGCCTGGTGATCCGCGCCATCCGCGACTACTTCAACAGCGACATCGGCGACATCCTGTTCGACACCGACGACGTTTACGAACAAGCGCGCCAGTTCATGGCCCACGTGATGCCCGAGCATGAGCACCGCGTCAAGCGTTACCGCGATGACGCGCCACTGTTCAGCCGCTTCCAGATCGAGCACCAGATCGAGTCGGCTTACGCGCGCACCGTACAGTTGCCCTCCGGCGGCGCCATCGTGATCGACCACACCGAAGCGCTGGTCTCCGTGGACGTCAACTCGGCCCGCGCCATCAAGGGCGGCGACATCGAAGAGACGGCCACCCGCACCAATCTCGAAGCCGCCGACGAAGTCGCGCGCCAGATGCGTTTGCGCGACCTGGGCGGCCTGATCGTCATCGACTTCATCGACATGGAAGAGTCGCGCAACCGCCGCGATGTTGAAAACCGCCTGCGTGATGCGCTGCGCCAGGACCGCGCGCGTGTGCAGTTCGGCACCATCAGCAAATTCGGCCTGATGGAAATGAGCCGCCAGCGCCTGCGCCCGGCGCTGTCCGAAGGTGCGTCCATCCCCTGCCCGCGTTGCGGTGGTTCCGGCCACATCCGCGACACCGAAAGCTCGGCGCTGCAAATCCTGCGCATCATCCAGGAAGAGTCCATGAAGGACAGCACGGCCTCGGTCTTGTGCCAGGTGCCGGTTGATGTCGCGTCTTTCCTTCTCAACGAAAAACGTTCCGAGATCGCCAAGATCGAAATGAAGCAGCGCATTAACGTGCTGCTGGTGCCCAACAAAACGCTGGAAACACCGAACTACAAGCTCGAACGCCTGAAACACGACGACCCGCGCCTGGACAACATCGAGGCCAGCTACAAGATGGCCGACGAGATGGAAGACGCGACCACCGTCACGCGCCGCAGCCAGGAAAAACACAACAAGCAGGAGCCCGTCATCAAGGGCGTCTTGCCCGATGCACCGGCACCGCAGGCGATTCCGAAACCTGCTCCGGTGGCAGTGGCCCCGGTGGCACCAGCACCGGTGCGCGTTGTGGCTGCGGCCCCGGCCGAAAAAAGCTTTTTTGCCAAGCTCAAGGAATTTTTCGTCGGCGCCGAGACAGCCCCTGTGGCCAATCCTGTCCGCGAAGAGAAAAAAGAAGAACGCAGCGGCGAAGCCCGTCGTGACGGACGCGGCGAACGCAGCGACCGTGGCGACCGTGGCGGTGAACGCGGCGGACGTGACGGACGCCGTGGCGGACGTGGCGGCCGCGGCGAAGGCCGCGCCGGTGAAGCGCGCGGCGAGGGCCGTTCGGACCAGCCGCGCGAAGCCCGCGGCGAGCGCAGTGAACGTGGCGAGGGCCGCGGCGGCGAACGCCGTGAACGCGGCGAAGGTCGTGGTGACCGTCCGGCCACCGAAGGCCGTCCAGAAGGCCAGCGTCCCGAGCGTCCGGCCGGTGAACGCAACGAGCAAGCGCGTGAACCACGCGAGGCCCGTGAGCCCCGTGAACCGCGCGGCGAGCGTCCGGAAGGACAGCCCGCTGGCGCCGAGGGCCGCGAAGGCCGTGGCCGCCGTGGCCGCGGTGGCGATCGCGGTGAACGTGGCGAACGCGGCGACCGTGCGCCACGTGATGCCGAGCAACAGGAACAGGCTTTGGCCAACCAGGCGGCCATGGCCGCAGCGATGGCAGGCGACGTGTCGCCGCGCCAGGAGCGCGCCGCCGAAACCGGTGTCGACGGTGACCGCCAGGACCGCAACAACGAAGCCCGCCCCGAGGGCCAGGGCCGCCGTGAACGTGGTGAGCGCGGTGAGCGTGGCGGAGAACGCGGTGAACGTGGCAATGCCCGCCGTAACGAGCGCCGTGACGACCGCAACGACGGAAGCGCCGCACCGGTCGCCGGCGCCCAGGCTGACAGCTTCGACGCCGCCCACCCGGCTGTCGTGGCCAGCATGGACGAAGCCGGTAACCCGGTGGCCCCTGCTTCCTCGACCGATGTCCAGCCGCGATCCGAGGGCGGAGAAGGCGGCGACCGACAGCCACGCGAACGCCGCAGTCGGGACCGTTATGGCCGCGACCGCCGCGAGCGTTCGGAGCGTGGTGACGCCCCGGCGGAAGCCTCTGCCGAGGCTGGCGCAGCGCCGGGTTTTGCCGAAAATTCGCAACCCTATCAGCCTGAAGCCCATGAAACACGGGCGCCTGCCGCTCCTGAATTTGTAGCACAGGCGGAACCGGTGCGGACCCCCCAGGTGGCGCCGCAAGCGGCACCCAGGGCTGCGGCCCCGATCGTGGTGGCAGCGCCCGTCGCCGCCCCCGCGGCGGCCGGCCGCGCGCTGCCCAAAGTGCAGGGCTACGACCTGCCGCTGCAGGACCTGGCCCAGGTGGCCCAGTCTTCCGGCCTGCAGTGGGTCAACTCGAACGCCAGCAAGATCGCCGAGGTCCAGGCCGCCATGGCCGCCGAGACGAAACCGATCCACGTGCCGCGCGAGCGTCCACCGGCACCGCAGCTGGACAGCGGTCCGCTGGTGCTGGTCGAGACAAAACGCGACCTGCGGGACACGACCTTGCCGTTTGAGAACGCTGCTGCGGCCGCACCGGCGACCGGTGAACGCGCGGAGTAGTTCTCACGTTGGTGTCTTCGGATACGCCGATCAAAAAAGGCAGCTCTTGGGCTGCCTTTTTTTCGCCCCTGCGAGGAAGGCTGCGTCTCCGATGCAAGGGTCTGCTGTCCCTTCATCATCGACGTGTCGTGGTGTGCCTGCGCTTGTAGGCCGGGGGTTGCCCGGCGGCAACTCACTTTTCTTTGTCTCGCCAAAGAAAAGTGCCTCGCCCGCCGGGGCGAGACCCGGCTTGCTGGCACACCAGGCTGTACGAGTTATCCAACATGGATCCCGGATCAAGTCCGGGATGACAGATGAAAGAAGTTTCCCAGCAGGCGACCATCCGGGCCCCGCAGCCGGAACAGGGAAAACTAGACTTCCGCCGCCCGCTTGTAAGCCTGCGCCGCCGCGACCAGGTCTTCGCGCTGCTCGGCCAGCAGCGCCAGCGCCCGCCAGGCGTTGCGGTGCAGGCCTGCGTCCTGCAGCGCCAGCGCGGCCTGGGACAGCAGTTGCTGGGCCTTGCCCCAGAGCTGGCGTTTCAGGCAGGCCATGCCGGCCAGGTACTGCAGGTTGGCATCGCGCGGACGTTGTTGCTGTGCAGTTTCAATGCGCGCCAGCCAGACGGCGTCGATGGAGTCGAGACCCTGCTCCAGCACCTGGATCAGCTTGACCCGCAGGTTGTCGCTGATGTCCGAGCGCGGCTGCATCACCGGCTCCCAGACCTGCAGCAGCCAGGAACGCGCCAGATTGGCGTCGCCGTGCAGCGCCATCAGGCGCGATGCAGCGTGGATCACCAGCTCGGGCATGGCGCGTTCGGAGGCGTCCAGCGACTGCCACGCGGCCTGCAGTTGCGCCGGATCGTGCGCGCCACCCAGCAACTCCAGCGCGAGGCCGCGCACGATGCTTTGCGCCGCCCCTGGCGAAAATGCCCGGTGTTTGGCCAGCAGGCGCGCGGTGTCGAGTGCCTGCGCTGTCTGCTTCGCTTGCCGCGTCGCGCGCAGCCGGGTGCGCAGCGCCAGCGTGCGGCGCGACGCGCCCTGTGGCAACTGGCCCAGCAACTCCAGCGCGCCGTTCGGGTCGCGATCGTCCAGCGCCCAACGGGCGGCACGCAGTTGCACACCTTCGCGGGTTTCCTGCGCGATGCGATGGTTGCTGCTTTCGAGTGCCTGCTGCAAATGTTCTTCTCGCAAGGCCTTGTTCTGCAGAGACTGCGCGCTTTCGGCAGCCAGCAGATGCGCCAGCAGCCGCAACTGGGTGGCCCGCGCGGCGTTATAAGCGCCAACGTCACTGGAAGTGCGGGCCAGCTGGCTCAGGCTTTTTTCCTGCGTGATCGCGTTCTGCGCGAGTTTGGCGGCGCGGATGAAGCGACCAGCCATCAGATGCGACAGCGCGTCCATGAAGGCCGCGTACATCGCCCGCTCCTTTTGCTGCGCGCGCCAGCGCCGGGCTTCGGCCGGCAATGAAAAAACCGCCGACGAAGCGCGCAGCGAAACATACAGCAGCGTGAACAGGCCGGCCAGCAGCAGCACCAGCAGGTTGAAGGAAACGTCAATGCGGTGCGGCGGCCAGAACAAGGTGACCACCGCCTGGTTGTTGCCGGCCACCAGTGCCACCGCGACCGCGATGCCGAACAGGGCCAGGAGCCAGAGTGCGCTGCGCATGTGCTGAGTGGGCTCTAGCGGCCCGCCGCTGCGGTGGCCAGCGCGGCCAGGGTTTCGTCCAGGCGCGGCAGCTCGCTGGACTTCATCTGGGTTAACACCTGCTGCAACAACTGGCCGGCCGCCTGCGTCCTGCGCGACGCCGGGTCGAAATATTTACCCAGCAAGGCCGACGCGCTGGCCAGGTCGGCACGTGCGCTGGCGGTCTGCCGCGACAGCAAGCCCAGGCGCGCATTGAGCAGCTTGAGTTTGAGGTTCTCGCGCAGAAAAAACGATTGTTCGGGCGCCAGCAGGGCAGCGTCGGGCTGGTCAATGCGGCTGACACGCAGCAGATTGCGCGCCTCGTCACGCACGCCCTGCCAGGTGTTGTTCCACCAGGCCTGCAAGGCCAGCCGGTCGAGCAGCAAACGTGCCGGGTTGGCGGCCGGTGCGGCCGCAGACGCAGCGCTGGCCGGTGCCACGACCGGGACGCGCGTGTTGCTGGCCACCGGCATCGCATTGGCCAGCGGCAAATCGTCCACCAGGCGCGTCAACTCGTCGAGCTTGAGCAGCAGGCCTGGCACATCCGTCACGGTGCTTGCCTTGATGCGCTCCACGTCTCGCGCGATCGCGCGCTGCAGCGGATTGAGGCGCGGCTGGGCGGCGCGTGCCAGCCGCTGGTCGGCCGATTTGAGTGCGGCCAGCATGGGCTCGGCGCTGCCGGTCAGTTGCGCCTGCTGCTGGGCCAGCCGCAGCGCCGACTCCACATCGACCACCAGGTTTTCATCGCGCGAGCGCGACAGGCTTTGCATCAGTTCTTCAAGCTGGCTGCGCTGCAGGCTGACTTCGCTGAGCCGTGTTTCGAGCAGCGCCAGCCGCGCCGTCAGTTCACGCGTGCCCTCCTGCGCCTGGCGCGCCAGTGTGCGCGCTTCAATCGATTGCGCCGTTGAATCGGTGCTGCGCCGGGCCAGCTCTTCCTGAATATGGACCAGCTTTTGCCACAACAGCGCGCTCATCACCACGCCCGCGATAGCCACCACCCCCGTCACAAGGAGCCAGCGCCTGGGTACACCGGCGCCTGCGGGCCCGGCCACAACCGGCACCGGCGCAGCCGGCGCGGGCAAGGAAGGAGGAAGGGATGGGCTGTCGCTCATGGTTGCATCGATTCTATCGAGGCCACGATGTCATCGAGCGCCGGGCGTGACTCTGCAACAACACCCCAACCCGCCGCGCGCACGGCCTCGGCAATGCGCGGGTGGGTCGCCACGGCGCGGGCCTGCGACCAGTCCTGCTGCGGCAGATGCCCGACCGCCTCGGAGCTGCTGAACAGCCAGACCGAACCGTCCACCGCAGCCTCAGCCATGGTTTTACGCTGCGGCGATGTGAACAGCGGCGCGCTGCGCTGGTAGACAGCGAGAAACTCAGGCATGGCACCCGCCGCCGACAGTTGCCGCGCCAGCCAGTCGCGGCCAGCGCCACCGGCCGGCTCCGCACCGGCGCTGCGCCCGCGCACGATCAGCACGCGTTTGCCCTGCCAGTCACGGTCGGCGACAAGCGCCCAGAGCGCCTCGGAATCAAACTGGCCGGCATCCGGCGCAGGCGCGTCGATGCGTGCGTCGGGGAGGCCCATCTCCCGCAACGCGGCCACTGTGCCGGGGCCAGGCGCCAGGTAGCGCAGGCCTTCATTTGCTATCAAATCAATAGCTGTTCGCGCTTTTCCGATATGGGCTGGAGCCTGATTTGATGCAAAGAATGCCGCCACTGCATTGCCACTGACAAACATCAGCGCAGCGTAGCTGGCGATGTCGCGCCAGGCCTGCTGCAGCGCCGGCGATGTCGGAAGCCTTTCAATGCGAATCAGCGGCAGCGCCTCGGCCGGCAGCCCGCGCTGTGCCAGGGCGGTCACCCAGGCTTGGGCATCACGCTCGGGCCGGGTGACGATGACGCGGGGACAGCTCAAGGGGAACTCAGGAATTGGCGGCCCACACCGCGCCACCGGCGCGAAGCGAGGCGGCCACCTGCTCACCCAGTGCCTCGGCCTGGTCAAAGGTCGTCACCGGGGCGCTGTGCTCGGCGCGCACCAGCGGCGCACCGGCTACCCCCTGGCCGTCGGCGCCAGGCTCACCCCAGGCGGCTTCCAGCCGCATCTGCGCCGAATGCGGCGCGCGGATAAACGCAGCCAGCGGCATGGAGCAACTGCCGCCCATGGCGCGTGACACGGTGCGTTCAGCGGTCACCGCCAGCCAGGTCGGCTGGTGCGCCAGGCCGGCCAGCGCCGTCAAAAGGTCCTGCCGGTCGGCGCGCACCTCGATGCCGAGCGCGCCCTGCCCGGCTGCCGGCAGCATCTGCTCCGGCTCAAAAGCCTGGCGAATGCGCGATGCCAGGCCGAGGCGCTTGAGCCCGGCCGCCGCCAGCACAATCGCCTGGTAGTGGCCCTCGTCGAGCTTGCGCAGGCGGGTGTCGAGGTTGCCGCGCAGCGGTTCGATGCGCAGATCAGGGCGCAGATTTTTGAGCAGCACCAGGCGGCGCAGGCTGGAGGTACCGACCACCGCACCGGGAGGCAGTTCGTCCAGTGAGGCGAAATCATTGGAGACCAGCGCGTCGCGCGGGTCCTCGCGCTCAAGCACGCAGGCCAGCGCAAAACCCTCGGGCAGGTCCATCGGCACGTCCTTGAGCGAATGCACGGCGATGTCAGCGCGGCCATCAAGCAGTGCGGTTTCCAGCTCCTTGACAAACAGGCCCTTGCCGCCAACCTTGCTGAGCGAGCGGTCCAGGATCTGGTCGCCCAGCGTGGTCATGCCCAGCAGCTCGACCTGCCAGCCCAGACGTGCCTCCAGCAGCGCCTTGACATGTTCGGCCTGCCACAGCGCGAGCCGGCTTTCACGCGTGGCAATCACCACGCGAAGGGAGTTGGAAGAATCTGCGCGCACTCGTAACCTGTTCGTATCTGGGAGAGGTTCCGGATGCTAGCATGCTGCACTGCAATACAGAGCCAACAACAAGGGGAATCCATGGTGACGACGGCGCGTGTTAAACCTTCCCGCGGTCTGCCTGCGGCGGATCAGAACAAGGATCGTCCGCGCGCCCGCGCCAAGGACAATGAGCGGCCGCTGGTCGAAGACATCCGCCTGCTGGGCCGCATTCTGGGTGATGTGATCCGCGAGCAGGAGGGAGAGGCCGCCTACGAGCTGATCGAGGAAGTGCGCAAGCTGTCGGTGACCTTCCGCCGCGACGCCGACGCAGAAGCTGACAAGTCGCTCAAGAAGCTGCTCAAGGGCCTGTCGGGCGACCAGACCGTCAGCGTGATCCGGGCCTTCACCTATTTCAGTCATCTCGCCAATCTGGCCGAAGACCGGCATCACATCCGGCGCCGCGCCATCCATGAACGCGCTGGCGACACCCAGGAGGGCAGCATTGAGGTGGCTTTGTCACGCCTGCGCTGGGCCGGCATCTCGCCCAAAACCATCTCGGCCACACTGGCACACGCCTATGTCTCGCCAGTGCTGACCGCGCACCCGACCGAGGTGCAGCGCAAGAGCATCCTCGACGCGGAACGCGACATCGCGCAACTGCTGACAGCGCGCGACGAAATCAAGGCCCACGCGCTGGCCGTCAACGCGGCGCGCGATGCATTGACCCCGCGCGAACTCGCCGCCAACGAAGCCCAGCTGCGCGCGCGGGTGATGCAGCTCTGGCAGACGCGGCTGCTGCGTGTTACCAAGCTCACGGTCGCCGACGAGATTGAAAACGCGCTCAGTTACTACGAGTCGACCTTTTTGCGGGAAATTCCCAAACTCTATGCGGAGCTGGAGCGCGCGCTTGGTAGCCAGCCGGTGCACAGTTTTTTGCGCATGGGCCAGTGGATAGGCGGCGACCGCGACGGCAACCCGAATGTCAGCGCCGACACGCTGGAATATGCGCTGCGGCGCCAGTCTGAAGTCGCGCTGCGCCACTACCTGACCGAGGTGCACTACCTCGGCGGTGAACTCTCGCTGTCGGCCATGCTCGTCGACTTCACGCCCGAGATGCGGGGCCTGGCCGAGCGTTCGCCCGACATCAATGAACACCGGCTTGACGAGCCTTACCGGCGCGCGCTGACCGGTGTTTATGCGCGACTCGCCGCCACGCTGAAAGACCTGACAGGCCGCGACGCCGCTCGTCACGCGGTCGCCCCGCAGAACGCCTACGTCGCCGCCGAGGATTTTCTGGCCGACCTGCGCATCATTGAAGCCTCGCTGCGCGCCAACCACGGCGGCGCGCTGGTGGCGCAGCGCCTGCACCCGCTGATCCGCGCGGTGGAGGTGTTCGGCTTTCACCTGGCCACGGTGGACCTGCGACAAAGTTCGGACAAGCATGAGGAAGTGATTGCCGAGTTGCTGGCGGTCGCCCGCATCGAAGAGAAGTACTCGAGCCTCGACGAAGCAGCCAAACGCGAGTTGCTGATGTCGCTGCTCAACGATGCGCGCCCGCTGCGCGTGGTGGGCGCCGCCTACTCGGACCATGCGCGCGCCGAGATTGCGATTTTTGAGTCGGCCAAGGTCATGCGTCAGCGCTTCGGCGCGCAGGCGATCCGCCACTACATCATCAGCCACACCGAAACCGTTAGCGACCTGCTGGAAGTGCTGCTGCTGCAAAAGGAGGTCGGGCTGATGCGCGGCATTCTCAACGACCCCCACGCTCAGCCCTTCGGCTCTGTCGCTGCCCCCCGAGGGGGCGCCCGCGCCTTGGGGCGGCCCGGCGGCGCGGCGGACAACCAGTCCACCCATGACCTGATCGTGGTGCCGCTGTTCGAGACAATTGAGGATCTGCGCAACGCCGCACCCATCATGCGCGAGTACTACGCGCTGCCCGGCATCGCGCAGCAGGTCAAGCGCAGCGGCGGCGAGCAGGACATCATGCTGGGCTACTCCGACAGCAACAAGGACGGCGGCATCTTCACCAGCAACTGGGAGCTGTACCGTGCTGAAATCGCGCTGGTTGAACTGTTTGACCAGCTCGCCAACGCCAGTGACATCCAGCTGCGCATGTTCCATGGCCGCGGCGGCACCGTGGGCCGCGGTGGCGGCCCGAGCTACCAGGCGATCCTGGCGCAGCCGCCAGGCACGGTGCGCGGGCAAATCCGCCTGACCGAACAGGGTGAAGTCATCGGCTCCAAATACGCCAACCCCGAAATCGGCCGGCGCAACCTCGAAACCCTGGTGGCCGCCACGCTGGAAGCCACGCTGCTGCAGCCGACCAAACCCGCTACCCGTGCGTTTCTACAGGCTGCCGACCAGCTGTCGCACACCAGCATGGCGGCCTACCGCGCGCTGGTCTACGAGACCCCCGGCTTCACCGAGTACTTTTTCAGTGCGACGCCAATCCGTGAAATTGCCGAGCTCAACATCGGCTCGCGCCCGGCCTCACGCAAGGCTTCGCAAAAAATCGAGGACTTGCGCGCCATTCCCTGGGGTTTCAGCTGGGGCCAGTGCCGCCTGACGCTGCCGGGTTGGTACGGTTTCGGCTCGGCCATCGCGCAGATGCTGGATGCGGGCGGCACACCGGCCAGCCGCAAGGAAGCCCTCGCGCTGCTGCAGAAGATGTACAAGCAATGGCCTTTTTTCCGGACCCTGCTCAGCAACATGGACATGGTGCTGGCCAAAAGCGACCTGGCGCTGGCCTCGCGGTATGCCGAGCTGGTCGGTGATACGCGCCTGCGCAAGAAAATCTTCAGCGCCATTGAGGCCGAATGGCATCGCACCGCCGACGCACTGGGCCTGATCACCGGGGACAAGCAGCGGCTGGCGGGCAATGCCTCGCTGCAGCGCTCGATCCGGCACCGCTTTCCCTATATCGACCCGCTCCATCATCTGCAGGTCGAACTGGTGCGGCGCTACCGCGAGGGCAAGGCCGACGAGCGCGTGCAGCGCGGCATCCACATCTCGATCAATGGTATTGCGGCGGGTCTGCGCAATACCGGTTGAACCGCTCGCGCGCCTGAACAGCGATAAAAATGCCGCGCAGTCAGCTCACGCGGCCCCTGTAGGCCCAGTCCTAGGTCAACACCAGCGCCGTCCGATGGTGGCGCGTGGCACGGCGGCCTAGCATCAAATCAACATGGAATAACACGCCGGTATGTCGCTGCGCGGCGTTAGCCATGGCTTTGCCGGAGCCTACATCATGAATACCTTCAAGTTCGGGGCCGATTCTTCACCCGACGATGCCGATTCCGTTTCTACAGACGCTGCGGAACTGGCTTCCCACATGAACCATTGCGCCAGTTCGCACAGCCGTTTTTTCTTTGTGCATTCAGCGCTGCAGTCAGCACACGGCGCGCTCAGCCCGCGCATTGTCACGGTGGCGGCGCTGGCCACCCTGGGGCTGGCCCTTGCCCTGATCATGCTGGCATGAGGGTGTGAAAACGGTCGTCATCAACCGCCTGGAAACACTCACCCCCTACGCCAGGAAAATACTTCTTGATCGACACGGCGAGATTCAACAACCGATACGCGCCGAACTGTTCGGCGCCCGCCGTTTTGAACAACACGGTCGCAGCCTGGCCAGAGCGCAGACTATCCGTTCCAGCGAAGGCAGACCACACGGGCCGCCCTTTTTTCCGCGCGTGCAGGAAAACATCACCGGTCTGCGCGAAGCTTATGACTACATCGCCATCACCTCGCGGCGCGGCCACTACGTCACCCCCGCCGCTGAATGGCTGCTCGACAACTTTCACCTGATCGAAGCGCAGCTCCAGCAGATCCGGGAAGGCGTGCCGCACCGCTACTACGCGGATCTGCCCAAACTCGCGGACAAACCGCTGGAAGGCCTGCCGCGTGTGTACGGCATCGCCTGGGCTTATGTCGCCCACACCGACAGCGTGCTGGACCCCGAACTGTTCACGGCCTTTCTGAACGCCTATCAGGAGGTCAGCGAACTGACGCTGGGCGAGCTGTGGGCCCTGCCCACCACGCTGCGTGTGGTGTTGCTGGAAAACCTGCGCCGCATGGCCGATCGCATTGCCTGGAACAAAGTGGCGCGGGAAGTAGCGCACGCCGCGTGGGACGCGGCCGATGACCTGAGCCCACAGGACCTCGACGAGTTGCACAGCTACATGGCATGCCGCGGCCTGGAGCGCAGCTACCTGACGCAGCTCTGGCAACGCATGCCAGCCGAGCGGGTGGAAGCCGAGCCCCCGCTGGTCGCCTGGACCGAAACCCATTGCGCGGACGGACTGGGCCTGATCGGCGAGGCGCAAACCTCCCAGGTCGAGGCCAACCTCACGGTCAGCAACATCATCACCACGCTGCGGCTGATTGGCCAGGTCGAGTGGACGGAATTGATCGAGCCGGTCAGCCACTGCCTGCAGGTGCTCCGCCGTCTGCCGAGTTTCTCCATGGAAAGCGAGATGACGCGCCAGCAGATCACGCGGGCCATGGAAAGGCTGGCCCAGCAAAGCGGCCAGTCCGAGCGCACCGTCGCCGAGGCTGTGCTGACAGCGGCCACACAAGCCGGACTGCCCGCGGTCGCGCAGACGGCGGGTTATCACCTGATCGGCCCTGGACGTGCGGCACTGGAGCTGGCACTGCATCCAGCCACCCCGGGAAGCACACCGCGCCGCGTCACCAGCCACTGGCGCGCCTGGCGGCTGACCGTCTATGCCGCCGTCTGGATCAGCGCGACCGCACTGGCCGTGTATACCGCTGTGCATCATTTGTCCAGCCTGGACTGGATCGCCTGGGTGGCGGTGCTGTTGATGGTCTTGCCGGCCTCCGAAGCCGTCGCTGCGCTGATTCACCGGCTGGTGGCCGAGTCGACCCGTATCCAGCCGCTTGCCCGACTCGACTTCACGGCAGGCATTCCGGCTGAACACCGCGTGCTGGTGGTCATTCCGTGCATGCTCACCTCGCCATCGTCCAACAGCGAACTGGCGCACCGCTTGAGTCTGCACTGGCTGGCCAGCCGGGAAATCCATGCGCAGTTCGCGCTGCTGACGGACTGGACCGATGCCGACTCCGAACACCTGCCCGGCGACCAGGCGCTGCTGGACGACGTACTGGAAAAAATCCGGGTACTGAACCACAGCTACCCGGCCAGCGAGTCCGGGCCCCCGCGTTTTGTGCTGTTGCATCGCCCGCGCACCTGGTGTGCCACCGAAGGCCGCTGGATTGGCTGGGAGCGCAAGCGCGGCAAGCTCGAAATGCTGCTGCGGCAACTCGCCGAAGGCTCCGCCCCGGTGTTTGCGCCGGTGGACCCGAACATGCAACTGGCCGAAGGCATACGGTATGTGCTGACGCTCGACAGCGACACCGGCCTGCCGGCTGGTTCGCTGCGCGACCTGGTGTCCATTGCCGCACATCCGCTCAACACACCACAGATCGACCCGGTGCGTCGGAGTGTGAGTGCCGGTTACGGCATCCTGCAGCCGCGCGTGGTGACACCGCTGCCGGCGTTTTATGAGCGCTCTCCCTTTCACAGCCTGTTTGCCGGCCAGGGCGGGCTGGACCCCTACAGCAGCGGCGTCTCCGACCTCTACCAGGACCTGTTCGGCATGGGCAGTTTTACCGGCAAGGGGCTGCTGAATGTACAGGCGGTGCACGCCGTGCTCGGCAACCGCCTGCCCGATGGCGCGGTGCTGAGCCACGACCTGCTGGAAGGCAGCATTGCGCGCTGTGGCTACGTCGGCGACGTGGTGCTGATGGAAGACCATCCGCACCACGCCGGGGTTGCCGCCTCGCGCATGCACCGCTGGACACGCGGCGACTGGCAGTTGCTGCCGCTGATGCTGCGTCCTGGACGCTTCGGCATCGACGCGCTGGGCCTGTGGCGCATGGCGGACAACCTGCGGCGATCACTGATCGCACCGGCAAGCGTGTTGCTGCTGGCATGGGTCATCGCCACGCAAGCGCTTCCTCTGGCGACAGCGCTGGGGTTTGTACTGGCGGCGCTGCTGGCCGGGCCGCTGATGGGTGCGCTGGCTGGCCTGGTGCCGACACGGCGCGGCATCGCGTGGCTGCATTTTTTCGATGTCGGCGTGCGCGATGTGTTGCGCGGGCTGGCTGCCACCGCCTGGCAGTTCAGCCAGCTGTTTGCGCAGGCAGCCATGATGCTGGACGCCATCGTGCGGGCGCTCTGGCGCATGGCGGTGAGCCGGCGCAAGCTCCTTGAATGGACCACGGCTGCGCAGGCCCAGGCGTCGGCACGTTACAGCCTGCCGGCTTTCCTGCGCAACCACGCGGCCAGCTCGGCACTGTGCCTGCTGCTGGCACTGGCCGCCTGCTGGAGCCCTTACCCCTGGGCTGGGCCCGCGCTGTTCCTGCTGTGGGCGATAGCGCCCCTGCCGGCCTGGTGGGCCAGTGTTCCCGCCGCCGCATCAAGCGTGCTCGCTGACGATGATCGCGACTATCTGGAGCAGCTGGCGCGTCAGACCTGGCAGTTTTTTGAACGCTGCGTGACCGCCGCGGACAATCATTTACCGCCCGACAACCTGCAGATGGAGCCGGAAGCGACGATTGCGCACCGCACTTCACCGACCAACATCGGCATGTACCTGATGGCGGTCGCCTGCGCGCGCGAATTCGAATGGATCTGCACCGCCGAGCTGATCACCCGCCTGGAAGCGACGCTGGACACGGTCCGCCGCCTGCCCAAACACCGGGGCCATCTGCTGAACTGGTATGACACCCGGACGCTGGAGGTGTTGGCACCGGCCTATGTGTCTACCGTGGACAGCGGCAACTTCGCCGGTCACCTGCTTGCGGTGGCGCAGGCCGTCAGGCAACTGGGGTCGCGCGAGAACACCCCGGCCGACCATGTGCTGCGCCTCGAAAATATGGCGACGTACTGCGACCAGCTGTGCATGGCCATGGATTTCAGCGGCCTGTACAACCCCAAGCGCCATCTTTTTCACATCGGACTGCGTGTGCATGAACAGGCGCTCGATGCCAGTTATTACGACCTGATGGCATCCGAGTCCCGGCTGACCAGCTTTCTGGCGATCGCCAAGGGCGACGTGCCGCGCCGCCACTGGCAGGCGCTGGGCCGCAACTTCCTCACTGTGGGCATCACACCCGGCCTCAAATCGTGGTCGGGTTCCATGTTTGAGTACCTGATGCCTTCGCTGGTCATGTCTGAGCCCGACCAGGGCCTGCTGCATATCTCGGGGCTGGCGGCGGTGATGGAGCAGCAGGCCTTTGGCCGTGCACAACAACTGCCCTGGGGCGTTTCCGAGTCGGCGTATTTCGGGCAGGACCACACGCTGGCCTACCAGTACTCACCGTTCGGTGTGCCGCGCCTGGCGCTGCGCCGGACCCCGCCTGGGGACCGGGTGGTGGCACCCTACGCCAGCGTGATGGCCTGCATGTTCACGCCGCGCGAAGCCGTGGACAATCTGCGCCAGCTTGAGATGGCGGGGGCACGCGGTGCTTACGGTTTTGTGGACGCCATCGACTTCACCACCGCCCGGCAGCCTGGCGCGCAGGCCTTCAGCCTGGTCAACACCTTCATGGCGCACCACCAGGGCATGTCACTGGTGGCGCTGTGCAATGTGCTGTGCAAAGAGGCGCCGCGCCGCTGGTTTTCCTCGGCCCCGTTGATCCAGGCCCATGACGCGCTGCTGCATGAAAAAACCCCACGCCAGATCATCGAAAGCGCCGACCCGCGCAGCCTGCCCGAGCCCGAAGAGCTGCGGGAAGATGCGCTGTACCACGCGCGCGAGCTCGATCCCGCAGCCTCAGGCTGGCAGCCCACGCAACTGCTGTCCAACGGCGCCTACAGCGTGGCACTGCGCGCCAACGGCGCGGGGGTCAGCCGCTGGCGCGGTAAAAACATCACGCGCTGGCGCGACGATCTGCTGCGCGATGCCTATGGCAGTTTCATCTACCTGCGCCCTGTCGGCCAGGACCGGGTGGTGTCGCTGACCTCGCACCCGGCGCCGCACCCCGACTGGCGCTACCAGGCCACCTTTCTGGCCGACCGGGTCGAATTCCAGGCCAAGTCACCGGAGCTCGAAGCCACCACGACCGTGCTGGTCAGCCCCGAAGACGACACCGAGCTGCGCACCGTCACCTTGCTCAATGCGTCGGAGCGCGAGCTCACGCTCGATGTGGTGTCCTGTTTTGAAGCGGTGCTGGCTGACCCGCGCGCCGACGAGGCGCATCCGGCCTTCTCCAACCTGTTCATCGCCACCCGCTGGCACGCGCCCTGGCGCGCCCTGCTGCTGACACGCAAACCGCGGCTGCAGGGTGATCCGGCCATGGCCGTTGCACATTTTCTGGCAGCGGCGGACGCCGACGTGCGCTCGGTTCACTGCATCACGGATCGCCGCGCCTTCCTCGGTCGCAACCGGCTCGCGGCCCAGCCGGCGCTGCTGGCGCAGTCCACCCAGTCGGATGAGACACCGTCAAACGGGCTGGACCCGGTCGCCGGCCTGCGCGTGCGTGTTCGGATTGCCGCCGGTGGCATGGCGCGCCTGAGTTTTGCGACCGCAGCCGCCGAAAGCAGCGAAGAGCTGATCGCCCGCATCGACAAATACCTGCAACCCATGCACGTCGAGCGCGCCACACGCATGGCGGCCACATTGGCACAGGTTCGACTGCGCGATCTGGGCGTCGCGCCCGAGCGCAACGCAGCGCTGCAGGACATCAACACCGCGCTGATGTACACCGCCACACGGCCGCAGACAGAACGCGCCCTGCTGGACCAGCGCCAGCTCTGGCGCTTCGGCCTGTCTGGCGACAAACCCATCGTGCTGGTGCGCATCCACTCGAGCATTGGCCTGGCGCTGGTCGATGCGCTGCTGCGCGCCCAGCCGCTGTGGAGTTTCGGCGGGCTGGCGGTGGACGTGGTCATTGTCAACAGCGAGGTCAACTCCTACCTGATGCCCTTGCAGCGTGACATTCTTGCCCTGCGCGACCGCATGCACCAGCAGTCGGAAAACAGCTTCCCGCGCAACGACGCCGGGGGCTTTTTCCTGCTGCGCGATCACGAAATCGCTGCCTCGGAAAAAGCCGTGCTCGCCGGTCTGGCGCGTTTCATTTTTGTCGCCGACGGTCGTCCGCTGGAGCAGCAGCTTGCGGCCCTGCAGGGCGCCACCGGCCTGCGCCGCCGTGCCGTGCCGGCGAGCCTGCCGGCGCCGAGTGCCGCACTGGCCGACCCGTCGACCGCGCCGCTTGCCGCCACCCAGACGCCCGTCGGCCAATTCGATGCCGCCAGCGGCGAGTTCCGCTTCACCGTGGACAGCCGGCACAGGCCAACGCGGCCCTGGATCAACGTGATTGCCAACCCGTCCTTCGGCTTTCAGGTGTCCGAAGCCGGGGCCGGCTATACCTGGGCCGTCAACAGCCGCATGCAACAGCTCACGCCCTGGTCCAACGACCCGCTGCAGGACCCCGCGGGCGAGCACTACCTGCTGCAGGACGCCGACACGCTCAAACTGCTGGCACTGACTCCTTCCACTGAAAGCCGCTCGGCGTCGCCTTGCGAGATTCGCCACGGCCAGGGCTACACGGTGTTCACCTGCCGGCACGAGGAGTTGGCGCTGGAAACCACGTTTTTCGCGGACCGCGGCGATGCGGTCAAGGTGGTGGCCATCCGGCTGCACAACCACGGCAGCGAGGCGCGCCATCTGCGCGCGCTGGCGATGCTGGAATGGCAGATGGGCGGCACGCGCCAGGAGCGCCGCACCGTGCGCGGATGGAAAGCCCCGAACCAACCCACGGTGCTGGCGCAGCAGCGCGAAAGCCGCGCCGGGTTCGGCGGCAGCAGTGCGTTTTTGTCGCTGTCCGGTTTGCCCGACCCGCTGCAGTGGACCTGCGACCGCAGCGAATTTTTTGACGTGGCCGGGCGCCTGGTGCTGCCTGAAGTTCTGGGCCAGCAGGCCGGCCATGCGGCGGACCCCTGTGCTGCCCTGGCAGGAACGTTCACGCTGCAAGCCGGCCAGCAGATGAACTTCGCCTTTTTGCTGGGCCATGCGCCCGATGCCACGCAGGCCGAACAACTGGCGCGCGTCTGGCAGAGCCGCGACCTCGCGCAAGCGCTGGACGGCGTCAAGCACTACTGGTCCGGCCTGCTCGGCAAGATCGAGGTGCACACGCCCGACCCGCTGTTCGACGCGCTGGTCAACCGCTGGTTGCTGTACCAGACCCTGAGCTCACGCCTGTGGTCCAAGGCCGGCTTCTACCAGGCCGGCGGGGCCTTCGGTTTTCGCGACCAATTGCAGGACACGATGGCGTTTGCGCTGGTTGACCCGCGCCGCCTGCGCGACCAGATTGTGCTCAACGCCTCGCGTCAGTTCCCCGAAGGCGATGTGCAGCACTGGTGGCACGCGCCCGGCGGCGAAGGGGTGCGCACACATTTTTCCGACGACCTGTTGTGGCTGCCTTTTGCCGTCGCACATTACCTGGACGTCACCGGCGACGCCACGCTGCTCGACGAGGAGGTGGCCTTTATCGACGGTGCGCCCATCCCGGAGGGTGCTGAAGACGCCTACTACGCACCGCAGATCAGCGATCAGACCGCCTCCGTGTTTGAACACGGCGCGCGCGCCATCGACCGCAGCCTGCCCACCGGCGCACACGGCCTGCCGCTGATGGGCACCGGGGACTGGAACGACGGCATGAACCGCGTGGGCCACGAAGGCAAGGGCGAATCGGTCTGGCTGGCCTGGTTCCTCTGCGCCGTGGTGGAAAAATTTGCGCCACTGGCCCAGGCCAGAGGCGAAAGCGCGCGCGCGCAGAAGTGGCTGAACGCACGCGCGGGCTGGATCAGCGCGCTGCACAGCCACGGCTGGGACGGCGCCTGGTTCCGCCGCGCCTTTTTTGACAACGGCGCGCCGCTGGGTTCGTCGCAAAACGACGAATGCCGCATCGACCTGATTGCGCAGGCCTGGGCGGTGCTTTCCGGCGCATCCTCTGACCCATTCACCGTGCCCGCCATGCAGGCCATGAACGACCAACTGGTGGACAGCGACGCCGGCCTGCTGCGCCTGCTGACCCCGCCGCTACAAAATTCGGTCAACAACCCCGGCTACATCCAGGCCTACCCGCCCGGCGTGCGGGAAAACGGCGGCCAGTACGCCCATGCCGGGGTCTGGGCCCTGATGGCGCAGGCGCAAACCGGCGACACTGAAGCCGCCTGGGAAAGCTTCCAGGCCTTGAGCCCGGCCCACCGCAGCCAGCATCCCACACGCGGCCCGGCCTACCAGCTCGAACCGTATGTGATGGCTGGCGACATTTACGGCTCGCCGCCTTATGTGGGTCGCGGCGGCTGGAGCTGGTACACCGGATCGGCTGCCTGGTTGCACCGAGCGTCGCTGGAAACACTGCTGGGCTTGTCCGTGCGTCAGGGCAAGCTGTCGCTCACCCCCTGTGTGCCGGCGCACTGGCCTGCGTTCGAGGTCACTCTGAGACTGGACGGCGGGCAGGTGGTGAGATTGCGCTGGCAGCACGCCGCGCTGGCGCCGGATGAAGGCTTCAAGCCAGATCGGGTCATCGCGCCAGGCGAGGTGCTGCGGCTTGCGGAACTGCCGGCGCAAGCCCTGTTGCTGGTGCGCGAGGCCTCGCCCGGCCCGCCAGCTTGAAATCGCTATCAATTAAATAGCGGATCGCGTACACCAGACAAGGGTTGAGAGCATATTTCACCCTCAAACCTGCGGGGCGACCGACGGCTGGCCGTGGCCAGGCTGTGGCGCAGGGGCCACATGTGGATCACCGACGACTTTCAATATCTGCCAGGCACACCGGGGAGCGCCCCCATGTCAGACCCGTCCTACAAACAAATCAGGCTGGGGCAGAGACACTCTGGGGCTGATACAAAATATGTGCGGTAGCGCACACCGCCCTTCTTGCCAACCTAGTAGAGAGTGACAGGCACCATGGACCAGGCCTTAGAAACAAGCAGCCGCAAAAAAAACCAGGCCAAGACGGTTCCCCGTCCTTCCAGAAAGAGCCCTGCTGCATCTGAAACTGCATCATCACCCGCCCTGCCGATGCCGGACGCCATCCTGGCCGAAGCGCGGTCGCGCCAGATTCTGGCCGCGATGATGGCTTTTTCCGACGGTGATTTCCAGGCCCGGCTACCTTCCGACTGGTCGGGTACCGACGGACGGATTGCAGAAGCCTTCAACCAGGCGATTCGAAACGCCGGGCACGTCACCTCGGAAGCAGAGCGCGTACGCACCACCGTGGGCAAGGAAGGACGGTTGTCGCAGCGCATGTCCGCGCCGGGCGCGATTGGCGGCTGGGCCGACCAGGTCCAGTCCCTCAATACATTGATGGACGATCTGGTGCGTCCGACCACCGACATTGCCCGCACCATTGGTGCCGTCGCCAAAGGCGATCTCGGCCAGTCGATGGACCTGCAGGTTGATGGCCGCGCACTCAAGGGCGAGTTCCTGCGGTCGGCCAAGCTGGTCAACTCGATGATCGAGCAGTTGTCGGTGTTCACCTCCGAAGTGACACGGGTGGCCCGCGAAGTCGGCACCGAAGGCAAGCTGGGCGGGCAGGCCCAGGTCAAGGGTGTGTCTGGCGTCTGGAAAGACCTGACCGACTCGGTCAACCAGATGGCCGGCAACCTGACCGCGCAGGTGCGCAACATTGCCGATGTGACGATTGCCGTGGCCAACGGCGACCTGTCCAAAAAGATCACGGTGGACGTGCGCGGCGAGATCCTCCAACTCAAAGAAGCGACCAACACCATGGTCGACCAGCTGCGCTCCTTCGCCTCCGAGGTCACGCGGGTGGCGCGCGAGGTGGGCACTGACGGCCGGCTTGGCGGCCAGGCGGTGGTGCCCGGAGTGGCCGGGACCTGGAAGGATTTGACCGATTCGGTCAACTCCATGGCCAACAACCTGACATCGCAGGTGCGCAACATCGCCACCGTGACCACGGCCGTGGCGCGCGGCGACCTGAGCCGCAAGATCACGGTGGACGTCAAGGGCGAGATTCTCGAGCTCAAGGAAACCATCAACACCATGGTGGACCAGCTCAACGGCTTCTCCTCCGAAGTGACGCGGGTGGCGCGGGAAGTCGGTACCGAAGGCAAGCTGGGCGGCCAGGCCCAGGTGCCCGGCATCGCCGGCACCTGGAAAGACCTGACCGACTCGGTCAACTCGATGGCCTCGAATCTGACCGGGCAGGTTCGCAACATCGCGGGCGTGGCAACCGCCATTGCCAAGGGCGACTTGTCGTCCAAGATCACGGTGGAGGTCAAGGGCGAGATCCTGGCGCTCAAGGAAACCATCAACACCATGGTGGACCAGCTCAATGGTTTTGCCTCGGAGGTGACCCGCGTCGCGCGCGAGGTCGGCACCGAAGGCAAACTCGGCGGCCAGGCGGCGGTGCCCGGCGTCGCCGGCACCTGGAAAGATTTGACCGACAACGTCAATTTCATGGCGTCCAACCTGACCGGTCAGGTCCGCAACATCGCCGAGGTGACCACTGCTGTGGCCAACGGCGACTTGTCCAAGACCATCACGGTGGACGTCAAGGGCGAGATTCTCGAACTCAAAAACACCATCAACACCATGGTGGACCAGCTCAACGGCTTCGCGTCCGAGGTCACGCGGGTGGCGCGGGAGGTGGGCACCGAAGGCAAGCTGGGCGGCCAGGCGGCGGTGCCCGGCGTCGCTGGCACCTGGAAAGATTTGACCGACTCGGTCAACTTCATGGCCTCCAACCTGACCGGTCAGGTCCGCAACATTGCCGAGGTGACCACCGCCGTAGCGCGCGGCGACCTCTCCAAAAAAATCACCGCCGACGTGCGCGGCGAAATTCTGGAACTCAAGAACACCATCAACACCATGGTGGACCAGCTCAACGGTTTTGCCGGCGAGGTCAGCCGGGTGGCCCGTGAGGTCGGTACCGAAGGCGCGCTGGGCGGCCAGGCGCAGGTGCTGGGCGTGGCCGGCACCTGGAAGGATTTGACCGACAACGTCAACTCGATGGCGTCCAACCTGACGGCCCAGGTGCGCAACATTGCCGACGTGGCGACCGCCGTGGCCAACGGTGACCTGTCCAAGAAAATCACGGTGGACGTCAAGGGTGAAATCCTTGAACTCAAGAACACCTTGAACACCATGGTGGACCAGCTCAACGGCTTCGCCTCGGAGGTAACCCGCGTCGCGCGCGAGGTTGGCACCGACGGCAAACTGGGCGGCCAGGCCCAGGTGCGCGGTGTCGCAGGAACCTGGAAGGATTTGACCGACAACGTCAACTCCATGGCCAACAACCTGACCGGCCAGGTGCGCAACATTGCCGACGTGACCACGGCCGTGGCGCGCGGCGATTTGTCGCGCAAGATCACGGTGGAGGTCAAGGGCGAGATTCTGGAGCTGAAGAACACCATCAACACCATGGTGGACCAGCTCAACGGCTTCGCGTCAGAAGTGACGCGGGTGGCGCGCGAGGTCGGTACCGAAGGTCGTCTGGGCGGCCAGGCCGAGGTGCCCGGTGTGGCCGGTACCTGGAAGGATTTGACCGACAACGTCAACTTCATGGCATCGAATCTGACCGGCCAGGTCCGCAACATCGCCGACGTGGCGACCGCGATTGCGCGCGGCGATTTGTCGCGCAAGATCACGGTGGAGGTCAAAGGCGAAATTCTTCAGCTCAAGCAGACCATGAACACCATGGTGGACCAGCTCAATGCCTTTGCCGGCGAGGTCAGCCGGGTGGCGCGCGAGGTCGGTACCGACGGCAAACTCGGCGGCCAGGCGGCGGTGGAAGGCGTGGCCGGCACCTGGAAGGACTTGACCGACAACGTCAACTCCATGGCCTCCAACCTGACCGGTCAGGTGCGCAACATTGCCGAAGTGACGATTGCGGTGGCCAATGGCGACCTGTCCAAAAAGATCACGGTGGACGTGCAGGGCGAGATCCTCGAACTCAAGGAAACCATCAACACCATGGTGGACCAGCTGCGCTCCTTCGCGGCCGAGGTCAGCCGGGTGGCGCGTGAGGTCGGCACCGACGGCAAACTCGGCGGCCAGGCGCAGGTGCCCGGCGTCGCCGGCACCTGGAAGGACTTGACCGACAACGTCAACTCCATGGCCGACAACCTGACCGGCCAGGTCCGCAACATTGCCGACGTGGCGACCGCGATTGCCCGCGGCGACCTGGGCCGCAAGATCACGGTGGACGTGAAGGGCGAGATCCTGCAGCTCAAGGAAACCATCAACACCATGGTCGACCAGTTGTCGGCCTTTGCCTCGGAAGTGACCCGCGTGGCGCGTGAGGTCGGCACCGAGGGCAAACTCGGCGGCCAGGCCGCCGTGCCCGGTGTGGCCGGCACCTGGAAAGATTTGACCGACACCGTCAACTCCATGGCGTCCAACCTGACCGGCCAGGTGCGCAACATCGCCGAGGTGACGATTGCGGTGGCCAACGGCGACCTGTCCAAGAAGATCACGGTGGACGTGCGTGGTGAAATTCTGCAGCTCAAGGAAACCATCAACACCATGGTGGAGCAGTTGCGCTCCTTCGCCTCTGAGGTCACACGGGTGGCGCGCGAGGTCGGCACCGAAGGCCGGCTTGGCGTGCAGGCTGTGGTGCCCGGCGTGGCCGGCACCTGGAAAGACCTGACCGACTCGGTCAACACCATGGGCGCCAACCTGACTTCCCAGGTACGCAATATTGCCGAGGTGACCACGGCGGTGGCGCGGGGCGACCTGAACCGCAAGATCACGGTGGACGTCAAGGGCGAAATCCTGGAACTCAAAAACACCATCAACACCATGGTGGACCAGCTCAACTCCTTTGCCGGCGAGGTCACGCGGGTGGCGCGTGAGGTCGGCACCGAAGGCAAGCTCGGCGGTCAGGCGCAGGTCAGCGGCGTGGGCGGCACCTGGAAGGACTTGACCGACAACGTCAACTTCATGGCCTCGAACCTGACCGAACAGGTGCGCGGTATCGTGAAAGTGGTGACGGCCGTGGCCGACGGCAACCTGACGCAGCGCCTGACGGTGCAGGCCAAGGGCGAGGTGGCGGCGCTGGCCGACACCATCAACGGCATGACCGACACCCTGGCGATCTTCGCCGACCAGGTGACCAACGTGGCGCGTGAAGTCGGCGTCGACGGCCGACTCGGCGGCCAGGCCAACGTGCCCGGCGCAGCAGGAACCTGGAAAGACCTGACCGGCAACGTCAACCTGCTGGCCGCCAACCTGACCACCCAGGTGCGCGCGATTGCCGAGGTGGCCACAGCCGTGACCAAGGGCGACCTGACGCGCTCCATCCAGGTTGACGCCAAGGGCGAGGTGTCCGAGCTCAAGGACAACATCAACACCATGATCTCGAACCTGCGCGAGACCACTGAAAGTAACCGCGAGCAGGACTGGCTCAAGACCAACCTGGCGCGTTTCACCGGCATGCTGCAGGGCCAGCGCGAGCTCAACACCGTCGGCCGGATGCTACTGTCCGAGCTGGCTCCGCTGGTCAACGCTCACCAAGGCACGGTGTACCACTGGAGTGGTGACGAGGCAGACGCCGACATGAACCTGCTGTCCAGCTACGCCCAGGCCGGCAACGTCAAGCTGGCCCCCAGCATCAAGCTGGGCGAAGGGCTGGTGGGGCAATGTGCGGTTGAGAAACGGCGAATTCTGCTGACCAACGCGCCTCCGGACTTTGTCAACATCAGCTCCAGTCTCGGCGAAGCCCGGCGGGTCAGTGTGGTGGTGCTGCCCGTGCTGTTTGAAAACGAGACCAAGGCCGTGATCGAGTTGGCCTCGCTGGACCCGTTCACGGCGGTCAACCTCAACTTCCTGGACCAGCTTGCGCTCAATATCGGCGCGGTGTTCAACACGATTGAGGCGACCATGCGCACCGAGGGCTTGCTGACCCAGTCGCAGCAGCTCACTGTCGAGTTGCAGTCCCGGCAAAGCGAACTGCAGCAAACCAACGAAGAACTGGGAACCAAGGCGCGCCTGCTGGCCGAGCAGAACGAAGAGGTCGAGCGCAAGAACCGCGAGGTCGAGCAGGCCCGCGGAGCGCTTGAAGAAAAGGCATCGGAGCTGGCCCTGACCTCCAAGTACAAATCGGAGTTCCTGGCCAACATGTCGCATGAGCTGCGCACGCCGCTTAACTCCATCCTGATCCTGAGCCAGCAACTGGCAGAAAATTCTCCCGGTACCTTGTCGCCCAAACAGGTGGAGTTTTCGCGCAATATCAACTCATCCGGCAGTGACCTGCTGCACCTGATCAACGACATTCTTGACCTCTCCAAGATCGAGTCGGGTACGGTCACGGTGGAGGTGGAGGAAATTCCGTTCGCCGACCTGCGCGACAACATCGACCGCAACTTCCGGCATGTGGCCGAGGCAAAGAACCTGCCCTTCCACATCCGCTTTGCGGACGACTTGCCGCGGTCCATGGACAGCGACCCGAAGCGTCTGCAGCAGGTGCTCAAGAATCTGCTGTCCAACGCCGTCAAGTTCACGGCACAGGGCCAGGTGGAAGTCCGCGTCGGCATTGCCACCGAAGGCTGGAGCGCCGAACACCCGGTACTGAGCCAGGCGCAGCAGGTGGTGGCTTTCGCCGTCGAGGACACCGGCATTGGTGTCGCGCCTGAAAAGCAGCGCCTGATCTTCGAGGCTTTCCAGCAGGCAGATGCGGGTACCTCGCGCAAATACGGCGGCACCGGCCTGGGCCTGGCGATCAGCCGCGAACTGGCCGCGCTGCTGGGCGGCGAGATCCGTCTGAGCAGCGTGCATGGCAAGGGCAGCTGTTTCACGCTTTACCTGCCGCTGCACTACGTGGGCTCGGACGGTGCGGTACTGCAGACCACGGAGCAGGTGGCAGACGCCACGCGTTCGGTCGTTGCGCTGCCGGTGGCCCGCGAGGAAACCATCGCCGACGACCGCGACAGCATCGCTACTGGCGAGCCGGCGCTGCTGATCATCGAAGATGACCCGCACTATGCCCGCATCCTGCTTGGCCTGGCCAGGGACAAGGGTTTCAAGGGCATCGTCGCGACCCGCGGCGCTCACGGCCTGGTGCTGGCACGCCAGTACCGGCCGGCTGCGATTTCGCTGGACATTTTCCTGCCCGACATGCTGGGCTGGACCGTGCTCAACCAGCTCAAGCTCGACCCGGCAACGCGGCATATTCCGGTGCAGATTGTGACCCTGGAGGAAGAGCGTCAGCACGGCTTGTCGCGCGGCGCGTTTGCCTACCTTGTCAAGGAACCGACGACGACCAGCCTGGAGGCAGCCTTCGACCGCATCAAGGAATTCACCGCGCCGCGCACCAAACGCCTGCTGGTGGTCGAAGACAACGACATCGAGCGCAACGCCGTACTGGAGCTGCTTGGCCATGACGATATCGACATCGTGGCTGCTGGCAGCGGCGATGAGGCGCTGACAGCCATGAAAAAAGAGCCCTTCGACTGCATCGTGCTCGACCTTCGCCTGCCTGACATGACCGGTTTCGAACTGCTTGAAAAAGTTCATGCCGACCCGGACCTGGCAGCTGTGCCGGTGGTTGTTTTCACCGGGAAGGACCTGAGCCGGGAGGAGCAGGCGCGCCTGCATTCGATGGCCAAAAGCATTGTCCTCAAGGATGTGCGCTCGCCGGAACGGCTGCTGGACGAAACCGCGCTGTTCCTGCACCGTGTGGTGACGGGCCTGCCGGAACAAAAGCAGGAAATGCTGGAGCGGCTGCACAACTCGGCCGAGGTCCTGCGCGGCCGCAAGGTGCTGGTGGTCGACGACGATGCGCGCAACATCTTTGCGCTGACCTCGGTGCTGGAAAACCACGAAGTGGACGTGGTCAGCGCCACCAATGGCCGGCAAGCCATCGACATCATCAAGAGCACGCCCGACATCGTCATGGTGCTGATGGATATCATGATGCCGGAGATGGACGGCTATGAAACCATGCGCGAGATCCGCAAGGACCCGCAGTTCCGCACCTTGCCCATCCTGGCGCTGACCGCAAAAGCCATGAAGGGTGACCGCGAGAAGTGCCTGGACGCGGGTGCCAGCGACTACATTGCCAAGCCCGTCAATACCAACCAATTGCTGTCCCTGATGCGGGTCTGGCTGTTCCGTTGATCTACCCCTTAACCTGCCCAGGTCTGATGTGAAAAGCCTTACCTTCCCGCCTGCACCGGCCCCGGCGCTGATCGATCAGGTCAATATCCTGATCGTCGACGACGAGCCGAAAAACCTGACCGTGCTGGAATCCATCCTTGACGACCCAGGCTACCGGCTGGTGCGGGCCAACTCAGGCCAGGAGGCCCTGCTGGCGCTGATGGCCGAAGAATTTGCGGTGCTGGTGCTGGATGTACGCATGCCGGGCATGACCGGGTTTGAGCTGGCGCAAATCATCAAGGAACGCAAGAAAACATCGCGCGTGCCCATCATCTTCCTGACCGCTTATTACAACGAAGACCAGCACATCCTCGAAGGTTACGGAACCGGTGCGGTGGACTACCTGCACAAACCGGTCAACACCGCGGTGCTGCGGTCCAAGGTCGCGGTGTTTGCCGAACTCTTTTCAAAGGGTCGGGCTCTTGAAGCGGCGAACCGCACGCTGATGACGGAAGTTGGCGAACGCCGCAAGGCCGAAGAGCGGCTGCGTGAACTGAACGAAACACTGGACCGGCGCGTCACCGAGCGCACCAACACCCTGGAGCTGCGTGAAGCTGAACTTCGGGATGCCAATCGCCGCAAGGACGAATTTTTGGCCACGCTGGCCCACGAACTCCGGAACCCGCTGGCACCGGTCCGCAATGCAGTCCAGCTGCTGCGCCTGAAGGGTCAGGCCATGCCGGAACTGCAATGGGGCACCGATGTGATTGACCGTCAGATCAAGGCCATGAGCCGCCTCATTGACGACTTGATGGATGTGAGCCGCATCAACCAGGGCAAGATTGATCTGCGTCACGACTGGGTCACCACAGAAGATGTTCTGCGCGATGCGGTCGAGTCCAGCCGTCCCCTGATCGACGAGTGTGGCCATGAACTGGTGCTGACATTGCCCGATCAGCGGCTGTCCTTGTATGCAGACCGCACCCGCCTGACACAGGCATTCATGAACCTGCTCAACAACGCTGCCAAATACATGGACCGCGGCGGGCGTATCGAGGTGACTGCGCAACATGCCGGAAATGACGTGGTCGTGACGGTGAAAGACAAAGGCATAGGAATCCCTGGTGACAGGCTGCAAAGTGTTTTTGAGATGTTTTCCCAGGTGGAAACCACACTCACGCGGTCGCGCGGCGGCCTGGGCATCGGCCTGTCGCTGACCCAGCGGCTGATCGAGATGCATGGCGGTACGGTGCTGGCGCGCAGCGAGGGCTCCGGGCTCGGGAGCGAATTCGAGGTGCGCCTGCCACTGACGCCGGAACTGTCTCCCGAAGTTTCGTCACCGCCTTCTCAAGACCTGGGGGTCGAGCGCTTCATGCCTTCGCAGGAGTTGCGTGTGCTGATCGCCGACGACAACCAGGACGCATGCGCTACCCTGGCCAGCCTGCTCGAACTGATGGGCTACCTTGTGCGACAGGCGCATGACGGCCAGGCTGCCGTGGATGCGGCCGCCGACTTCGATCCGCAAGTGGTGCTGCTTGACATCGGCATGCCTAAACTCAACGGCTACGAGGCCTGCCGGCACATCCGCGACCAGCCCGGCGGCGCCGCGAGAACGATTGTGGCCTGCACCGGCTGGGGCCAGGCCGATGACAGGCGCAGATCAGACGAGGCCGGGTTTGACCAGCATCTGGTGAAGCCGGTGGATCCGGACGTACTTTTCGAGCTGTTGGCAACGGTCGCAGCCCGTGCCAGCGCCTAGCAGCGCAATAAAGCCTTCACGTTCGCTCCGCTGCCAGTTCAACGTTCGATTGCCTGGGGTAGCCTCGCAATCACTTTGATCTCGAAATCAAACCCGGCGAGCCAATTGACACCAACCGCCGTCCAATTTGGATAAGGCGCTATGGGGAAGACTTCGCTTTTAACCGTCATGACTGTGCCGAACTGTTTTTCGGGATCGGTATGAAAGGTCGTTACGTCGACGATATCGTCAAGCTTGCATCCACCCGCTTGCAGGGTCGCCTCCAGATTGGTGAATGCCAGACGAACCTGCGCTTCAAAGTCGGGCTCGGGCGAGCCATCGCTGCGACTGCCGACATGACCGGACACGAACAAGAGATCATCTGATTTGATCGCTGCAGAGTAGGCATGGGACGTGTAGAGGTCATGCCGACCTGCGGGGAAAACGGCGTTACGCTGGTTCATAGTTTGCTTTCAAGGTCCATGTGACCCGTGGTTAATAAAGAAAGCACTTTAGGTCGCCTGACTCAGCAGATAAACAGGCAACCTTGTCCATCACTGTTTGTAAAATCTAAACAATCATTGAAGTATTTGGAGCGCAGATGGACCGTTTTGATGCAATGCAGGCCTTCGCCCGCGTGGTGGAAACCGGCAGCTTTACCAAAGCGGCCGCAACACTCCACATGAGCAAGACCAGCGTGACCCAACTGGTGCAACAACTGGAAGCAAGGCTGCGCGTCAGGCTGCTCAACCGCACCACACGCAAGGTCAATGTGACGGCCGATGGCGCTGCTTACTACGAGCGCGTGGTGCGCATGCTGGCCGACGTGGATGACGCCGAGACCAGCCTGTCCAGCGCCTCGACTTCCCCCAGGGGCCGCTTGCGAGTGGATGTCCCCAGCCCCCTGGCCCGCATGATTCTGGTGCCGGCCCTGCCGGCGTTTTTTGCGCAGTACCCCGACATCCAGCTCGACATGGGTGTCAGCGACCGCATGGTGGACATCATCAGCGACAAGGTGGATTGCGTTGTGCGCGGCGGGGCGCTTACCGACCTGTCGCTGATGGCCCGCCACGTGGGCGATCTGCAGCTGGGGGTCTACGCTGCGCCTGGCTACCTGAAGCTGGCCGGCACACCCTTGCACCCCAGAGAGCTGGAGGACACGCACCACCGCATCGTGGGCTTTTTATGGGCCCGCACCGGCAAGGCAGCGCCGTACGCCATGCACCTGGGTGACGAAAGTATCAAAGTACAAGGGCGTTACGCACTGTCGGTTGATGACGGCAATGCCTACCTTGCGGCCGGGCTGGCCGGCCTGGGCATTCTCTGGCTACCGGCCTACATGGCCAGGGCACACCTGGCCAGCGGTGAGCTGGTGCCGTTGTTTGAGAGCTGGCGCCTGGACCCGATGCCGCTGTACATCGCGTTTTCGCCGAATCGGCATGTCAGTGCGAAGCTGCGGGTGTTTATTGAGTGGGTGGCTGGGTTGATGGTGGAGCATGCGCCTCGCGGGTCACGCGACGCTGCTTAGTTAAGCTCGTGGGGCTCCCGGTGAAAAATTGCCAGCGCTTCTCGGGTTGCTATTGTCACTGCAATATTGCCGTTAGTCAGTTTCTGACTGCTTTCGACGACAAAGCGGAATTTCAGACTCTTGAACTCATCGCCACGAAGCAGTCATCCGATTGAACTGCGCTGCCAACTGGGCGGCGGTGCGGATCTCCGCGATTACGGTCTTGAAAATTTGTGATCTGACCGCTCCAAAGCTGTCGTTGACGAGCCGGTATCGACGTTCACCTATGTTGTAAATATTTCGTTCAATCGAACCCGCGCGTATGACCAATTCAATCATGCGACCTGATCGTCTGTGATGGAGGTCTAGGCTTTAAATGCTCTCGGCATCGGCCCCTTGTGCGTCCAGCGTGCCGTCGGTGAGGAAGCCCGAACCGTACAGGGAAATCGTTTAGTTCAGACCGGCGGCCGCATAGTGCTTACAGGGCCGGCAGCGCGCAGACTCAGGCCTGCAAACCCGGTCGGGGCTTGCCTGCGGCCACGAGTACGCCGGGCTTCAAGGCGCCATGAACCACACCCCCCACCATGTCCGCCGTCACCGCAGACAGCGTCCAGCCCAAATGACCATGCCCGGTGTTGTAGAACACGTTGGCTAATTTACCCCGGCCCACGCGCGGCATCATGCTGGGCATCATGGGGCGCAAGCCGGCCCAGGGCACGACCTGGCGGGTGTTGATGCCGGGGAAGCACTGGTTTACCCAGGCGATCAGGGGCCGAATACGGTCAGCGCGAATGTCTTTGTTGTAGCCGTTGAATTCAGCCGTGCCTGCGACACGGAAGCGGTCAATGCCTAGACGGCTGGTGACCAGCTTGGTCTCGTCGTCCAGCAGGCTCACGGTCGGCGCTGCGGCCTGGCTTGGCGCATCGGGCAGGTTAACGGTGATGGAATAGCCCTTCACCGGATAGATGTTGACCCTGTCCCCCAGTTGAGCGGCAAAGGTGCGGCTTTCGACCCCAGCGCACACCACCAGCCCATCAAACTGGTGCGTGGCATGACAGCCACCTTCAGCCGCACTATTAGCCACGGTCACTTCGGCCTTGGTGCCATCACTGTGCAGAGACAACACGTCTTGACCGTACAGGCACTGCACACCCAGGCGCTCAGCGGCTCGCGCCATGCCGTTCGTAAACTTGTGAATGTCGCCAGTTGAGTCGCTCTCGGTGAAGTAACCCCCGTAGTAATTACCGGCCAGCGTGGGCTCGATGGCTTTCATCTCGGCTGGTGTCACTGCACGGCGCGGCAAGCCGCCTTGGGCAAGTAGCCTGCTGACCTGCCCGGCGTGGTCAAAACCTTTTTTATCGCGGTAGATGTGCAGGATGCCTTCTTTTTTCAAATCGAAATTCACGCCTTCGGCTTGCGACCAGGTAAACAAATGTTCACGTGCCGCGATGGCCAGGCGTGTGGATTCGATCGTGTTGCGCTCATAGTGCGGGATGTTGCTGATGAACTCCACAAACCAGCTCAGCTTGTGCCAGCTAGGCTTGGGGTTGACCAGCAGGGGTGCGTCGCTTTTGAGCATCCACTTCATGCCTTTGACGATGGTAGACCAGTGGTTCCACACCTCGGCATTCGACGCGGACAACTGTCCGCCATTGGCAAACGATGTCTCCATCGCCGCGTAACGGTTCTTCTCAAACAGGGTGACGACAAAGCCGCGCTTTGCCAAGGCATACGCCGTGGTGACGCCGGTGATGCCGCCGCCTATCACTGCGATGGATGTTGAGCTCGATGTCATGGTTCAGATCTCCAAACAAGTCAGGGGTGTCAAGATGACGAAAAGCACACCACGCACCATGCGCGGCATACACCCCCTCTGTTTGGAACCTGAGAGATTCATGGCCTTGTCTTTGTGACGTGGCCACTTGCTCCTGCGGTGTGCCAGGTGACCAAGCCCAACAACTCTTCAGAGATATCAACGATTCAGATCGGTCCTTTTGCCTGAGAGTTTCCGGGGTGGTTGCTCCTTCGGCGTCGCGGTTTAACGCGATCTCTCCCGATCTGAATTTCAAAAACACGAACTATGCCAGAAAGCGCGCCGTCAACGCCACCCAGAAGGCAGCACCCGGCGCGATGATCTCGTCATTAAAGTCGTAGCCCGGATTGTGCACATTGCAAGCGCCCGGCGTGCCAGGCCCGCCATTGCCCACAAAAAAGTAACAGCCTGGCACCCGCTGCAACATGAAAGAAAAATCCTCGCTGGCGGTGAACATGGGGCCACTGGGGTCAACGCGCTCAGTGCCAAACAGTCTCAGCGCCACATCCGCAGCCAAAGCTGTTTCCTCCGGCGTATTGACGAGCACGGCATAACCAGCGCGCCAATCGATCGACGCTTGCACACCGAAGCTCGCCGCTTGCTGTTCAACCAGTGCCAGAATGCGCTCTTTCAGCAAGACCCGCACATCGGTGTCCAAGGCCCGTACGCTCAACTCCAGCCGGGCATCTTCAGGGATCACGTTATTGGCCTCGCCCGCGTGCAAGGAACCCACCGTGATCACAGCCGTCTTAAGCGGATCAACGTTGCGCGACACGACAGTTTGCAACGCCATCACGATGGAAGCTGCGGCCACCACGGTATCTACCGACTGGTGCGGAAAAGCGCCATGGCCGCCACGCCCCTTCAAGTGGATGGTCACGTTGTCGCTGGATGCCATCGTGGGGCCACTTCGGAACACAAAGCGCCCGGCTTCGATACCCGGCATGTTGTGCATGGCAAACACTGCGTCGCAGGGGAACCATTCAAACAGGCCATCGGCCATCATTTGCACCGCGCCCCCCGCGCCCTCTTCGGCAGGCTGGAAGATCAGGTGCAGCGTGCCGTCGAAGTTTGGCTGCTGCGCCACCAACTTGGCAGCAGCCAGTAGCGTAGCGGTATGTCCGTCGTGGCCGCAGCCATGCATCCTGCCCGGCGTTGTGCTGATCCAGGGGCGCGCGCCTGCTTCGAGAATCGGCAATGCATCCATGTCAGCACGCAACCCCAGAGAACGGGTGCTTTTGCCACGGCGCAATGTCCCCACCACACCGGTTTGGCCAAGACCCGTGGTGACTTCATAACCCCACTCGCGTAACTTCGCCGAAACCAGAGCGGCCGTGCGGTGCTCCTCAAAAGCCAACTCAGGGTGAGCATGAATGTCACGGCGTAGCTGAATGAATTCGCCGACCCGCTCGGCCATAGCGTGACCCAGGTAGCTGCCGTCCTGCATGGTCAGTTCACCGCGTCCACTGAGGCTATTTCTTTGGATACCACTGCCACTGTCAGCCACGCCGCTTACTGCGGTTCCAGCTTGATGGATTTGGCAATTGCCGCAGCCTTAACCACTTCCGCTTTGTAGAAGGTGTCAAGCTGTGCCAAGGTCATAGGTTCAGCCACGGTGCTGCCGGCGGTCTCAATGACTTTGCGAATGTCAGGGTTGGCCAGCGCGATGTAGGCGGCTTTGTGCACGGCGGCCACTTGGGCAGCAGGCGTCTTGGCGCTGGCTTGAACACCAATCCAGATGCTGAACTGGTAGTCTTCAAAACCTTTAGTGGCAACGGCCAGGGACAACTTAGGCAGCCTTGCCAATGGTTGGCTTGACGCCAGGGCCAGCGCTTTGATTTGGCCACTCTCAATGGCGCCCATCACCGGGCCGACCAAGGGGACCACCGCAAAGTCAATCACACCACCCATCAAATCCTTGAGGTAAGGCGCCATGCCGTTGTACGGCGCGTGCAGGCCACGGGCCCCCGCTGTTTGCAAGGCTTTTTCGGCCATCAGGTGATACAGGGAACCGATGCCCGTAGAGCCAAAGCTGAGAGGCTTGTCAGACTTTTTTGCCAGTGCGACGAACTCTTCCAGCGTGTTCACAGGCAAATCTTTGCGCACAGCAATGGCAATCGGGGTGTGCCCGACCAAGGCGGCAAGGCGCATGTCCTCCGGCCTGTTTTTGGCGGCCGCCACACCCAGCGGTGTGTAGATCAGCTCCAGTGGGGAACCCGCCAACAGGGTATAGCCATCCGGTTGGGCATTGGCGGCTTTGAGTACCCCCAGAGAGCCACCCACGCCCACCACGTTCTCGATGATGACGGGCTGACCAAACACTTCAGCCATGCCTTTGCCGACTGCGCGGCCCAGCACATCGGAGCCCCCACCCGGTGGGAAGGCCACGATCATGCTCACGGGTTTGGACGGGTAAGTCTGCGCGGTCACTGAAGCGGCCAACGCAAGGCCGACAAACAGTGAACTGCAATGACGAATCAAAGCGCGGGCGGTGGGATGCATGGCAGACTCCAAAAAATGAGGATGAGGCGAATGCTAGGCGGTCGAAAACAATGCGTCCAATGACTTATTTATCTTGTTAACATTCATTTTTCTCATTCAACATAAGTAGCTTTCGATTGATTTTTTCATTCACTCGAAGGGCTGCCCGCCATGAACATCAAACATCTGGAGCACCTGCTGGCCCTAGCCGACACCGGCTCCTTCAGCCGCGCGGCCGAGAAACTGTTCATCACCCAATCGGCGTTGAGCCGCAGCATCCAGAGCCTGGAAAGCGATTTGGGCGCAAAGGTGTTGGACCGCATCGGCAAGCGCAACGAGCTCACTCCGCTGGGCCTGGACGTGGTGACCCGTGCTCGCCATATCGTGCGGGATGCTGCCGAGCTGCGCCACAGTGCGCAATTGCTGCAGCAAGAAGGCCAGGGCTCTGTCAGTGTTGGCATGGGTTCGGGACCGGGCGCGCTGCTGATGACACCGCTGATGTGCGTCGCAGCCGGGCACTACCCTGGCATGAAGGTTTCCATCACACGCGGGCCCACCGAACTTCAGCTCCAGCAACTGAGAAGCCGCCACCTTGATGCCATGGTGGTGGACATACGCCGCGTCACACCCGCCACTGACTTAAACATTGAATCACTGGGGAAAATCCGCGCGGGTTTTATTGTCAATGCCACCCACCCACTGGCAGCCAGACGCTCTGTCAGCTTTCAGGACATCACGCAGTACCCGGTGGCATCGACACCCTTATCCGATGAAGTGGTACGCCAGCTGGTGGATCAATACGGTGTGAGGGCCAACCCGTCGGCCATGGTCACGCTGATGTGTGAAGACGTCGCCAGTATGCTGGCGACGGTTGCTCAGACCCAGGCTATTTATTTGGGCGTGGTGGCCGCGGCCCGGGCCGGCTTGCAAGACGGGGCACTGGTTGAATTGCCAATCAAGCCCACGCTTAAGGCCGCAGCCCGATTTGCGTACGTCACGCTGGCAGGGCGAACCGAAGCCCCGGTGATGGGCTGGTTTCGTGGTTTTGTGCGCGAGCATTTGCACGATTGAGCGCTGGCTTAAGCAGTCTGGATGTGGTCATCGCCGTCGGGAGATGGCACTGCATCGTTGCGCAGTTGGCTCTTGAAGGCCCAAAGCAGTCGTAGCAGCTGCCTATCCATAATCGAACATTGCCGATAGTCATGTCAATCGCTATAGACGTCATTCACTTCAGCGCGCATGAGGTGGAGACGTGATGGCATGCCTCGATAGCATTTACTTCGACGCGATAGTCACCAACTCAAACACCCCCAGCGCACTGGCCTGTCCATTAAGCAGCACATCCACCCGATGTTTCCCCGCATAGTGCTTGCGCGTGGTCATCTCCGCAGTGGACACCGTCTTGCTCAACTGCACCGTTTCTTTCGGAGCAAGGTCTAGCACCTTCAGCTTGAACACCTTCGCACTTGTCTTGCCGCTGGCCTTGACGTAGTGGATGCAGAAGTCCACCAGCACCTGCTGCGCTTTGCTACTGGTGCTGGAAACATCAAAAGCGCTGTTCACTTTGTCTCCCATCACGACCCGCTTGGGTGTGATGCGTGCATTCGACACTTCGACCTCTGCGCTTTTACTGAAGCCCAGCACCTCGAGCGCGCTAGCTTCGCCGCGCTTGACAGCTGAGCGCAGCGCGTGCCGGACGATCCAGCGGCGCTCGTCGCTCGCGCCCTTCAGCCACTTCTTTGCCGTGGCGGCCAGCACCTCCGGGTGGTCTTTGCCTATGTCGTTGAGGTTGTTGGCAACCGAGCGGCGCACGTACAGGGCCGGGTCGTCCTTGAGCAGTTCCAGCAGCGCGAGCACGGGCGCGGGGTTCTTTTGAAACGCCGGCAGTCGGCTGGCCCAGGGCAGGCGGGGGCGACTGCCTTCGGACACCAGGCGACGCACATGTTCACTCGGGTCGCTGGCCCATTGCCTGAATTGCGCCAGGGTAGCGGCCTCGTGTTTTTGCAAAAAGGCGCGAATGCTGAATTCGGCCGTGAAGCGCTGCGTCAGCGCATGCTGGGCCCGCATCGAGCCTTCAAAATGACCGAGTCCGAACTGCGCGACGAACAGGGTGTGCGGCAGGTAGAGAAACGACGCCATGCTGAGGCCTTCAGCCCGGCCATGCGGCTGGTCCAGCGAGGCGAGCAGGATGTTGATGGCCTTCGGGTAGTCGGGCGGCAGGTGGCGCTGCAGCGCCTGCGCGATGTGTTTGCCGCGTGGCATCAGCGCCAGGGCTTCATAACCGTTGAGTGCATCGGCGACAAACTTGCAGGCGTCGAACTTCGGATGCACCGCTGTGATCATGCGGGCGATGGCTTGGGGCACATCGGCGCCGTACTGATTGACCAGCGGTTCAGCCATCGAGGAAATGCGCCAGCGCCTGCACCGTGTTGGCAGCCGCGCCGCGGTGCTGCGCGGCAAAGCCAAGACCGGCTTGCGCCGCAGCCTGCTGCTCGGAAGGCCGGGCCAGCAGGGCGCGGGCGCTGCGCACCGCTTCGTCCATGTCCACCACACGGCGCGCGGCGCCGGCCGCTTCTGCGAGTTCGGACACCTCGGCGAAGTTGAAGGTGTGCGGACCCATGATCACAGGGCAGCCGCAGGCAGCGGCCTCGATCAGGTTCTGCCCACCCAGCGGAGCGAAGCTGCCGCCCAGCAGGGCCACGTCGCTCATGGCGTAGTACAGCGCCATCTCGCCGAGTGAATCACCGAGCCAGACATCGGCCGGCTGCGGCGTGCCATTCCAGGTGGAGCGGCGCGAAACCGAGAGCCCGTGTTTTTCAACCAGCGCCTGCACCTCGGCAAAACGCTGTGGATGGCGCGGCACGATGAGCACCTGCACATGTGCACCTGCTACTGTATTGATAGCTGGTTGCGCACGTGTGGAAAGGGCCAGCGCCACAATTTGCTTGAGAAATTCGTCTTCTTCGCCGTCGCGCGAGCTGGCCAGCGTCAGCACCGGCTGGCCCAGCGCCTGGCGCCAGGCGCGGCCCTGCGCCTGCTGCGCCTGGTCGGGCGTGGCGTCAAATTTGAGGTTGCCGAACACGTCCTGTACGGTGGCACCGAGCGCACGCAGGCGCTGGGCGTCGCTGTCGCTCTGGGCGTAGACCGCCGCCAGGCCGGCATAGGCCGGGCGCGACAGCGGCGCCATGCGTATTGCCTGCTGAAAAGATTTGTCAGACAGGCGCGCGTTGACCAGCGCCATCGGCACGCCGCGCGCCTGGGCGCAGGCCACCGTGTTGGGCCAGACTTCCGTTTCCAGCAGCAGGCCGAGGCGCGGTTTGAAATGCGTGAAAAAACGCGCCACGGCCGCTTCGCTGTCCCACGGCTGCCAGACCTGCACATCGCCATCCCGCAGCAGCCCCGTACCCTCGGCGCGGCCAGTGGCTGTGCCATGGGTCAGCAGCACGCGCAGGCCTGGCCACTGGCCGCGCAGCGCGTCAATCAATATGCCGGCAGTGCGCGTTTCACCGAGTGACACCGCATGCACCCAGACCAGCTCCGAAGCAACTTCAGCGGGCTGCGTGTAACAGCCGAAGCGCTCGTCCACCGCTTCCAGGTACCCCGCCTCGGCCTGGCCCCGGCGCAACAGCTTGCGCCGCAGAAAAGGCTGGGCACCCCACATCAGCAGCGAATACAGCTTGCGGATGATGGCCTCCATCACGGCGCCTCCCCAGGGGCGGGCCGGCAAGCCAGCCAGGCTTGCCACACATGCGCCACCGTCGGGCACGGCAGTGCAAACACACTGCGCTGACGAGCGCCCTCTGCCTCGCTGAAATCGGGCAGCGGCCCGGTACGCCAAGCGGTGTCGAAGTTGTAGATCTGCACATGCGGCAGGTCGAGCGCCACCGCGATGTGGCTCAGCCCGCTGTCCACGCCAATGACGCCGGCGCACTGCGCGAGTTGCTGCGTGAGTTCGTCCAACGCAAGCCTCGGCAAGACGATCGCTTTTTCTTCACCGGTGTTCAAACCGCCGGCAATCGCGTGGCTCGTTGCCAGCTCGGCGTCGCTGCCGTGCGGCAGTGCAATCAGGTAGCCCTGCGCAACCAACTGCCGGCCCAGCGCCACCCAATGCTCGACGGGCCACAACTTGTCGGCGCGTGAGCTGCCATGCACAAACGCTACTTTTTCAGGAGCAGCCTGCGCACGACTGGCATGGGCTGGGGGCCGATTTAACCCATAATTTGGGCGAACGGCCGGGGTGTAGCCCAGCGCCCGCCCGCACAACGCGCGCCCGCGCAACACGGCGTGGCTGTGCGGCGCCAGCGCAATCGCCACATCCGCCACCCAGCGCGTCGGCCCCTCGTAGCCTGAGCCTTCCGTCTGGTTGGCCATGGCGTAACGCTTGCCGCCGGGCGCCAGCCGCGCCAGCCAGGCGACCAGCGCTGACTTGGTAAGGCCCTGCAGGTCGATCACCGCGTCGTATTCGCTGCGCTGCAGTTCACGCCGGAAGGCGTGCCACGCGCTGCGCGTGGCAGCACTGAAAGGTGCCGTGCGCCAGCGCCGCAGTTCGCAAGGGATGACGCGCTGCAGGCCGCTGCCCAGCAGCGGGGTCAGCAGCGGCGCAAAGGCTTTTTCCACCACCCAGTCGATCTGCGCACCGGGATGTGCGGCCAGGATGTCTTGCACCACGGGCAGCGTGTGCACCACGTCGCCGAGTGACGAGAGTTTGACCAGAAGAATCTTCACTGAATGTCATTGCGGGCTTGACCCGCAATCCATCGTCGCGCAGCCGCGAGTTCGAAATAAGGATCCCGGGTCGAGCCCGGGATGACAGCAAGCGGATTCAATGTGCGGGAGCGGAAAAATTCGCATCCGGCTTGACACTGCGTAACAGCTTGAGCATGTCGGCCTCGATGCGTTTGAGCGCGGCCTCGGTGTGGCCTTCGAAGCGCAGCACCAGCACCGGCGTGGTGTTGGACGCGCGGATCAGGCCGAAGCCATCCGGCCAGTCGACACGCACGCCATCAATGGTGTTGATCTGGGCGGGTGCGGGAAACGATGCGTTCTTGATCAGTTGCGCCACCACCGTGTGCGGCTCGCCTTCCTGGCAGGCGACATTGAGCTCCGGCGTGCTGAAGCTGGTCGGCAGGCCGTTGAGCAACGCGCCCACGTCGGCCACCTTGCTCAGGATCTCCAGCAGGCGCGCGCCGGCATAGGTGCCGTCGTCGAAGCCGAACCAGCGCTCCTTGAAAAAGATGTGACCGCTCATCTCGCCGCCCAGCGGGGAGTTGACTTCCTTCATTTTCGCCTTGATCAGCGAGTGGCCGGTCTTGTACATCAGGGGCACGCCGCCGGCTGCCGTGATCTCGGGCGCCAGTCGCTGCGAACATTTCACGTCGTAGACGATGGTGCCGCCCGGCACGCGTGAGAGCACATCGCGCGCAAACAGCATCATCTGGCGGTCGGGGTAAATGTTCTGGCCGTCACGCGTGACGATGCCCAGTCGGTCACCGTCGCCGTCAAAGGCCAGGCCCAGCTCGGCGTCACCGGCCTGCAACGCAGTGATCAGGTCTTTGAGGTTCTCCGGTTTGCTCGGGTCCGGATGGTGGTTGGGAAAGTCGCCGTCGACCTCACTGAACAGCTCGGTGACCTCGCAACCGAGCGCGCGGAAGATGCCGGGCGCCGAGGCACCGGCGATGCCGTTGCCGGAGTCGATCACGATTTTCATCGGCCGTGCCAGCTTGATGTCCGACACGATGCGGTCGCGATACGGCGCGAGCACGTTGATGTGGGTGATGTTTCCGCTGCGAGCCGGCGCGGTGGCATGGCCGGAATCGTCGGCTTCCATGCGGGTACGCAGGCCCTGGATCTCGTCGCCGTAAATCGCGCGGCCGGCCAGCACCATCTTGAAACCGTTGTAGTCCTTGGGGTTGTGGCTGCCGGTGATCTGGATACCGGAGTTGGCGAGCGTGCAGGCGGCGAAATACAGCATGGGTGTGGTGACCATGCCGACGTCAATCACATCGACGCCGCTGGCGACCAAGCCACGGATCAGCGCCGCGCTCAGTGCGGGCCCGCTGACACGGCCATCGCGGCCCACAGCCACCACGAACTCGCCCTGCAGCAGCGCACTGGCGCCGAAAGCGCGGCCCAGTGCTTCGGCCACGGCTTCGTTGATGGTGGAAGGCACGACACCGCGGATGTCGTAAGCCTTGAAAATCGAGGGGTTCACCTGCATGGGTACTGGCTTTCCTGGGTTGCTGTAGCGCGCTTATTGTAGGCGCGGGGTGGGCGGGGAAGATGTCCGAAAACGGCCAGTCTGAACCGGCCTGCGCCGTATGATTCAGCCATGACCACAGACAGTATCCTGCTCGCTGACGACGCCTGCTACCTCGCGCTGAAGACGCGGGACGCACGTTTTGACGGCAGCTTTTTCACCGGTGTGACGTCCACCGGCATCTACTGCCGGCCGGTCTGCAGCGTGAAAACACCGAAGCGTGAAAACTGCCGCTTCTTCGGCCATGCGGCGCAGGCAGAGGGTGCCGGCTTTCGGCCCTGTCTGCGCTGCCGCCCCGAGCTGGCGCCACATTCGGTGGTCTGGTCGATTCAGGATGCCTCCTACATTCTGGCGCATCAAGCCGCGCGCCTGCTCGACGAACCCGAGGCGTGGGGAGATGCAACGCCTTCGGTGGAATTGCTGTCGGCAAAACTCGGGGTCAGCGACCGCCACGTCCGGCGCATTTTCGAGACGCAGTTCGGCGTGTCGCCGATGCAGTACCTGCAGACGCGCCGGCTGCTGACCGCCAAACAATTGCTGGCCGACACCGCCCTGCCGATCACGCAGATTGCGCTGATCAGCGGGTATGCGAGCGTGCGCCGCTTCAACGCCGCGTTTGTCGGGCACTACGGCCTGAACCCGACGCAGTTGCGGCGCCAGGGCGGCGTACCGACCGAACAAGGCATCACGGTGAAGCTGGGTTACCGGCCGCCTTATGACGTTGCGGCGATGACGGCGTTTTTTCGCAAGCGCCGGATCAACGCTATTGAATTTGTAGCTGACGAGCCATACGGGACAAGGCTTGGACGCACTTTTCGCATCGAAACCGGCGGCAAGGTCCACGCCGGCTGGCTGCTGGCGAGCTTTGACGAAAGCCGCAGCCATGTGGCGCTGCGTATCAGCGACTCGCTGCGCGAGGTGCTGCCGCTGGTGATACGCCGGGTACGCGCCATGCTGGACCTGGACGCCGACCCGCAAGCCATCAACGCCGTGCTGCATGCCAGCTTTCCGGGTGGCGACGGCCTGCGTGTGCCCGGCGCCATGGACGGCTACGAGCTGGCGGTGCGCGCCGTGCTGGGTCAGCAGATCACGGTGGCGGCGGCACGCACGCTGGCGCAGCGTTTGGTCGACAAACTCGGCGAGCCGATTGAGACACCGTGGCCGGGCCTGACGCGCCTCTTCCCCCCAGCCGCCGTGCTGGCGCAGGCCAGCGGCGATACGCTCGGGCAGCTCGGCATCGTGCGGCAGCGTCAGACGGCGATTGTCGGCATTGCCAAAGCCGTCGCAGAAAAACGTGTGCAACTGCACGGCGGCGCCGATGTCAACGCCACCATTGCGGCGCTGAAAGAATTGCCAGGCATCGGCGACTGGACCGCGCAATACATCGCCATGCGCGCGCTTCGCTGGCCTGACGCCTTTCCGGCCGGTGACGTGGCGCTGCACAAAGCGCTCGGTGTACAGGGCATAAAAAATCCGGCCAAAGAAGCCGAGCAAGCCTCGCTGGCCTGGAAACCCTGGCGCAGTTATGCCGTGATCCGCGCCTGGAGCGGTGCGATGGAGGCTGCGACAGCGCCATCAAATGCTACTGAATTGATAGCTGCCAGCGCTTTTCCGGAAAGGGCTAGAGCCCAAAAGCTTTCGGTAAAACCATGACAACTGCCCACACAGCCGACAACCCGCTAGCTCTCAATGAGAGACACTCCCAGGAGCGCACCATGAAATTCGCCAACCCCATCGTCCAGACCCGCTACGCGAGCCCGCTGGGCAGCATCATCATCGCGGCCACCGCCAAGGGCCTGGCCGGGCTCTGGTTCGACGGCCAACGCCACCTCCCCCCGGAACTGGTGGGACCGGCGGTCTGGCCCAGCGCGCCCGATCACCCGGTGCTGAAAGAAGTCATCCGTCAACTCGGTGAATACTTCGCCGGCCAGCGCACCGAATTTGAGGTACCGCTGGACCTGGCCTGCGGCACGGCTTTCCAGCAGTCGGTCTGGCAGGCGCTGCTGAAAATTCCCCAGGGCGGCACCGCCAGCTACAGCGAGGTCAGCGCCCGCATCGGCAAGCCGGCTGCGGTGCGCGCGGTGGGCGCGGCAGTCGGCCGCAACCCGGTCAGCATCATCGTGCCCTGCCACCGCGTGATGGGCGCCGGCGGCGCACTGACCGGTTATGCGGGAGGTCTGGAACGCAAAAGCGCGCTGCTCAAGCTGGAGGGCGCCCTGTGACGCTTGCACCTGCGCTGAAAAGCAAGGCCTGGCTGACTGATTTTGTTTTGCTGGCGGCGATCTGGGGATCGTCCTTCCTGTTCATGCGGATTGCTGTTGTGGACTTTGGCGCACTGCCGACGGCCGCCGTGCGCGTAGGCATTGCAGCGACTTTCTTGCTGCCGCTGGTGCTGCTTCGCGGTCACGGCGAGGCGCTGATAAAAAACTGGCGCCGCGTGTTCCTGGTCGGCCTGTTCAACTCCGGTATTCCCTTTGCGTGTTTTGCATTTGCGCTGCTGTCCATCACCACCGGGCTGTCGGCCATCCTCAACGCCACCGTGCCGATGTTCGGTGCCGTGGTCGCCTGGTTCTGGCTCAAGGACAGGCCCACCGGCTCGCGCGTGCTGGGCCTGCTGATCGGTTTTGCCGGTGTGGCCATGCTGGCCTGGGACAAAGCGACTTTCAAGCCCGATGCCTCGGGCATCGCCCCCGGTTGGGCCGTGCTGGCCTGCCTGTTCGCCTGCGTTTGTTATGCGCTGTCGGCGAGTTACGCCAAGCGTTACCTGACCGGATTGCCGCCGCTGGTCACCGCTGCGGGCAGCCAGATCGGTGCGACCGTGGGCCTGGCCCTGCCGGCTGCCTGGCTGTGGCCAGCGCAGATGCCGCGCGGCGGCGCCTGGCTGGCGGTGGCCGCCGTCGGCGTGTTGTGCACCGGCATTGCCTACGTCCTGTATTTCAGGTTGATCGAAACCGCCGGCCCGGCACGTGCGCTGGCCGTGACCTTTGTGGTGCCGGTGTTCGCGGTGTTCTACGGCATGGTTTTTCTTGGCGAGATGGTCACGCTGTGGATGCTGTTGTGCGCGGTGGTGATCATCTGCGGCACGGCACTGTCCACCGGATTGCTCAAGCTCGGGCGATGACCTCTGTCCGCAAGATCAAACTCAAGCTGCCGGCGCCCAAGCCGCGCAACCCGCTGGTGGCGGCAGCCCTGCAGCGCAAGGCGGGGTCGCACCGCAAATCGCGGGCAGCCACACGGCGCGCGGACAAAAGAACCATCGATAAGCAACTGCGCGAAGACTGAGCGGCCGACCCACGGCTGCGTGCAGCGCCACCGCATACACATGCGGGTGCTGGTTGACCGGTAATTGATACGGGCAACAGACTTCAAATAATTCATCAATACAAAAAACGAATCGTGGTAATCGAATTTGCAATTGGACTTGTCACCGGCCCTACCCAAAAATGAGGTCGCCAGAACAGGTGCAGTTTTGCGCCGGACCACCCATTCCAAAGGAGACACCATGAAACTTTTGACGACCGTCCTCGCCCTGCTGGGCCTGGCCATCGGCAGCCAGACGCTGGCGCAGACTTACCCGTCCAGCCCCATCACCCTGGTGGTGCCGTTCGCGGCCGGCAGCGGCACGGATGCCGTCGCCCGGGTCATTGCCCAAAAGCTGTCGGACCGCCTGCGCCAGCAAGTCGTGGTTGACAACAAACCGGGCGCCAGTGCGCAGATTGGCGCCGTGTTTGTAGCGCGTGCCAAGCCCGATGGCTACACCCTGTTCATGACGACCAATACCTCGCACTCGGCCAATCCCAGCCTTTTTCAGAATCTGAAGTACGACCCGATCAAGGATTTCACACCGATTGTGCGAACCGGCGAATTGCCTTTTGCGCTGGTGGTGGCCAATCACCTGCCTATCAAGTCGATGAAGGAGCTGATCGACTACGCCAAAGCCAACCCGGGCAAGCTGTCTTATGCCACGCCCAACAGCACCTCGCTGGTCGCTTCTGAAACCCTCAAGCGCATGGCCGCAGTCAATATGGTTGGTGTGCCTTACAAGTCAAGCCCGCAGGCGATGACGGACGTGGTCGGGGGACAAATTGAGCTGTACGTGACCGACTTCGGCTCGGGTTTGGCCATGATCAAGGCTGACAAGGTGCGCGCGCTCGCGGTCACGCCCGCCAATGGTTCGAAAATTCTTCCGAACATACCAGCAGTGGCGCAAACGCTGCCCGGCTTTGACCTGACCTCCTGGAACGGCATCTTCGGCCCGGCAGGTTTGCCCAAGCCCATCGTCGATCGCATCAGCACGGAAGTCATCGCCATCCTCGCGGAAAAAGAAGTCCAGGACAGGCTGGCCGTGGTCGGTTTTGAGGTGATGCCCTCGGCGTCACCGGAAGTGTTCGAAAAATATGTCGCCGATCAACTGACCCTGTGGACCCGCCTGATCAAGCAGGCCGGCATCAAGCCCGAGTAAGCGCGTGAGCACCACCCCAAGCCCGGCAGAGGCTGCCGGCGGTCCCCTGGCGGGCATCAAAATTCTCGATCTGACCTCTGTGGTGATGGGGCCGTTTGCCACGCAAATTCTCGCTTCATTGGGTGCCGCGGTCGTCAAGGTGGAGGCTCCTGAAGGCGACAACATGCGCCACGTGGGGCCCATGCGCAACCCCGGCATGGGCCATATTTTTCTGCATGCCAACCAGGGCAAGCGCAGTGTGGTGCTGGACCTCAAGCAGCCCGATGCCCGCGAAGCGCTGCTATGCCTGGCAGAGCAGTCGGACGTGTTGATTTCCAATGTGCGACCACAGGCCCTGGCGCGACTGAGGCTTGACTACGCGTCGGTGCGCGAGCGTAACGCACGCATCATTCATGTCACCTGCTGCGGTTTTGGCCAGGACGGGCCTTATGCCGACAAGCCGGCTTATGACGACTTGATCCAGGGCGCCACCGGCCTGCCGTGGTTGATGCAACGTTATGGCGCCGAGGCGCCCTGCTATGCGCCGGTCACGCTGGCCGATCGTGTCACCGGGCTGCATGCGGTGTATGCGGTGACCGCCGCCCTGTACGCCCGCGAAAAAAGCGGCGTGGGCCAGGCGGTGGAAGTGCCGATGTTCGAGGCCATGACGCAATTCGTGCTGGGCGACCATCTGGCGGGCCTGAGCTTCGTGCCGCCCCGGGGCGAGCCGGGCTACGCCAGGCTGCTGACATCGCACCGCCGTCCCTACCAGACGCTCGACGGCTACCTGTGCGTGCTGATCTACAACGACAAGCACTGGAAAAGCTTCTTCACCGCCATTGGCGACCTGCAGCGCTTCACCCAGGACGAACGCTTTTCCACGCACACCCAGCGTGCCACGCACATTGATGCGGTGTATTCGCATGTCGCCGACATCATGCGCACCCGCAGCACGGCCGATTGGCAGGCCCTGCTGGATGCGGCAGACATTCCAAACATGCCAATGAACTCACCGCAAGACCTGCTGGACGATCCGCATTTGCAGGCAACCGGTTTTATCCGGGACACCGAGCACCCCACCGAAGGCAGGCTGCGCACACCAGGCAACCCGTCCCGCTGGTCGCACACCCCGTGCACCGAACCGGCACCGGCACCGCAACTGGGGCAGCACACGGCGCAGGTCCTGCGTGAGGCCGGCTATTCCGAAAGCGCGATCCAGGCGCTGCTGGCACAAGGCATGGCCAGCCGCAAAGCAACACCATCACAGGGCCATAAACCATGAAGAAACCTTTTTTTGTACGCGGCGCAGACGTGCCCGGCTACCATCCCGCCAACCATCTGGGCACCCGCAACCAGCGACTGATCAGCGCGGACACCGTGGGTGCGCGCGGCGTGGAGGTGCTGCTCGGCGTGATTGAAAAAAATGGCGGCGCCCTTCCCCATGCCCACCCAGGGATTGAGCAGGTCTGCTATTTGCTGGAGGGCGCGGCGAGGGCTGAAGTCAACGGAGAAAGCTGCGATTTGCTGCCGGGCGATGCCTGCTATTTTCCGCCCGATTCCATGCATGTTTTTACCGTGACCAGCGACACCCCGGCGCGCGTTCTGGTGATTTACACCCCGCCCTACGGCGAACGGCCTGAAAACGTGGTGCGCGCCACCGCAGGAGCGGCCCGGTGAACTTCCTTTTGACACAAGAGCAGGAACAGATCCGCGAAGCCATCAACCGCCTGTGCGTTCCTTTTGATGCCGACTATTGGCTGCGCAAGGACCGCGAAGGCGGTTTCCCGGAAGATTTTCACCGGGCCCTAGCCGACGCCGGCTGGCTCGGCATCGCCATGCCCGAAGCCTATGGCGGCGCGGGACTCGGCATTACCGAAGCGGCCGTCATGATGCAGACCATTGCAGCCACCGGCGCCGGGCTGTCTGGCGCCTCTGCCGTTCACATGAATATTTTCGGCCTGCACCCGGTCGTGGTATTTGGCACTGACGCGCAAAAAAAACGCTGGCTGCCGCCGCTGATTGAAGGCCGGGACAAAGCCTGCTTCGGCGTGACCGAACCGAACACCGGCCTGAATACCCTCAAGCTCAAGACCAAAGCAGTCCGCGACGGCGACCACTACGTGGTGTCCGGACAAAAGGTGTGGATTTCCACCGCGCAGGTGGCCACCAAAATCCTGCTACTGGCACGCACCACGCCGATTGAAGAGGCCAGCGGCACCGACGGCCTGTCGCTGTTCTACACCGACCTGGACCGCGCGCACATCGAAGTGCGTGAAATAGAAAAAATGGGGCGCAAGGCTGTGGACTCCAACCAGGTGTTTATTGACGGCTTGCGCATCCCGGTGGAAGACCGCATTGGCGAAGAAGGCAAAGGGTTCAAATACATTCTTCATGGCCTGAACCCGGAGCGAATTTTGATCGCCGCAGAGGCCGTCGGCCTGGGTCAGGCAGCCCTGAAACGCGGCGCCCAGTATGCAAAAGAACGCATTGTCTTTGACCGCCCCATCGGCCAGAACCAGGGCATTCAGCACCCCCTGGCCAAGTCATGGATGGAGCTGGAAGCCGCCAGCCTGATGGTTTTCAAGGCCGCCAGTCTGTATGACGCCGGCCAGCCCTGCGCCGCCGAAGCGAACGCCGCGAAATACCTGGCGGCCGAAGCCTGCTTCAGCACCTGCGAAAACGCCATCCTGACGCACGGCGGCATGGGCTACGCGAAGGAATACCACGTGGAGCGCTACCTGCGCGAGGCGTGGATTCCACGCCTGGCACCGGTGAGCCCGCAACTGATCCTGTGTTTCATCGCGGAAAAAGTACTGGGCCTGCCCAAATCCTATTGAGCCTTTCTTCCATCACCCTGAAAACCACGTGCTATCCTGAACGCCATCATGGAGCTGCGACATCTTCGGTACTTCCTTGTGCTGGCTGAAGAGTTGCACTTCGGGCGGGCAGCCGGGCGCCTGTCCATCACCCAGCCGCCGCTGAGTTTCACGATTCGCAGCCTGGAAGACGAGCTCGGCGTGCGGCTGTTTGACCGCAACAGCAAGCAGGTCACGCTGACACCGGCCGGCGATGCGTTTCTTGGTGAGGTACGCCCCATGCTGGACCAGGTCCGGCTGGCCTGCGATGTCACGCGGGCTGTCGGCGCGGGCCTGCGGGGCCACCTGGCGGTCGGCTTCACCGGCTCCATGATTTACCGCGGTGTGCCGCAAATCGTGTCAGCTTTTTCGCTGCAGCATCCAGGCATTGAGGTGAGCCTGCGCGAAATGTCGTCCACCGAACAGGTCAATGCCCTGAAGAACGGTCAGCTGCATGCCGCATTTGTCAATGCGCGCGACGTGCCGGAAGACCTGGGCGGGCAGGCGCTGCCCGAAGACGATTTTGTCTGCTGTCTGCCGGCCAGTCACCCGCTGGCAAAGCGCAAAGTGATTGACCTGAAGCGCCTTGCCGATGAGCCCTTCGTCATGTTTACACGCGAGGTGGCGCCGGCCAATTACGACAACGTCATCGCGATTTGCGCCCACGCAGGCTTTCATCCGAAAACGCGTTTTGCCGCGCGCCAGTGGCTGACGGTTGCCGCGCTGGTGGCCAATGGACTGGGCGTTTCGCTCGTACCCGCATCGATTGCACGCACGCAAATAGCGGGTGCGCGGTTCGTCCCGATTGGCGACAAGAATGCGCGTTCCAGTGCGTTTTTCCTGTGGAACCCTGAACGCATCGCACCGGGACTTGACATATTTATCAAGACGGTGGCGACAACGCTGAAGCTGTAATTCTTGATCAGACGAAGCCCGTGCAGATATCCTTGACGATCTCGAGCGGTTCTACACCCCCAGGCGTCGGCATTTGACGCTGGATGGAGTGAGGCCGATACCAGGACTGCCGTAGATGCCGTCGCGGTCTTCAAACGATTGCTTTATGGCCGCCGCCGTCGTAAAGCTTGTACTGAACCAACTGTGTCCTGGCTAGACTGAACCGGCGATGACGTTGATCGTCAGCGCCACAATCAACACGTTGAAAGCAAACGACAAGATGCTGTGGCCCAGGGTCAGCCTGCGCATCTCGCGCGAGCTGACCTTTACGTCCGACACCTGCGAGGTCATGCCGATGACAAACGCGTAGTACAGAAAGTCAAAATAGTCGGGGTCGGGCTGGTTCGGAAACACCAGTCCCGCGCCATCGGGCTCCCTGCGTTTTTCTTCCTGGTAATAGCGGTGGGCATAACGAAACGCAAAAATCGTCTGGATAAACAGCCACGACAACGCGAGCGCCAGCATCGCGAGCGCCATGTGCAGCACCCGCCCGGCGCCGTCCATTTCCTTGACCTGCTGCAACATCAGCGTGATGCTGGCCACACAAGCCAGTACCGCAAGCACCATCACCCCAAAGATCACCACACTGGGCTCGTCCTGCGCCTGGGCGCGCTTGCGTGTGTTGTTGGCGTCAAACACCTCAGCCAGCCACCAGGCCAGCACGAGGTACACCGCCGCGCCCACACACCAACCCAGCAGGGCGCGAAACGGCAAGGTGGTCGGCACCGGCAACAACGCCACACCCACGCCGGCGGCCAGGCCGTAGATCAGGCGCTGCGGGCCGGTGGTTTCGGACAAGTGTTTGCGCATGAGGCGATTGTGGGGCAAAGCCACGAGGCTTGCGAAGCCTTGCATGGCGCAGGCCGGGTCTTGGCGTGCCTGTACAATTTTTTACGCCCACCTTCGTTAGGAACACTGTACGAGGCGTGCGCGAAGGCAGTCCAGATTTGACGGCATCGTCGGCATGGCCTGCGCCTCAGGCGAGGGCTTGCGCGGGCATCAGCACGTCGAGCACGTTGCTCGCGGCACCGACACCCATGTTGATGTACGCATCTCCCGTCACCCCTCCGATGTGTGGACTGAGGACAATGTTGGGCTCGTTATGGAAAGGGTGCGGTGTCACCATGGGTTCGACCGCGAAGCTGTCGAGCCCTGCTGCAGCTACCTGGCCGGAATGCACAGCATCAAGTAACGCTAACTCGTCAATCAGACCGCCGCGCGCCGTGTTCACCAGCATCACGCCGCGCTTGCAGGCGGAGAACGTACGCGCGTTCAGCAGATTGCGGTTTTCCGGGGTCAGCGGGCAATGCAGCGAGATGGCGTCTGATTCGCGCCAGATCGTCTCGAGATCAGCGATCTCGATGTGAGGCGGCAGATTGCTGGCGTATGGGTCGTACCCCAGTATCCGCATACCCATGGCGCCGCACATGCACGCGAAACGCTGGCCAATGGCGCCGAGGCCGACAAGGCCAATGGTTCGACCATGCAACTCCACACTTTTGTGCGTGGCTTTGTCCCAGTAGCCGGCGTGCATG